>CAVVGF010000052.1:0-96235 GCA_963747705.1 uncultured Actinomycetes bacterium | reverse complement strand
CGGCCGCGGTGCTGGCCCGGGCGGCCCAGCCGGCCGGCAGCAGGGCGCCGGCCACCGCGATCACCACCCGGCGCCGGCCAGCACGGCCAGTTCCGGGCCGGGGTACACGTTCAGGAAGCTGGCCGGCAGCCGCGGTGCCGGCCGCCGCGGCCATGGCCGACACCAGGTAGCGCTGCAGCCCGATCCCGGCGGGCACCGCGGCCAGCCCGGCCACCAGCCCGGTCAGCGCGACCGTGCTCACCACCATGACCAGGGTCTGCCCGGGGTTCATCCCGACCGCCTTGAACACGCCCAGGTCGTGCACCCGGTCCCGGGTGTACAGCACGACGGTGTTCAGTACGCCGAGGGCGGCCACCACGGCCAGCAGCAGGGTCAGCACACTGATCAGGCCGAGGATGACCGGCAGGCCGCGCTGGCTGGTCATTGGGCCGGGCGAAGTACCCGGGGCCGAGCCTGGTGTTCAGGGACTGCGCGTAGCTGGCCGCTTGGGTGCCCGGGCGCAGGTCGACGTCGTACTGTTCCACGGCCGGCTGGTGGCTGTGCCCCAGCGTCTGCGTGCTGGTGACCAGGGCCGGCCCGCTGTTCTCCCCGTCGAGCACCTCGCCCACGATGCGCACCGGGATGTCTGTCCCGGCGTAGCTGATCGTGATGGTGTCCCCGATCGCCTTGCCGGTCCCGGTGAGCAAGCCGGTCGACACGTCGGCCTGGCCGGGGCCGTGGTACCAGCGCCCGCTGATCATGGGATAGCCGGTCCAGGCGGCGCTGCCGCCGAACGCGGTCACCGGCACCGGCTGGGCCAGGCCGGCCACGCTGGCCTGCACATCGGCCTCGGCCACGTAGTGCAGCGTGCCGGGCTGCTGGCGGATGACGGCCGGCGCGGACCGCTGCGGACCGCGCGCCGATCCCCGGCGGGGCCTGGACCACGACCTGCTCGGTGCGGCTCAGCGTCAGCCCGGACACCAGCCGGCTCAGCGAGCCGCCCAGGCCGACCGCCAGCGTGACCGCGGTCGCGCCGGCCAGCACCGCGGCCAGGGTGACGATGGTGCGGGACGGCCGGGCGAACGGCGCGGCCAGCCCGATCGTCACCGGCCGGGGCAGCCGCAGCCGGCCCAGCAGCCGGTGCGCCAGGTAGCCCCGGCCGGCCGCCGGGGCGCGGCCCGCCGCGATGGCCGCCGTCGCGCTGAGCCGGGCGGCCCGCACCGCGGGCAGCAGCGCGGCCAGCCCGGTCAGCGCGATGAGCGCCGCCGGGCACGGCCGCGTTCACCCAGCCGGGCACGCCGAGCGTGGCCACCCCGTACACGGTGGCGGTCCGGCCGAGCAGCGGCCCGGCCAGCAGGTTCCCGATCACCAGCCCGGCCAGGCAGCCGGCCGCGGCCGGGATCATGGCCTGGCTGGTGTAGGCCGCCGCGACCTGCCCCGGGGTGAAGCCGATGCTCTTCAGGATGCCGATCCGCCGGTACCCGGCCAGCACCGCCCCGCTGACCACGTTGATCACGATCAGCACGGACAGCACCAGGCCGGTGACGCCGAACGCGATCAGGAACGGCGCGATCGGCGCGATGCCCGGGCTCCTGCTCGGCCCGGACGGTCAGCCAGGACAGCGCGCTGCCGATCGCGTGCGGCGGCAGCGCCGCGGCCACCGCGGCCACGCCGGCCCGCACCGCCGCCGCCGTGCCCGCGTTGCGGAACCGGTACAGCATCTGTGCGGCCGCCGGATGCAGCGCCGCCGGATGCAGGGCCGCCGGATGCAGGGCCGCGGCCGTGGCCGGGGTCACCCAGCCATCCGCCGAGCCGGTCACCGACGCGGCCAGGCCGACCACGGTGAGGGTGCCCGGCAGGCCGGTCACGGTCAGCTGGGTGCCGAGCGGGAGCGGCGGCAGGCTGTCGTCCGAGCTGGACAGCACGACCTGGCCGGGTCCACGGGCCCAGTGCCCGGACTGGATGACCAGGTCGTCCACGGGCCCGCCCGGCGTGGCCCGCCCAGCCAGGGTGAGCGGCGGCAGCGTCGGCCCGGGCCGCCCGGCCAGCCGCGCCGTGACGGTCGCCTCGGCGAACGGCCCGGCCGCCGCGGTCACCTCGGGCAGCCGCCTGGTCGCGGCCAGCTCAGCCGCCGTGGCCGCCGTGGTGACCACCGCGTCCGCGCCGCGCTGCGCGGCGAACGCCTGGTCGAACGGGGCGTTGGAGTCCACCGCCAGGGCCAGGCCGAGCACCGAGGCGGCGCTGGACACCAGCAGCACCAGGCCGGTCACCAGCACCGGCACCCGGCGGCGGAACCCGCCGCGGACCGCGCGCAGCACCGGGGTCATGACCCGCACACCGCGTCGGCGACTACCCGGCCGTCGGTCAGCTGCACCGTCCGGCGCGCGTACCGGGCGGCCAGCGCGGGGTTGTGCGTGACCAGCACCATGGTCTGGCCAGACCGGTTGAGGTCGCGCAGCAGCGCACCGATCTGCTCCCCGGTGGCGCTGTCCAGCGCCCCGGTCGGCTCGTCGGCGAGCAGCAGCGCGGGCCGGTTCACCAGCGCCCGGGCGATCGCCACCCGCTGCCGCTCCCCGCCGGACAGCCGCGCCGGGTAGCTGTCCCGGTGGTTTTCGATGCGCAGCGCCCGCAGCAGCTCGGCCGCCCTGGCCCGGGCCGGTGCCGTCCGCATCCGGGCCAGCTGGGCGGGCAGCAGCACGTTGTCCAGCACGGTCATGTCGTCGAGCAGGTTGAAGAACTGGAAGATCATGCCGACCTGGCGGCGGCGGTACCGGGCCAGCCCGGTCTCGCTGAGCGTGTCGATCCGCTCCCCGGCCACCGTGACCGAGCCGCTGGTCGGCCGGTCCAGCCCGGCGATCAGGTTCAGCAGCGTGGACTTGCCGCTGCCGGACGGGCCCATCACCGCGACCGCCTCACCCGGCGCGACGTCCAGGCTGACCCCGGCCACGGCGGCCTGGCCTGGGTAGCGCTTGGTGACGTCGCGCAGTTCTATCAGCGTGTCCATGCCGGGCACGCTAGGCCGGGCCGGGCCCGGCCCGCGTCGGCCCGGGTCGGTAATCTCCCGGGGCCGGCCGGTCATCCTCGCGGGCTAACCGGATAGCTCTCAGTGCCGATGGCATGATCCGGCCGCTGCGGGACAATGGGCAGGTGAAATGGCGCTCCGCCGATCGGCCAGCCCGGCTCACCCAACGTCAGATCATGCTGGACCTGGCGCTGGCCGCCGCGATCACGCTGGCCTGCCTGAAACTGAACGTGCTCACGGTCCGGATGCAGGACAGCGTGATCCCGCAGCCGCCCGCGACGCCGTACTCGATGTTCTCGGCCGCCGCGCTGCTCGCGGTGCTGGCCAGGACGGCACCGCTGGCCATCCGCCGGCGGTTTCCGCTGACCGCGTTCTGGCTGTGCCTGGCCGGGTGCGCACTGGCCACGCTGCCCAACGGCAGCGTCATCAACCTGGTCGCGCTGGCGCCGGCCGCGTACGCCGCGGTCGTGTACAGCCCGTACTGGCTGCTCGCCATGCTCGGCATGCCGGCCGCGCTGCTCGTGCTGGCCACCGCCGCGGTAAGCAACGCCCAGTCCGGCAACTACCAGTTGCTCACCGCGCTGCTGGTCTTCGTGGCCACGCTGATCGTGGGCAACGCGGTGCGGCTGGGCCGGCGCCGGGCCAGCGACTCACAGGCCCGGCTGCGCCGCGTCGAGGCCGAGCAGGAAGCGGCCACCCGGCAGGCCATCGAGCAGGAGCGCGCCCGGATCGCCCGGGAACTGCACGACGTGGTGACGCACAACGTCAGCATGATGGTGGTGCAGGCCGGCGCCGCCCGCCGGGTACTGGGCAGCACACCCGACGAGGCCAGGACGGCGCTGCTGGCGGTGGAGGACAGCGGCCGGGCCGCCATCGTCGAGCTGCAGCACCTGCTCGGCTTGCTGGCCCCGCCGGACGCGGCCCGGGACGGGCCGCCGCCCCCGCCCCAGCCCGGCCTGGACCAGGTCGGCCCGCTCATCGACCGGGTGGCCACCGCCGGACTGCCGGTGGAACTGCGGGTGCGCGGCCTGGTCCGGCCGCTGCCACCGGGCCTGAACCTGGCCGCGTACCGGGTGGTCCAGGAGGCGCTGACCAACGTGCTGAAGCACGCCGGGGAGCCCGCGACCACCGTCACCCTGGACTACCAGCCGGGTGCGCTGATCGTCGAAGTCGCCGACGACGGCTGCCCGGGTCCCGCCAGCCTGCCCGGCGCCGGGCGCGGCCTGCTCGGCCTGCGGGAACGGGTCGCGCTGTACGGCGGCGAGCTGGATGCGGGCGGGCGGCCCGGCGGCGGCTGGCTGGTCCGGGCCCGGATCCCGGACGAGCTGGCCGTGTTGCCGGCATGACCGGCGACGCCGCGCCGGATGCCGCTGGGCCGGACGACACTGGGCCGATGACACTGGGCCGCCGCGGGTGCTGATCGCCGACGACCAGACCCTGGTGCGCACCGGATTCCGGATGATCCTGCGGGACGCCGGGATCCCGGTCGTCGCCGAGGCCGCCGACGGCGCGGCGGCGGTGGCCGCAGCGGCCCAGCATCACCCGGACGTGGTGCTGATGGACATCAGGATGCCGGAGCTGGACGGCCTGGACGCCACCCGGCGCATCCTGGCCGCCGAGCCGGACTGCCGGATCATCATCCTCACCACGTTCGACCTGGACCAGTACGTGTACTCTGCGCTGGCCAGCGGGGCCAGCGGGTTCCTGCTCAAGCACGTCTCACCGGAATACCTGATCACCGCGATCCGGCTGGTACGCACCGGCGACGCCCTGCTGGCCCCGTCGATCACCCGCCGCCTGGTGGAGCGGTTCGCGGTCCCCAGCCCAGTGCCGGACCGCGGTGCGCTGGCCAGCCTCAGCCCCCGGGAGCTGGAAGTGCTCCGGCTGCTGGCCCGCGGCCTGAGTAACGCCGAGCTGGCCACCCGGCTGGTGCTCAGCGAGGCCACGGTCAAGACCCATGTGGCCCGGATCCTGGCCAAGCTGCAGCTGCGCGACCGGGTCCAGGCCGTCGTGCTGGCCTACGAGACCGGCCTGGTCACCCCGAGCGGCCAGCTGGCCGGGGAAGCCTGATCCGTGGCCCGCGCCGGCCGCCGGGCCGAGGAGGTCCTGAGTTTTCGACAATACCGATAGGGAAAGCCTAGAATGCGGGCATGCCCCGATCATCTCCGCTGCACCTGGCCGTGGCGCTGGACGGCGCCGGGTGGCATCCGGCTGCGTGGCGCGAGCCGCTGGCCCGCCCGACCGACCTGCTGACCGCGGGCTACTGGGCCGGGCTCGTGGCCGAGGCCGAACGCGGCCTGCTCGACTTCGTGACCATCGAGGACTCGCTCGGCCTGCAATCCTCCCGGCGGCTGGATCCGGACCAGCGCACCGATCAGGTCCGCGGCCGGCTGGACGCGGTGCTGATCGCGGCCCGGGTCGCACCGCTCACGTCCCACGTCGGCCTGGTCCCGGCGGTGACCGCGACGCACACCGAGCCGTTCCACATCTCCAAGGCCATCGCCACGCTGGACTACGTCAGCGGCGGCCGGGCCGGCCTGCGGGTCCAGGTGTCGGCCCGGCCCTATGAGGCCGCGCTGTTCGGCCGGCGCACGATCCCGCGGATCTGCCTGACCGAGCGCGATGACCCGGCCGCCCGGCGGTTCCTGGCCGGGCTGTTTGGCGAGGCGGCCGACTACATCGAGGTGGTCCGGCGGCTGTGGGACAGCTGGGAGGATGACGCCGAGATCCGGGACCGCGCCACCGGCCGGTTCGTCGACCGGAGCAAGCTGCACTACATCGACTTCGCCGGCCAGCACTTCAGCGTCAAGGGCCCGTCGATCACGCCACGGCCGCCGCAGGGCCAGCCGGTGGTCGCCGTGCTGGCGCACGGCACGGACACGTACCGGCTGGTGGGCCGGTCGGCCGACGTGGGCTTCGTCACCCCACGCGACGCCGGGCAGGCGCGGGACATCACCACCGAGATCCGCCGGGAACAGCAGGCCGCCGGGCGCGCGGACGAGACCGTGCACATCTTCGCCGACCTGGTCGTCTTCCTGGCCGCCGACGAGGCCTCGGCGGTCGCCCGGCGGGCCCGGCTCGATGACCTGGCCGGCTACCCGTACACCACCGACGCGGCCGTGTTCGCGGGCACCCCGGGACAGCTGGCCGACCTGATGCAGTACTGGCAGGCCAGCGGCCTGTCCGGGTTCCGGCTACGGCCCGCCGCGATCCCCGGGGACCTGGTCCAGATCAGCACCGGGCTGGTGCCGGAGCTGCAGCGGCGCGGGGCGTTCCGGCCTGGCTATCCGGCCAGCACCCTCCGCGGCCTGCTCGGCCTGCCCCGCCCGGCCAACCGGTACGCCGCCGCCTAGTGGAGGTCCCCGCCGTGCCCCGGAAGCAGATCCACCTGGCCGCGCACTTCCCCGGCGTGAACAACACGACGGTGTGGAGCGATCCGCGGTCCGGCAGCCACATCGAGTTCAGCTCGTTCGTGCACCTGGCCCAGACCGCGGAGCGGGCCAAGTTCGACTTCCTGTTCCTGGCCGAGGGGCTGCGGCTGCGCGAGCAGGGCGGCGAGATCTACGACCTGGACGTGGTCGGCCGCCCGGACACGTTCACCGTGCTGGCCGCGCTGGCCGCGGTCACCGACCGGCTGGGGCTGGCCGGGACGATCAACTCCACGTTCAACGAGCCGTACGAGGTGGCCCGGCAGTTCGCCAGCCTGGACCACCTGTCCGGCGGCCGGGCCGCGTGGAACGTGGTCACCTCCTGGGACGCGTTCACCGGGGAGAACTTCCGCCGCGGCGGCTTCCTGCCACAGGAGCAGCGCTACGAGCGGGCCCGCACCTTCCTGGAGACGGCCTGGCAGCTGTTCGACTCCTGGGACGGCGACCGAGATCGTCGCCGACCAGGCGTCCGGGCAGTTCCTGGCCGATCCACACCCGGGCCGGTTCGCGCACCGCGACGCGCAGTTCGAGCATCGCCGGCCAGTTCAACGTGCCGCGCAGCCCGCAGGGCCGGCCGGTCATCTTCCAGGCCGGCGACTCCGATGAGGGCCGCGAGTTCGCCGCGTCCAGCGCGGACGCGATCTTCAGCCGGCACAGCCAGCTGCGCCGACGGGCAGGCGTTCTACGCCGACGTCAAGCGCCGCCTGGCCCGGTACGGCCGCCGCCCGGACGAGCTGCTGATCCTGCCGGCCGCCACGTTCGTGCTGGCCGACACCGACGCCGAGGCGCAGGAGCTGGCCCGCGAGGTCCGCCTGCAGCAGGTGAGCGGGCAGACCGCCATCAAGTTCGCCGAGCAGCTGTGGAACCGGGACCTGTCCGGGCTACGACCCGGACGGCCCGCTGCCCGACTTCGACCCGGAGCCCGGCGAGAACACGATCGCCCGCGGCCGGGCCAGCGTCCGGATGTACCGCGACCCCGTGGCCACCGCCCGGCAGTGGCGGGCCAAGGCCGAGGCGGAGCAGCTCTCGCTCCGCGAGCTGATCATCGAGGTGACCGGCCGGCAGTCGTTCGTCGGCTCGGCGGCCACGGTCGCCGACGGCCATCAACGACCTGGTCCAGGCGGACGCCTGCGACGGGTTCATCCTGGTGCCGCACATCACCCCGGGCGGCCTGGACGAGTTCGCCGACACGGTGGTGCCGCTGCTACAGGAACGCGGCGTGTTCCGCACCGAGTACACCGGCCACACGCTGCGGGAGCACCTGGGCCTGGCCGCGCTGCCGAGCGACTCCCGGGCCAGCCCCAGGCGGGCGTCATGACCACCGCCGCTGGCCGTGCTCGACCTGGTCCCGATCAGCTCCGGCTCGACCGCGGCCCAGGCGCTGCGCAACAGCATCGACCTGGCCCAGCAGGCCGAGCGGCTCGGCTACCCCCGGTACTGGTTCGCCGAGCACCACCTGAACCCGGGCGTGGCCGGCACCTCGCCAGCGGTGGTCCTGGCGCTGACCGCGGCGGCGACCAGCCACGATCCGGATCGGCTCCGGCGCGGTTCAGCTGGGTCACCGGACCGCGCTGTCCACGGTCGAGGAGTTCGGCCTGATCGACGCGCTGCACCCGGGCCGGCTGGACCTGGGCCTGGGCCGGTCCGGCGGCCGGCCGCCCGGCCGCAGCCGGCAGCCCGCGCTGGCGGGCCCGGCCCAGGTACGCGACGGGCGGGCGGCGAACGGGCTGCTCATCCCGCCGCCGTTCCCCACCGAGCGGCTGCTGCGGTCGCCGCGGATCGGACTGCAGAAGAGCCTGCTCATGCTGCCCGGAGCGCGAGCCGCAGAACTACACCGAGCAGGTCGGCGACATCCTGGCCCTGCTCCGCGGCACGTACCAGTCGGCGGACGGGATCGAGGCGCACGCTATCCCGGGCGAGCACGCCGCGGTGCAGGTCTGGATCCTGGGCAGCAGCGGCGGGGAGAGCGCCCAGGTGGCCGGGGCCAACGGCCTGCGCTTCGCGGCCAACTACCACGTCAGCCCGGCCACCGTGCTGGAGGCGGCCGAGGGCTACCGGGCCGCCTTCCAGCCCTCGGCCGAGCTGGCCCGGCCGTACGTCAGCGTGTCCGCCGACGTCGTGGTGGCCCAGGACGAGGCGGCCGCCCGCCGGCTGGCCGGCGGCTACGGGCTGTGGGTGCGCAGCATCCGGACCGGGGCCGGGCGCCATCCCGTTCCCGACCCCGGAGCAGGCCGCCGCGCACCAGCTGGACCGACGAGGACCGGGCGCTGGTCGCCGACCGGGTGGACACCCAGTTCGCCGGATCCCCGCGGCAGGTGGCCGACCAGCTCGAGCGGTTGCGCGACGCGACCGGCGCCGACGAGCTGATCATCACCACCATCACCCACGACCACGCCGACCGGGTCCGCTCCTACGAGCTGCTGGCCGAGGAGTGGGCCCGCCGCTAAGCCGTGAGCCGGGCCCGGTGCGCGTCGGTCCACGGGACCGGCTTGTGCCGCTCCGAATCCCAGCGGACGGTGACCACCCGGGCGTGCGCGGCGATCTCCCCGGCCGGGGTGACGATGGTCTCCCGGGTGGTCAGGCTGGTCGTGCCGACCCGCTCCACCTCGATCCGCACCGTCACCCGCCGGTCCGGGTAGCGGACCTCGGCCCGCAGGTTGACTTCGAGCCGGACCACCACGTACGACGGGTCGGCGCCGAGCATGCGGGTGTAGAACGCGTCCCGGCCCTCCTCCAGATAGGTCAGGAACACCGCGTGGTTGACATGGTCCAGCGCGTCCACGTCCCGCCAGCGGACATTGACCTCATGCTCGAACACTGATCTACGGTAGCTCGGCTCTACGGTAGCTCGGCGGGCAGCCCGAAGCGGGCAAAGATCTCCGCACTGGTAGCGCCTGGTGTCTCGGCCACCCACGGCGTGACGAACGCGGTGATCGCGGCTATCCGGTCCCCGTCCAGGGTCAGCACGTCGAGGACGGCGGCCAGGTAGCGGCCGTCGTGGTGCAGGTAGCCGCCCACGGCCAGCTGCCCGTTGGCCCGGGTGGCCTGGTGCCGCCAGCGTTCCTGCAGCGGGTCGCGTAGCAGCCAATCGTGCACCGTCTGGTGGCCCTGGAACCAGGTCGGCATCGGCGGCATGCACCAGGTCGCGTCCTCGGTCAGCATGCTGACCAGGGTGTCGGCGTCGCCCCGCTCCATGGCGTCGGCGTACTGCGCCGCGATCTCACTGATCCGCTGGTCACCCAGCTCGCGCAGCGTGGACCGCTGGCTGCGGGCGGGCAGGCCGCGGCGGGCCGCGGCCCGGGCGCGCTGCAGCGCGCTGTTCACCGCCGCCTCGGACGTGCCGAGCTGGCTGGCCATCTCGGCTGGGGAGAAACCCAGCACGTCGCGCAGGATGAGCACGGCCCGCTGCAGCGGGGGCAGCTGCTGCAGCATGATCATGAACGCCAGCTCCACGCTCTCCCGCTGCTCGTACCGGGCCTCGGCCGGCCCGGCCAGCCACTGGTCCGGGTAGGGCTCCAGCCAGACCGGGTCTGTGACCGCGCCGGCCACCTTGTCGCCGTAGCCGGCGGCCGGGCCGAACGTGACCGGCAGCTCGCGCCGGGACTTGTGCCGGGTCACGTCCAGCGCGGTGTTGGTGGCGATGGAGTACAGCCAGGAGCGCACCGAGCTGCGGCCCGCGAAGCCCGGCAGCCCACGCCAGGCGCGCAGCAGCGCGTCCTGCAGCGCGTCGTCCGCGTCGTGCACCGAGCCGAGCATCCGGTAGCAGTAGGCGCGCAGCTCACCCCGGTGCGCCCCGACCAGCTCGGTGAACGCGCCGTGGTCCCCGGCCCGGGCCCGGTCGAGCAGCGCCCGCTCGTCGTCGCGGGTGCGCGGTGGGGTCATCAATCGGTGAACGTCGGGTCCGCGCCGTGCAGCCGCGGCGCCCGCCCGGCGGGCTGCTCCCAGTCTTCCTGCCGCCCCAGCGCGGTCAGGTCGAGCAGCGAGTAGCTGCTGCCCAGGACGTTGGTGCCGCGGGCGTACGTCGAGTAGGTGTGGAACACCTGGCCGCCGTCGCGCAGGAAGCAGCTGACGCCGGGCACCTCATCTGGTTCGGGCGTCGCGTCGTCCTGCACCCGGTAGTTGTAGCTCGGGTGGTCCTGGTCCACGGTGGCCTGGAAGTCGTAGTTGAAGTCGCTGCCCGCGGAGCTGTACCAGGGCACCGTCCAGCCCCGGCTGGCCTGGTACTTCTGCAGCTTGGCCAGCGGCGCGCGTGAGACCAGGACGAACTCAGTATCCCGGGAGCGCAGGTGGCGGAGCACCCCGTCGGACAGCTCGTCCACGCTGGCCGTGCAGCCGGGGCAGGCCGCGTCCCAGGACGGGCCGAACATGACGTGCTGGATGATCAGCTGCCGGCTGTCGCCGAACAGCGCGGCCAGCGAGACCGGGCCCTGCTCGCCGTCGAACTGGTACTCCTGGCTGACCCGGACCATGGGCAGCTGCCGCCGCCGCGTGTTGAGCGCGTCGCGGCTGCGGGTGGCCTCCTTCTCGGCGGCCAGCAACTCGGTCCGGGCCGCCAGCCACTGCTCGCGGGTCACCACGTCGGGAAGCGCCATCAGATCCTCCTCAGTGCACAGGTTCTCTGCTACAGGACGGGGCGGGCGGCCCGGATTCATCGGTCCCCGGCCGATGAAAATGCCCCGCGAAGGGCCGTCCAACTCATAGACCGCGCCGAACAGAGGAGGACGTCATGTACGCAACCGTGATCGTGGCCACCGAGCAAATCAGGCAGCACCGCGCCGCGGCCGTCGCGGCCGGCCGGGCCCGGCAGATCCGTCGCGCCCGCCGCCGCGCCCGCCCGTCAGATCCGCAAAGCGCCGTGCTGACGGGACCGGCCGGGCGGCGCCGCGCGCACCTGCGGGTGGTGGCCTAAGCCCGTCGGTGGCCAGGTAGCTGCGTCCGCGTCATGCCGAGAGGGCCTCCGGGCGGTCGCCCAGTGGCGTGCGGGCCGCCTGCTCGCGGAGCAGCGGCACCAGCGCGTGGCCCCAGTCCACGACGTTGTTCAGCGGGTCGAAGCCCCGGATGAGCACAGTGTCCACCCCGGCCCGGCGGTAGGCCCTCAAGGCGTCGGCCACCTGGCGCGGGGTGCCGACCAGCGCGGTGGAGTTGCCGCCGGGGCCGGTCAGCTTGGTCACGCCGTACCAGAGCCGCTCGTCGTGGACCTCACGTTCCGCGCCCTGCTGCTGCAGCCGCTCCGACCCGACCGAGGAGGACTCACGGAAGCCGAACATCCGGCGGACCGGCTGGGCCGGCGCCGTGGCCCCGGCCTGGGTCACCCGCGCCTCGGTGGCCGCCCGGATCTGCTCGGCGCGCTCCCAGGCCGCGTCCTCGGTGCCGGCCACGATCGGCCGCACCGACAGGCTGAACCGGACGGTCCGGCCGTGCCGCGCGGCGGCCGCCCGGATCTGCGCGATCCGCTCGGCGATCTGGGCCACCGGCTCGCCCCACAGCATGTACACGTCGGCGTGCTCGGCGCCGACCTCGATGGCCGCGGCTGAGGCGCCGCCGAAGAACAGCGGTATCCCGCCCGCCGGAGGCCGGACCGCGCTGTAGGCCCCGCCGACCCGGTAGAACTCGCCGTCGTAGTCGAACGGCGCGGCCTCGGTCAGCTCGCGCCGTAGCAGGCTCATGAACTCGGCGGTGCGGGCGTACCGCCGGTCGTGGTCGGCGAAGTCGCCGTCGCGCTTCTGGTCCAGTTCGTCCCCGCCGGTGATGTGGTGGATGGCCACCCGCCCGCCCCCGGTCAGCTGGTCCAGCGTGGCCAGCTTCCGCGCCACCAGGGTCGGCGCGACGAACCCGGGCCGGTGCGCGATGAGCACCTTGAGCCGGGTCGTGGCGTACAGGACGTGCGCCGCGACCGCGAAGCCGTCCGGGCCGGTCGCGCCGTAGCCGATCAGCACCCGGTCGAAGCCGGCCGCCTCGTGCGCCTGTGCGAACCGGGCCAGATAGTCCCGGTCGATGGCGCCCCCGTCGAGGTCGCCACGCGACTCGGAAACCTCCCGGGTCCCCACCATGCCGATGATCTCGATGGACATGTGCTCCTCCGCTGGTGGGGCTGGTGTTTCGTGTTGATGCAAGCACGCGAGCGAGATCCCTGTCAATTAAACCGATCGAATTACTAGGATTAGGGGCTATGACCGCCACCACCACCGCCGGGGACGTGCGCCAGGCCCTGCGGGACCGGACCGAGATCGCACTGCTGGACGTGCGCCCGGAAGGCCGCTTCGCCGAGGGGCATCCCCTGTTCGCCGCGTCGTTCCCGCTCGGCCGGCTGGAGATCGAGGCCTTCGACCGGCTGCCCCGGCGGTCCGTGCCCATCGTGGTGTACGGGGACGGCGCCGACGCCACGGCGGCTATCCAGCGCCTGCGCTCACTCGGCTACCCGGAGGTGTCGGCGCTGGCCGGTGGCCTGGCCGGGTGGGACGGGGAACTGTTCCGCGACGTCAACGCGCCGAGCAAGGCGTTCGGGGAGCTGGTCGAGGCGTGCGCGGGAACGCCGGCCGTGGGCCCGGCCGAGCTGAGTGCCCGGCTGGGCCGGGATGCGGTGGTGCTCGATGCCCGCCGGTTCGAGGAGTACCACACGATGAGCATCCCGACCGCCACCAGCGTGCCCGGCGCCGAGCTGGTGCTGCGGGCCGGCGCGCTGGCCCGGCCGGGCACGCTGATCGTGGTGAACTGCGCCTGCCGGACGCGCAGCATCATCGGCGCGCAGTCGCTGATCAACGCGGGGCTGCGCAACGTGGTGGCGCTGCGCAACGGGACCATCGGCTGGACCCTGGCCGGCCTGACCCTGGAGCGCGGCCAGCAGCGCCGGGCACCCGACGTGCCTGCCGCGCAGGCGCGGCGGGCCCGGATGGCGGCCCGGGCCGTAGCCAGGAAAGCGGGGGTGCGGCACATCAGCCGGGCCGAGGTGCGGCTGGCGGCTCAGCAGCGCACCGTCTACCGGTTCGACGTGCGCTCACCGGGCGAGTACGTGGCCGGCCACCTGCCCGGGTTCCGGTCGGCGCCGGGCGGGCAGCTGGTCCAGGAGACCGACTGGTTCGCCCCGGTCCGCGGCGCCCTCGTCGTGCTGGCCGATGACACCGGCGGCCAGGCCGCGATGACCGCGTCCTGGCTGGCCCAGATGGGCTGGGAGGTGGTGCTGCTGCGCGTGGCGGGCCGCTTGGTCTCCGGGCCCTGGCGGCCCGCCCGGCCGGCCCTTCCGCCGGTCCCGCTGATCCGCCCGGACGAGCTGGATACCGGCCTCCGGGCCGGCCGGGCCCAGCTCATCGACATCGACACCAGTCGCCAGTTCCTGGCCGGCCACATCCCCGGCGCAGCCTGGGCGCTGCGCTCCGACCTGCCGTGCGGGCGCCTGGTGCTGACGTTCCGAGGATGGGACCCTGGCCGCGTTCGCGGCCGCCGAGGTGGGTGGGACGGCACTGGCCGGCGGAACCGCGGGCTGGGCCGCGTCCGGACGGCCGTTGCAGGCGGGCCAGGGCGAGATGCTGTCCGCACAGGTGGACGTGTACCGGCGGCCCTACGAGGGCACCGGGGTGGATCCCGCCGCCATGCAGGCCTACCTGGACTGGGAGTACGGGCTGGTGGCGCAGCTGGAGCGCGACGGCACACACGGCTTCGCCGTGCTGACCTGACCTCCGCCCGCCGTCAGGCGGCCCGGCTGGGTGGGCCGTGGCTGTGCAGCGTCCGGGTGCGGTCCGGGCTCACGGCGGTGGTGGTGCCGTCGGCGTTGAGCGTGAGGACCCAGCCCCACTGGTGCACCGCGATCAGGTGGTGGAACGCGCACAGCAGTACCAGGTTGGTGAGCTGGGTCTTGCCGCCTTTGGACTTCGGCCGGATGTGGTGCACCTGGCAGGCGCCGGGTGGAGCGTGGCAGCCGCCGGGGAACGCGCAGTGCCGGTCGCGGGCGATGACCGCCCGGCGCAGCGCGCCGCTGATCACGCTGGTGGGCGTGCCGGTGTCCAGCGGCAGGCTGACCGAAGGGAACTGGTCCCCGGTCAGCCGGGTGCGCAGGAACGAGGCGAGCCCGCCCGGCCCGGACAGCACCGCGGCGGCGTACCGGAGCAGGGTCTGGTGCAGCCGGGCCAGCGCGGCCGGGGACGCGGGTTCCTGCGGGCCGCCGGCGCGGGTGCGGGTGGTGGCACGGATCTCGTCGGCCAGCGCGGCCAGCGCGGCCTGGTCCACCTGGCCGGTCACGATCGGGATGATGGCCGCGTCACACGCATACCCCTGCGCGGCCCGCCCGGTCAGCCAGCCCGGCTGGCCCTCGGCGGCCGCCCGCGCGGCCTGCGCACCACGGGCGGCTTCCCCATCGCGGCCCGCCTGCCCGCCACGGCCGACTCCCGCATCGCGGCCCACTTCCCCATCGCGGCCGGAGTGCGCGTCGCGGGCGGCTTCCGCGTCACAGGCGGCTTCCCCGTCGCGGCCGGCTCCGCCTCGCGGCCCGCCTCCCCGTCACGGGCCGGCCTGCGCGCCGCGGGCGGCCTGGGCGGAGGAAGCGGGTTGGCCACCGGGCCGGCCTGGGCGGTGGAGGTGGGGGCGCCCGCGGTGCCCCGTGGCGGTGGGCGGCCGCGGGCGGTGGAGGTGGGCTGGCCAGCCGCGGGCCCTGCGTGGCGGAGGTGGGCTGGCCAGTCGCGGCGCCCTGGGCGGTGGAGGTGGGCTGGCCAGTCGCGGCGCCCTGGGTGGCGGAGGTGGCCTGGGCGGCTGCGCCGGACTGGGCCGCCAGCCACGCGGCCTCCGCGTCCGCCGCACCCGGCAGGTCACGGAGCTGGTCTAACGTCAGGTGCAGCTGGATGTGGGTCGGCTGCCCCGCCCGGTCCGGCAGGCAGCCCGCGCCGATCAGCCGCCGGCACGCCTCTTCCAGCGCGTCGTGGCGGCGCTGCGGCGCGGTCCGCACATCCTCCGGCCCGGCCTTCTTCCCCAGCGCCTCCAACACCGCCGCCAGCGCCGCCGCGCACGCCGGAGTCAGGTCGCCTTCCAGGACCCCGGCACCGCCGAACGTCAGGCCCAGCCGCAGGCGCCGCTCATCAAAACCGTCATCCCCGCCCGGGCCGTCACGGTCGGGGGCGGCGGTGCGGCGGCGCATCTCCTCCGCCAGCGCGGCCAGATCCGGCAGCACCGCACCGCCCGCCGCCGCGGCCAGCAGGATCTCATCCGCGTCATCGCGGATGTCCTCGGGCAGCTGATCGGTCCAGGCGCAGATCTGCCGCGCCCACGACGACGACACCGCCCCCGCGGCTAACGCCGCCCGCACCGCCGGGTGAGCAGCCAGGCGCTTCATCCAGCCCACCGCCCCGGCCGCCGCGCCCGCGGTGATCTGGGTCTGCCACTTCAGCCACGCCCGCTCGCTCTGCTGCCCGTCGTCCTCATGGGCGCCGCTGGCCGAGAACGCACCCAGCATCCAGGCATGCGCCGCCGTATACGCCGACCCCACCTTGGCCAGCTCGCGCAGGGAGTCCGCCTGCACCACCCCGGGCAGGTCAGCGACGGCGGCCTGGTTGAGGAAAGCCAGCCCGTCCAGGACGGCGGCCAGCACCTGCGTCACCGTGGATGGTTTCTGCTCGCACATGCTGGCCACCTCCTCCCAGGCCTAGCCCGTATCTCGAAGCTCTATTCGAAGACTAGCGGAACCCACCGACAAAACACCGATCCCAGCTCATTGTTAAATCCTAGTTTTTTGACTGAAATAGTAGCTATGACTGATCGACCGACACCGTCCGTCTGCCAGCTGCTCGCCGATCTGCATGCCTACCGGGTGCAGACCATGGCCCCGGAAGACCTGCGGGCCAACATCGAGCAGCGCCGCCTGCTCGAGGACACCGCCGACCGGGCCGGCTTCGTCAAGCCGGGTGACGTGGTCGAGCCGTTCTCCCTGCCCGAGGTGCATGGCGGCACGGTCGAACTGGACGGCTTGCTGGCCAGCGGGCCCGCCGTGCTGCTGTTCTTCCGCTTCGAAGGCTGCCCGGCGTGCAACATCGCGTTGCGGCACTATCAGGCCGAGCTCTACCCGGCGCTGGCCCCGCTGGGCGTCCCGCTGGTCGCGATCAGCCCACAGGTCCCGGAGAAGCTGATCGCGATCAAGAACCGATTCGGCTTCGGCTTCCCGGTCGCCTCGGACCCCGGATACGCACTGTCCCGCCGGTTCGGCATCACGTTCACGTCGAGCTCGGCCGCCCAGGCCCACGCGCGGGCCGCGGGCAGTGACCTCGGCCAGGTGCTGGGCACCGGCCGCTGGGAGCTGCCAATGCCGGCCATCGTCGTGGTCGGCCAGGACCGGGTGGTCCGGTTCGCCGACGTGCACCCGGACTGGCTGGTCCGCACCGAGGCGGACGCGGTCCTCGCGGCCGTCCGCCCGCTGCTCGCGGTACCGGCCTGAGCCAGGCGCTCTGCCCCCAACCACGGGCCAGCCACCCACGGAAAGGAACCAGCATGTCCGTCGTCACCGAGTCAGCTATCACGGTCCGGCCGCTGCAGCCCACGATCGGCGCGGAGATCAGCGGCGTGGACCTGCGGTACCCGCTCAGCGAGGCCACCCGCGACGACATCAAGACCGCGATCCTGGACTACAAGGTGGTGTTCTTCCGGGATCAGGACCTGGACCGGGACCAGCACGCCGCGTTCGCCCGGCAGTTCGGCCCGCTGTACAGCCACCCGGGCACGACCAAGCCCTACGCCGACAAGGTACCGGCCATCCATGAGATCGCCGCCGCCGACGCCAGCCGGCACGCGGCCCTCATCGAGAAGCAGCACGCGGAAGGCTGGGACCCCTATCACAGCGACACCAGCTGGCGGCTGGTGCCGACCTGGGGCGCCGTGCTCCGCGCCGTCACACTGCCGGACGTCGGCGGCGACACGATCTGGGTCAACGCGGGCCTGGCCTACGACGGCCTGCCGGACGACGTCAAGCGGAGGCTCGACGGCCTGCACGTAACGCACGACTACCGCGACGCGCTGACCGGCGCCGGGCACGACTACCCGATCGTGGCCCACCCGGTAGTCCGCACCCACCGGGAGACCGGCCGGAAGATCCTCTGGGTGAACTTCAGCCAGCATCCGTGGATCGTCGGCTTCGACCGGGCCGACAGCCGGGAACTCCTGTCGGTCGTGCACGACCAGTACCGCAAGCCCGAATACCAGGTCCGGTTCAGCTGGCGGCCCGGCTCGGTCGCGTTCTGGGACAACCGGGCGGCGGTGCACTACGCGGTGCGCAACTACGGCGACTTCCCGCGGCTGCTTGAGCGGATCCTGATCGCCGACGAACCCCAATACGCCGAGCTCTGAGTACGCCGAACTCTGAGCAGCGCGTGGACCTGCAGCTAACCGGCAAGCGGGCCGTTGTCACCGGCGGCAGCCGCGGCATCGGGTTCGCGATCGCTGACCCGCGGACTCCGGACCGGCTCGCGGCGGCGGCCAAGGAACTCGGCGGCACCGCCAGGGTCCGTGTGCTCACCCTGCCCGCGGACACCACCGACGACGCCGCGGTCCGTGCCGCCTTCGCCCATACCGCCAGCGAACTCGGCGGCGTGGACATCCTGGTCAATAACGCGGCCGACCCGGCGGGTCCCGGTACGCCCCGGGCGCTGGCCGATCTGGTGGCCGCCGACCTGCTCGCGGCGGTGGACGCCAAGGTGCTCGGCTACCTGCGCTGTGCCCAGGCCGCCGCGCCGCACATGATCGCCCAGGGCTGGGGCCGGATCATCAACATCGGCGGCCTGGCCGCCCGCGGCACCGGGCTGCCGTCCGGCTCGGTCCGCAACATCGGGGTGGCTGCGCTGGCCAAGAACCTGGCCGATGAGCTGGGCCCGGCCGGGATCAACGTGACCGTCGTGCACCCGGGCATGACCCTGACCGACCGCCCCGCGCCCGCCGGCGCCAGCCGGTCCAGCATCGGCCGGGTCGTGACCGCCGCCGAAGTCGCGGATCTCGTCGCGTTCCTCGCCTCACGGCGGAGTGTGGCGGTGAACGGCGACGCGATCGCGGCCGGCGGCGGCACGCCCGGCGTCATCTATTACTGAGCGGCCCGGCGCTCAGCTCGTGGGGTCGGGCACGATGCGGATGTACGGCCGCGGCGACTCCCAGCCGTCCGGCCAGAGTTCCTTCGCGGCGTCGTTGGACACCGAGCCCGCGATGATCACGTTCTGGCCCGGCTGCCAGTTCACCGGCGTGGCCACCTTGTGCTTGGCGGTGAGCTGGAGCGAGTCGATGACCCGCAGCACCTCGTCGAAGTTGCGGCCGGTGGTCATCGGGTAGACCAGGATCAGCTTGACCTTCTTGTCCGGTCCGATGACGAACACGTTGCGGACGGTCTGGTTGTCCGCCGGGGTCCGCACGGCCGGGTCGCCCGAGGTGCTGGCGGGCAGCATCCCGTACAGCTTCGACACGTTGAAGTCGCTGTCCGCGATGATCGGGTAGTTGGGCGCGGTGCCCTGCGTCTCCTTGATGTCGTTGGCCCACTGCTCATGCTTGTCCGTGGGGTCAACCGACAGCCCGATGATCTTCACGTTCCGCTTGTCGAACTCGGGCTTGATCTTGGCCATGTAGCCCAGCTCAGTCGTGCAAATCGGAGTGAAGTCCTTGGGGTGCGAGAACAGCACCGCCCACGAGTCCCCGATCCAGTCGTGGAAGCTGATCGGTCCCTCAGTCGTCTGAGCGGTGAAGTCAGGGGCGGTATCCCCAAGTGCAAGAGCCATGTTTCCTCCGAAGTTCTGATGTGTGAACTCTGCGCTGCCCCGGCACCGGCCGCAGCGGGTAGGCCGGGCTGATCCCCCCCGGCCGTGGGCTGGGAATTCCACTATCTCGATTGAATTAGTAGCCTATTACCAGGACAGATAAGCAACAAGTATGCCCTCGGCCGCAACACCTGTCGATGTCCGGTCGCAGCACGGAGTCAGGCCCGGTCACTGGGCCAGCGCCCCCGGCCGGGGCGCCAGCCGAGGGCCGGGGCGACCACGCGCACCGCGTCGTCGGGGAAGTTACCCGGCGACAGGAACGACAGTGACCGGATCATCAGCGGCCTGCCGGGCCCCGGTGTACCGGTTCTCCGGCACCGGGAGGCCCAGGTTCCCGCGCAGCGTGCTGGCCTCGTACTCGGCCCGGGTCAGCCCGCGCTCGCGCAGGATCGGCAGCACGTCGTCCAGGAACCGGCGGAACTGGGCCGGGTGCCCGATGTGGATGTTGTAGCCGTCCAGCGCCCGGCCTTCGAACCAGCGCTGCATCTCGCTGGCCACGGTCTCCGGCGAGCCGGCGAACGGGGTCGGCTTCGGCGCCGAGATGGCCTGCACGGTCTCGCGCAGCGTGTAGTTGTTGTCCCGGGCCAGCTGGACGATCTTCGCCGCCTGAGTCGCGAACCCCCGCTCGGCCACGTGCAGCACGTCCGGGAATGGCGCGTCCAGGTCATACTGGCGGAAATCGTGCCAGGCGAACGGGCGGCCCAGCTCGCCCAGCGCCCGGTCGAAGTCCTGATCGGCGAGCTGCAGCTCGCGCTCGATCTCCCGGGCCTCGGCGTCGGTGTCCGCGACGAACACCCGCACCCCGGGCATCACGATGATGTGGTCCGGGTCGCGTCCCTTGGCCGCCGCCCGCGTCTTGATATCCGTATAGAACGCCTGTCCCTGCTCGATCGACGCGGCATGGGTGAAGATGCCCTCGCCGATGGTGGCACCCAGGTCGCGGCCCTGCTCGGAGTCGCCCGCCTGGAAGATGACCGGCTGGCCCTGCGGGGAGCGGGAGACGTTCAGCGGCCCGGCCACCTGGAAGTGCTCGCCCTGGTGATGCAGCGCGTGCAGCCGGGACGGGTCGAGGAACCGCCGGGCCGCGCGGTCACGGGGGAACGCATCCGCCTCGTAGGAATCCCACAGGCCCTGGGCCACCCGCACGAACTCCAGGCCGCGCGCGTACCTGGTGTCGTAGTCGTAGTGCTCGGCGCGGCTGAAGTTACCCGCGGCACCCGCGTCGCCGCTGGTCACCACGTTCCAGCCGGACCGCCCGCCACTGATCAGCTCCAGCGAGGCCAGCCGCCGGGCCAGGTTGAACGGGTCGTTGTAGGACGTTGTCATCGTGGCCACCAGGCCGAGGTGCCGGGTGCACACGGCCAGCGCGGACAGCAGCGTCATCGGCTCCAGCCGGTTCAGGTAGTGCGGCGGCGAGTCCGGGGTGATGAACTGGCTGTCCACGATGAAGATCAGGTCGAACTTGGCCGCCTCGGCCAGCCGGGCCTGCTCGATGTACCAATCGATGTTCACGCTGGCATCGCCGGGGATGCCCGGGTCGAGCCACTGGTAGTGCTGGCCCGGTCCGCCCACGCCCATGGTGACCGCGCCCAGCTTGATCTGGCGAATGGCCATAATCAGTGCCCTCCGATCGCGGCCACCGGCTGCTCCCGGCGGGCCGCTTCCTCCCGCACCAGCGGCAGCAGGTACCGGCCGTAGTCGATGGCGTCGTCGTACGGGTCGTAACCGCGGATCAGCAGCGTGGTCACCCCGATGTCCACGTAGTCGAGCAGGGCCTGGGCCACCGTGTCCGGCGTGCCGACCAGCGCGGTGGAGTTGCCGGCCGCGCCGGTGGCCGCGGCCAGCGGCGTCCACAGCGCCCGGTCGTGCAGCTCGCCCTTGGCCGCCGCGGCCAGCAGCCGCTGCGAGCCCCGGTTCTGCGGCTCGGCGCCGCCCAGCACGGGCCAGCGCCACTGGCCGTGGAACGACTCCAGGTTCGACCGGGTCGTCTGCAGGATCTGGTGGGCCCGCTCCCAGGCCAGCTCCTCGGTCGGGCCGAGGATGGGCCGGAACGACACGCTGATCCGCGGCGGCTCGGTGCGCCCCGCCGCGGCCGCGGCCGCCCGTACCGCGGCGATCTGCTCGGCCGTCTCGGCCAGCGGCTCGCCCCACAGCGCGTACACGTCGGCGTGCTTGCCGCCCACCCGGTAGGCCGCGTCCGACGAACCGCCGAAGTACACCGGGATGCGCGGCTGCTGCGCGGGCCGGACCTCGGCGTAGAAGTCCTCGAGCTGGTAGTGCCGGCCCGCGTAACTGAACGGCGCGTCCGAGGTCCAGGCCGACTTGACCACGTCGAGGTACTCGTCGGTCCGGTCGTACCGCTCGTCCTTGGCCAGGTAGTCGCCGTCCCGGCGCTGTTCCGTGTCGCTGCCGCCGGTGATGATGTGCACCGCGATCCGGCCGCCGGTGAACTGGTCCAGGGTGGCGAACGTGCGGGCGGCCAGGGTCGGTGCGACGAACCCGGGCCGGTGCGCGACCAGGAAGGACAGCCGCTCGGTGTGCGCGGCCGCGTACGCGGCCACCTGGGCGCCGTCGGGCTGCGAGGACGCGTAGCCGATCAGCACCCGGTCGAATCCGGCGTCCTCGTGGGCCCGGGCGAACCGCCGGACGTAGTCACGGTCCACCACCGGCCCGGCCGACCGCCGGATCTCCGACTGGTCCCGGGTACCGATCATCCCGATGAACTCGACGGGCATGGAATGGTCCTCCTGAATGGTGCGGTTGGGCAGGTCAGGTCGCGGTCCGGGCCAGGTCCGGCCACTCGTCACGGCGGTGGCAGGCCACCTGCCACCGGGTGGCTACTTCTTCAAGCGCAGGCTGCGCGTCGCATGCAGCGGACGTCGCGAACCGGCAGCGGGCGTTAAATATGCAAGCCCCGGGCCCGAGCGGGCCGGTGCCTTCGCCGGCCGGCCGGAGCTGGGCCAGCGTGAACGGGCGGTCCTGGCGCACGCTCGGCGCGGACGCCAGCAGCAGCGCGGTGTACGGGTGCCGCGGCGCGGCGAACACGTCGGCCACCGGGCCGTCCTCGACGATCCGGCCGCGGTACAGCACGGCGACCCGGTCCGCGATGCCCGCCAGCGAGCTGAGGTCATGCGAGATGATCACGATGGACAGCCCGAGCGAGCTGCGCAGCTCGTCGAGCAGCCGGAGGATGTAGTTGCGGTTGCTGGCGTCCAGCGCGCTCACCGGCTCGTCGCAGATCAGCAGCCGCGGCTCGGTGGCCAGGGCGCGGGCGATGGACACCCGCTGCCGCTGGCCGCCGGAGAGCTGCCCCGGGGTGCGGCTGAGCACCGTGGCGTCCAGGCCGACCTTGTCCAGCGCGGCGGCGACCCGCTCGCGGACCTCGGTGGCGGCGTCGCCGCGGATCCGCAGCCCCTCCCCCACGATGTCCGCGGTGGTCAGGTCGGGGTCCAGCGAGCGGAGCGGGTCCTGGAAGACCAGCTGCAGGTGACCGCGGCGGCGCTCGGCCCGCCGGGCGCGGCGGCGCAGCGCGGAGATCACCGTGCCGCCGAGCACGACCCGGCCGCGTACCGGGTCGACCAGGCCGGCCACGGTGCGGGCCAGCGTGGTCTTGCCCGAGCCGGTCTCGCCGACCAGGCCGACGATCTCGCCGGGCCAGACGGTCAGGTCCACGCCGGACAGGATCTGGCTGGCCCGCCAGCCGCGGCCGAGCACCACGTCCACCGACTCGACCGCGAGCAGCGGCTCGGCCACGGCCGCCGCGGTCACCGCGCCACCAGCTCGGGCAGCAGTTCCACGGCGCGCAGGCAGCGGGCCTCATGCTGATCGCCCACGGTGACCGGCGCCGGGGCGGCGGCGCGGCAGGCCGGGACGACCGCGGGGCAGCGGTCGGCGAACCGGCAGCCGCTGATGTCCGCGCCGACCTGCGGCGGCTGCCCGGCGATAACCTCCAGCTGGCGGCGGCCGAACTCGCCGACCGAGGCCACCCGCAGCAGCGCCTGGGTGTACGGATGGCGGGGCCGGTCGACGATCTCCTGGGCCGGGCCGGACTCGACGATCTCCCCGGCGTAGAACACCGCGATCCGGTCGCACAGCTGGCTGACCACCGCGAGGTCATGCGACACGAACAGCACGGCCAGCTCGCGCTGCTCGCGCAGCTCGCAGCAGCATCTCGATGACCTCGGCCTGGATGGTGACGTCGAGCGCGGTGGTGGCCTCGTCCGCGACCAGCAGCCGGGGATCACCGCAGATGGCGATGGCGATCATCACCCGCTGCAGCATGCCGCCGGACAGCTCGGCCGGGATCTGCTGGTACACCCATTCCGGCCGGTGCAGGCCGACCGTGCCGAACAGCTCGATGGCCCGCTGCCGCGCCGCCCGCCGGGAGGCGCCCCGCTTGACCCGCAGCACCTCGGCCAGCTGGCTGCCGACGGTCAGCGACGGGTTCAGGTAGGACGCGGGGTCCTGGAACACGGCGCCGATCTCGCTGCCGTGCAGCCGCTCCCAGCCGCGCCGCGGCAGCCGGGTCACGTCCTGGCCGCCGAACGACACCGTGCCCTGCTCGATGGCGCAGCCGGCCGGGAGCACGCCGAGCGCGGCCCGGCAGGTCAGCGTCTTGCCGCTGCCGGACTCCCCGACCAGCCCGACGATCTCGCCGGGCTGGACGGTCAGCGACACGCCGCGGACCGCGGCCGCCGCCCCGTGGTGCACGGTGATGTGCAGGCCGTCCAGCCGGAGCAGGTCAGGCGACGGACTGCGATCGGCGTTCGTCATCGGCAGGCTCCAGGGTCGAGTGGGTTTTGACCGGCGGGGCCGCCGCGGTCGCCGGGGTCAGCGCGGCCACCGGGGCCAGCCGCCCGGAACCGCTGCGGTCGCGGAACGCGTCGGCCAGCGCGTTCAGCGCGCCGACGGTGATGGCGATGAGCGCGCCGGGGATGAACGGGGCCCACGGGTCCTGGGCCAGGTAGGCCAGGTCGGAGGAGAGCACGCCGCCCCAGGTCGGCGCGGGCGGCTGCACGCCAATGCCGAGGAAGGTGAGGAAGGACACGGCGAGCAGCGCCGCGGCCGTCATGGACGCGGTGGTGACCGCGATGGTGGGCAGCACCTTCCGTACGACGTGCACCCGGATGATGTGCCGCTTGGACGCGCCCATCAGCTCGGCCGCCTCGACGTACTGGGTCCGGGCGTGCTCCAGGGTGGCGGCCCGGGTAATACGGAAGAAGAACGGGGCGAGCAGGATGCCGACCGGGACCATGGCCTGGACCAGGCCGTTGCCCAGCGCGGCGGTGACCGCGACGGCGAAGAAGATGTACGGCAGCGTCATCAGCGCGTCGGTGAAGCGGTTGGCGATGAAGTCGAACGAGCGGCCCAGGAACACGGTGGCCACCCCCGGGATGGTGCCCAGGACCAGCCCGATGCCGACCGCTTCCAGCGCGGTGAGCACCGACAGCCGGGTGCCGGCCATCAGCCGGCTGAGCACGTCCCGGCCCAGGTAGTCGGTGCCCAGCAGGTGGTGCGCGCTGGGGCCCTGGAACAGGGCGTTGGCGTTGACCGTGAGCGGGTTCTGCGGGGCCAGCGCGCTGCCGGACGCGGTGAGGAACGCGATGACGGCCAGGATGGCGATGGCGATCCAGACGGACGGCAGCCGCCACACCGGCCAGGCAGGCCCGGCTCACGTGCCCACCCCGTCGCCGGTCCGGTAGAGCCAGTTGAGCGCGGTGTTGACCACCAGGTTGACCACGATCACGAAGCAGCTGACCACCAGCAGCACGCCCTGCACCACCGGGATGTCCCGGGTCTGCGCGCTCTCCAGCAGCAGCTGGCCCAGTCCGGGCAGGGAGAACACCGCCTCGGCGGCCACCGCCCCGGCCAGCATGAGCGGGAAGTCGTTGCCCAGGATGGTGAGCGCCGGGCCTGACGCGTTGCGCAGCGCGTGCCGGAACAGGATCCGGCGGTAGGGCAGGCCGCGGACCTGGGCGCCGACGATGTAGTTCTGGTCCAGCACCGCGACCAGCGAGGTGCGCAGCTGGCGCGCGACGTCGGCGGACACGGCCAGGGCCAGCGCCAGCGCGGGCAGGATGATGTGCGCCAGCCACTGCGGGATGCTGGTGCTCGGCCCGACGTAGCCATTGGCCGGCAGCAGGTGGGCCGTCATCGAGAACAGCACGACCAGGATGATGCCGACCACGAAGGCGGGCAGCGTCAACGCCGCCGAGCAGGCCATGGTGACCGCGCGGTCGATCCAGCCGCCACGCCGGACCGCGGCCACCGTGCCGGCCGTCCCGCCGATGAGCGCGGCCAGCAGCACGGCCAGCAGCGCGATCGACAGGTCCACCGGCAGCCGCTGGGCGATGCTCTGCGCCACCGGGATCTGGGTGAAGTAGGACCGGCCCAGGTTGCCCTGGGCGGCCTGGGTCAGCCAGTGCCAGTACTGCACGACCAGCGGCCGGTTCAGGCCGAGCGACTGGTCCAGCCGGGCCACCGTGGCCGGGGTCGCGGCGTCCTGGCCCAGGATGGTGGCGGCCGGGTTGCTGTTGGACAGCGCGCCCAGGCTGTAGGTGATGAACGAGCTGATCGCCACGATCGGGATCAGCACGGCCAGTCCGCCGCCCAGCCGGGCCAGGGCGACCCGCCCCCGGGGCGGCCGGGGCCGGGCCGCAGCGTCCCGCGGCAGGTCGATGACGGCCATCGGGTCAGCCCGCCACCCGGACGCCTTCCCAGCGCTGCTGGACCAGGTCGTACGGGATGCCGGTGACCTTCGTGCTGTAGGCGAAGATCCGCGGGTTGGTGTAGAGCCAGATGTGGATCGGGTCCTGCTGCACCGTGGTGGCCACGGCGCTCTGCAGCACGCTGGCGTAGCTGGGCGAGTCGAGCGGCACCGTGAGCGCCTTGGCCAGCGACTGGGACACCGCGGCCGAGTCGGTGGCCTTCTTGCCGTCCACGTTCATCAGGCCCTGCTGGCTGTACAGCACGTCGAGCATCTCCACCGGCGAGGTGCGCCCGGCCGTGCCGTCGATGGCCAGCGGGATGGTCTTGTCCAGGTACAGGTACTGCGTCTCGGTGTCGGCCGGGATGTCCTTGATGGTGACCGTGATCCCGGCCGACTTGAGCTGGCTCTGCAGCTGCTCGGCCAGCGAGTCCTCGGTGCTGACCGTGTCCAGGGTGATCTTGATGCCGTGCGGGTAGCCCGCCTGGGCCAGCAACTGCTTGGCCTTGGCCACGCTGTACGGGTACAGGCTGGCCAGCTGGGGGTTGTAGCCGACGAACCCCTTGGGGAACGGCTGGTAGGAGACCGCCCCGTAGCCCGACGCCTGGACCTGCAGGATGGCCTGCCGGTTGATCGCGTAGTTGATGGCCTGCACCACCTGCGGCTTGTTGAACGGGGCGCTGGTGGTCTGGATGTCCAGCTCGTTGACCACCTCGGACGGGATGACGGCGATCTTGAACCCGGCGGCCTTGGCCGCCGCCACCTGGTTGCCCGCGATGTAGGCCACGTTGACCTGCCCGGACTCCAGGGCGGCCAGGATCTGCTCCGGCTGGGTGATCGACTGCACGGTGAAGCTGGCCAGGTGGATCTGGCTGGCGTCCCAGTAGCCCGGGTTGCGCACCAGGTTGGCGTGCGAGTCCGGGACGTAGCTGGTCAGCTTGAACGGGCCCGCGCCGACCGGGTGAGTGGGCACGCTGCCCGGGCTCTTGAACGCGGCCGGGCTGACCATCATGCCGTCCTTGCCGGCCAGCAGGTAGGGCACCTGGTAGTCGACCTGGGACAGCTTGAGCGTGAAGCTGGTGGGGCTGTTCACCACGACCGACGAGATCACCGCCAGCTCCGAGGCGATGGTCGAGTTGGCCTGCTTCTGCCCGCGCTGGATGTTCTCCTTGACCGCCTGCGCGTTGAGCGCCGTGCCGTCGGTGAACTTGAGGCCCGGCCGCAGCGTGAACGTCACGCTCTTGCCGTTCTTGGCGTACTTCCACGCCGAGGCCAGGCCGGGCACGACGTTGCCGTGCGGGTCGAGGGAGGTGATCGAGGCGTAGACCAGGCCGAGCACGTGCACGTCCCAGCCGGCCGTTGACGTGACCGGGTCCCAGGAGGTGGGCAGCTCCCACTCCCAGTTCAGCGTGCCGTTGTTGCTGGCTGAGGCGGACGACCCCGAGGTGGCCGAGGTACCGGTCGCGCTGCCGCACGCGGCAGCGAGCAGCGAAACAGCCAGGGCGGCGGCGGCGGTGACCAGGCTACGGCGGGCCGCGCGGCGGCGGAGTGGCATGAGCGTGCTCCTGTCGGGGGGTTCGGGGGCACACATCGTCGTGGCCGGGTGCTGAGCGCAGCGACCCGGCCACCCCCAGCGGCGTCAATCTAAATCAGATAAATCCGATTGGTCAAGTAGGAATTTCGTCACCGGCAGGGTGAGCTGCCCTTCCGGCCAGCCCGCTTACTGGGCGCCGCCGCCGGGCCAGAGGCTGTCCAGGTTGACCACGATGCCTTCCTGGCTGCTCCGGGCGATGATCACGACCGCTTCCTGATCACCGGGGTTCTCCTCCCGGTGCGGCACGTACGGCGGCACGAAGATGTAGTCGCCTGGCTCGGTCTCCAGCCGGACCTCGCGGCCGCCCTCGGCGAACACGAACGCCGGGTGGCCGGACAGCACGTAGATCGCGGTCTCCGCCTCGCCGTGGTGATGGTCACCGGAGTTGACCCCGGCCGCCACGTGCGTCTGGCCCATCCACACCTTCTCAGAACCGGTGTTCTTCCCCGAGATGGCTTCGCGCCGGGTCATCCCCGGGGTCTGCCCGGTGTCCGCGCGCAGTTCGCTGCCCCGGACATGGGTCAGCGGCCGGTGCCAGAGATCGTCGGTCATGTGCCCGCCTCCTGCTCCGCTTCTGGGCACCATGCTAGGCACCGGGGTCTTCCCCTAAGCCTGCTTTGTCGATCAATATAGTAGGAGTTAGGGCCCGCAGCCCACCCACACCGCTGCTGTACTGGCGCGGTGGGTACGCATCCCCTCGGAGCACATGGAGGTAGCGCAGCATGAGCGCAGTCCGGATCGCCGCCATCACCGGCAACCCGCGCCCGGAGTCACGGACGCACAGCCTGGCCCGGACCCTGGCGGCCGAACTCGGCCACGTCCTGGACGGCACCGTCACCGACGTGGACCTGGCCGTGCTCGGCCCAGCCGTGCTCGACCCGGCCGACCCGGCGGCCAGCGCGGCGGTCGGGCAGGTGCTGGACGCGGACGTGCTGGTGCTGGCCAGCCCGACCTACAAGGCGACTTACTCCGGGCTGCTCAAGTCGTTCCTGGACCGGCTGGGCACCGGCAGCCTGGCCGGAAAGGCGGCCGTACCGATCCTGCTCGGCGGGGCGCCCAACCATCAGCTGGCGGTGGACCTGCACTTCGCGCCGCTGCTGCTGGAACTGGGCGCGGCGGTGCCGGTCCGCGGGCTGTTCGTGCTGGAGTCCGACGTGGACGGCTTCGCCTCGTTCGCGGCCAAGTGGGCGGTGGCCAACGGCCCAGCGCTGGCGCCCCGGTAAAGGAGCCCGGCCGCCAGCACCACCTCGGCGGCCAGCGCCAGCGTGACCGTGCCCTTCTGTACCGGCTTACCTGGCCCGTTCCACGGCTCCAGCGCGCGGGACGCGAACACGGCCAGGCCCACCGCGCTGGCCAGGGTCAGCCCGGTGACCGCCCGGCTGATCCCGGCCCAGCCCGGCTCACGCCGTAGCCGCCGGGCCAGCAGCAGCGGCGCGGCCAGCATGGCCGCGTAAACCACCCCGCTGACCACGTCGTGCACCTGGTTGTGCCAGGACTCGCCGGTGAACCCGGGGCCGGTCAGCAGCAGGTGGTCGCGGCGGAACAGCCCGGCCGCCACCGTCGCGCCGCCGGCCAGCATGACCAGCCACGGACCGGCCGACCGGGGGCAGACCCGGCGCAGCCCCGCGCCCAGCCAGAGCGAGCACCCGCCGAGCACGATAAACGCCGCCATCATCAGCTGCGGGTCCCGCGCATCCTCCGCGGCCAGCCCGCTGAGCTGCACCTCGGCCAGCGGCGCGGCCTGGCGCAGCGAGCTGGCCAGCCACCCCGCCGTGAACAGCACCGGCCCGGCGATCCCGGCCAGGCCCGCCGCACGCACGAGCTTCATGCCTTTCATTCTGAACGCCAGTGCCACCAACCGTGCCCCGGCTGACTGCCCGGACCCGGCCGGAAATCCGTGGCCAAATGGTACACATCGCCATTAGGCATATCAAGCGTGTTAAAAGAATTACTTGCGGGTAATGGCGTCTGCGGTCAGTAGAATCGGGGAACGCTAATCACAAGTTGCGGGGGTTAAACGCACATGACGAATGTCCCTGGACATGACGGACCAGGTATGGGCCGGCGCCGGTTCCTGGCCACCGGGGGTACGGCCGCGGCGATGCTGGGTGGCTTCCCGGCCCGGTTACTGGCCGCTGATCCCGCGGTCACCGGGTCGTGGACCGCGCCGTTCAACCTGGGCCTGGTCTCCATCCACGCGGTCCTGCTGCATACCGGGAACGTGCTGCTGTTCTCCTGGCCCAATAAGACGGTGGGCAGCGACGCCGTGCTGTGGAACCCGGCGACCGGCCGCACCACGAATATCGCGCTCACCTATCAGCGGGACATTTTCTGCTCCGGTACCACGGTGCTGTCCGACGGCCGGGTGTTCATCGCGGGCGGCCATATCTGGCAAGGTGCGCTGAACCCCACCCAGGGTGTGATCAACACGACCATCTTCGACCCGGCGTCCAATGCCTGGACCGAGGGCCCGCTGATGTCGCAGGCCCGCTGGTACCCGACGACGACGCTGCTCGGCAACGGCACGGTGATCATCTGCGGGGGCACGATCAACACCGGCACCAACGCGATCAACGTGGACCGCTACAACCCGGTCAGCAATACCATCAACCGGCTGCCGGCCACGGCTGACCGGGCCATGGTCACCTACCCGCGGGTGAAGCTCACCACCGGTGGCCTGCTCGCCTGGACCAACTCCCCCACCACGTACTACCTGGACCCGGCCACCGCGACGTGGACCACGGGCCCGAAGCTGGAGTCGGGCACCCGCAGCGTGACCGACATGTCGGTGCTGCTGCCCGGGCTGACCGAGATCCTGAAGGCCGGCGGGACCTTGTCGTCCGGCGTCACCGGCACGGCTGAGCTGCTCAATCTCTCGGCCGCCAGCCGGCCTGGCCGTATTCCAGCACGATGCACTTCGCCCGGCAGTGGGCCAACAGCGTGCTGCTGCCCGACGGCACGGTGCTGGTGGTGGGCGGCGGCGCGTCCAGCTACTACGACGGGCCGGTCCTCACCCCGGAGATCTACCACCCGGCCACCCGGACCTGGACCGAGATGGCGGCCCAGACCGCGCCGCGGATGTACCACTCCACCGCGCTGCTGCTGCCGGACGGCCGGGTGCTGTCCGCCGGGCAGAGCTCGGGCAAGTACGAGAACACCGGCGAGATCTTCTCCCCGCCCTACCTGTTCAAGGGCGCGCGGCCGGCGATCACCTCGGCCCCGGCCACCCTCGGCTACCGGGCGGCGTTCACCGTCACCAGCCCGCAGGCGGCCAGCATCGCCCGGGTGGTCCTGATCAAGCCGGGCGCGGTCACCCACTCCTGCAACTTCGACCAGCGCTACGTCCCGTGCACGTTCACGGCCAGCGGCACCACGCTGAGCGCGGTCGCACCGTCCAGCGCCAACTCCGCCCCGCCCGGCTGGTACCTGCTCTTCCTGGTCAACACGGCCGGTGTGCCCTCGGTGGCCAGCTGGGTCCATGTCGGCTGACCCGCGCTGGCTGCGCCGCGGGCTGCTGGCCTTACTGGCCCTCGGCGCGGCCGGCTGTGTGATCACCCTGGCCGGCCTGCTGCCGTCGCTCGCCGCGGCCGGGACGGACCGCGCCGGGGGCGGGGCCGGGCTGGTGCGCGTGCTGCCCGCGGGCGACCGGGTGCTCAGCGGTCCCCGGATGCCCGACGTTAACGGCCTGGCCAGTGGCCTGGACAGCCTATGGCTGTCCGGCGGCACTGCCCGGCACAGCCACGTCCTGTACGCGGTTGACCCGGCCACCGGCCGGATCGAGGACCGCACCACCCTGCCATCCCGCCTGGTCATGAACCCGGGCGACGTGGCGGCCAGCGCCCGCGCGGTCTGGGTGGCCGTCGGGGCCAGCCTGTACCGGATCGTGCCGGGCGAGTCCGGCAGCGCCGTCACCCGGCCGTTCGCCACCCTGCCGCATGGCGGGCTCATCGGCGACGTGGTCACCAGCCCCGGCGCGGTCTGGGTGGATGACACCACCCGCGGCACGGTCTACCGCTACCCGGCCGGCCTGCGCACGGCACGCCCCGACTCGGCCGTCACGATCGGGCGCACGGCCGGCGTGATGGCGGCCGGCGACGGCGGCGTGTGGGTGGCTGACCCCGACACCAGCACCGTGTCCCGGATCAGCCCGGCCCGCGGCCGGGTTGACGAGGTCGTGCCCACGCCGGGCCCGGCCACCCACCTCACCACGGCCCGCCACAGCCTCTGGCTCACCGACGGCACGGACGGCGTCACCGTGGTCGGCGCCGGTGGCCGCACCCGCACCATCCCGGTCGGCGGCGAGCCTACCGGCCTGGCCACCGGCGCCGGTTCGGTCTGGGTGGCCAGTACCGCGGCCGGCACACTCACCCGCGTTGACCCCGACCGGGACACGGTCACGGCCACGGTCCGGGTCGGCGAACGCCCCTACGCGGTCGCGGCCAGCCCCCAGGCCATCTGGGTCGGCGTCCTCGGCCAGCCCGCCAGGATGCACCCGGCAGCCGCAGTAGCCGGCCGCACCCTCGGCTGGCTGCTGCGGCTGTGTGGCTAGGCTCGGTGGCTAACCGTAGGCAGGCAGCGGCGCGCCGCCGATGTCCGCCTGCCCGTTCGCGACCAGCCAGGCCAGCGCCTCGTGCAGCGCTTGCAGCGTGCTGTACCTGGGGGCATAACCCAGCGTCTCCCGTGATCGGTCGATGCTGGCCGTTATGCTGCGGAAAGCATGCTCGCGCGTGGTCCCGGCGTGCTCGGCGCCGGCCCGGCGCTCGAACTCGGGCCAGTCCACGAAGTCCAGCACCGGCTCCCGGCCGAACCACTGGGCCACCCCCTCGGCCAGCCCGCGCAGCGTCATTGCCTGCTCGGACACCACGTGGAAGCTGGCCCCGATCGCGGCGGGCCGTGATAGCGCCCGCTCGAACGCCTGGGCCACATCGTCGGCGTGCACGTGGTGCAGCACGCCGAGGCCGTGGTCGGGCAGCGCCAGCGGCTTGCCGGTGGCCAGGCAGTCCACACGCCCGGGTCCAGGTTCCCGGCCGGGGTGATGACCGGCCAGCCCGGGCCGCTGATGTGCCCGGGGTGCAGCACCACGGCGGGCACCCCGCCCGACCGCGTCTCGCGGTGCAGCAGCGCCTCGATCTCCATTTTGGCGGCGCCGTACTCGCCGTACCGGTCCGCGGCTCGTCCTCGGTCACCGGCACCCGCAGCGCGGCCCGTGCACCCAGACGTCCCGCAGTGCAGCAGCAGCGGGCGCGACGGCCGCAGCGCATCGACCAGCTGCTGGGCCGACGCCGCGGTGAAGCAGACCAGATCGATGACCACGTCGGGCTCAGCGAAACGACCCGCGCGCCGAACGTGCCCTCCGCGTCCTCGGCGTCGCGGTCGACGGTCATCCGGGTGACCGCGGCCCACTGCGGGCTGGCGTGGTAGGGCTCCCGGGTGCCACGGCTCATCGCAATCACCTCGTGGCCATTACGCACCAGCCGCGGCACCAGGTACGTGCCGATGTGCCCGGTAGCACCGATGACAACCACGCGACTCATGCCAGGAACCCTTCGCCGACGGCAGGTCAGGGCCATCCTGGCATATCGTCACGGCACGCCCAGTTCGCCCAGTAGCCGGGAGCGCAGCGCGATGAAGCCGGCGCGCCCCGGTCGCGGGGCCGGCCAAGCCGGACCGGCACGTCCACGGTGATCCTGCCATCGACCAGCACCAGCACCCGGTCGGCCAGCAGGATGGCCTCGTCCACGTCGTGCGTGACCAGCAGCACGGCCGGGTGGTGCCGGGCGCACAGGTCCTGCAGCAGGACGTGCATCCGGGTCCGGGTCAGCGCGTCCAGCGCGCCGAACGGCTCGTCGAGCAGCATCAGCTGCGGCTCGCGGACCAGCGCGCGGGCCAGCGCCACCCGCTGCGCCTCGCCGCCGGACAGCGTGACCGGCCACGCCCGGGCGTGGCCGGCCAGGCCGACCTCGGCCAGGGCGGCCAGGCTCTGCTGCCGGACCGTGCCGGACCGGCGGCAGCCCAGCCGAGCGCCACGTTGGGCAGCACCCGCTGCCACGGCAGCAGCCTTGGCTCCTGGAAGACCACCGCCCGGCGCCGCGGGACCAGCACCTCGCCGCCGTAGTCCGGGTCCAGCCCGCCCAGGATGCGCAGCAGCGTGCTCTTGCCGGTGCCGCTGCGGCCGAGCAGCGCGACGAACTCGTCCGGGCGCGATCGACAGGTCCAGGCCGCGGAGCACGGCCCGGCCGCCGAAGCTGCGGCTGACGTCGCTGGCGTAGACGGCCAGCCCGCTGGGGCTCATCGTCACGCCCCCGTGAAGCCGCGCCGCCACACCAGCAGCCGCCGTTCCAGCAGCGGACGCAGCGCGTCGGCGAGCAGGCCGAGGATGGCGTAGATGGCCAGGCAGAGGAACATGATGTCGGTCCGGTTGGTGGTCTGCGCCTGGTTGATCAGGTAGCCGAGGCCGCTCTGCGCGTTGATCTCCTCGGCCACCACGTCGATGATCCAGCTGCCGACCAGGGCGAAGCGCAGCCCGACCAGGAACCCGGGCAGCGCGCCGGGCAGGATCACCCGCCGCACCAGGCCCCACCGGCTCAGCCCGAAGGTCTGGCCCGCCTCGACCAGCTTCACGTCCACGCCGCGGATGCCGGCGTACGTGTTCAGGTACACCGGGAACACGCAGCCGAGCGCGATGAGGAACACCTTCGGCGTCTCGCCCACCCCGAACCAGATGATGACCAGCGGCACCAGACCCAGGATCGGCACCGCCCTGGCGGCCTGGATGACCGGGTCGAGCAGGTCCTCGCCCAGCCAGAACAGGCCGCAGGCCACCGCGAGCAGCACGCCCACGGCCACGCCGAGGACCAGGCCCTCGGCCACCCGCTGCAGCGAGATGAGCAGGTTGGACTGCAGGACGCCCTGGGCCCACAGCTCGCGCGCCGCGGCCAGCACGGCCGCGCGGTGACGCCACCTCCACGCTGCTGAACACCCCGGCCGAGCAGACCAGCTGCCACAGGCCGAGCACGGCCAGCGGGCCAATGACCCGCCGGGCCGTCGGGGATGCGCACCGGGGACGCCGCGATGGGGGCGGGCCGGTCAGCGCGATGCGGCGCCGCCCGGCGGCGCCACGGGCCGGGCTCCAGCGTGACCGGGTCCCCGGTGACACCGGTCATGGTCATCCGGTGCTACCTGCCGCCGGCGAACACCGGCTCGGACACGAACCGGGTGCCCTCGATCAGCTCGGACTCGCGGCCGTCCGGGCCGACCGGGACCTCGCCGATCAGGGTGACCCGGTGCAGCACCCGCTGCACGTCCAGGTGACCGAGATCCTGCGGGCCCAGGTGGGCGGTGGCCCGGTTGTCCCAGAACGCCACGCTGCCCGGCTCCCAGCGGAACCGGACCGTGTACTCGGGCCGGGTCAGCTCGTCGAACAGGTAGCCGAGCAGCCACCGGCTCTCGAGCGGCGACACGTCCAGCACGTGGTCGGTGAAGACCGGGTTGACGAACAGGCCCCGCTCACCGGTGCGCGGGTGCACCCGCACCACCGGGTGGTGGGAGACCAGGGCGTTCTGCTCGATGCGCTCGGTGTAGCCGGAGCGCGGGCGGGGCAGCCCGGACCAGTTGGCCCCGTACCGGTGCTCGGCCCGCAGCGTGTCCACGAAGCGCCTGACCGGCTCGGACAGGCCCTCGTAGGCGGCGACCAGGTTGGTGAAGGTGGTGTCCCCGCCGTAGCTGGGGATGACGTCCGCGCGCAGGATGGAGCCGGCCGGCGGGTTGATGGCCGGGGTGACGTCCGAGTGCCAGCCGCTGGTGTACGAGTACTTCCTGGCCGGCCGTTGCTTCTCCGCGCTGATGCCGTAGCGCTGCTGGAAGCGCCGGGAGTCCACCGTGTAGATCTCCGGGTAGGCCTCGGGCGGCGCGTCGTCGTGCGGGTGGGCGTAGGTCAGCTCGCCGAACTGGCGGCCGAACGCGATCTGCGCGGCGTGGTCGAGGTGCTGGCCCCGGAAGAACACCACCTTCCAGGTGTCCAGCGCCTGCTGGATGACCGCCGACGGTCTCCGGGTCGAGCGGCCCGGAGATGTCCACGCCGGAGATCTCGGCCCCGATCCGGCCGGCCACCGGCTGGACGGTGCACGTGGATGTCGGTGCTGGTCTAGCCATTTTGCGGTACCTCCTGAGGATGGCGTTGTAGCGCTGGGCTTCGGCTGGGCTGAAGAGCGGGGCGACGCTGTAGGCCGTGGGCCGGCGCCGGCCGCCGGCCATCAGGCTGACCACGTCCTGCAGCGCGGCCTGCACCGCGGCGGTGATGGGCACGTAGGTGGCCGTGCCGCCGGCGGCGAGGATCAGCTTCGCCGCGGCCGGCGTCTGGTGCTCGACGTTGACGTAGTAGTCGGTGACCCACTGGCTCTGGTGGGTCTTCTCCCAGTTCTCGGCCCTGATCAGCCGCTTGGTGAAGTCGTCGATGGCGGCCAGCTTGGCCGGGTTGGCCAGCGCGGCCGTGGTGCCGAGCAGGTAGTCGTAGCTGGGCGGGGTGACCGTGTCGACGGTGGCCAGCACCTTGGCGCCCGGGTGGGTCTGCTGGTAGTCGACCTTCTGCTCGACGCTGACCACCGACGCGTCGGCGGCGCCCGACTCCAGCACCGTGCCGAGCTGCAGCAGGCTGACGTTGACCTGGTGGACGTCGCGCTGGGTCAGGCCCGGCCGTCTTCAGCGCGCGCAGCGCGAACGCCTGCTCGGCGGTCCCGGTGGTGTAGGCCACCGGCTTGCCGCGCAGCTGGGCGATGGACGGTGATGCCGGGCTTGGCCAGCAGGTACTCCGAGGCGCCGATCGGCAGCGTTGACGGCGACGGCCCTGACCGGCAGCCCGGACTTGACCGCCAGCGAGGCGGGCAGGTCGCCCATGAACCCGACGTCGATCCGGTGCGCGGCGAACCCGGCGTCTACCAGCGGGCCGCTGTCGAACTCGATGAAGTTGACCTTGTAGGGGGCGCCGGCCAGCGCACCCGACGACCCGCAGCAGGGTTTCGAGGTCCTGCTGCTGGTCGCCGAGGTTCAGCACCGGTCCTGACGAGCCGCCCGCGGCGGCCTGCTCGGCCGCTGGCGAGCTGCCGCCGCCCGATGCGCCGGCGCTCGCGCAGCCGGCCAGCAGCACAGCCAGCAGCACGGGCAGGGCGGCTAAGACTAAGCTGCGCGGCCTACGGGGAGGAACTCCGATGATCCAATTCATAGTTAAACGATAGGAAATATAGGCTTTGGCGTCAACCCGTCCGGCCGTGATCCTTTTGGGCTGGTTGCGTCATCCTGGGGCGGTGGAGATCAGCGAGTTCGTGGCCGCCCTCGCGCCGACCTGGCCGGGCTGGCCCGGGCCGGGGCGCGGGCCGCGTTCTGCCCCGAGCCCACCCGGCGCGCCATCCTGGCCGAGATCGACCATCTGATCCCGGCATCCACCAAGAATTAAATGGTGTACGCCGGACATTACTGGCCCGGCCTAATCAATATTGCAAAAGCGCACAATGTCAGGTACTGTCACATTTTGTATCCAGATAGGAGGCCGGCGCGAAAGGTGGGAGAGGCCGGCCGTGGCCCGTGTTCGCTGCACGCTGGCTGCGACTGAGGCCTTTTATTGAGCTGCCCGAAAACCACGGCTCGCCCGTTTGCCTTCCCCTGAGGTAAGTAATTCGCGGAGGGTCGAGGTGGCTGAGCCCATCGGCAGGCAACTGGGCCGCCGCCAGTTCCTGATCGCCGGGGGCGCCGCCGCGGCCCTGTTCGGCGCGGCCTCGGTCCCGGCCCGCTCGGAAGCGGCCGATCCGGGGGTGACCGGATCGTGGACCAAACCATTCGGCCTGACCCTGGTCTCGATCCACGCGGTCATGCTGCACACCGGGAACGTGCTGCTGTTCTCCTGGCCGAACAAGACGGTGGGCAGTGACGCGGTGCTGTGGAACCCGGTGTCGGGGAAGATCACCAACATCGCGCTCAGCTACCAGCGGGACATCTTCTGCTCCGGGATGAGCGTGCTGCCCGACGGCCGGGTGTTCATCGCCGGCGGCCACCTGTACCAGGGTGTATTCGGCGGCGGCGTGGCCAATACGACCATTTTCGACCCGGCGGCCAATTCGTGGACCGAGGGCCCGCTGATGTCGCAGCCGCGCTGGTACCCGACGACCGCGCAGCTCGGCGACGGCTCGGTGATGATCTTCGGCGGCCTGGCCCGGCCAGCGGCCCAGGCGACCACGGTCGATCATTACCAGCCGGCCAGCGACTCGATACAGACCGCGCCTGCCTCGGCCAGCAAGGCCATGCTCACCTATCCCCGGATGAAGCTCACCACCAGCGGGCTGCTGGCCTGGACCAACCTGGCCAGCACGCAGTTCTTCGACCCGGCCACCTCGACCTGGAGCACCGGGCCGACGCTGACTTCGGGGCGGGGCCGGAACGACACGTCCGTGCTGCTGCCCGGGCTCACCAGGATCATGGAGATCGGCGGGTTGACCCCGGCCGGCCCCACCGCCAGCTGCGAGATCCTCGATACGGCGGCCACCCCGATGGCCTGGAAGCCCACCGGCTCGATGCATCATCCCCGGGAGTGGGCCAATACCGTGCTGCTGGCCGACGGCACGGTACTGGTCGTCGGCGGGGGCCGGAAGGACGACTACGGCGAGCCGGTCTTCGGTGCCGAGATCTACCACCCAGCCTCCGGGACCTGGACCGTGATGGCGGCCCAGCGGGCCCCGCGGATGTACCACTCCACGGCGGTGCTGCTGCCCGATGGCCGGGTGCTGTCCTCCGGGGAGAGCTTCGGCCCCCTGAAGCAGACCGGCGAGATCTTCTCGCCGCCCTATTTGTTCAAGGGTGCCCGGCCGACGATCTCCACCGCCCCGTCGGCGGTGAGCTACGGCCAGGGGTTCACCATCTCGACCCCGAACGCGGCCAGCATCAAGCGGGTGGCGCTGGTCAAGGCGGCCGCGGTGACCCACGCGAACAACTTCGACCAGCGCTACGTGGACTGCACGTTCACCGCGGGCGGCGGCTCGCTCAGGCGACCGCGCCACCGGACAGCAACCACGCTCCACCGGGCTGGTACATGCTGTTCCTGGTCAATAGGGCTGGCGTGCCGTCGATAGCGCACTGGGTGCGGATCGGTTAAATAAAAAATGGCCTACGCCGGAGGGTGCTGAGTGGATTAATCAATGAACGCGATAAGCACCGGGCTTATACACATCCGTTACAAGAATGCTATTGCGAGATAAAGCTACGTGGTAGTAACGTCCAAGCTGCGTCCAGTAGAACGCCGGCAAGACAGGTGGGAGAGGCCGGCCGTGGTCCGTGTTCGCTGCACGCCGGCTGCGGCTGAGGCCCCTTTCTTCGAGCTGCCCGCAATTACGGCTCCGCCCGTTTTGCCCTGCCAGGGTGGGTATTTCACGGGGGTCGAGATGCGGGTACCGGGCATCCCAGCACACGACAAGCAAACGACGGCCGAGCCGCTCGGGGGCAGCTGGGCCGCCGCCAGTTCCTGATCGCCGGGGGCGCGGCCGCGGCCCTGGCCGGAACGCCGGTTGCGCGCGCGGCTGGCGCGGCGCCGCGGGCCCGGGCCGCCGCCGCGGCCGCCACCGGGTCGTGGACCGCGCCATTCAACCTCACCCTGGTCTCTATCCACGCGGTCGTCCTGCACACCGGGAACGTGCTGTTGTTCTCCTGGCCGAACAAGACGGTCGGCAGCGACGCCGTGCTGTAGAACCCGGCGTCCGGCAAGATCACCAATGTCGCGATCAGCTACCAGCGGGACATCTTCTGCGGTGGGATGACCGTCATGTCGGATGGCCGGGTGTTCATTGCAGGCGGGCACATTTACCAGGGCGCCATCAACGACACCCAGGGCGTGGCCAACACGACGGTCTTCGACCCGGCGTCCAACGCCTGGACCGAGGGCCCGCCCATGTCGCAGGCCCGCTGGTACCCGACCACGATGCTGCTCGGCGACGGCACGGTGATCGCTTGCGCGGGCACGATCAACACCGGGGCCAACGCGACCACCATCGATCATTACGATCCGGCCGGCGGCACGCTGAAAACGCTGCCCAGCAGTGCGAGCAAGGCGATGTCCACCTATCCCCGGATGAAGCTCACCACCAAGGGCTTGCTGGCCTGGACCAACTTCGCGACCACGTGGTTCCTGAACCCGGCCACCGCGGCCTGGACCAAGGGCCCGAAGCTGAACTCCGCGGGCCGCGGCGTGACCGACACCTCGGTGCTGCTGCCCGGGCTCACCAAGATCATGGAGATCGGCGGTTCGACGGCGGCGGGCCCGACGGCGACCTGCGAGATCCTGGACACGTCCGCGGCCACGCTGGCCTGGAAGCCGACCGGCTCGATGCACTCCGCCCGGCTGTGGGCCAACACCCTGCTGCTGGCCGACGGCACCGTGCTGGTGGCCGGCGGCGGCCAGTCCGGCTCCTACGGCGCACCGGTCTTCACCGCCGAGATCTACGATCCAGCCACGGGGGCCTGGACCGAGATGGCGGCGCAAACCGCACCGCGGATCTACCACTCCACCGCCGTGCTGCTCCCCGACGGGCGGGTGCTGTCCGCCGGGGAGAGCCACGGCAGCCTGGCCCAGACCGGCGAGATCTTCTCCCCGCCCTACCTGTTCCAGGGCGCGCGGCCAGCGATCTCCAGCGCCCCGTCGGCGGTGAGCTACGGCCAGGGGTTCACCGTCTCCACCCCGGACGCGGCCAGCATCTCCCGGGTGGCGCTGGTCAAGGCGGGCTCGGTCACCCACTCCAACAACTTCGACCAGCGCTACGTGGACTGCACGTTCACCAAGGGCAGCGGCTCGCTCGGCGCGACCGCGCCGCCGGACAGCAACCACGCTCCGCCGGGCTGGTACATGCTGTTCCTGGTCAATACCAGCGGCGTGCCGTCGGTGGCCAGCTGGGTGCGGGTCGGCTAGCGTGCTCCGGCTCGCCGGACGTCCGGCCGCCACGGCCGGGCAGGCCAGCGCGCCCGGCCTGGCCAGGCGGCTCCGCTGGGCCGCGCTGGCCGTGCTGGCCATCGGGGCGGCCGGCTGTGTAGTCGTGCTGGCCGACGGGCTGCCCGGCGGCTGGGCAGCGGCCGGGGCGCGGCCGACTGTCGGCGGCGCCGGGCTGGTGCGGGTGCTGCCCGCGACCAGCCAGGTGCTCACCGGCCCCCGGCTGCCCGAGGTCAACGGCCTGGCCAGCGGCATCGGCGGCCTGTGGCTGACCGGCGGCAGTGGCGCCCAGAATCACCTGCTCTACGCGGTGAACCCGGTGACCAGCCGGATCGAGGCCACTGTCGCGCTGCCGTCCCGCCAGGTCATCAACCCCGGTGACCTGGCCGTTGGGCCGAACGCGGTCTGGGTGGCCATCGGGGCCAGCCTGTACCGGGTCGTGCCGGGGCTGTCCGGCACGACGGTGACTCACCCGTTCGCCACGCTGCCGCACGATGGCCTGATCGGCGACGTGGTCACCGCGGCCGGGTCGGTCTGGGTGGACGACACGGTGCACGGCACGGTGTACCGGTACGCGGCGGGCAGCGGGCGGCTGGCTGCGACGGTGACCGTGGGCGGCACGGCCGGCGCGCTGGCGGCGGGCGACGGCGGCGTGTGGGCCGCCGACCCGGACGCGCGTACCGTGTCCCGGATCAGCCCGGCCCGCAACCGGGTGGACCTGGTGGTGCGGCTCCCGGTCGCAGCAACGCATCTGGCCGCGAGCGCAGGCCGCCTCTGGGCCACCGGCGGGACGGACGGCGTGCTGGTCATCGGCCCGGGCAGCCGGGTCCGCGCCATCCCGGTCGGTGGGCAGCCCACCGGCCTGGCCGTCGCGGGCGGCTCGGTCTGGGTGGCCAGCACCGGGGCCGGCACGCTGAGCCGGATCGACGCGCGCCGGGACGTGGTGACGGCCACGGTGCGGGTCGGCGAGCGGCCGTACGCGGTGGCCACTGACCCGCAGGGCGTCTGGGTCGCGGTGCTCGGCCAGCCGATGATGGACGCCCACACGGCGCCGGGCGGCGGGAAGCTGAGCTTGCTGCTCCGCCTGTGTGGCCTCGGCTAGCGCGGCTAGCCCGGCAGCAGGCCGGTCAGGATGCGGGTCATCGCCCGGTCGAACAGCGGTTCCGCGGGCGCGGGCGCGCTCGCCCAGCGCGGCCGCCAGGTGCGGGTGCTGGCCGCCGGCCGTGATGTGCATCAGGTAGCCGGCCAGCGAACTCTGCCACTGGGCGGTGTCCTGGCCGGCCCGCTGCTGGCTGATCTCGGTCTGCGCGAGCAGCCGGACCGCGCCGGAGAACAGCCCGATCGTCTCCAGCTGCTCCGGCCCGGTCAGGCCGGTGCCGGCCAGCGCGGCCAGCGTGTGCTCGATGAAGGCCACCGCGTTCGGCCCGGGCAGGCTGCCGGTGGCCGGGACGTCCAGCAGCCACGGGTGCCGGTGGTAGATGGCCCGCCCCTGCTGGGCCAGCTGTAGCAGGTTGGCCACCGGGCGGCCCGGCTCGGGCGCGGCGTAGCGGTACTCCCCGTACACCTGGTCGGCCATGAGCTCGACCAGCTCATCCCGGGTGGCCACGTACCGGTACAGCGAGGCGGGCGCGGTGCCGATGGCGGCCGCGGCCGAGCGCATGGTCACCGCGGCCAGCCCGCTGCCGTCGGCCAGCGCGGCCGCGGCCGCCGCGATCTCGGCCCGGCTGTGTTCCGGGGCCGGCCGCGCGCCGCGCGCTCCGGGCGGGTCCAGATGCTCTGCTGCTTCGCCGCCATTGCGAACACTGTACTCAGTGAGGTAGCCTGATCGTATAGCGAACAGTGATCGCAGTTTCGGCACCGACGACCGGACGAGGAGCAGAGATGACTGAATCAGCCAAGGCTGGCGCCTGGGCCAGCACCTGGACGCCGACGCGCTACGCGCACAACGGCACGGTGACGATCGCCTACGACACGCTGGCCGGCTCAGCCGGTGACCCGCTGCTGCTGGTCATGGGGCTGGCCGTGTCCCGGTTCTGGTGGCCGGCCGGGCTGGGCCAGGCGTTCGCGGACCAGGGCTTCGCGGTGGCCCGCTATGACCAGCGGGACGCCGGGCAGTCCACCCGGATGCCGGACACCGGGGCCACTAACCCGTTCGCCGCGGTCGCCCGCAAGCGGGGCGCCTACTCGGCCGAGGACATGACCGACGACGCGGTGGCCGTGCTGGACGCGCTCGGCTGGGACCGGGCGCACGTGTTCGGCGCCTCGCTCGGCGGGATCATCGCGCAGCGCATCGCGCTGCGCCACCCGGACCGGGTGCTCAGCGTGGTGTCGGCCATGGCCATGCCCAGTGACGTGTCCGGCATCGGCGGCGGCCGGTACGTGCGCTTCGGCCTGCTGGCCAAGCTGGCCCGGATGAAGTTCCCCGAAGGGCGGGACGGCGATATCGAGCTCTCTCTCACGCTGGCCCGCGAGATCGCCTCCCCCGGCTACCCGTTCGACGAGAACGCCGCGCGGGAGTGGATCGAGCGCGAGGTGGACAGCGGCCCACGGGACACCAAGGCGCAGAGCCGGCAGGTGGGCGCGCCGTGGCACGGCCCGAAGCTGCGCGAACTGGACAAGCCGGTGCTGGTGCTGCACGGCGACGCGGACCCCATCCTGCGGGTCAGCGGGGCCCGGGCCACGGCCCGGGCCATCGCCGGCGCCCGCCTGGTCATCCTGCCCGGCGTCGGGCACGACCTGCCCGCCCCGCTGTGGCCGGACATCGCCAGGCTGGTCCGGGAGAACGCCGACCGCGCGTACTCCCGCGCCTAATCCGCAGCGGCCAGTGCCCCCTCACCGCGGCCAGCAGGTGCGGTGACATACTCGCTACGGTGCTCGCCATTCTCTGGGCGCTGGCCTCGGCCCTCGGGTACGGCGCGTCGGACTACGCGGCCGGGCTGGCGACGCGGTCGGCCAGCGTGCTCCGGGTGACGATCCTGGCCGAGGCGGCCAGTGTGCTGACCCTGCTGCTGATCGCGCCGTGGGTCAGCACCCAGTCCCCCTCGTGGCCCGCGGTGGCCTGGGCGGCGGCCGCCGGGCTGGGCGGTGTCACCGGCGCGATGGCGCTCTACCTGGGATACCGGCACGCGGCGTTCAGCGTGGCCGGGCCGCTGAGCGCGGTCGCCTCGGCCGGGTTCTCGGTGCTGGCCGGGCTGCTGTTCGGCGAGCACCCCAGCGCGCTGGCGCTGGCCGGGATCGCCCTGGCGCTGCCCGCCATCGTCGCCATCTCGGCCGGCCCGGGCGGCGAGCCGGGTGACGGGACGGGCGGTCATCAGGCCGCGGGGGCGGCTTACGGCCTGGTCGCCGGGGCCGGCTTCGCGGTGCTGTTCATCGGGCTCAACCGGTCCGGGTCCGGGCATGACCTGTGGCCGCCGGTCATCGCGAACCTGATCGGGCTGGCCGCGCTGTGCCTGGTGGGCGCGGTGAGCCGCCAGCTCAAACCGCCGTCCCGGCAGGCCAGCCAGCTGGCCGTCCTGGCCGGGGTGACCGGTGCGGCCGGCACCGCCTGCTACTTCGTCGCGACGCACCAAGGCCTGCTGGCGGTCACCGCCGTCATCACGTCGCTGTACCCGGGGTTGACGATCCTGCTGGCCCGGGTGCTGCTGGGCGAGCGGCTGACCCGGATCCGGCTGGCCGGGCTGGGCCTGGCCGCCGCGGCGGTGGCGCTGATCGCGGTCGGCGGTTCCGGCTAGCCGGAACCGAGCCATTCCACCCACTGGCCGGACGGGTGCGCCCGGGCCAGCACCTGCCCCTGATCGGCGCCCCGGTGGAAGGTGCGCGCGCCGAGCACGGCGAACACGCCCCGCGCGTAGTCGCGGACCAGCCAGCCTGGCAGCGGCAGGCCCTGCACGCTATCCCGGCCGCCCGGCCCGAGCGGGACCAGCGGGTCGAGCGACAGCCAGGTGACCGGCCGGGCCCGGCCCGCTTCGGCCAGGATGGCGGCCAGCCGGGCCCGCCGCTGGCGGGCAGGAACACGGCCAGGTAGGCGTCCACCACGACCAGCGGCTGGCCGGGCGGGAAGCGGTCAAGCAGGCCGGGCAGCGCGTCGACGACGTCGCCCGCGAGCAGCGGCACCGGATGCTGCCGGGTCACCTCGATGGCCGCGGCCAGCCGGTCCTGCGCGGATGCCTCGGGCGGGGCGCACGCCTGCAGCCAGTGCCGGGCGGCCGGGTCCCGCACATCGATGGGATGCAGGTCCAGGCCGGCCCGGTCCGCGATCGGCGGCAGCACGGCGGGCGGCGGCTGGTGCGGCCCGCGCGCCGCGCAGTCCAGCCGCAGCGCCGCGGCCGCGGTCCCGGCCGCCCGGCCACCCACCTGGTAGCGGTACCGGTCCAGCTGCAGCCCGAAGCCGGCGCCGGTGCCCAGGTCGGCCAGCCCGACCGGGTCCGGCCCCGGGCAGGCCGCGGCGATGCCCAGGGCGATCTGGGCGCACCGGGCCACCTCGTTCATCTGGTACCGGCGGCCCTGGCATGTGGCCAGAATGTCGTCAAGCCGGGCCGCGACGAAACCATGCGCGGCCGGGTAGAACCCGTCGTCGAACGGTGGCTGCGGCCCGCCCGGCGCCGGGAAGTAGCCGGCCAGCGGCTCGGGCCGGTCCCGGCGGACCAGGAACGAGATGGCCGCGCTGGCCAGCAGCGCGGGCAGCCGGTCGGCGGGCAGCGCGGCCAGCCGGCCCAGCAAGCCGGCATCGGCCGCGATAGCGCGGAACAGCGCGGCGGTCAGCCGCCAGGACTCCGGCGAGCCCGGCGCCGACCAGCCGGCCGCCACTTCCTCCGCCTGGGCCCGGATCTCCGCTACCGACGGCATGTCCCGCACCAGCCCACAGCTCGCCCCCTGCCCCGCGGCCTACCCTCCTGTTCCCCCGCGACCTGCCCCCTGCCAACCGTGGCCAACCCCCGGGTCACGCCACGCCGACCGCCCTCACGCCACCGCAGCCAGCGGGTCCGCTACCTGTATACTCGGTATATTCGGCGGCCACGGCCCGGATGTGGTGTCATGAACGTTCACTTTGCCCTGCTCGCGGTGCTGGCTAACGGACCGCGTCCGGAATCGTGGCTTGGCCAGTACCTAGCCACTGGCCGCACCGGGCTGCCCGCACCCAGCGCTGGCCAGGTGTCTGCGGCACTGGGCCGGCTGGCCCGGGCCGGACTGACGGTCGCCGACCGGGAGCACGATCCGGGCCAGTTCCGTATTACCGCCTGCGGGCAGCGGGAACTGGCCGCCTGGCTGCGCACTACCCCCGATCCGGCAGCTGGCGATGAGCTGGTACTGAAGATCATGCTGGCCTGCCAGGTGCCGGGCACCGACGTGCACGAGGTGATCCAGGTGCACCGCCGGTACCTGATCGAGTCGATGCACCAGCGCAGCCAGATCAAGCGGGATGGTGGCGTTCAGGAATTGCGCCTGGCCCTGGCGTGTGCCGCCGAGCTGTCCCGGCTGGATTCGGTGATCAGGTGGCTGGACACCGCGGACGGTCTCGTGGGCTGGGTTTCTGATGCCGACCGGGACCTGGCCGCGGCCCGCCTGCGCGAGCACTTCGCGGTGGGCCGGCTCACGCACGCGGAACTGGACGAGCGGCTCACGGCCGCGCTGACCGCGCAGACGGCTGGCGCCCTTCGCGGTCTGCTGGCCGATCTGCCCTGACCGGCTGGCCGCGCAGCAGCGACGCGGCCGCGGCCAGGACGGCCAGCAGCGTGCCCGCGGCGAACACCACCGTCAGCCCGTGATGAAAAGGCACGGCAATGAGGTGCGGGAAGAACTCCCGGCCGGTCAGCACGTGCTGCGCGCTGGCCGGCAGCCGGGCCAGCACGCCGCCCGCGGCCAGCAGGTGCCGGATCGGGTTAACCCCGAGGACGGCCGCGAACAGCGACGCCACCGGCGGCAGCGTAGCGATGTGCTGAGCCGCCGCCTGCGGCACGCCGTGGCTGGTCAGGCCGCTGGCCAGGGTCTTCGGCAGGCTGCTGGCCAGCCCGGCGATCATCAGCGAGAAGAACGCGCCGATGGACAGCGCGCTGCCGGCGTTCTGGAACGTGGACCGCATGCCGGACGCCGCGCCGCGCTGGCTGGCCGGCACGCTGCTCATGATGGACGCCGTGTTCGGCGCGCTGAACATGCCGACGCCGATCCCGTTCAGCGCGATGAGCACGGCAAAGGCCCAGTAGGGGAAGTCCACCGGCAGCAGCATCAGGCCGACGAAGCTGGCCGCGAACACGGCCATCCCGGTGCTGGCGAACAGCCGTGCGCCGAACCGGTCGGACAGGTGCCCGGACACCGGGCAGGCCAGCAGGAAGCCGGCCGTCAGCGGCAGCAGGAAGATGCCCGCCCACAGCGGGGTCGCGCTGTAGCTGTAGCCGTGCAGCGGCAGCCAGATGCCCTGCAGCCAGATGATCAGCATGAACTGCAGGCCGCCCTGGGCCAGCCGGACCGCGAAGCCGGCCACGTTGCCCGCGGTGAAGGCCCGGATGCGGAACAGGCCGAGCTGGAACATCGGCTCGGCGATCCGGCTCTCCACCACCATGAACACGGCCAGCAGCGCCACGCCGCCGATGAGCAGGCCATAGACCTCGGGGCTGGTCCAGCCCATGGCGTGCCCCCGGTACGGCTGGATGCCAGCGGTGATGGCGACCAGCACCGCACCCAGGCCGAGGGCGAACGTGAGGTTGCCCCACCAGTCGATCCGGCCGCCGCCGCGGTAGCCGGAATCGCGCAGCTTGAGGTAGGCCCAGAGTGTGCCGTAGATGCCCACCGGCACGTTGACCCAGAACACCGCCCGCCAGTCCCACGCGGCCAGCAGGCCGCCCGCGACCAGCCCGATGAACATGCCGGCCAGCCCGGCGACCTGGTTGATGCCGAGCGCGAACCCGCGCCGGTGGGCGGGGAACGCGTCGGTCAGGATGGCGGCCGAGTTGGCCATCAGCATGGACCCGCCGACCGCCTGCAGCACCCGCCAGCCGATCAGCCAGAGGGCGCCATGGGCCCCCTGGAACGGGTCGAAAGACAGCAGGACCGAGGCGGCGGTGAACACGGCGAAGCCCGCGTTGTAGATCCGGACCCGGCCGAACATGTCGCCCAGCCGGCCCAGGCTGACTACCAGCACCGCCTGGACCAGCCGGTATCCCATGATCATCCAGAGCAGGTAGCTGACGTTGCCCGCGGCCAGCGGGTCCAGGTGGATGCCGCGGAAGATGGCCGGCAGGGCGATGATCACGATCGAGCCGTCCAGCGCGGCCATGAACATCGCCGCGGTCGTGTTGGCCAGCGCTACCCACCGGTACCGCTCGTCCGCGCTCAGCCGTCCGGTCATACCTTAAGGCTAATCTTATAAGTTTTGCCTGGCAAGTTGACCCGGCGGCCCGCCTGCTGCCCGGACGGCGTTGGGTCTAACCTGCGGAAACATCGGGCGGGCCTATCGCCCCCCCAGCAATCCCGATTGGACTCAGGCCGGGCCAGATCGGATGATAAATCTCGATATTCCATATCAGGTAAGTAGATATTGACTTCCGGAGCCGCGCCATGAAGCTGACCCGTGCCTTCTTCCGCCCGGCCCTGCTCACGGCGGCCGCTGTGCTGCTCGTCGGGGGGTGCGGCAGCGTCGGCGCCGCCGCCCAGTCGCCGTCGGGCCAGGGGCCGGTCACGATCGGCATCATCGCCGACCTGACCGGCTCGACCAAGACGATCGGCCAGCAGTTCGTCAACGGCTCCGAGGCCGCCGCCAAGGTCTTCGGCCCGGTCAACGGCCACCCGGTCAGGTTCGCGATCCAGGACGGCGGGGACTTCAGCGCCTCGACCACGGCGGCGAACGTGATCAAGCTGAAGACCGAGGACAACGCGGACGCGGTCGTCGGCATGGCCTCCAGCGAGTGCGAGGGCGCGATCAGCGTCGCCGGCCGGGTGCAGATCCCGATGATCGGGAACAGCTGCAGCATCCAGCAGGTGGTCGGCTCGGACTGCAACTACTGGTTCATCAACGGCGCCCCGTCCCCGGCCGAGGACGCCAAGGCCATGGCGATCTCGGCGGAGAAGCAGTTTCCCGGCCTGATCGGCAAGAAGTGGGTGGTGATCGGGGACGACCCGGGCTGGAGCCAGAGCGTCGCGCACTACTGGGACTCGGTGCCCGGGGCCAAGACGGCCGGCGTGCAGATCGCCCCGTTCGGCACCGTGGACTGGGCGCCCTACATCGCCAAGCTGCGGGCCAGCGGGGCCAAGGCGGTGCTGGTCGCGGTGTCCTGGGGCGTGCAGTACGCGGCGTTCCTGCAGCAGGCCGACGCGGCCGGGCTGTACAAGCAGATGCAGATCGTGGCGCCGGTCGGCTTCCCGGAGAACTCGATGGTCCCCGGCTACGGCACCGCCGCCAGCAGCACGACGGTGCACGCGCTGCTGTCCACCCGGGTGCTCTCGCAGTACGGCGGGTCGTGGACCTACGTGGACCAGACCCCGCTGGGCAAGCGCTTCAACCAGGAGTTCTACAAGTCCTACGGCTACCCGCCGACCACCCAGGCCAACGTGGCCATGGCGGACACCTGGATGCTGCTCAGCGCGATCAAGTCGGTGGGCACCGACCCGCACACGCTGATGCAGGCGCTGACCACGCGCAAATTCCAGACCCCGTACTGGACCCAGCCGCTGAGCGTGCAGGCCGGCGGGCGGCAGCTGAACGTGCCCGCGTTCGCGACCAAGTTCGAGAAGCTGGCCCACCCGCAGTACGGCACCAGCTACGCGAACCAGGTGCTGTTCGTGATGCCACCCGCCGTCGTGGTCGGCTCGGCCAGCTCCTACGGCTGCCACGTGTCCAGCTGATGAACCCGTTCGGCTCGGTGACGGCCAGCCTGCTGGTGGTCAACCTGGTGGACGCGTGGCTGTACGGCTCGCTGCTGGCCGCGGTGGCGGTCGCGCTGACCCTGGTGTTCGGCCTGGGCCGGGTGGTCAACTTCGCCATCGGCGCGTTCTACGCGCTGGGCGCGTACGTGGCGTACTCGCTGCGCGGGACGCTCGGCTACTGGCTGGCCATCGTGGCCGCCGCGGTGTGCGTGGCCGTGTTCGCCGGGGCGGTGGAGCGGATCGCGATCCGCCCGCTGCGCGGCCGCACCGAGATCACCACGCTGCTGGCCACGTTCGGGCTGGCCATCCTGCTCGACGGGCTGATGCAGGTGGTGTGGGGCACGTCGACCCGGACGATGAGCAGCCCGGTGGCGGGCACGGTGCCGGTGGACGGGCAGCGGATGAGCGTGTTCATCTTCGTCGCGGCCGGGCTGGCCACCGCGATCTGCGCGGCCAGCTGGGCCGCGCTGCGCTGGACCGGCGCGGGCACCGTGCTGCGCGGGGCCAGCCAGAACGGCCGGATGGCCCAGCTGCTCGGGATCAACACGGCCGCGCTGCTGACCGCCCTGTTCGCGGCCTCGGCCGGGATCGCCGCGCTGATCGGCGGGCTGGCCGGGCCGATCTTCTCGGTCCGGCCCGGGATGGACCTCGACTTCCTGATCGACGCCTTCCTGGCCGTGGTGATCGGCGGGCTGGGCAGCGTCCGCGGCGCGATCGCCGGCGCCTACCTGGTCGCGCTGGCGGCCAACCTGTCGCTGACGTTCCTGACCGGCGACGTGGCCACCGCGGTGTCGTTCGTCGTGGTGATCGTGATCCTGCTGGCCCGGCCGGCCGGGATCTTCCGCGAAGGGCGGGCGATCACGTGACCACTAGTCACCTGACCACCAGTCACCTGACCACCAGGGCCGTGGTGCTCGCCGCCGTGCTCATCGCCGCCGTCGCGCTCCCGTTCGCCGGGCCGGCCGGCGGCTACAACCTGCAGCTGGCCGGCGACGCGCTCGCGCTGGGCACGTGGGTGATCGGGCTGGACATCCTGGTCGGCTACACCGGCCTGGTGTCGTTCGGGCACGCGGCCTGGCTGGCGGTGGGCGCGTACACGTTCGGCTACCTGGCCCAGCACGGCTGGGACGCGGTCCCGGCCATCGCCGTCACGATGCTGGTGGCGGCCGCGCTGGCCTGGCTGCTGGGCCTGGTGGCCACCCGGGCGGGCGGCCTCGCGTTCGCCATCATCACGCTGGCCGAGGGCGTCGTGCTGTACACGGTCATCATCAACCTGGGCTTCCTGGGCGGCGGTATCGGGATGTTCGGCGTGCCGCTGCCCACGATCGCCGGGCTGAGCCTGCTCGGCAGCGAGCGCAGCCTGTACTTCTTCGCGCTGGCCCTGACCGGGCTCGGCTACCTGCTGGCCCGGTGGCTGGTCGGCTCGCCGGCCGGCGGGTTCTGGCGGGCCATCAGGGACGACCGGGTGCGGGCCCAGTCGATCGGCATCGACGTGCGCCGCTATGAGGTGCTGGCCTTCACCGCGGCCGGGGTGATCGGCGCCCTGGGCGGGGCCGCGTACGTCACGGTCAACGCCGGCATCGGGCCCACCCAGTTCGACTGGACCCAGTCCGGGCTGGCCCTCATCATCCTGATCATCGGCGGCACCGGCACCCTGTACGGCGCGCTGATCGGGGCGTTCCTCTACGTCTTCGCCTCCAACTACCTGATGTCCAGCTTCGCCAACAGCTGGCAGGTGTACTTCGGCGCGCTGTTCGTCGCGCTGGTGCTGCTGCTGCCCGGTGGCGCCACCGGCGCGATCCGGCTCGGTGCCGCCGGCTGCGACCGGAGCCTGGCATGACCGCGGTCCTGGAGATAACCGGGCTGGCCAAGCGGTTCGGCGAACTGCGGGTGCTGGATGGCATCGAGCTGACCGTGGCCGACCGCGGCGTGCACTCGATCATCGGGCCGAACGGCGCCGGGAAGACCACCGTGTTCAACTGCATTACCGGGCTGGTCCAGCCCGACCAGGGCCAGGTCACGCTGGCCGGGCGGGACATCACCAGCCTCGCCGCGGTGGCCCGGGTGCGCCTCGGGCTGGTCAGGACGTTCCAGGTCAGCCGGGTATTCGACAGCATGTCCGCGCGGGAGTGTGTCCAGCTGGCACTGCAGCGGACCCAGCTGGGCGGCCGGGTCGGGCTGCGGCTGGGCCGGGCCGCGCGCCAGCGGGCCGGGCAACGCTGCGCTGAGCTGCTGGCCGAGGTGGGGCTCGGCCCGGCCGACTGGGACCGGCCCAGCGGCGCGCTGTCCCAGGCCGACCGGCGCGCGGTCGAGGTGGCGATGGCGCTGGCCTGCGATCCGGTCGTGCTGTGCCTGGACGAGCCCACGGCCGGCATCGGCCTGGCCGAGGCCGAGCGGATGGCCGTACTGATCGGGCGGCTCGGGCAGCGGCTGGCGGTGCTGCTCATCGAGCACCGGATGAGCCTGGTCCAGCACGTCTCGCAGCAGGTCAGCGTGCTCGCCCAGGGCACGGTGCTGGCCCAGGGGACGCCGGATGTGATCGCCATGGACCCCCGGGTGCAGGACGCCTACCTGGGCCGGGTTCCGCAGGCGCAGCGCACCGCCCGCGACCCCCGGCCCGGCCCGGCCGCGGCCGGGCCGGATCTGGTGCTGCGCGACGTGCATGCGGGCTACGGCGCCAGCCAGGTGCTGCACGGCGTGAGCCTGACCGCGCGGCATGGCCAGGTGGCCGGCCTGCTCGGCCGCAACGGCGCGGGCAAGACGACCACGCTGGCCACAGTCGCCGGCCTGGTGCCGGCCCGGTCCGGCTCGATCCAGCTCGGGCCGGATGAGCTGGCGGGCCGCCGGCCCACGTGATCGCCGGCCTGGGGGTCACGCTGGTGCCGGAGAACCGCTGGGTGTTCCCCGAACTGACGGTGGAGGAGAACCTGCGCATCGCGGCGGGCCGGTCGGCACTGGAGCCGGCCTACGCCGAGTTCCCGGTGCTGGCCGAGCGGCGCCGGGCCAAGGGCGCCGAGCTGAGCGGCGGGCAGCAGCAGATGGTCGCGCTGGCCCGCGCCCTCCTGCGCGACGCCCAAGTGATCATGCTGGACGAGCCGACCCAGGGGCTCAGCCCGGCCTACGTAGACGTGGTCATCGGCTACATCCGGCGGCTACGCGAGCGGGGCCGCACCGTGCTGCTCGTCGAGCAGAGCATCGACGTGGTGGCGGCGGTGGCCGACACCGTCTACCTCATCAGGGACGGCGTGGTCACCGCCGAACTGGCCGCCGCCGAGCTGGACCGGGACAACCCGCTGGTGCAGGACGCCCTGCTGCTGGAGGAGAGAGGAGCCGTGCGCGAATGACCGACGACCCGATCACCTACTCGATGATCCGCGCCGTACGGGACGAGACCGGCGCCAGCCACGAGGAATGCCGCCGGGCGCTCGAGGCAGGCCGGCGGCGACGTGGCCGGCGCGGCCGCGCTCTGGTTCGCCCGCAAGGCGCACCGGGACACCGACCCCGCTTCAGGAAGGAGCTAGCCATGCTCGACGTGGCGTACACCGATCCGATGCAGTTCTCCTACTGGGCCCCGCTGGGCAGCGGCGGGTTCGTGGTCTCGAAGATCGAGCAGCACACCGAGTTCAACTTCGAGGCCAACGTCCGCTACATCCAGGCCGCCGAGCGGACCGGCTTCGACTACGCGCTGATGCCGGCCCGGTACTTCGTCAGCCACGGCTGGCCCTCGCAGTTCGAGGCCATGACGACCAGTGCCGGGCTCAGCCAGCACACCAGCCGGATCAAGATCCTGGCCGCGCTGCACCCGGGCCTGTGGCACCCGGGGATCGTGGCCAAGATGGGCGCGACCATCGACCACATGTCCGGCGGGCGGTGGGGGCTGAACATCACCACCGGCTGGTTCAAGGAGGAGTTCATCGGCTTCGGCGAGCCGTGGCTCGATCACGACGAGCGCTACCGGCGCTCGGAGGAGTTCATCCGGGTGCTGACCGGGCTGTGGACCGAGGATGAGTTCAACTTCGCGGGTGACTTCTACCGGATCCATGACGCGCCGCTGCGCCCCAAGCCGCTGTCCAAGCCGCGGCCGGAGATCTTCCAGGGCGGGAACTCGATGGCCTCCCGCCGGGTCGCGGCCCGGGTGTCGAACCTGCTGTTCCTCAACGGGCACACGCTGGAGGAGGCCCAGAACATCGCGCACAACGTCAAGGGCCTGGCGCTGGACGAGGGACGCGTGGTCAGGGGCCTCCCGGCGTCGGCCGCCAACCAGCGCCCCGATGACCCGCTGGGCCCGTTCGGCTGCGGGATGAACTGCTTCATCATCTGCCGGGACACCGAGGAAGAGGCGCGCGAGGTCTTCCGTGACATCGTGGCCCACGCCGACTGGGAAGCGATCGACGCGTTCCGGCAGCAGGTGCACGGCGGCGCGGGCCGGTCCTCGGCCGAAGGCATCGGGATGTGGTCGGAGTCGAAGGGGACCGACTTCGTCCAGCAGAACGACGGCTTCCGGCCGGACCTGATCGGCACCCCCGAGCAGATCGCCGACAAGATCGAGGCGCTGCACTCAGCCGGGATCGACCTGATCCAGTGCGGCTTCCTGCATTACGAGGAGGACCTGGCCAACTTCGGCGAGAAGGTCATCCCCCTGGTCCGCGAGCGTGAGGAGAAGCTCGCGGCCGGGGACAAGTTCCGGGTGCGGACCTACCAGAGCGACACCGCCGCCGCCCCCGCACGGTAAAAGGGAGAAACCATGTCACTGCAGACGCTCATCGAGGACAACCGCCAGGCCGTCGACGCGGACCCGGCCCAGGCCGCGGTCACGTTCACGGTCAGCGGCGATCTGGTCGGCACCACCGAGGTCGCTACCAAGGCGCGCGGTCACCGGGTCACCATCGACGAGCCGCCGGTCCTGGGTGGCGCCGACCTGGGCGCGAACCCGGTCGAGCACGCGCTGCTCGCGCTGGCCTCATGCCAGGCCATCACCTACCGGTTCTGGGCCGCCCAGCTCGGCATCGAGCTGGACTCGCTGTCCGTGACCGCCGAGGGCGACCTGGACGTGCGCGGCTTCTTCGGCTTCGACGACGGGGTCCGGCCCGGTTTCACCGCGGTCCGGCTCACGGTCACGCCGAGCGGCCCGGAGCCCGCCGAGCGCTACAAGGAGCTGGCCGACGCGGTCGACGCGCACTGCCCGGTGTACGACTTGTTCAGCCACGCCACCCCCGTCGAGCGCACCCTCGTCGTCTGATTTCGGTTAGCGCGGTGAGTTTGCGGTCACCGGTGACCGCAAACTCACCGCGTTGAGGCGGGTGACCGGCGGAAATCCGGATAAGTCCAGGTATTGATTCGGGCATCTTTCCTGCGCTGTCATAGATCAGATACACGCCCGGCCAGGGTGTGGCTATCCCGGGAGCGCCATGACCGACACCCTGGAACCGATGACGGTCGCTGCCGTCGAAGAGCGGCGGAAGCTGCAGCGCCACTTCGGCCGGTTCGACATCTTGTTCTTCCTGGTCTGCACGATCGTCGGGGTGGACACCATCGCCACCGTGGCGCAGGGCGGCGGCCAGGCGTTCACCTGGATGATGATCTTCGCGGTGGTGTTCTTCGTCCCGCAGGCGCTGCTGTTCGCCGAGCTGGGCGCGGCGTTCCCGCAGGAAGGCGGGCCGTACTACTGGACCCGGCTGGCGTTCGGCCGGCTGGCCGGGGCGGTCAACAACTTCCTGTACTGGATCACCAACCCGGTGTGGATCGGCGGCACGCTCACCATTACCTGCATCGGCGTGATCGAGGTGTTCTTCAACCACGGTGCGAACGTGCCCACGGCGGTCTGGTTCATCATCGCGCTGGCCTTCGTCTGGCTGTCCATCATCGCGGCCATCACGTCGTTCAGCGTGGGCAAGTGGCTGCCCACGGCGGGCGCGTTCGCCCGGTTCCTGCTGCTCGGCCTGTTCACCGTCTCGGTCATCATCTTCGCCATCAAGCACGGCGCCCAGGGTCTCGGGGCCAGCGGGTACAAGCCGACGTCAAGCGGCTTCGTCCTGCTGGTCGGCGTGCTGCTGTTCAACTTCGTCGGCTTCGAGCTGCCGAACAGCGCCGGCGAGGAGATGATCAACCCGCAGCGCGACGTGCCGTTCGGCATTGCCCGGTCCACGGTGCTCAGCGTGGCGCTGTACGCGCTGCCCGTGCTCGGCATCCTGGTCGTGCTGCCGGCCAGCGCCGTCACCAACTTCAGCGGGTTCGCCAGCGCCATCCAGGACGTGTTCACCGTGTACGGCGGGCACGTCAGCGCGGCCGGCGCGGCCACCCTGACCGGCGGCGGGCTGATCCTGGGCGACGCGATGGCGATCCTGTTCATCGTGTGCCTGATCACCTCCGGCGCGACCTGGATCATGGGCTCGGACCGGGCGCTGGCCGTGTCCTGCTACGACGGTGCCGGCCCGCGCTCGCTGGGCGTCATCAACGCGCGGTACGGGACACCGGTCCGGGTCAACGTGTTCAGCGGCATCGTGGCCAGCGTCGTGGTCGTGCTGGCCCACCAGATCACCAGCGGCAACGCGGCCAAGTACTTCGACGCGGTGCTCGGCGTGACCATCTCCACCACGCTGATCAGCTACCTGCTCATCTACCCGGCGCTGTGGAAGCTGCGCCGCAGCCACCCGGAGACGCCGCGGCCGTTCCGGATGCCGTGGTACCGGCCGCTCACCGTCGTGCTGATGATCCTGGTCGCCATCGCCACCGTGCAGCTCATCGCGCCCGGGCTGGGCAGCACCTGGTTCGGCAGCGACTTCCGCCCGGAGAGCTGGACGTTCGCCCAGCGGTTTACCTACCTGTGGACCGAGCTGATCCCGGTGCTGATCTTCATCGTGATCGGCACGCTGTTCTGGTGGCTGGGCAGGCGGACCCGGCAGCAGTCCGCCGACCCAGCGGCGGTTACCGCAGCACCGCCGGAGCAACCGTGATCTTGTCGATGTTCGGCGCGTAGTAGGACGGGTTGCCGAACGTGATCGTGTTGGCCCCGGCGTTCAGCTGCACGGTCACCTTGACCGTGTCGAACTGGTCCCAGCTGTAGGTGTTCCGCGCGTTGACCGTCTCGTTCGTGCCCGCCGGTGTGGTCACGGTGAACGCCCGGTCGATCAGGTTGGTGTTGTAGTTCCCGGTGCCCGCCCGGTCGTCGTCGGCGTAGCTGACCATGACCCGGTAGGTGCCGGCCGCGGCCGCCTGGACGCCGGTGAACGTCAGCGTGTTGCCGCTGCCGTTGCCGATGTAACCGACATCGGTGCCGTCGTAGGCGTACTGGTTGGCCTGCGCGACGGCCGTGCCGGCCAGCACGTTCTGCGCGGCGGCGGCGCCATACGTGGCGGCGTCCGACGCGCCGGCCGCGGCGTCGGGGGTGACGCTCAGCGAGCCGATGGTGGCGCCGGTCTGGGCCACGTACTCGACCGGGTTGATGCCCGCGTGCAGGTACACCGGGCTGCTGGCCGGCCCGCTGCCCAGGCTGGTCCCGTCAACGGTCAGCCGGAAGCTGCTCGCCGCCCGCAGCCCCAGGTCGTAGTAGCCGTCCTGGGCGGCGTCCACGGTGAACGCGACGCCGCCACCGGCCGGCGCGCTGACGACCTGTGGCGCGGCGCAGGACGACGTGCACGGCGCGGTGGTGGCGCCCCCGGACAGCCCGGCGTACGCGGCCGGGTAGCTGGTGGCCGGGCCGGTGACGCCGGGCACCGCCGACGGGGCGTAGGTGAGCTGGATGTCGTCCAGCGTGACCTGCCCCTTGGCCGTGCCGATGGACGGGTCGGATACGCCGAACGTGATCGTGTGCGACCCGGCCGCCAGGTTCAGGTACAGGTCCACGTGCGACCGGAACAGCCAGTTGAGCGTGGGCGGGTAGCTGACGAACGACCACGGGCCGCCGTCCACCTGCATGATCTGCTGTGAGACGTCCTCGGTCTGGTTGCCGTAGTAGACGGATAGGTAGTACCGCCCGGTGCTGGGCACGGTGACGTGGAACGCGACCCGGCTGTCGCCTGGTCGATCGAGCCGACGTCCTGGCCGCCCGCAGTGTAGTAGCCGTTGTAGTTGGACTCCGAGCCCTGGCTGTACACGGTGGCGTCGGTCAGCGTCGCGTTGGCCGCCAGGTACTGCTGGGTCGCGGGCGGTGACACGGCGGGCACGTGCGCCGAGCCCGCCGGGGTCACGATGAGCTGGTAGGCGGCGGACGGGTTCAGCGCGCCGAGCGGCACGTTGACCGTCCCGCCCCGGACGGAGTAGTTTGTCTCCGCGTCGTCGATGGGCGTGTACGCGGCGCCGTCGTAGCCGGTCCAGCCGATGGACTGCACCGAGACGTGCACCGACGAGCCGAACGTGGCCGCTTTGATGCCGGTGATCGCGACCGTGTCGCTGCCGCCGGACGGGTCGGCCACGATGATCCGGGCCTGCTTCTTGCTGTTATCCAGCGCGGCCAGCCCCTGCAGCGTGTCCACCGTGTCCGGCTGCGGCGGGGTGACCTGGACGGTGTTGCCGGTCAGCGCGCCGTACCAGTCCATCAGCCACCACTGCCCGTTCGGCTCGTCGTTGCGGACTGCGGTGTCGGAGTAGTTGTCGGCGATGTCCCAGAACGGCATGTCCGCGTACACCTTGGTGTTCTCGAACATGGACAGCCACTGCACCATCTCGCCGGGCACGGACAGGTGGTACCGGTCGGCGTACTCGTCGATGTCGATGGGCAGCGGGCTGATCCCGTCCTGCTTCTCCAGCGCGACCACGCAGGCGTAGTTGGCCGGGTAGTCCTGCAGCGAGCTGGGGCTCAGCTCGTGCCAGGTGATCATGCTGGGCAGCACGTTGTTGGCCTTGGCGTAGGCCAGGAAGTCGCCCATCACGGTGGGGTCGTAGTAGGAGGTGTTCGGCCCGGCGATCAGCGCGCCCGGGTCGTCGGCCCGGATCCGGTGGTAGACCGTGGCCCAGTCCGACTCGAACTGCGCCATCTGCGAGCTGAATCCGCTGGCCGACGGGTTGAGGTTGTACCAGATGTCGTTCGGCTCGTTGAACGGGACGAACACGTACTTGCTGGCGTACGGGCCGCTCTTCACCTCGTCCACGATCGTGTCCACCGTGGTCAGGTAGCCGGGGATGCCGACGTTCTGATACGGCCACTGCGAGTAGTAGTCCTGCATGTAGTCCAGCAGGTACTGGCCGCCGGACCCGAAGAACTCCGGGGCGACCTGGTCGGCGTGCCCAGTGGGGTGCTGCGCCGCGTTGGCCGGCCCTTGCGCGATCGTGCGGACGTGCAGCGGGTCGATCAGGTCGGCGCCGGGCACGCCGTTCTCGCTCAGCCCGTACAGCGCGCCGCTGGCGCCGTGGAACACCGGCCCGGTGCTGCCGGCCAGATTGACGGTGATGGTGGTGGCCGCCGAGGCTGGCGCTGCCGGAGGCAGCGCCAGCCCGGTGAGCGCTAACAGTGCTACGACTGCCGCGCGGATCTTCCGCATTCTTGTCTCCTGCCGGTCACCCGGCCGAGGCCAGGTCGTCGTTGGCCTGCTTAGCTGCGGCACTCACCGCGGCGGCCACGTTCTTGCCGTTCAGGTAGGCCGGCGCGAGCTGGTTGGCGATGTCCAGCTGGGCGTTGTTCATGCCCGGCGTGACCGGCCAGTAGACGACGTGCCACTTCGATTCGGTGAGGAACGGCTGCATGTCGATGCCCTTGCTCTTCCAGTAGCTCAGGAACAGCGGGTCCAGGCTGGGGATGCCGGGCCAGATGTAGCCGCCGCCGCCGAGGATCTTCTCCGAGGCGGGCGAGCCCAGCCACTGCTCCAGCTCCCACGCGGCCTGCTGGTTCGGGCTGTGGGAGTTGATCGAGTCGATCAGGCCGTTCAGCACGGTCCAGTTGCCGCCGGGCCGGCCGGGAACGGCAGCACGCCGACCGGGAACTTCACCTCGGACGGCAGGCCGGAGGTGATCCAGTCGCCGGCCTCGATCATGGCCACCTTGCCCTTGGCGAAGTTCTGCACATCCTCGCTGGTGTCCGCGGCCGCGTCGGTGCCCAGCGCGGCGCCCGGCAGGGCGACGTGCCACTTGTACATCAGGTTGGACAGGAACTGGAACGTGGACACCCCGGCCGGGGTGTCGAACGAGACGGTCTTGGCGTACGGCGCGTTGATCAGCTTCACGCCGGCCTCGGCCAGGTACGGCTCGAAGCCCCACTGCATCTCGTTCGGGTAGTCGATGCCGTAGGTGGCGACCGAGCTGGGGTTGAAGCTGGGCGACAGCGCGTTGTGCCCGCTGGTGTCGGTGGTCAGCTGGCGGAGGAACTGCAGCCAGCTCCCGCCGTTGCTGGTATTCCAGCTCAGGTTGGCCGGGATCGAGATGTGGTGCTGCTTGAAGTAGTTGACGTTGTAGAAGTACGCGATCGTGTCCCAGTCCTTGGGCAGGCCGTACAGCTTGCCGCCGAACTCGTGCAGGGCGACCAGGGTGGGCAGGTACTGGCTGAGGTTGATGTGCGCGGCCTTGATCTTGGCGGTCAGGTTCTCCATCACGCCGTCCTTGAGCCAGGACGCGATCATCGGGGTGTTGACCCAGAAGATGTCCGGGCCGCCGCCGGAGCTGAATTCCGTGGTCAGCTTGGTCTGGTAGTTGTTGTACGGGATGGTCTCGATCGTGACGTGGATGTTCGGGTGGGCCTTCTCGAACACGTCGATCGACTTCTGGTACCCGGGCGTCTCCCCGGTCTGCCACTGCGCGTAGGTCAGGTTGATCTTGCCGTTGCCTGATCCGCCCGAGCCGCCCGCGGTGGACGGGGCGGACGAGCAGGCGGCGGCGACGGTGAGCAGGGCCGCGCAGCCGGCTGCGGCCGCTAGCCGGCGGGCTGGGTATCTTCGCATCTGATTTGCTCCTTTGCAGTTCAGCGATTGATGCCGGAGAGCTGGATGGATCGCACGATCTGCCGCTGGAACACGGCGAAGATCACCAGCAGCGGGACGAGGGCGACCAGGGATCCGGCCAGCACGAGGTTCCAGTGCTGGACGTAGTAGGACTGCAGGTTGGCCAGTCCGACGGTGAGCACGGTCTTGTCGGGTGAGTCGGTCACGATCAGCGGCCAGAGGAAGTTGTTCCAGCCGAAGACGAACGCGATGAGCGTGGCCGTGACGATGATCGGCCGCCCCATCGGGATCAGGATCCGGGTCAGGATCGTGAACTCGGAGCAGCCGTCGATCCGGGCCGCGGCGAAGATGTCGCCGGGCAGCGACCGGAAGTACTGCCGCATCAGGAAGATCGTGTATGGCGTGCCGAGCACGTACGGGAGGAACAGCGCCCAGTACGTGTTGACCAGGTGGACCTCGCGCATGATGGTGTACAGCGGCACCAGCGTGACGATGTTCGGCACCATGAGCGTGGCCAGGTAGACCGAGAACAGCCAGTCCCGGCCGGGGAACTCCAGCCGGGCGAACGCGTACGCGGCCAGCACGCCGAACGTGACCTGGCCGATGGTGAGCACGATCGTCACCCCGGCCGTGTTCTCCAGGAAGCGCAGGAAGTAGTCGCTGACCAGGACGGTGTGGAAGTTCCCGAGGTACAGCGAGTGCGGCGGCGACCAGGGCGCGGTGCCGTACACCCCGGACTCGGGCTTGAGCGCGGCGAACAACGTGAGCAGGTACGGCCCGACGAACACCAGGGCGATCAGCGTCAGGCACAGGTAGAACCCGGCGTACCGGGACGAGCGCAGGATGGCGGCCACGTCACACCACCTCGTACGTGGTCCGGTTACGGAAGAACCGGAACTGGATGAACGTGACCAGCAAGATCACGCCAAACAGCAGCAGCGACATGGCCGCGGCCGAGCCGACGTCGAAGTTCTGGAACGCGGTCGTGTAGATCTGGTAATTGATCACGTTGGTCGCCGACCCGGGGCCGCCCTGGGTCAGCACGTACACCTGGTCGAACACCTGGAACGACCCGATCACGTCGGTGACCAGCACGAACAGCATCGTCGAGTTGAGCAGCGGCAGGGTGATCCGGCGAAACTGGCCCCAGGCCGACGCGCCGTCGATCCCCGCCGCCTCGTACAGCTGCGAGGGGATGGTCTGCAGGCCGGCCAGGAAGAACAGCATGTTGTAGCCGACGTACTGCCAGGTGGCGATCATGGCCACCACCGGCAGCGCGGTGGCCTGGTCCCCGAGCCAGTTCGGGCCGGTGATGCCGACCAGGGACAGCAGGTGGTTGATCATGCCGTTCTGCCCGTTGAACAGCCAGCCCCAGACCACGGCCATGGCCACCGGGGTGGACATGTAGGGCAGCACGAACAGCGCGCGGTACACGCCCATGCCGGGCAGCCGCCGGTTCAGCAGCATGGCCAGGCCGAGCGCGATCACGGTCTGGATCGGGATGTTCCACAGCACGTAGTACGCGCTGATCAGCAGGGCATGGAAGACGTGGTCGTCCCGGGTCATCGTGACGAAGTTGCTGAACCCGGCCCAGCTCGGCGGCTGCAGGAAGTTCCACTTGACGAAGCTGAGCAGCAGCACCACGACGACCGGCAGCAGCAGGAACAGGATCACCCCGGCCAGGCTGGGCAGGATGAACGGGGCGGCGGTCAGCAGCTTGCGCGCCGGCGCGCCGGGCCGCGGCTGCGCCGGCGGCTGCCCGCGGCGCGCCCGGTCCCGCCGCGCGGCGGCGCCGGGCAGGTGCAGGTCGGTCAGGCCCATGGCGCCTCCGGAGGCGGCCCGGCGCTCTCCCGCACCACGAGTTCCGGCCGCAGCGACGCGCCCGCGTCCGCGGTCGCCTGCGGGTCGACCAGGGAGTGCAGCAGTGCGAAACAGGCCCGGCCCAGCGCGACCCAGTCCAGCCGGACGGTGGTCAGGCCCGGCGTGAGGTAGGCCGAGACCGGCGTGTCGTCGAAGCCGACCACGCTGACGCTGCCCGGGACCGGCCGGCCTGCCTCGGCCATGGCCCGCAGCACACCGACCGCGACGTCGTCGTTGCCGCACAGCACCGCGGTGACGGCCGGGTCGGCGGCCAGGTCCCGGCCGGCCCGGTAGCCCGCCTCGGCGGTCCAGCCGCCGGCCGGCGGCTCGGGCACCGGCGCACCGGCCTGCTGCAGCCCGGCCCGCCAGCCCGCCAGCCGGGGGCTGGTGCCGGTCGAGGCCGGGATCGGCACGTAGTGCACGGTGCGGTGGCCCAGGCCGAGCAGGTACTGGGTGGCCTGCTGCGCGGCCTGCCGGTCATCCAGCCACACCCAGGGCTTTCCCTCGGCCTGGCGGCCCGACGGGGTCTCCACCGCGGCCGCCACCGGGACGCCGGCGGGCACCGCGGCCAGCGCCTTGGTCCCGGCCCGGTCGTAGGCCATCACGATCAGCGCGGTACCGGGCTCGGTGGCCCGCTGCACCGCGTCGGTGATCCGCCCGCCCGCTTCGAGCACCTGGATGCCCATGGCGAAGCCGGCCGCGCGGGCGGCCTCCTCGATGCCCTGCAGGCTGGCCGCGTAACCGTACCGGGTGGTGTCCGAGGTCAGCACGGTGACCGCGTTCACCCGGCCGCCGGCCAGCGAGCGGGCCGCCCGGTTGGGCCGGAAGCCGAGGTCGCTGATGGCGGCCAGCACGGCGGCGCGGGTGGACTCCTTCACGCTCGGGTGATTGTTGATCACCCGGGACACGGTCTGGTACGAGACCGAGGCCGCGGCGGCCACGTCGCGGATGCTCACCGGGCGCTGCTGCCGGGCCGGCGGCGCTGCATCCTCGGCGGGCGTGAGCCCGCTTGTGTGACCGGTCACATTCATGCCAGGATTGTGACCGTTCACACTTTGGGTGTCAAGAGCCGAAATACCGCCGAAAATGAGGACAGCGCCGCGGCGAACACGCCTGCGCGCGACGAGGAGGACAGCGTGACCAGCAGCACCGGTGAGCCGGAGGCCATCGTGGCCGTGGATGACGGGGCGCTCGCGCTGACGATAGCCGTCGGCGGCGACGGTATCCCCAGGCTCACGCACTTCGGTCCTGGTCACGGCCTCGCCGACGAGGCGGGGCGCGCCGAAGGCCGCTTCGCGCCGAGCCGGCGCTCGGCGCGAACGGCGCCTCGGGGCCGGCCTCCGGGCGGCCGTCCCGGCGGCCAATACGGGCTGCCCCTGGTCGACGTGCTGACCCCGGGCACCGGGCGGACCTGGTCGGGCACCCGGCACGCCGAGTCCGCGCTGGGCGCCCGGCTGCGCTACCGCGGGCACTCGGCCCGGACGGACGGGCCGTGGCAGGAGTTCCTGATCAGCCTGGCCGACCCGGCCACCGGGCTGCACGCCGAGATCTGCTACCGGGTGCTCACCGGCCACGGCGTGCTGCGCGCCTGGACCACGCTGACCAACCAGGGCGACGCGCCCGCTGACCATCGAGGCCGTGTCACCTCATTCCTGTGCGGCAGCCTCGAGGGAGGCACTGGCGTTGAGAATCTTGAGGTTTGGTGGGCGGAGAGCGACTGGCTCGCGGAGGGACGCTGGCAACGGCGGGCGCTACGGGACGCGCTGCCGGACCTGAACCGCCGCGTGCACACGGCCAACCCGCGCGGCTGCCTCGGGTTTACCAGCCGCGGATCGTGGTCGTGCACGCCGTACCTGCCGATGGGCGCGCTGGTCAGCTCGGCCGGGACCGGCTGGTGCTGGCAGATCGAGCACAACGGCGCGTGGCGCGCGGAGATCGGCGAGGCGCGCGACGGCGCGTACCTGGCCCTGCTCGGCCCGGCCGAGGCCGAGCACCAGTGGCACCAGCCGCTGCCGCCGGGCGGGTCGCTGCGCACCGTGCCGGCCGCGGTCGCGGTCAGCCGGGCCGGCTTCGAGGGCGCCGTCGCCGGGCTGACCCACTACCGGCGGGCGGCCCGCCGCCCGCACCAGGACCACCAGGCGCTGCCGGTGATCTTCAACGACTACATGAACACGCTGATGGCCAACCCGAGCACGGACAAGCTGCTGCCGCTGATCTCCGCCGCGGCCGAGGTGGGCGCCGAATACTTCTGCATCGACGCGGGCTGGTACGACGAGGAGCACGGCTGGTGGGACAGCGCCGGCGACTGGAAGCCCTCGTCGTCCCGGTTCCCGGGCGGCCTGTCCGAGGTGCTGGAGCACATCCGGGCCGCGGGCATGGTGCCCGGCCTGTGGCTGGAACCGGAAGTGGCCGGCGTGCACACCGCCGCGGCCCGCGAGCTGCCCGCCGACGCGTTCTTCCAGCGCGGCGGGACCCGGGTGGCCGAGCACGGCCGGTACCACCTGGACCTGCGGCACCCGGCCGCGGTCAAGCACCTGGACGAGACCGTCGACTTCCTGGTCGGCGACCTGGGGGTCGGCTACCTCAAGCTGGACTACAACATCCAGGCCGACCCGGGCACCGATGTGGGCGGGGTGAGTGCCGGGCCGGCCTGCTCGGGCACAACCGGGCCCTGCTCGACTGGCTGGACCGGCTGCTGGACCGGCACCCCGGGCTGACCGTGGAGAACTGCGCGTCCGGCGGGATGCGCGCCGACTACGCGATGCTGTCCCGGCTGCAGCTGCAGTCCACCAGCGACCAGCAGGACTTCGTGCGCTACCCGGTCATCGCGGCGGCGGCCATGGCCGCGATGACCCCGGAGCAGGCGGGCATCTGGGCTTACCCGCAGCCCGGGTTCTCCGCGGAGCAGAACACGTTCACGCTGTGCGGGGCGCTGCTCGGCCGGATCCACCTGTCCGGGCACCTGGACCGGATGACCGCTGCGCAGCGCGCGCTGGTCGGTGAGGCAGTCCAGGTATACAAGCTGATCCGGGCCGACCTGGCTGAGTCGGTGCCGTTCTGGCCGCTGGGGCTGCCACGGTGGGACGACTCCTGGGTGGCGCACGGGCTGCGCGCCGCCGGAGCGCAGCTACCTGCTGGTCTGGCGCCGCGCCCCGGATGCCGGTGAGCCCGGCGTTTCCCTGCCGCTCCCGCAGCTGCGCGGTGGGGACGTACGTGCCGAGATCCTGTTCGGCACCGGCCAGGTCGAGTGGTCGCCGACTGCGGGCACGCTCACCGTCACCCTCCCCCAGTCCCCGGCCGCCTGCCTGATCCGGCTCACCCCGGCCTGACCCAGCGCGGAAGCGGCATGGACCCGCGCCTACTGTGCCAGTATCCCCACCGCTGCCGTGCCGCATAGTTCGGTGACGGCGTAGGTCTCTGTCTGGGGATGCCCGATCATTCCGGCGAATGCTCGGTGGACCGTGGTGATGCTCTCGGTGCGGATGAAGACGGAGGGTCCGGGCTGGTCGGGCAGCTGCACTTCGGGTATCAGCAGGCTGAAGCTTGTGTAGCCGACGTCCACGGTCGTGACGAGGGAGACACTGACGACGGTCCCAAGATCGGGAACGTCCACGGTGCGCACGTCGGCGCCGAAGAACATATGGGACTGATGCACGTCCTGGTAGGCCAGGCGCAGCCGACCGCGATCGCCGATCACCGGACCTTCCCCGTCGGGGTAGTACGAGACGTTAATCCCGCCGCCCTCGACGTGATATTGATTGGGTGCCTGAGTCACGTCAATACCTCCTGTCAGTGGCAATACTCTGAGTGAAAATGGCGTCCAGGCCGCCCCGGATGTTTAGGCGTAGGTGACTAGTGATACGTTCTGGAACGGGACGGGGCTGTCCTGAGCCGCTTCTCCTGCCATCACCGGGATGACGGTGATGACCAGCCTTTCCTGGCGTTCTGCTAGCTGGCGGATGGCGTCGGTGACCTCTATCCACATCTTGGCCGGAGTGAGCTGATGCGGAGGCCGGTGATCGAAGGCCTGCCGCGTGTCCGGAACGTCGCAATGGCCCTCGTCGCCGAAACAGCCGCCATGGCCGAATACGTAAGCCGTCCCGACGTAGCCGGTGCCGCTGGTGACCTCCGTCTTGTCGGTGGCGTCCGGATTGTTGAAGAACACGCGCAGCGCGAATGAGCCGTTCGAGTGATCGACACCGTCGAAGATCAGGTCAGCCCGGTAGTAGCCGGTGCCGATGTCCACTGATGTCAGAGCGATCGGGTTGGAGAGGTATGGTCGCATGACTCTGGCCTATCCCTGTGGGGCTGGCTCGAACGGCACTTCGGCGAGGGCATACTCATAGCCGAGGTCGTTGATGTTGCCCGTTCCGCCTACGGTCAGGCTAGGGAAGGGTGGCAGTGGCGCATTGAGGTACCGTGCGGGCGGGCTGGCGCCGGGGTGCTGTAGCTGCCAGAGCCACCACAACCGGTCGATCATCGTGTGGTGGGCGTAGAACAGGGGGTCGTAGGCGGCGACCGGGATCTCGCTCATCGTGCCACCGACCCAGACGTGCACTCCGTTGTGGATTTGCTCGATCCGCTGGCTGAAATCCACGTAGCTAGGGGCCGAAAGCGCGTCGTTCACCTCTTGCTGCGTCGGCAGCCGAGGCGGGGCGGCCGGAAGGGCGCCGGGCTGACGGAATGTCACGGCAGGCAGCGGGCCGGGGGTAATACCGGTGGCGGTGGCGAGGGTCTCTCGCGCGCCTTCCCATTGAGACTCCGGAATGTCGATGATCGGGCCCTGGTACAGCGGATTCGGCTGGCCGTCGACCGATTGCATGGCATAAGCCCCGGGGATCTCAGAGCGCAGTGCCGGATCGGTGGTCCAGTCCCACCAGGGGAGCGTAACCGTGGTGTCCCGGCCCGCGTCTTGGAGCGCGAGCTCGAAGAAGTACAGGTACGCCCGATGCCATGGCAGGAAGAGCGGGCCGACCTGAAGGTTGCCGAGGATTCCGGCAGCATCGTTATGGACGCAATAGCCAGGCAGTGGCAAACCGTGGATGCCCGCGTAATGCTGATAACCGCGATCGTCCGAGATGCCCTGCATGGCGACCAAGGCTGCCCGCAGCCCGGCTAGATCCGCGTCGGTCAGCGTGGTGACGCTCTTGCGTAAGCTGACACCCGGAACAGTTGCCTGCGCCGTATCCGTCACGTGGTTCGTCAACCCAACTTCACCCCCAGCACACACAGTGACACGAGTCAAAATCGTCACCGCGCGTTCCCCGCCGCTCCTCTAAGGTAAGTCTCATTGGTTCGTGGTCGTTTGTAAAGAGGTCGTGGCCAGCCTCGCTGTCGGATCGGAACGCCTCACGCCAGAACATATTTGCTTTGCAAGAAACAACTAGATCGGATCAGCATCATTTGATCTTGTGCGGCAGGCATCTGCGGGTTAAGTTAAGGCAACCGTCCTGGTCGCATCCTTTCCCGAGAATGTCAATACCGCTCACCTGCACACAGTGGGAACGGCCATGGCAATCGGCTTTGGCCAGCTCGCCATTTTGATCCTCGGCTTGGTACTCCGCGAGATTCCCGATTGGCTCCGCGAGTTCATGCCGGGACCCGGTACCAGGAGAACCAGTGACATTACTGTCCGACTGGCCGTCATCGCGCTGATCGACCGGTTCACCGCACCGCCCGGCTGACTGGGCAGGCCGCCCAGCCAGCCGGGCCGGTGGTCAGGGCGTGACCCCCGGGCCAGAGACCAGGGCGGTGTGCAGGATGGCGGTCCCGCTCAGCACGTGCCCGGCGGCGGCGCCGGCCGCCGGACCCAGGACGAGCTGCTGGCCCATCAGCCGGTACGTCGCCGGGTCGAGGATGAGCTGATCGATCGCGCCGCCTGCCGCCTTGGGCAGGGTGATCTGGAAGCCGATCCCGGTGCGGCCCGCGACATCGACCGCGTGCCGGTTAACCGTCACGCCGGGGATGTTGCCCAGCGCGCGGTACAGCTCGGCGGTCAGCCCGGGCGGCATGACATACGTGATGAGCAGTTCCTTGATCACCTCGAACTCGCGGACCGGGGCCGGCCCCCAGCCGCGCAGCGGCAGGCCGGCCAGGTAGCGGTCGAGCGCACCTGGGTCGCGGGGCAGCGCGCGCAGGCCGGCGTAGCTGACCGGGATCTTCCCGGTCAGCCCGGAGACCGCCGTGCCCTGCCCGCCGGGCAGCGTCATCGGCACCGGCTGGCCGATCGACTGGCAGCCGCCGCCGGCCCCGGCGCGGCCGCACGGGAAGAACGCCACCTTGCCGTTAGCCAGGAACGCGGCCTTGGCCGAGTCCGCCGTGGTCCACACCTGGAACCTGCCCTCCGGCGCGGGGCCTGCCGACTCGCGGGCCGAGGTGACGGTCTTCTCCTGCCAGTACACCCACTGGCCGGGGCGCACGTACGGCCGGGCCGCGGCCGCGTCAGCCACCCGGTAGGCCAGCTCCCGGGCGACCGGATTGACCGCGCCGGCCCGGCCCGGGTGGGTGCCGCCCGGAGCGGCTACCGCCACCGCGACCACAGCGGCGGCAGCGGCCGCGGCCAGGCCGGTCAGCGCGAGCTTCGGCCACCAGCGCCGGCGCGGCCCCGGTGCGCGCCGGCCACCCGGGCCAGCAGTAGCGCCGTCGAGCACCCGGGCGCGGGCGGCGGCCAGCGCACCGGGCTCGGGCGGGGCGACCACCGCGCGGAACTCCGCCAGCACCTGCATCTCATTCATGGCTCTGCTCCTGTTTCTCATCGGCGGGGTTCACGCCCCCCAGTTCCGTGCGAAGAGTCCGGCGGGCCCGGGCCAGCCGGGACGACACCGTGCCCGGTGGCACGCCCAGCGCCTGCGCCGCCTCCTGGTAGGACAGCCCGTCGGCGACCAGCAGCAGCGCGTCCCGGTCCGCGGTGGACAGCAGCGCCAGCGCGCCGGCCAGGCGGCGGTGCAGGGTCCGGGCGTCCGCCCGCCGTACGCCCGCTGTCGGCGACCGGCTCCGCGGCCGGGTCGGCCGCCGGGTCGATCCCGGTGCGGGCGATGGCGCGGAAGAACCGCACCTCGTCCCGCCGCCTCCGGCTGACCAGCCGGGTGGCGATGCCGTACAGCCAGGGCCGGGCGCTGGGCTGAGCCGGGTCGTAGCTGGCCCGCTGGCGGAATGCGGCCAGGAACGTGTCCGCGACCAGATCATCGGCGGCGTCCCGGCCCAGCCGCCGCGCGATGTAGCCGTGGATGGCCGGCGCGTGCCGGTCGAACACCGCACCGAACCGCTCTGGCACCAGGCACGACTCGGCGATCAGCCTGGCATCGTCCGGCTGGCCCCGCTGCGTGCCGGGTGACTCGCGCGCTGCCTGCGCCGCATGGCTCATCTCGGGCCTCCGTGGGTGGGTCATCACCCGTTATTGCCCGGTCGCCTCATTCGTCGTCGCGGCGCCGGTCTCCCAGGGTCATTGTGGCGGCGGCCTGGTTGACACCACGCGGCATAGAGAAATAGCTTTTTAGCTATGTACCGATACGTGGTGGCCGATGTCTTCACCAGCACGCCGCTGGAGGGGAACCCGGTAGCGGTGTTCACCGACGGGCAGGGCCTCCCGCCGCGGCGGATGCAGCAGATCGCCCGGGAGCTCAACCTGTCCGAAACGGTCTTCGTCCTCCCGGCGGAGGGAGCGGAGGAAGCCGCGGACGCCCGGGTCCGGATCTTCACCCCGGCCGCCGAACTGCCGTTCGCCGGGCACCCGATCCTGGGCACGGCGGTCGTGCTCGGCGCGGCCGGCGGCCAGGAGACGATCCGGCTGGAGACCGGCGCGGGGGTGATCCGCATCGACCTCACCCGGGAGAACGGGCGCATCATCTCCGGCCGGATGCGGCAGCCGGTCCCGGACTGGGCGCCGTATGACCGGGCCGGTGAACTGCTGGCGGCGCTGGGCGTGCCGTCTTCTGAGCTGCCGGTGGAGACGTACCGCAACGGCCCCGAGCACGTCTACGTGACGCTGGCCAGCGAGCAGGAAGTGGCCGCCCTGCAGCCGGATCTGGGGGTGCTGGCCAGGCTGCATGGATTCGGCGTGGCCTGCTGCGCCGGGGCCGGGCACTGGAAGGTCCGGAACTTCGCGCCCGGGCTCGGCGTGCCCGAGGACCCGGCCACCGGCTCGGCCGCCGGGCCGCTCGCGGTGCACCTGGCCCGGCACGGCCGGATCGCGTTCGGCCAGGAGATCGAGATCAGCCAGGGCGCCGAGATCGGCCGCCCGTCCACGCTGTACGCCCGGGTCACCGGGAACGGTGACCGGATCGACGCGGTGGAGGTGGCCGGGGGCGCGGTCATCGTGGCCCGCGGCGAACTGGATGCTTGACGCCAACGTGCTGGCCGCGCTGTCCAGCCCGAAACGGCTGCAGGTGCTGGAGTGGCTGCGCGATCCTACGGCGCACTTCCCGCCGCAGCGGGACGGCGACCTGGTCGAGGACGGCGTCTGTGTGGTGTTCATCGCGAACAAGCTCGGCGTGGCCCAGCCGACCGCCACCGCACACCTGCAGGCGCTGGCCCGCGCCGGGCTGGTCACCGCCAAGCGGATCGGCCAGTGGACGTACTACCAGCGGAACGAGTCGGGGCTCACGGCCCTCAAACAGAAAATCGCGGAGGAGCTATGACGGATAAGGTTCCGGTCACATCGGCATCGGCGCCGCCGGGTGGCCCGTACTCGCCTGGCCTGGTCGTCGGCGAGTGGGTTTTCCTGGCCGGCCAGGTTGGCGCGGGCAGCACCATCGAGGAACAGGCCAGCGACGCGCTCAGCAAGGTCGACGCGCTGCTCACCGCGGCTGGCACGACGCTCGACGGCGTCGTATCCTGCCTGGTCCATCTGTCCGACCTGGCCGACTTCCAGCGCTTCAACGCGGTGTACGAGCGGCACTTCGCCGAGCCACGACCGGTGCGGACCACGGTGGGCGCGGCCCTGCTCGACGGCGCACTGGTGGAAATCACCGCCACCGCCCGCCGGCTCACCGCGGAGTGATCGGGCGCTGGCCCGGGATCAGACGAGCTATGACGGTCAGGCCCAGGCGGCGGCCCGCTTCCTCCTGTTTCGCTAGCGCGTCGCGCAACTGCCGGTACTCCGCGATCGGCACGACAACCGCAACGACTTCGCCATCACGAAGGATCACATCGTGGGTGTCACCGGCAGGTAGCTCGCTCACGCGGCTCATGCTAGCGACGCGGCGACCTGGGCGGCGGTTTCGCGGAGCCACTGGTGCGCGGCGTCGTGGGTGTGCACCGGATGCCACCACAGCGCCTCCTGCAGCGGCACCGCGTCGTACGGCGGATCCATGACCCGCACCGCGGCGACCCCGCGCAGCCGGCTGGCCAGGGACTCCTGGATCAGCGCGACCCGCCGGGTCCCGGCGACCAGGAACGGCAGCGCCTGGAACGTGGCCGCGGAGACCTCCACCCGAGGCTCGATGCCGATCATGCTGAGCTGCCGGACGGCCGGGGCATCGTAGGTGCGCAGGTAGGTCACCCACGGCAGCCGGGCCAGGTCGTCCAGCGTGAGCCGGTCACCGACCGAGTCGTTGTCCTCGGCCACCAGGAAGACCCAGCGGTCGCTGAACAGGTTGACGGCCGGGTATCCGCTGATCACACCGTGCGGGATGAACAGCCCGTCGGCCGTACTGAGCAGGGTCGCGGTGTTCTCGGTGATGTCCGGCGGTGTCTGCCGGAAGCACAGCTGGATGCCGGGCGCCTGGGCGTGCACCGCGCGGGCCAGTTCGGCGCCGAACACCACCACCGCGTAATCCGAGGTGAGCAGCGTGAACTCATGCACCGCCACGGCCGGGTCGAAGCCCGCGTGGCTGCTGAACACCCGGTCCAGCAGGTCGCAGGCGGTGGCGGTGCGGTCGAGCAGGGCCAGGCCGAGCGCGGTCAGCTCGTACTGCCCGCCGGACCGGGCCAGCAGGTCGTCGCCGAAGTGGCGGCGCAGCCGGGCCAGTGCGGCGCTCATGGCCGGCTGGCTGAGCCCGATCCGCCGCCCGGCCCGGGTGACGTTGCGTTCCTCCAGCAGCGCCCGCAGCGCCACCACCAGGTTGAGGTCCAGGCTGGCCAGGTTCACCGTGTCCCCCCATCCACCGCACGGATGACATTGATCCAGAGAATCAATTTCCTAAATTACTGCGGCCCGGGCCAGAGTAGTGGGCATGGCACCTGCGCCGCCGGCCCGTTCGTCCTCGGCACGCTGTCCAGCCCGGGCCAGAACCCGTTCCCCGGCCTGATCGTCGCGGGCAAGGTGCGAGACCTGCGGGCGGCGCTGGGCGTGCCCGATCTCACCGCCCTACTCACCGGCTGGGACGCGGCACTCCCCCAGCTCGCCGAGCTGGCCGGGACGGCCGGGCCTGCCCACGACTCAGCGCGCGGCTGGCCGCCGTTGGAAGGGCTGCGGGTGCACGCACCCGTGCAGCCGCGGCAGGTGTTCCAGGCCGGGGCCAACTACCGGCAGCACGTGATCGACCTGGAACTGGCGCACCGCGCCCCGGACGACCCGCGCACCGAGGAACAGGCCCGGGCCGAGATCGCGGCGATCATGGACCGGCGGGCGGCCGAGGATCTGCCGTACGTGTTCACCGGCCTGCCGTCCGCGATCACCGGGCCGTACGACGACGTGGTGCTGCCCGGCTGGGCGGCCAAGCCGGACTGGGAGCTGGAACTGGCCGCGGTCATCGGCCGCCCGGCCTACCAGGTGACCGAGGCCGCCGCGCCGGACTACATCGCGGGCTACACCATCGCCAACGACCTGACCGACCGGGCCACCGTGTTCCGCCGGGACATGCCCGCGATCGGCACCGACTGGCTGCGCAGCAAGAACGCGCCCGGCTTCACCCCGCTCGGCCCCTGGCTGGTGCCCGCCGCGTTCGTCCCGGACCCCGGCCACCTCCACCTGACGCTGAAGCTGAACGGCCAGGTCAGGCAGGACGAGTCCACCAAGGACATGATCTTCGGCGCGGCCCGGCTGGTCAGCTACATCTCACAGATCGGCCCGGCTGCTGCCCGGCGACCTGGTGCTGACCGGCAGCCCGGCGGGCAACGGCCTGCACTGGGGCCGGCTGCTGCGCGACGGCGATGTCATGGAGAGCACCATCACCGGGCTGGGCACGCAGCGCACCCGGTGCGTCGCGGAGGTGCCCCGGTGACGCTGGACCGCACCGACCCGGAAAAAGCGATCGCCGCATCGGCCGCGAAGTACTCCAACTGGGGCCGCTGGGGCGAGGACGACGTGCTCGGCACGCTGAACTTCCTGGACGCGGCCAAGCGCCAGGAAGGCGCCCGGCTCATCAGGCACGGCATCAGCTTCTCGCTGGCCCAGCGGTTCGAGGCCGCCGGGCCGCAACGCGGCTGGCGGCGCAGGGTCAACCCGGTGCACACCATGCTGGACACCGGCACCGACGCCGCGCTGGGCAACCAGGGCTTCCCGCACGGTCTCGGCGGCGCCGACGACATGATCACGATGCCGCTGCAGTGCTCCACCCAGTGGGACGGGCTTGGCCACATCTTCGACCACGGCCGGGCCTGGAACGGCCGCCGCGCCGAGCGAGGTGGTCACGTCCGAGGGCGACCTGGTCACCGGCATCGAGCAGATGGCCCAGCAGGTCGCCGGGCGCGGCGTGCTGCTGGACGCGGGCCGGGTCCTCGGCGGCCGAGACGGGGAGCTGCCGGACGGCTACGCCATCACCGGCGAGCAGCTGGACACGGTCAAAGACGCGCACGGTCTGGCCGTGGGCCGCGGCGACATCGTGCTGGTGCGGACCGGGCGGCTGGCCCGGGCCCGCCGTGAGGGCTGGGGCGAGTACGCGGGCGGCCCGTCCCCCGGGCTGTCGTTCACCGCGGCGGGCTGGCTGCACGGCACCGAGATCGCCGCGCTGGCCACCGATACCTGGGGCATGGAGGTCCGGCCGAACGAGTTCGACCACAGTTTCCAGCCGCTGCACCAGGTCGCGATCCCGCACATCGGCCTGCTGATCGGCGAGATGTGGGACCTCGACGAGCTGGCCGGGCATTGCGCCGGAGACGGGGTCTACGAGTTCTGGCTGACCGCCGCGCCGCTGCCGGTCACCGGGGCGGTCGGCGCCCCGGTGAACCCGATCGCGGTCAAGTAAGGGAGTGGTGCAGATGAGCAGCGTCCTGGTCGTCGGCGGCGGCATCGCCGGCAACACCCTGGCCGTGCTGCTGCGCCGGGCCGGGCTGGACGTCACGCTGGCTGAGATCAAGCCGGACTGGAACGTGTCCGGGTCCGGCATCACGCTGCAGGGCAACGCGCTGCGCGTGCTGCGCCAGGCCGGTGTCTGGGATCAGGTCCGCGAGCACGGATTCAGCTTCGACACGGTCGGCGTGATCGCGCCGGACGGCACCGTGCTGCACGTGGCCGAGGACCTGCAGTACCGGCGGGCCTGACCTGCCCGCGACCATGGGCATGCAGCGCCCGGACCTGCAGGACATCCTGGCCGGCGCGGTCCGGGCCAGCGGCGCCGAGATCCGCCTCGGCGTCACCGCCGGGTCGCTCAGCCAGGATCAAAGCGGCGTGCACGTCCAGTTCACCGACGGCAGCAGCGGCCGCTACGACCTGGTCGTCGGCGCCGACGGGCGCAACTCCGCGATCCGCGGGCTGATCGGCATCGCCGACCGCCCGGCGCCGACCGGGATGGGCATCTGGCGCACCCCCGCGCCGCGGCCGGACGGCCTGGACCGGACCGACCTGGCCTACGGCGGGCCGTGCTACATCGCCGGCTACTGCCCGACCAGCGACACCACGATCTACGCCTACCTGGTCGAGCCCAAGCGGGACCGGGACGCCGTCGCCCCGGCCGAATACGCCACGGAGATGCGCCGCCTGGCCGAGGGCTACGGCGGGTTCTGGCCGCAGATCCGGGCCACCATCACCGACCCACAGCGGGTCAACTACACGTGGTTCGACCGGCTGCTGGTCGGCCGCCCATGGCACCGCGGCCGGGTGGTGCTGGCCGGCGACGCCGTGCACTCCTGCCCGCCGACGCTGGCCCAGGGCGCGGCCATGTCGCTGGAGGACGTGGCCGTCCTGGCCGAACTGCTCGCCGCCCACGAGACCTGGGACGACGCGCTGCTCAGCGAGTACGCGGCGCGCCGCTACCCCCGGGTCGACATGGTGGTCGGCGCGTCCGTCCAGCTCGGCCAGTGGCTGCTGGACGGGGTGCGGGACGCCGACGTGCCCGGCCTGATCGGCCGCACCATGACCGCGGTGATGGACCGGCCATGACGCGCACCATCGACGTGCACGCGCACGTGCTGCTGCCCGCCGTCGAGGCCGCGGTGGCCGGCCGAGCCTGGCCTGCAGGCCGCCCGCGAGCTGGACACCAGGCGCAACGGCCCGGAAGCGCTGGCCGTCAGCGGAGCCATGGTGGCCGGGCGGATCCCGCTGCTCACCGACGTCCAAGCGCGGCTGGCCGCGATGGACCAGGCCGGGGTGGACATCCAGCTGGTCTCCCCGTCCCCGTCGCACTACCACTACTGGGCGGATGAGGATCTCGCCCGGACCCTGACCGAGCTGGCCAGCGCGGGCACCGCCGAGCACTGCGCGCAGGCCCCGGGCCGCCTGCTCGGCCTGGGCCTGGTGCCGCTGCAGCACCCGGGCCTGGCCGTCGAGGCGCTGGACCACGCGCTCGGCCTGGGCCTGCGCGGGGTGGAGATCTCCAGCCACGCGCCCGGCCGCGAGCTGTCCGACCCGGCCTACGACCCGCTGTGGGCGCGCGCCGCGGCGGCCGGCGCGCTGATCTTCCTGCACCCGTTCGGCTGCACCCTGGACGAGCGGCTGGACCGCTGGTACCTGTCCAACATCGTCGGCCAGCCCACCGAGAACGCGGTCGCGCTGTCCCACCTGATCTTCGGCGGCGTGCTGGACCGGCATCCCGGGCTGCGCGTCATCGCCGCGCACGGCGGCGGCTACCTGCCCACCCACATCGGCCGGTCGGACCACGGCTGGCGGGCCCGCCCGGACGCGCACGGCTGCGCGGCCGAGCCGAGCAGCTACCTGCGGCGGCTGTGGTTCGACTCGCTGGTGCACTCCCCGGCCGTGCTGCGCGCGCTGATCGGCGCGGCCGGCCCGGACCGGGTGCTGCTCGGCTCGGACTTCCCGTTCGACATGGGCACCGCGGACCCGCTGGCCGGCCTGCAAGCGGCCGGCCTGCCCGAACCCCAGGTCCAGGCCATCCGTGGCGGCAACGCTGCCACTTTGCTCGCGCTGGAGGACTTCCATGACTGAACGGCTATTGACCCATCTCAGGCACGTTGACCTCGCGGTCCCTGATTTCGGCCGCCAACTGGAGTTCTATGCGGGTATCTGGGGCCTGGCCACGGTCGCGGACGACACCGGGCTGGCGTTCCTGGCCGCCGAAGGCAGCCCCGAGCAGTATGTGGTCCGGCTCCGCCGGGCGGACGAGAAGCGGCTCGACCTGGTGTCGTATGGCGCCGCCAGCCCGGGCGACGTTGATGTGCTGGCCAGCCAGTTGCGCGGTAATGGCGTTGAGCTAATTTCGGAGCCCGGCCCGCTGGATACCCCAGGTGGCGGGTACGGCGTCCGGTTCTTCGACGTGGACGGGCGGACGCTGGAAGTTTCCGCGGAGGTGGCGGCCCGGCCGCACCGCCGGATCGAGGAGCAGGAGTCCATCCCGGTCCGGCTGTCCCACGTGGTGCTGAACTCCCCCGACCTCAACCGGACCCGCGAGTGGTACCAGCGGCACCTGGGCTTCCGGCTGTCCGACACGCTCACCCACCCGGCCATGGGTGAGGCCATGCACTTCCTGCGGATCAACTCGTGGCATCACAGCATGGCCATCGCCAAGGGGCCGCACACCGCGCTGCACCACATCTCGTTCGAGCTGCGCGGCATCGACGAGTACATGCGCGGCACCGGGCGGCTGCTGCGCGCCGGGGTGCGGAAGATCTGGGGCCCGGGCCGCCACCTGGCCGGGAACAACACGTTCTCCTACTTCATGGACCCGCACGGCAACACGGTGGAGTACACCACCGAGCTGGAGAAGCTGGACGAGGACAGCTGGCATCCGCACATGTACGACTTCACCCAGCCGGAGGTGTCCGACCAGTGGGGCACGGCCAACCCGATGAACGAGCTGGTGGCCCGGGAGTCGTTCAACGACGTGGACCGCGGGGTGTTCGTCGCCCCGCCGGTGTGAGGCGGCCGGGATGCGCCTGGCCAGCTGGGAGCTCGGCGGCCGGCGGTTCTGCGGGCTGGCCGGGGATGAGTCGGTGCGGCCGTTCCCGGCCGGGACCGACCTGCTGGAGCTGCTCGCCGCCGGGCTGGACGCGCTGCCGCCGGCCGGGGCGGCGGTCCCGCTGGACTCGGTGCGGCTGCTGCCGCCGGTGCAGCCGCCGTCGGTCCGCGACTTCGTCACGTTCGAGGAGCACGTCGAGGGCATCAGGCAGCACATCGACCGGGCGGCTGGCGTGCCGGATGCCTGGTACGACGCCCCGATGTTCTACTTCTCCAGCCCGCACGGGCTGATCGGCGCGCACGACGATGTGCCGGTGCCGCCCGGCTGTGCCGCGCTCGACTTCGAGCTGGAGGTGGCGGTGATCATCGGCCGGGCGGGGCGCGACCTGAGTGTGGCGGAAGCCGGGGCGCACATCGCCGGGTACACGCTGTTCAACGACTGGTCCGCGCGGGACCTGCAGGCCCGCGAGATGCGGGTCGGGCTGGGCCCGTGCAAGGGCAAGGACACGGCCAGCACGCTGGGGCCGTGGCTGGTCACCCCGGACGAGCTGGCCCCCTACCGGGACGCCGACGGGTTCCTCCGGCTGGCGCTGGCCGCCGCGGTGAACGGCGAGGTGGTGGGGCGGGACCTGCTGTCCAACATGAGCTGGACGTTCGAGGAGATGATCGCTTACGCGTCGCGGGGCAGCTGGGTCCGCCCTGGGGACGTGCTCGGCTCGGGGACCTGCGGCAACGGCGGCTGCCTGGGCGAGTTGTGGGGGCGGCGGGGCGAGCAGGTGCCGCCGCCGCTGCGGCCCGGGGACACGGTCACGCTGACCGCCTCCGGGATTGGCTCGGTGCGCAACACGGTGGTGCCGGGCGCTTCGCCGGTCCCGGTTCCGCGGGGCCGCCGGCGACCACGGGACCGGCCATGAACCGGCTGGCCGGCCGGGTTGTGGTGATCACCGGCGCGGCTGCCTCGTCAGCGCGGTGCATTGTGCCTCGCCGGTGAGGCCAAAAGCACCGCGTAAATGAAGTCGTAGGCTGTGGCGGTGACAGACGGCACGCATATCTCCCTCATGCTGGCGGTGCCGTCCGCACCGGCCGCGGCCAGCTGGTATCAGGGCGCACTCGGTGCCACCGAGTTGTGGAACCTCGGCAGCGTCGTGGGCCTGGAGATCGAAGGAGCGCCGTTCTTCCTGCACGGGCCGGCGGCCCAGGATTCGACAGCCCGGCCGCGCTCGGCGCGACAACGGTGCGCGTGGAGGTGTTCTCCGATGACCCGGACGCGTTCATCACCCGGGCGGTGGCGGCGGGCGCACGACGGCTCGCTCGACGCGATCAAGAACCACCAGGCGCCCTGGGGCGTTCACCGGCAGGGCGGATTCACCGACCCGTTCGGTCATGTCTGGCTCGTTGGCGACAAGACCCCTGGTCCTCGTTCCACACCGAACTCGCCCTCGGCCGCGTCCTCGACGCCGGCACCCACCTCGTGGCACCGATCCGGGTCACCGCGCGCGCCAAGTCGTCGGGGGCGACCATCACCGTCGCCGGCTGACACCCAGGCGCTGGCGATGACTTCGAGCCTGGCGGATCGTCCTCACTGGGGCGGGCACGCCAGCGGCACGGCTCGCCGTCAAGCCAACGTGTCGGGAGGTCACTGTGTCGCAGGTCCGGGTGCACAACTTCTCAGTGTCGCTGGATGGGTTCGGCACCGGCGAGGGGCAAAGCCTGGACGCCCCGTTCGGGCATGCGGGAACCCGGCTGCACGAGTGGTTTTTCCCGACCCGCACGTTCCGCGCCATGCAAGGCCAGCCCGGCGGCAGCACCGGCATCGACGACGCTTTCGCCAGCGCCTGGGCCCCGGGCATCGGCGCCGAGATCATGGGGCGGGGCAAGTTCGGCCCCCAGCACGGCCCCTGGCCGGACCAGGAGTGGAACGGATGGTGGGGGGACAACCCGCCGTTCCACACCCCGGTCTTTGTTCTCACCCACCATCCCCGGCCCCCGGTCCAGATGAACGGCGGCACCACGTTCCACTTCCTCGGCGCCAGCCCCGCCCAGGCGCTTGCGCAGGCGCGCCAGGCCGCCGCTGGCCAGGATGTCCGCATCGGCGGCGGCCCGTCCACCATCCGCGAGTTCCTGGCCGCCGGCCTGATCGACTACGCGCATATCGTCGTGGTGCCGATCGTGCTGGGCCGCGGGGAACGGCTGTGGGATGGGCTGGAGGCGCTCGAAGACCGCTTTCAGATCGAGGCCGTGACCAGCCCCAGCGGCGTCACCCACCTCACCCTCAGCCGCCGGTAACAGGCGGCCACACCCGGAACGCTAATGAGAATCAGGGCCGGGCGGCGGCCAGTTGGGACTCGCGGCGGATCCGGTCATCTGTGCTCCGGGGTCGGTTGGTTACGGTGAGATCATGCGCGCCGTCACCGTCATTCCCGGCCAGGCCGATTCCATCGCACTCACCGAGATGCCAGAACCGCCCAGCGAGGACGGGCCGGTCCTGGTCGAGACCCAGGCCATCGGCATCTGCGGCACCGACCTGGAGATCATCAGCGGTGAGTACGGGGCCGCGCCGCCGGGCGCGGACCGCCTGGTCATCGGGCACGAGTCGCTCGGCCGGGTGGCCGAGGCGCCGGCCGGGTCCGGCTTCAGCCCCGGGGACCTCGTGGTCGGCATCGTCCGCCGCCGCGACCCGGTGCCCTGCCCGGCCTGCGCGGCCGGGGACTGGGACATGTGCACCAACGGCCAGTACACCGAGCGGGGCATCATGGGCCGGCACGGATACGCCTCCGAGCGGTACCGGATCCACCCGGAGTACCTGGTCGCCGTGGACCCGGCGCTGGAAACGCGCGGCGTGCTGCTGGAACCGGCCACGGTGGTGGCCAAGGCATGGGATCACATCGAGCGGATCGGCCACCGGTCCACCTGGACGCCGCGGGGGGTGCTGATCACCGGGGCCGGCCCGATCGGGCTGCTGGCCGCGCTGCTGTCCGTCCAGCGCGGCTATGACACGGTGGTGATCGACCTGGTCACCGAGGGCCGTAAGCCGGACATGGTGCGGCGGCTGGGCGCACACTACTCGCCCCGGGGCGACCTGGGCGAGGTGGCCGCCGCGGCCGACATCGTCATCGAATGCACCGGTTTCGCCGAGATGCTGCTCGAAGCGGGCGGGCCCGACGTGCACAACCGGGTGACCTGCCTGACCGGCGTGTCCACCGCGGGCACGGAGTCCGTGGTCGACCCGGGCCGGCTCAACCGCAACATGGTGCTGCGCAACTCGGTGCTGTTCGGCTCGGTCAACGCCAACCGGCGGCACTACGAGCTGGCCGCCCAGGCGCTGGCCGCGGCCGACCCGGACTGGCTGGCCGGGCTGATCACCCGGCAGGTGGCGCTGGCCCAGTGGGCCGACGCTTACACCCGCCAGCCCGACGACATCAAGACCGTACTGGCGTTCTGAAGGAGGGTCCGGAGCATGAGTGGGGACGGGCCGGAGAGCGGCGATCCGGGCGGGGCGCCGCTGTGCGAGGCGGCGGATCTGGCCGTGGTGGTGCGCTGGGAGCGGGACGGCACCGGGCTGCGGGGGCAGGTGCTGGCCGAGAACGTGAGCGGCCGGGCGTGCCGGCTGCCGGGCAAGCCGGAGGTCGCCCCGCTGGCCGGGGACGGCACACCGCTGCCCGCGCAGACGGTGAACACCATGGAGTGGCGGTCCCCCGGCTATGTGCTACTGCAGCCGGGCCAGCGGGCCGCCGCGCCGGTCGGCTGGCCGAGCTGGTGCGGGCGGCGGGCGGCCGGCCGGGCCCAGGTGAGCTGGGATGGCGGCTCGGCCGTGGCCGAGGTGCACGGGCCGGCCCAGCCGGAATGCTCTCCCGGGGCGCCGGACAACCTGGTGTCGTCGTGGTTCCAGCTGATCGGGTGAGCGGTGAATTTCTGGCCCCGCAGGTGTCTCAACTGAAGAGCTGCGGCCCTCTTAATGGATAAGCAAGCCGCCCTGAACCGGGCGAACCGAAAATGTCATACAGCCGTGCTGTAGTCAGACGTGGAAGTCAGTGAGGAGGCCCACGATGAAAGACCCCAGTATCAGTGAAATCCGGGCCGACGCTCTGTTCGTGTCGTCACTTCAGCGAACTGACCAGCCCAGCACCGGCCAGGTCCGGCAGGCCGTGGCGACCGCCATGCGCCAGTTCGGCGGCCGGGGCTGCCTGGGGCTGGTGGCGCAGGAGTACGGCGAGCACCCGGAACTGGCCGGTGTGCGGATGCGCTGGGCGCTGCGGCTCACCGCCGGCGCGTTCGGCGAGCCGGGTGAGCCCGCGCCAGCCGCAGGCTGCCGCCAGCCCCACGCCGCATGAATGGACCTCGACCAGGGCTGGCGGACTGAGCGGCTCGACCTCGAACCGCTGCTGGCCGGGCACGCCGTGGAGCTGGCACCGGTGCTGGACGACCCGGCGCTGCACGAGTTCACCGGGGGCGTGCCGCTGGACCTGGCCGCATTGACCACGCGCTACACCCGGCTGGCCGGGCGGCGCGCACCGGACGGCCGCCAGTTCTGGGGCAACTGGGTGATCCGGGTACGCGAGACCGGGCGGGCGGCGGGCACCTTGCAGGCGACGCTGCCGGTGGGCGGCCCGGCCCTGGGCCTGGCCGAGGTGGCCTGGGTGCTGGGCCGGGAAGCGCAGGGCCGCGGCTACGCCAAGGAGGCGGCCAGCAGCCTGGTGGCCCGGCTGGCTGCGGACGGGTGGACCGTGCTGGCCCATATCCATCCCGGCCATCTGGCCTCGCAGCGGGTGGCCGCGGCCGCCGGGCTGACGCCGACCAGCGCGATACATAACGGCGAAGTCTGCTGGATCCGTAGCAAAACCGAGTCCCCGAACCGGCCGGATAACCGCCATAGTTAAGCCATTAGCACAGACCCAGCCAAGGGGGCAGTATGGCGGGCCCGATGCGGATTCCGGGGTTCCGGCGGGACGTGGCCGGCCAGCCGCCGGCGGCTGATACGGGGGCTGAACCGGCGGCGGCCCCGGCGGCGGTCACGGTCACGCCATTCAACCGGTGGGTGATCGTCGTCGGCGGCGTCGTCTTCGCCATCGAAATGGCGCTGAGTACCCGGTACGGCTTTCACCGCGACGAGCTGTACTTCCTGGACTGTGCCCGGCACCTCCAGGCCAGCTACGTGGATCAGCCGGTGCTGACGCCACTGCTGGCCTGGGTGTCGCTGAAGCTGTTCGGCGTGTCCCTGCCGGGGCTGCGGGTCTGGCCCGCGCTGGCGGCGTGGGGCACAGTGCTGGTGGCCGGGCTGATCGCGCGGGAGTTCGGCGGCGGCCGGCGGGCGCAGCTGCTGGCCGCGATCGCCGCCACCATGCTGGCCCTGCTGGCCATCGATCACCAGTTCGGGCCGACCGCGTTCGACGCGCTGGCCTGGGCGGGCCTGGCATTCGTGGTGGTCCGCATCGGGCGGACCGGCGACACCCGCTGGTGGCTGCTGGGCGGCGTGGTCCTCGGCCTCGGGCTGGCCAACAAGCACAGCGTGGGCTTCTTCGGCCTGGCCATATTCGCCGGCGTACTGCTGTCCGGCGGTCGCCGCCTGGTGCTGAACCGCTGGTTCGCGGCCGGCTTCGTGATCGCCGCGCTGTTCACCATCCCGGACATCTGGTGGCAGGCGACCCACGGGTGGGCCACGATCGCGATGACCCAGCAGCTCAACCGGGAAAACGGCGGCCTGGGCAACATCCCGGCCTGGATCATCGGCCAGCTCATCATGTCGGCGGTGGCCCTGGTCCCGGTGTGGCTGATCGGGCTGCGCTGGCTGTGGCGCTCCGGCCGGCCGCTGTGGAAGGCGCTGGCCTGGGCCTATGGGCTGCTGTTCGTGTTCTTCATGCTGACCTCCGGCTCGAAGATCTACTACCTGGCCGGGGCGTACATCTTCCTGCTGGCCGCGGGCGCGGTGGCCATCGACGGCTGGCTGGCCGCCCGGCCCAGCCGGTTCCGCCGCCTGCTGGTGATCACCGGGATCACCGTCGTGGTGGGCCTGCCGATCACGCTGCCGGTGCTGCCGGCCAGCGACATCGCCTGGACCTATACGGTCAACCAGCAAGGGGGCGAGACCATCGGCTGGCCGCAGCTGGTCAGCACGGTCCGCGGCGTGTGGCGGTCACTGCCATCCGGCCAGCGGGCCAACGCGGTGATCTTCACCGGCGACTACGGCGAGGCCGGGGCCATCAACGAGCTGGGCCGGGGCATGGGCTTGCCAACGGCGGTGAGCGGGCACAACACGCTCTGGTGGTGGGGACCGGGCAAGCCGGATGCCAGCACGGTGGTGGCGGTCCTGCCGGGGCCGATGGACATCACCGACCCGGCCGGCTTCCTGCGGCAGTACTTCACCAGCGTCCGGGCGGCGGCCACGCTGTCCAACCCGTACGGCATCCACAATCAGGAATGGGGCGGGCATGTGTACGTGTGCACCGGGCCCCGGCACCCGTGGGTCACGATGTGGCCCCGGCTGCGGCACTACGACTGACCGGAGGCTCAGTTGACCGAAGGCAGTGTGTTGTCTGAAGGCACTGCGGCGCCCACGCTCAAGATGTTCAGCACGGTGCTGGACGCACCGGACGCCGCCGAACTGGCCGCCTTCTACGGCCGGCTGCTTGGCTGGCCGGTGGAGAAGGAAGAGACGGATTGGATCACCCTGCGGGCCCCGGACGGCGGGGCCGGGCTGTCGTTCCAGACCGAGCCGGCCTACGTCCGGCCGGTCTGGCCGGCCGGGCCCGGCGACCCGCAGATGCAGGTCCATCTGGATATCGAGGTCGAGGACCTGGCCGTCGCGGGTGAGCACGCGGTCGCGGCCGGCGCGGTGCTGGCCGGCTACCAGCCGCAGGACGATGTCCGGGTCTACCTCGACCCGGCCGGCCACCCGTTCTGCCTGTTCCTGCCGGACTGATCCGGCCTGGCCCGGCCCGCGGTCAGGCGATCTTGCGGGCGCCGGGGCCGGGCACCGGGGTGACCTCACGGGCATCGGCCAGCACATGCCCGGCCGCGCAGGCCAGCTGCAGGTGCACCGGCTCGCCGCAGTCCCGGTGGCGCAGCTCGACCTGCGGCCCGGCCGGGCCGACCGCGTGCTGGTTGCCCCACTCCAGCATCGCCACCAGCACCGGGTACAGGTCCCGGCCCTTGCTGGTCAGCCGGTACTCCCACCGGGTGCGCTGCCCGGAGTCCTGGTACGGCACCCTGCGCAGCAGGTCTTCGCGGACCAGGCGGGCCAGCCGGTCGCTGAGCACCTGCCGCGGCATGCCGGTGCGGCGTCGCATGTCATCGAACCGGCGCACGCCGTTGAACGCCTCGCGCAGCACGAGGAACGTTGACCGCTCGCCGATGATGCCCACGGTCGCGCCGATCGCGCAGTTGGCCGAGTCGTAGTCCAGGATCCAGGGCCGTCCCATGAATCTCATGCTAAGTCTGGTTGACAGACTCAGCAATCTGGGGCGAAGCTGGGTCTGTGAGCCGAACTCAGGGGGATCAGGTTCCCGGCGGCTGCGCCGCCACCATCCGGCCGCCGGCCGGCCGCGATCTGGCCGCGCTCGGCGCGTTCTTCGCCGGGCTCTCGCTGCACACCCGGGTGCGGAGGTTCTTCGCCCCGGTCCGCCCGGGCCCGGCCATGCTGCGCCGGCTGGGCGGCACGGCCGGCCAGGCCGACGTGCTGGTCGCGGTGCACCGCGGGGTCATCATCGGCCACGCGATGGCGGTCGATCAGGCTGGCCCGGCGGGCCCGGTCACCGATGTCGGCGTGGTGGTGGCCGACGCCTGGCAGAGCCGGGGCGTCGGCGCCGCGCTGATGCGCGCGCTGCTCGGCCGGGCCCAGGCCCGCGGCGTGACCGGGGTCAGCATGGACGTGCTGCCCAGCAACCGCGCGGTGCTGACCATGATCACCAGCCACTGGACGGCCGCGCGCCTGGTCCGGTCCAGCGACAGCGTGACCGTCCAGATCCAGCTACTCCCCCAGCAGGCGCAACGCCGGCTGGCCGCCACGGCCGCCAGCCACCGCGCGGCCTAGCCGGGCGGGGGTCAGGCCGGCCCGGCGGGCAGGCTGCGGACCAGATAGTCCCAGGCCTGCCGGATCTGCCGCGGGTTGTAGGTGTGCTCGCGCTTGGCCAGCGACTCGGCTTCCGGGGTCCACTGGTAGCTGTCGCCCAGCGACTGGGTCAGGATCTGCTGCTGGCAGGCCCGCTCCAGCAGGATGGCGGCCACCGTGGCGGTCTCCAGGTCCGGCCCGGTGCACACGACCCCGTGATTGACCAGGAACAGCGCGGGACAGCTACCGAGCGTGCGGGCTACCGCGGCGCCCAGCTCGCGGGTCAGGATGAGGTCGGAGGTCTGGGTGAACCGCGGCACGGCCGGCGGTACGAAGTAGTTGCGCCTCGTGGCTGACCGGCCGCAGCGGCTGCCCGCTCGCACCCAGCGCCACCGCGGCCCGGCTGTGCACATGCACCACGCCGCCGACGTCCGGCCGGGCCAGCATGATCTCGGTGTGGATCGGGTATTCGCTGTGCCGCGGCCCGCCGCCATCGAGCACCTCGCCGTCCGGGCTGACCAGGTGGACCAGGGCCGGGCTGACTTCCTCCAGGCCCCATGACGCCTGCTTGATCCAGACCCCGCGGCCGCCCGGGTCGCGCACCGAGGCGTGCCCCCAGATCAGGTCATTGGCACCGGAGGCGGCCAGGATCCGGGACGCCAGCGATACCGTCTCCCGGTAGCTGTCTTCGGCCACATCCGCCACGCCTCTCAGTAGATCACGGGAAGCGCTCCGGGGACGGGTAACCACGGCCTGGTGAGCCGACACTAACCAGTGTGGAAGACGGCGACCTGGTCCGGCAGGCGCGGGCTGGCGACGCGGCCGCGTTCCGGTTGCTGGTGGAGCGGCACTGGGTGGCCGCCCGTACGCGCGCGGCCCGGCTGTGCGCTCGCCCGGACGACGTGGACGACGTGGTGCAGGAGGCGTTCCTGCAGGCGTTTGTGGCCCTGGACCGGCTGCGCGACCCGGACCGGTTCGGCGCCTGGCTGGCCGGCATCGTGCGCAACGTACAGCGCGCGGCCGCCCGCCGGGCCCCGGAGCTGCTGCTGGCTGACTGGCCCGAAGCGCTGCATCCGGCGTCGGCGCACGGCCTGCCGTCCGCCGACGACCTGGACCGCGCCGAGGCCCTGCGGGCCGCGGTGGCGGGCCTGCCCGACGGCCAGCGCCGCGCCGTCCAGCTGTACTACTACGCCGACCAGCCAGCCGGCCAGATCGCCGGGTCGCCTGGTGCGGCCAAGGCCAGCCTGCACAAGGCCCGCCGCCGGCTCCGCGAGCACATCACCGTGCACCGTCCCGATCTGATCCCGGCCGTCTCACGGAGGACTGCCATGACTACTGTCCGCATCGCGCACGCCGAGCCCTCCTACGACACCCGGCTGGACGGGTCGGCGGCGCTCCGGCACATCCTGGTCGTGCTGGCCGACGACCCCGGGCACCGGGCCATGGGGCTGTGGCTGCGCACCCGGCATGGGCTGGCGCTGTGGCGGGTGCTCGGCGGGCCGGTCATGGACCGCTGGATACCCCGGACCCAGGAACCAGCCCAGGAACCAGCCCAGGAACAGGCGCAGGTCCGGGATCAGGGGCGCGTACGGGACCAGCAGCGGGTCCGCGAGTTCAGCCCCGAGGATCTGGCCGGCCAGCTGCTGGACGCGGCCGGTGCGGCGGTGACCGGCGTGGACATCGACGAGCTGGGCCCCAACGTACTGGCCGCGCGGATCGGGGTGGCCGGCCCGGCCGGATCTCAGCAGGTCACCACCCACCCCGGCGGCGCGCTGGCCCTGGCCGCCACGCTGGATGTGCCGGTCCGGGTGGCCGACAGCCTGATGGACCGGCTGGCCGTCCCGGTCACTGGCGACGACCTGCTCACCCCGTTCCGTAATCGGACGCCGGCCCGCCCACCCGGGCCGGGTTCCGGACCGCGGAACCTGTCCTTCGCCGACGGCCTGGACGGCTGGACCGTGGGTGGCAGTTCCCGCGCCGAGGTCACCGGGGCGCACTGGGACGACTACGCGGTGACGGCCATGGACGGCGCGGCCACGCTGTCGTCCACGGTCCCCGAGCCGTACGGCGATGTCTTCCTGGGCCAGGAGTTCCTGGCCGACGGCTACCGCGGTGCCACCGTGACGCTACGCGCCGAAGTACGCGCGCGGGATGTGGCGGGCGACGCGAGGCTGAGCGTGCACATCGTCAGCCAGCCCCTGGACAACGGCCCGCCTCCTGGCCCCCGGCCGGCCCGGGTGGCCCGCCGCGGGACGGAGCAGAACCAGATCATTACCGGCAGCCCGGGCTGGACCTGGTATGAGGTCACCGCGCCGGTCCCCGGCGACGCCGAGCACCTGGGGTTCGAGCTGACCCTGGAGGGCCCGGGCCAGGCCGGGCTGCGCAACGTGTCTTTCAGCCGCGGCGGGTGAGCGGCAGCCGGGCCGCGGTGTCCGCGTCCTGCGGGCTGTACACCGAGATCCGCAGCCCGGGCTGGGCCGAGACCTCGTACTCGGTGCGGGTGAACGTCATCAGCCCGGCGGCCTGGTGCTGGAACCGGAGCGTGCGCTCGGCCGGCCCGGCGACCTCATGCCGCTCCCAGATCTCGGCGAACTCCGGGCTGAGCGCGGCCAGCCGCCGGATGTTCTCGGCCCACTCCGGTTCGCCGATGTGCCGGGCGTAAGCGGCGCGCAGCCGGGCGATCAGGTGCGGGATCTCCTCAGCGTAGTTGAGCAGCAGGTCAGGCGCCCGCGGCTCGGTGACCGCGCACCACAGCAGGTTCTTGTGGATGCAGGGCAGCGAGTGCCAGTCCCAGAACATCTCCTCGTGCGCGTCGTTGGAGTCCAGCACGTCGAACCGCTCGTTGAGCAGCACGGCCGGGAACGGGTCCAGGGCGCGCAGCACCTGGCTGGCCGAGCCAGGCACGCCGCACGGATCGCCGGGCGAGCGCACCGGCATGGCCTCAGCCAGCCAGTACAGATGCCACCGCCCGGCCGCGTCGAGCTGCAGCGCGCGGGCCACCGCGTCCAGCACCTGCGCACTGGCGTTGATCGGCCGGCCCTGCTCCAGCCAGGTGTACCAGCTGACCCCCACGCCGGCCAGCAGCGCGACCTCTTCCCGCCGCAGCCCCGGCGTGCGGCGGCGAGGCCCGGGCGGCAGGCCCGCGTCCGTGGGACTGAGCTGGGCCCGCCGGGTCTTCAGGAAGCTGCCGAGCTCTTCCCGGCGGGACTTCTCGGTGCTGCTGGCTGGCTGGGGGGATACCACCACCCCACTGTCGCAGCCGGGTCTGACAAAACGGCCAGCGCGGCCCGCGGCGTTACGCTGGCTGGGTGCCCTCGCTGAGGTACGTCCGCATGCTGGCGTCGGCCGCGGATCGTGACCGCACGATCCGGGCCCTCCAGGAGTCATTCGCCGAGGGCAGGCTGACCCGGGATGAACTGGACGAGCGGCTCGGGCAGGCACTCCGGTCGCGGGACTTTCCTCAGCTCCTCGCGCTCACCGCCGACCTGCCGCCGGGCCCGTTCGACCGGCTGCCGGCCCACCGCACCACGCCGTGCCGCGACATCCGGGGCCGCCACATCCGGGGCCGCAACACCCGGGGCCGTACTGGCCGTTAAGCACGCGTCCGTCACGGGCCGAGGGCGCCGGGATCGGCCGGCACGTCAACGGCGTGCTGTTGCAGCACGTCCAGCGGCACGATCCGCAGCGCCGCCTCATGGGTGGAGGCCAGCACCACATGCGCGGCCGCGCCGTCCTGGTGGGCCCGCAGCCAGTTCCGCGCGGTCACGCACCAGCGGTCGCCGGGCACCAGCCCGGGAAAGTGGAACTGGGGCACCGGTGTGGTCAGGTCGTTGCCGATGCTGCGCTGGTGGGCCAGGAACTCGGCCGTCACCACGGCGCAGATGGTGTGGCTGCCCAGATCCTCCGGCCCGGTGGTACAGCACCCGTCGCGGTAGAAGCCGGTGACCGGGTCGGTGCCACACGGCTCCAGCTCCCCGCCCAGCACGTTGCGATCAGCCATACCGGCAGTATCCCCGATCTCAGCCGACCTGCATGCGCCGGAAGTACGAGGCTGGGTCAGACATGAACCGGCGCCAGGCGCCGACCAGGTGCAGGTCCTCCCACTGTGACTCGCGGATGCCCCAGTCGCCCAGTTCGAGCAGGGCCGCCCCGGGGACGGCGGCGACGATCGGTGAGTGGGTGGCCACCACGGCCTGTGATCCCTCCCGGGCCAGGTCGTGCAGCAGCGCCGCCAGCCCGAGGCAGGCGGTGAACGACAGCGGCGCGTCGGGTTCGTCCAGCAAGTAGAAACCGGGCTGGTTCACCCGGGTGCGCAAGATCTCCAGGAAGCCTTCGCCGTGGCTGAGCTGGTGGAAGCGCTCCGGCCGCTGCCCGGGATTGTCCTCCAGGTAGGTGTACAGGCTGTGCATGGTGTCGGCCCGCAGGAAGTAGGACCACCGGGGCCGGACCGGGCCGCGCTCCATGATCAGGCGACCGCCCGCCCCTGGCTCGCTGTCCCGGATCCGGAACAGTTTCGCCTGCACCGAACCGCCCTGCGGATTGAGCCCATACGCCTCGGCCAGCATCTCCACCAGGGTGGACTTCCCGGAACCGTTCTCGCCCACCAGCACGGTCAGCCCGGGCGCCAGTTCCAGGCCCTCGCACAGCAACTGTTCCACGGCCGGGACGGTGGCCGGCCACCTGGTCGGGTTGACCGGGTTGGCCGGGTCGTGCCGGACAAGGCGGACCACCCGGCGGTCCGCCGCCCACTCCGGTGCGTCGCCGCCGGCCACCTGCCCCACCCCGCCGCGTGGCCGCCTAGTCGTCCGGGCCGAGTAGGGCGGCACACACCTCGCTGATGTTGACCATGCCGATCAGACCGGTGTCGTCCACCACCGGCAGGTGCCGGAAGTGCCCGTCGGTCATGATCCGGGCCGCCCTCCTGATGCTGGTCGTCGCCTGGATGACGGTCGGCTCCGAGGTCATCAGGTCGTGGATGCGGACGTTGTTCACGTTCTTCCCGTCCGCGACCACCCGGGCGATGTCCGCCTCGGTGATGATGCCCCGGGGCTGCTGGGTCTGCGGGTCCACCACCATCAGCGCGGTCGCGCCCGCGTGCTTCATCAGGTAGGCGGCCGCGGCCACATGGTCGCCTTGCTCCACCGTGGTCACCGGGGGGTGCATGACATCCGCCACGGTAGCCGGAGCGGGCGGTTGGGACGGCTGCGGCGCAGCTGCTTCTGTCATGGTCTGCTCCATTCCCGGCCTGGCGTCAATCCATCGGGCTAGCGCGCAGATTATGCCTCCCGGCCGCCGATGACCAGACCGTCCCCCCGGCCCGCCCAGCGGGCCCCAGCAGCGCTCTCCTGCCCCAGCGCACCCAATCATCGGCGGCAGCTCAACCACACTGATGTTTCACTCAGCGCCCTCAGCCAGCCGCTGGCACCACATCGGTGTAACTTTGCTGCGCGCACCGGTGCGCAGCAAACTTTCACCCACGCCGCTGGACCGGGGTGGCACCGCGCCACCAGGCCGCCCGGGCCAGCTGCGCTACGCGCCTGGACGGTTGACGTCCACCGGCGGCAGCGCGCCCACCTCGTGCTTGGTCAGGCTGAGCCAGATACCGTCATCGGTGCTGGTCACCGCGCTGATCGGGATGGCCACCTCCTTGCGGCCCCACAGGTGGCCCTCCTGCAGCAGCACGTGGGTCACGTGACGGCTGGCCGGGTCGATGACCAGCCCTTCGACGTGGCCGATGGCGCCGTCGGTGGCCTGTACGTGGTCGCCGCGGCGTATCTCCACCTCACCGACCGGGACGGTGTCGTAGGTGACGGTCTCGGACACCCCGTCGAGCAGCCGCTGCGGCACCCCATGGCCGCCGCCGGCAGTGGAGTAGGGCCAGGTCAGCACCTGCTGCGGGCCGTACGCCTCATACCCTTGCGTGCCCGGCACGAACTGGGTCTCCTCGGCCGGGTCCAGGTGCGCGAACTCGGTCACCGTGATGGTGAGCCGGAGCTGCCCGCCCGGGGCGGCCGCGTTGACCAGATCGATAGGCACCAGCCGGGCCAGCCCCAGCCGCCCCTTGGGCTCGACCACCAGATGAGTCAGCACGCCGGCCACCGGGTTGACGACGACCCGGGTCAGCTCGCCGACGTCCCCGTCCGTGCAGCTGACCTCGGACCCGATCGTGAACGTTTCCTCTGCCATAGCCACCCTCCTCGCCCCTCAGACCCTAGCCCGATCCGGGGCCCGCGACGGCTCAACCATGCCGCCCACGCGGTGCGGGAAACCGATTCGCAACACCGCGGCCGCGGCTGCGGCGGCCAGCACGACCGCGGCGCCGGCCAGCAGCGCGAGCCGGTAGCCACTGCTTTGGTAAGCACTGCGTAGTAGCGGGGTCACCAGGAGTGGGCCGAGAATCTGGCCGGTGCTGTAGCCGGTGGTCAGCACGGCCACCGCCCGCGGGTACTGCAGGTGCGCGCCCAGGGCCAGGGCGAGCGAGGCGATGCCGAGGAACGTGCCGCCGAACAGCACCGCGGACAGCAGGGCCGGCCCGGTCCCGGGGGCCAGCGCGGGCAGCGCGATCCCGGCGGCCTGAATGAGCAGCGCGGCCAGCAGCAGCGTGGGCCGGGCCCAGCGCCGGCCCAGCCGCGCCCACAGCGCCGGGGCGGGCAGCGCGGCCAGCCCGACCAGCACCCAGGCGCTGCTGCCCACCCAGGCCGGCGAGTTCTCGTTGATGGCGGCGACGAGGAAGGTGCCCGCGATGATGTAGCCGACCCCCTCCAGCGAATAGCTGGCCAGCAGCGCCGCGAACCACCGGTGCGGGCTGGGCTGGTCCCCATCCCGCCGCACCGCGGTGGGCGCGGCACCCGGCCCGGGCCGCAACGGCCAGGCGACCACCATCAGGATGAACGCCAGTGCCGCGCAGCCGACCCAGGCCGCGCGCCAGTCCGGGGTGGCTGGTAGCAGGAGCACCACCGCCCCGGACAGTGCGATGCCCGCCCCGACGCCGCCGAAGCCCCAGCCGGCCAGGTGCTGGGCGTGCGCCCGCAGCCCGGTCAGCATCGCGGTCACCGCGATCATGAAGACCAGCGCGCTGGCCACCCCCGCGGTCAGCCGGAGCGCGAACCAGATGGCGTGGTTTTCGGTCGCGGCCATCAGCACGAGCGTGCCGACCAGCACGGCCTGCCCGGCGCGCAGCGCGGCCGTGGAGCGGATCAGTGCCGGGGCGGCGATGCCGAGCAGCGCGCCGATCAGGTAGCCGAGGTAGTTGGCGGTGGCCAGCGTCGAGGCGTACTGCGCCGACAGCCCGGCCTGGGCGTGCATGAGCGGCAGGATCGGCGTGTAGGCGAACCGCCCGATGCCCATGCTGAGGGCCAGCGCGGCGGCGGCCCGCAGTACCAGGGCCCACGGTCGCTGCGTCATAGCTTGACGCTAGGCGAACTCCTCGGCCGCGCCCCCGGAGGCGCAAAAAGTTACTTTCCGGCGATCTGGCCGCCGTCGATGTGCAGGGTCACGCCGGTGACGTACGGCGCCGACTCCAGGTACAGGACGGCGCCGACGACGTTGCTGATCTGGCCGACCCGGCCGAGCGGGATCTGCGGGCCGAGGCCGGCGTATTCCTCCGGCGGGTGCATCGGCGTCTGGATGATCCCGGGCGCCACCGCGTTGGCCCGGATGCCACGGGACGCGTACTCGATGGCCAGCGACCGGGTCGCCGCGGCCAGGCCGCCCTTGGTCAGCGCGGCCAGCACGGACGGCGAGCCCGAGTCGGCCACGTCGGCCACGGTGGCGCTCATGTTGACCACGTGGCCGCCGCCGCGCTTGAGCATTTCGGTGATGACCCGCTGGGTGAGATAGAAGAACCCGGTCAGGTTGACCCCGGTCACCGTCGCGTAGTCCGCCGCGGTGTACTCGGTGAACGGCTTGCTGAGGAAGATCCCGGCGTTGTTGACCAGGGTGTCGATGCGCCCGAACCGGGTGAGCGCGGCGTCCACCAGCTGGCCCGCGGTGCCCGGTTCGGCGATGTCTCCTTCGACCGCGAGCAGGTCCGGGTGGCCAGACGGCTTCATCCGCCGGGCGCTGGCCACGACCGCCCAGCCCAGCTCGCGGTACCCAGCCACCAGGCCGGCCCCGATGCCCTGCGAGCCGCCGGTGATGATGGCGACCTTTCGCCCAGATCCATTCATAACGCGGTCACCTCTTTGTCATCCACCGCGGCAACCCGGGCATCTACTAGATAGGTGCGCGATAGGTGGGACTTTTTATGGCTGCTGTGGCTAGGTCGGTTCTTCCTGCGCTGCTGCTGGTGGCGCTGCTGCCCACGGTCACCAGTGTGACCGGCGGCACCGCAGTGGCTGAGGCCAGGGGCGCGGTGGCCGCGGATGAGACCACGACCTCGCAGAACAACCTGCGGGACGGCTGGGACCAGGACGAGCCGGAACTGACCCCGGCCAACGTCTCGGGGCAGACTCCCGGCTACACGTTCGGCCAGGTGTTCCGGACCGCGGTGACCGGCCAGGTGTACGCGCAGCCGCTGGTGATCGGCTCGACCGTCATCGTGGCCACCGAGCAGGACGACGTTCTACGGCCTGAACGCCCGCACCGGCGCGGTGCAGTGGCAGACCAGCCTGGGCACCCCGTACCAGATCACGAACTGCAGTGACCTGGAGCCCGACATCGGGGTGACCGGCGGCCCGGTGTACGACCCGGCCACCGGCGACGTTTACCTGGTGGCCCAGACCGTGCCCAAGACCGTGCCCAGCTACCACCTGTTCGGGATCAACCCGGCCACCGGCGCGGTCGTGTTCACCGAGTTCCTCGGCGGGCGGCCCAGCAACGACCCGCACATCACGCTGAACGCCGCCGACCAGCTGGAACGGCCGGGGCTGCTGCTGATGAACGGGTGGGTCTACGCGGCGTTCGGGTCGCACTGCGACCACAGCCCGTGGACCGGGTTCGTGACCGGCGTGAACGTCCGCACCAAGGCGTTCACCGAGTGGGGTGACGAGACCGGGGTGACCGACAACGAGGCCGGCATCTGGCAGGGCGGCAGCGGGCTGATGTCCGACGGGTCCGGCCGGATCATCGTCTCGACCGGGAACGGCGTCTCGCCGCCCCCCGGGCCGGGCCGGCGGCCACCGGGGCAGCTCGGCGACTCGGTCGTCCGGCTCGGCGTGAACCGCAACGGCACGCTGGCCGCGAAGGACTTCTTCAGCCCGGTGAACGCCCCGGCCCTGGACGCGGGCGACACCGACTTCGGCTCCGGCGGGCCGGTCGGGCTGCCGTTCGGCACCAGCACGTACCCGCACGTGCTGGCCCAGGCGGGCAAGGACGGCCGGGTCTTCCTGCTCGACCGTGACGACCTGGGCGGCCGCGGGCAGGGCCGCCGGGACGGCGACGACGCGCTCAGCGTCAGCCTGCCGTTCAACGGCCAGTGGGGCCACCCCGCGGCGTTCGGCGGCACGCCCAGGCTGGGCGCCGCCAACCAGGCCCACGCCAGCGACTACCTGTACTTCCTCGGCCGGGACGACAGCCTGCGGATGCTGAAGGCCGGGGTGAACAAGTCCGGTGAGCCCCGGCTGGCCGACGTGGCCAACAGCGGCCTGGTGTTCGGCTTCTCGTCCGGGTCACCGGTGGTCACGTCCAATGGCCCGCACATCTCGACCGCGGTCGTCTGGGCGGTGTACTCGTCCGGCATCAGCGGCAGCGACGGCGCGCTGGAAGCGTTCGCGGCCAACCCGGGCGGTAAGTGCACGGCCGCCGCGCCGTGCACGGTCAACCCGATCTGGTCCACGCCGATCGGGACGGCCAGCCAGTTCACCGTCGTGGCCACGGCCGGCGGGATGGTGTACCTGGGCACCAGGGACGGCGCCGTGTACGGGTTCGGCGATACCGCGGGCGCCGCGCTGTCCGCCAGCCAGCCGGCCACCCTGCCGCGAACCCCGGTCCGCAATACCAGCGCGGCCCGGGACGCTGTGGTGACCGCGCGCTCGGCGGTCACCGTGACCGGGGTCACCGCGGCCACCACGGCGGCCGGCGCCAGCACTGAACCGGCCAGCACTGGGGCCAGCCAGTTCAGCCTGGGCCAGGTGACCGAGACCGGGCCGGGCGGCGGCCACGGGACGCCGGTCTCGTTCCCGGTCACCCTGCGGCCCGGCGACCGGCTGGTGGCGCCGGTCCGGTTCCACCCGGCCGCGCCGGGGGGGTCACCGGCGCGGTGGCGTTCGCCACCGCGCCCGGCGCCGCCCCGGTGCGGGTGCCGCTGTCCGGGGACGGCACCACCGGCGGGCTGTACCTGACGCCCAGCCCGGAGCAGTTCGCCCTGGTCACCGACACCGGGCGTTCGCCAGCAACGTCCCGGTCGGGGTCATCGTGCTGCGCGAGATCGACCTGGTCAACGGCAGCACGCGGGCCGAGACGGTCCGGTCGGTGCGGGCGCCGCGACGGCCCTACTCGGCCACCGGCCTGCCCGCGCCGGGCACCGTGCTCCAGCCCGGCCAGTCGGTGGTAATCCAGGTCGTGTTCGGGCCAGCCCGGCCGGGCCGCGACCCGGGCACGATCGCCGTGACCGGTAGTAGCGGCGGCACCGCCACGGCCCAGCTGACCGGCACCGGGCTGCCCGCCCGCGGCCTGTTCCGGGCCACCCCGGCCCGGGTCGGCTTCGGCACCGTGCCGGTGGGCACGACGGCGCGCAGCACCGTGACGCTGGCCAACACGGGCAACGAGCCCGCCGTGGTGGACCGGGCCAGCACGCTGCACGACCCGTTCGCCAACCGGCCCAACGTGCCGCGCCGGGCTGCCCATCAACGCCGGCGACGACGTGGTGGTCCCGGTCACGTTCACCCCGCACCGGGCCCTGCCGGTTCACCGCCAGCTACACATTCACCTGGACCGACGTCACCGGCTGGGCACACCATCACGGTGCACATCCGCGGCACCGCGACCAGCG
>CAVVGF010000051.1:0-10650 GCA_963747705.1 uncultured Actinomycetes bacterium | reverse complement strand
ATATGGCGGGACCGGGCCTGGTCCTGGCCGGGGCTACTGACTGGGGCTACTGACCGGGCGCGGTGCCGCTGTGCAGCGTGCCGTCGATGGCGCGCTGCCGCCAGGCGGCGGTCGAGTCGTAGAGTTCCTCGCTGGTGTCCGCGGCAGAGACCAGGACCCCCGGGATGTTCCGCCGTAGGCGGCCGGTGGTGATGCCGTCAGCGCGAACGAAAAAGGCTGGCCAGCAGCTTTGCGGTGCGGACGAGTTCGGGCAGCTCCCGGAAGCCCTGGCCTGCTAACTCCAGTCCCGTCAGCCACATCGAGCAATCGCTCCGGCGACTTACCACCCCTGCGTACCGGCTACTCCCGACAAACCGGGGCAAATCTCCGGACATCTGGGTGGAAGTGGGACCTGGCCGCCCTGGGTGGTGCATGCGCTGCGCTGTTCCCGATTTGCGGCGGGTCAGCTCCGGTCTGCGGCATGGGAGACGGTCAGGGCTACCGCCTCCGACTTGGCTGAGGTGGTGTACAGATTTCCGCTGCCGGCCGCCGAGGTTGGCACGGTGGCCAAGATTCTCGACCAACTTAGCCGGGAGTGCGCCGAGACGGCCGGGATGCTGCGCCGCAGTGAGCGGGTCGGCCTTGACCTGCGGCATCGCGGCTGACGGGGGCGCTCGGCTGGGGTGCGGGAAGCTGGGGGTTAGCTGTAAAACTGCCCAGAATCTTGGTGACACTGACATCAGTGTCATAAAAGTCTGGCATGCTGTCCGGGATCCCTGACATGCGCGTCAGACATGCCTGCCGTGCTGGTCAGCCGCCCCGACCCCGCGAGGCCAGATGCGCGAGCTGCTCAATCCTGCCCTGCCCCAGGTACGCACGCCCCTACCGGAACTGCCCCCGGCGCCACCCGCCGAGCGGCCCGCGGAGCCCAGGCCGGGTCCGGAGCCTGATCGGGCCGGGTTGGGAGCGTGGCGCGGGTCCGGAGCCTAGGCCGGGTCGGGAGCGTGGCGCGGGTCCTGAGGCCGGCCTGGCCCGCCGGGTCGGGAGCGCAGGCCGGGCCCGGGTCGCAGCGGGCTCTGACGGGCGGCGGGCGCGGGCGCCGATGGTGGAGCGGATCGCGTGCTGGAGCGCACGGCACCGGATCGCGGTGATCGCGGGCTGGCTGGTGCTGGCGGTGGTGGCGCTGCTCGGCGGGCATCTGCTCGGCACGCAGAGCCAGCCGCAGTACGATCCGGGCCAATCCGGCCAGGCCGAGCAGATGCTGAGCCAGCTGGGCGTGGTCACCCCGCCCGCGGAGAGCGTGCTCATCCAGGCCCGGCACACCAGCCCGGGCAGCACGTACGCCCACAACCCACAGTTGCGCGGTGCGGTGGCTGAGGTGGTCGCCGCGCTGCACCGGCTGCCCCGGGCGGCGGACGACATCCGGTCCCCGCTCAGCCCCGGCGGCCGGGCGCTGATCTCGGCTGACGGGCGCACCGCCCTGGTCACGTTCCAGGTGGCCGGGCCGAACGCCAGCGCGGACAGCACGGTTAACGCCGACCTGGCCGCGGTGGCCCGGGTGCAGGCCCGCCATCCGGGCCTGCTGGTCCAGGAGGCCGGCGACGCCAGCACCGACCAGGCCGCCAACACGGTGATGGCTCGGGACTTCCACAAGGCTGAGCTCACCTCGGTGCCGATCACGCTGATCCTGCTGATCGCGGTGTTCGGCGCGCTGATCGCGGCGGGCATCCCGGTGCTGCTGGCCGGCAGCGCGGTGATGGTCGCCGTGTCGCTGCTCGCCATACCCAGCCGGTGGCTGCCCATCGGCTCGAGCACGGCCGAAGTGGTGCTGATCATCGGGATGGCGGTCGGCGTTGACTACTCGCTGTTCTACCTGCGCCGGGAGCGTGAGGAACGGGCGGCCGGTGCCTCCTTCCCCGGGGCACTGGCCACCGCCGCGGCCACCTCCGGCCGGGCCATCCTGGTCTCCGGGCTGACCGTGATGGTGTCCATGGCCGGGCTGCTGCTGACCGGGATCGACCTGTTCACCGGGATCGCGGTCGGCACGATCATGGTGGTCGGCGTGGCCGTCATCGGCTCGCTCACGTTCCTGCCCGCGCTGCTGTCCCTGCTCGGGCCGTGGGCGGACCGGGGCCGGATCCCGTTCCTGGGCCGGCGCCGCACCCAGGCGCGGCCGTCCCGGGTGTGGGGCGCGCTGGTCCGCCAGGTGGTGCGCAGGCCGCTGCTGTTCGGCGGCGCGGCCGTGCTCGGCCTGCTCGCGCTGGCCGGGCCCGCGCTGGGCATGCGCACCGGCGCCCCGTCCATCGACCTGCCATCCCGGCTGCCGGTGGTGCACACCCTGGACCAGATCCAGCGGGCGTTCCCCGGCCGGCCCGCCCCGGCGCAGGTCGTGGTGACCGGCGGCGACGTGGCCGGCCGGGCCATGCGGGCGGAGGTGGCCAGGCTGCAGGCCACGGCGTCCGCTCGCGGGGTGATCCACCGGCCGGTCACCGCGCAGCTGGTGGGCCACGGCCGCGGGATGGTGATCTCGGTCCCGCTGGCCGGCAACGGTTCTGACGGGGTGTCCCGCACCGCGCTGCTGGCGCTGCGCGACCGGATCCTGCCCGGCACGATCGGCCAGGTGCCCGGGGCCAGCTACGCGGTCACCGGGGACACGGCCAACGGCTACGACTTCAGTGCGGCGCTGCACTCCCGCACGCCCATCGTGTTCGCCGTGGTCGCGCTGCTCGCCCTGATCCTGCTCACGCTGGCCTTCCGGTCGCTGATCATCCCGCTGATCTCGATCGGGCTGAACCTGCTCTCGGTCGGCGCGGCCTATGGCCTGATCACGCTGATCTTCCAGGACGGCCGGCTGGAAGGCCTGCTCGGCTTCACCTCGTTCGGCGCCATCATCGACTGGGTGCCGCTGTTCATGTTCGTGTTCCTGTTCGGGCTGAGCATGGACTACCACGTGTTCATCCTGAGCCGGATCCGCGAGCTGCGGTCCGCGGGCCGCCCGCACCGCGACGCGGTCGTCGGCGGCATCGCGACCTGCTCCGGCGTGGTGACCAGCGCCGCGGTGATCATGGTGGCGGTGTTCTCGATCTTCGCGACGCTGTCCATCATCGACCTGAAGATGATCGGCGTCGGGCTGGCGGCCGCGGTGCTGATCGACGCGACCGTGGTGCGCGGCATCCTGATGCCGGCCGCGCTGGCCATCTGCGGCGAGCGCACCTGGTACTTCCCGAGCTGGCTGGCCTGGCTGCCCGGCCGGCCCACCCTCGATCACGCCGCGGCGCGGGCGGCAGAACCGGCGGGCGCGGGGGCGGCTTCGGCACCCGGTGACCGGCCGGTGGCGGCGGTACGCTTGGCAGGTGAACCAACCGGGTCCCGGGCCAGCGTGGGCTGACCACGACACCGGGACCGGCCCGCCCCCCGCGCGGGCCCGCCATCGCGGGCTGGTTATCACGGTCATCGCGTTCGCTGGGGTGTGCTGCCTGGTGGCCACGGTGCTGGCCGGCCGGGCGGCGATCGCGCAGCAGACCCGGCGGCCCACCGCGGCGGAGCGCACCGCGGCCGCCGCGACGGCGGTGGCGCGCCGGTGGCGGACCTGGCCCGCGGGCCGGATCTTCCCGGCCTCCCTGGGCTACACCACTGCGCTGCTGAACAACGACACGGCCCACCGGGTCGGCATCTCACCGGACCACCAGTGCGCGGCCGCGCTGGACCCGGCGCTGGCCGGGCCGGCCCGCCGGGATGGCTGCCGGGCCGGGCTGCGCGCCAGTTACGTCGATGAGCTGCAAGGGGTCATCTACACCACCGGGCTGCTCGCGTTCCCCAGCCCGGCCAAGGCGCGGGCGTTCGATCGCGGGCTGCCGTCCGCCCTGCTGCCCAGGGCCGCGCTGCGCGCGCTGGCCTTCCCCGGCACGGCGGCGGCCCGGTTCGCGGACGGCGCCAGGCAGACGGCCACCGCCCAGCAGGACGGGCCGTACGTGCTGCTGACCGTGGCCGGCTACGCCGACGGGCGGCCGGCCGCGGCCGCCGGTGGGTACAGCAAGCCCGCGTTCGCCGAGGCGGGCCAGCTGGCCCACGAGATCCTCCGCCCGCTTAACCGGCCCGCGGTGGTGAACTGCGCGGCCACCCGGCAGTGGTCATGCTGAGCCGCCGCGCCCGGCTGACCGTGCCCGCCTTAGCGCTGGCCGGGATCACGGTGCTCACCGGCGCCGCCGCTCAGGGCCCGGGCAGCGGGGTCGGCAGCCAGGTGCGGGCGGCCGAGCAGCCGCAGCTGCGGGCCATCGAGGCGCCGGCCGCCTGGCGGCTCAGCCGGGGCAGCGGGGTGACCGTGGCCGTGCTGGACACCGGCGTGGACGCGACCGCGGCCGACCTGGCCGGTTCGGTGACCACCGGGCCGGACTACACGCTGGGCGCCGACCCGCCCGGGTACCAGCCCCCGCACCTGCACGGCACGTTCATCGCCTCGCTCATCGCCGGGCACGGCAGCGGGCCCGGCGACGACGGCGGCGTCGTCGGCGTCGCCCCGGCGGCCCGGGTGCTGTCGGTCCGGGTCATCCTGGACGACCAGGAGCCGGGGCTCAGCGTGTACAACTCCAACGCGCGGTACGCCAACGCCATCGACGATGGCATCAGGTACGCCACCCAGCACGGCGCCCAGGTGATCAACATGTCGCTGGGCACCGGCGAGGCCACCCGGCCCATGCAGTCGGCCCTGGACTACGCGGTGTCGCACGGCGTGCTGGTGGTGGCATCCGCCGGGAACAGCGGCCACGCCGGCCCGGGCCTGACGCCGTACACCTACCCGGCCGGGTTCACCGGGGTGATCTCGGTCGGGGCGGTGAACGGGGCCGGGCAGCGCGCGCCGTTCTCCGACCAGAACTCATCGGTGGAGCTGTCCGCGCCCGGGGTCAGCATCGTCGGGGCCGGGCCGGACGGCAGCTATCTGCAGGCCAGCGGGACCAGCCCGGCGTCGGCGTTCGTAGCCGGGGTGGCCGCGCTGATCCGGTCGGCCTACCCGCGGCTGCCGGTGGCCCAGGTGGCGCAGGCGCTGATCGGCTCGGCGCGGCGCCGCCCGGCGGGCGGGTACAGCCCGGCGACCGGGTTCGGCGAGGTGGACGCGGTGGCGGCGCTGCGTGCGGCCGGGCGGCTGGCCGCGGCCCGGCCGGCCACCGGGCTGGCGGCTCGTGGCCACTTCGCGCCCGCCTCCGGCCCGGTCCAGGTCACCCACCGCGACTCGGGACGGATCGCGGTGCTGGCCGGGGTGGCGGCGGCGGGCACGGCCGGGGTGATCATCGCGCTGGTGATGCTGACCCTGCTGACCGTGCGCACGGTGCGGGACCGGCGGCGGCTGGCCGTGGCGGGCCCGGCCCCGGCGGCCGCGCCGTTCGGCGCCGCCGCCCCGGCCACGATGCGCAACGTGGGGCTGATCGAGTTGCTGGAGCCGGCCGACCGGGCGGAGTCCGGGCTAGGCGACCTGGCGGACAGCGGGCTGGGCGGCCTGGCGGACAACGGGCTGGCCGGGACCGATCCGGAGCCGGGTACTGAGACCGGACCGTAACGTGCCAAACCGCGCTTTTCTGGCCATCCAGCCGTACCTTTTTGAACGTGTCCGACTATGCGGATGAGCCGCAGCTGACGCCTGCGCCGGCGGCGGCCCCGCCCGCTGCGCCACCCGCGCGAGAGCGCCGGCCGCGCTGGCACACACCGCTGCTGATCGTGCTGGCCCTGGCCGGGGTGGCCGGGTTAGCGGCCGGCGGGTTCGCGCTGCACAAGGAACTCACCCGGCGGCCACCGCGGCGGAAGCCGCCGCGGCGGGCCGGGCGGAGATCGCCACCCGGTGGCAGCGGCTGCCGGCCGACCAGCTTTTCCCGGCCACGATCAGCTATCTCAGCCCGGGCAAGCAACGGACCACCGCGGTGCGGGTCGGCATCGCGCCGGCCACGTCCTGCGCGGCCGGGCTCGACGTGCCGGCCGAGGAGATCGCCCGGCCGCACGACTGCCGCACCGTGCTGCGCGCCACCTACACCGACGCGTCAGGCGCGCTGGCCGTAACCGTCGGCATCGCGGTGCTGCGCAGCACCGCGGCGGCGCTGACCGTCGCTTCCGACCTGAGCATCGAGCACGGCGGAGTCCGAGCGGTCAGCTTCCCGGGCACCCGGGCGGCCGGATTTGGCGAGCGGCAGCGGGGCTGGTTCTACGCCGAGGCCTTCTACGCACCCTACGTGTTCTTCTACGCGGCCGGGTTCGCCGACGGCCGGCACGGCACCGACAGTCTGACCAGCGAGCCGCAGCGCCTCGGCAGCGGTGTGCTGACCCGGCTGATCGCGATACTCACCGCGGGCGGCCCGCCGTGCTCGCGAGCGGACATCCGATGCTGAGCCGCCACCCGCTCCGCGCCGCGCTGGCCGCCGGGCTGCTCAGCCTGCTGGCCGGGCTGGCCGCACCGGCCTCGGCGGCTACCGGCCGGCCAGCCACCCTGGCCAGGGCCGTGTTCGGCCCGTCCGCGGCCAGGCAACTGGTCCGCGACCTGCGCGCCGCCTGGCAGATCAGCAAGGGCCAGGGGGTGACCGTGGCGGTGATCTACGAGGGGGTTGACCCGTCGGCGCAGGGCCTGGCCGGGGTGGTGACCACCGGCCCGTCGTTCGGCAACGTGACCAAGGACAACAACGCGGGGGGCACCGTATTCGCGTCGGCGGTGGCTGGCCGCGGGCCGAGCAGCAGCAACCCGGCCGGGACGCTCGGCCTGGCCCCCGAGGCCCGGATCCTGTCCATCAAGGTCCCGCACCACGCGTCATACGGGACCTGGCAGCGGGACCTGGCCGGTGCGATCAGGTATGCGGCCGGGCACGGCGCCCAGGTCATCTACGTGGCCGGGGAGTCGTTCGCCGACAACGCCGTGGTGGACAGCGCGGTCGAGTACGCGGCGGCCAAGCACGCCGTGCTGATCAGTCCGGAGTTCCCGGACAGCCGCCGCACACCGAACGCCATCACCATGCCGGCCAGCCTGCCCAACGTGCTGGGCGCCAGCGCGGTGTCGCTGCCTGGCCTGCCGCCGCCGGCCGGGCACATCGCGACCGTAGCCAACGAATCGGTCCTGGTCGCCGCGCCCGGCAACACGCTCACCGCGTCCGGGCCGATCGGCCCGGGCTACCGGGTGTTCGGCTACCTGGCCGCCGGGGCGTGGCTGACCGCGACCGTGGCGCTGATCAAGTCGGTCTACCCGCACCTGTCACCCAGCCTGGTCGACCTGGCCATCGCCCGGTCGGCCCGGGATCACCCGCACGGCGGCTACTCCACCCAGCTCGGCTTCGGCCTGCTCAACCCGGATGGAGCGCTGCACCAGGCGGCCGCGCTGGCCAAGCTCCCGGTCACCGCGGCCACCGGGACCGGATCGCTGCCCGGCTCGGCTCACTTCGGCTCGGGGCCGCCACCCGGCGTCATCGCCGCGGTGCACCACTCGACCAGCAAAGAGGCCGGTTTCGCCGGGGCCATGGTGGCCGGGCTGGTGCTGCTGGTGATCGCGGCCGTACTGGCGTTGCGCTGGCGAAGCCGCCGAGATCAGGGGCGGAAGCTGGCCGATGCTACGGGAGCGTGAGGATCTCGTAGCCGGTACCGGTGACCAGCAGCGTGTGCTCGAACTGGGCGGTCCGCTTGCCGTCCTTGGTCACCGCGGTCCAGCCGTCGTCCCACACGTCGTAGGCGATCGTGCCCAGGGTGAGCATGGGCTCGATGGTGAACGTCATGCCCTCTTCCATGATCAGGTTCACGCCGGGGTCGTCGAAATGCGGCACGATCAGCCCGGAGTGGAACGTGGTGCCGATGCCGTGCCCGGTGAAGTCGCGGACCACCCCGTAGCCGAACCGGCGCGCGTAGGACTCGATCACCCGGCCGATGGCGTTCAGCGCGCGGCCGGGCGCGACCGTGCGGATGCCGCGCATCATCGCTTCGTGCGTCCGCTCCACCAGCAGCCGCGACTCCTCGTCCACGTCGCCGGCCAGGAACGTGGCGTTGGTGTCCCCGTGCACCCCGTCCAGATACGCGGTGATGTCCACGTTCACGATGTCCCCGTCGGCGATGACCGTGTCGTCAGGGATGCCGTGGCAGATGACCTCGTTCAGCGAGGTGCACAGCGACTTGGGGTAGCCGCGGTAGCCCAGCGTGCTCGGGTAGGCGCCGTGCTCGACCAGGAACTCGTGGCCGACCCGGTCCAGCTCGTCGGTGGTCACCCCGGGCGCCACGTGCCGCCCGACCTCTTGCAGGGCCTGTGCGGCCAGCTGGCCGGCCACCCGCATCCGCTCGATCGTGCCGGCGTCCTTAACGTCGGGTTCGCCGGTCTTCGGGTACTTGCGGCCGACATACTCGGGCCGCGGGATGCTGGCCGGCACGCGCCGCGGCGGGGATAGCCGCCCAGGGTGGAGCAGAGTCGCCATGTTCTGGGAGTCTAGTGCGCATGGACGATGACGACGCCTGGTGGTACTGCCTCAAGCACAACACGGTCGAGCACGGTGCGGGCTGCGCGGGTAAGGACCGGCTCGGGCCCTACGCCACCAAGGAAGAAGCGGAGAACGCCCTGGAGCTGGTCCGGGAGCGCAATAAAGAGTGGGATGCGGCCGACGACGACTGAGCTTGCCCGGCGGTCGCCGGTGTTTGGGGGACCGCCGGGTATCGTTAGTTCTGCGACGATGCCGGAAGGGGCGCACGGTGGCCGAGGACCGCGCGGGCAGTGACCTCCCTACGGCTGCCCGGACCCGGCTGGCCGAGATCCGGCAGAGCGGGACCTGGGGGTCCGCACTCAGCAGCGACGAGTTCGCGGCCATCCGCAGCGCCGGCTTCGAGCCGGTCGGCCAGGTACTCGGCGCGGCGGTGTACAACATCGGCTTCACCGGCGGGTACAACTGCCCGGGCGCGTGGTCCGGCTACGGATACGCGCAGGCCTACCGCAGCGTGACCCAGGTGTCCGGCCAGGGCGGCTACGGCTCGTTCGGCCCGCTGACTCAGGCCATGTACCAGGCGCGGCACCGGGCCATCGGCCGGATGCTGGAAGAGTGCGCCGCGCTCGGCGGGCACGGCATCGTGGGTGTCACGCTGAGCATTGGCTCGTTCCCGGCGGGCGGGCTGGAGTTCAAGGCGATCGGCACCGCGGTCCGCGCGCCCGGGGCGGTGCCGCTCAAGCAGCCGTTCAGCTCGGACCTGTCCGGCCAGGACTTCGCCAAGCTGATCCACGCGGGTTACGTGCCGTGCGGGCTGGCGCTGGGCATCTCGGTCGGCGCGCGGCACGACGACTGGCTCACCGTGGGGCAGACCCGCTGGGGCGCGGGCAACGCCGAGGTGGTCGGGTATACCGAGCTGGTCAACGACAGCCGGCACGACGCCCGGCAGCAGCTGGAACGGGACGTGCGCCGGCTCGGCGGCGAGGCCGTCGTGGTCTCACGGATGGACATGCGGGTGCACGAGCGGGAGTGCCCGATGCAGGAACACGGCAAAGATCACATTGTGGAAGTGACCATCATCGGCACGGCCACGGTGCGGTTCGCCACGGAGACCAAGCCGCCGCCCCCGCTGGCCATCCTCTCGCTCGACCCACAGCGACGGCAGGCCGCCCGGGTCAAGCTGGGACGCTGAGTGAACGTATCTGAGGAGAACTGATGACCGACCAGCAGAGCACCGAGCTGAGTGCGGAAGGCGTCCCGCAGGATGCCATCCGCAGGCTGGCCGAGCTGCAGCCGGGCCGGCCCGGCGCCCTCTTCACCTCAGACCTGTCGGTCAACGAGTTCCTGCTCGTACGGGAGGCCGGGTTCCGCCCGCTCGGGCTGGTGCTGGGCAGCTCGATCTACCACGTGGGCCTGCAGATCGGCCGCTGGGGCCGCAACCAGGAACTCGACGTGCTGTCGCAGGCCATGTACCACGCCCGTGAGCTGGCCATGACCCGGATGGAGGCGGAAGCCGACGCGCTCGGCGCGGACGGCATCGTCGGGGTGCGGCTCGACGTGGAGCTGAAGGAGTTCGGCAGCGACATCGCCGAGTTCATCGCGATCGGCACGGCGGTCAAGGCCGAGCCGGACGCGGGCGGCGGGGGCGTCACGGACTGGCGCAACAGCAAGAAGCAGCCGTTCACCTCGGACCTGTCCGGGCAGGACTTCTGGACGCTGATCCGGGCCGGTTACGCGCCACTGGGCATGGTGATGGGCACCTGCGTGTACCACATCGCGCATCAGCGGCTCGGCAACAAGGTCGGCAACATCGGCCGCAACGTGGAGCTGGAGCAGTTCACCCAGGCCCTGTACGACGCCCGGGAGCTAGCCATGAGCCGGATGCAGGACGAGGCCGAGCAGCTGCACGCGGAAGGCATCGTCGGGGTGCAGCTCCGGCAGCACAGCCACACCTGGGGCTCGCACACCACCGAGTTCTTCGCCATCGGCACCGCGGTCCGCCCGCTCCGTGAAAATCACGTTATTGAACGCCCGACCATGGTGCTCAGCCTGGACGGCTGACCCGGTCTTCGCGGCCGGCCAAGGCCGCACCGCGGCCCCCTCTACCCGGCGAACGCGTCGCGGGTGGCGGCGCGGCCTTCGGCGGCCAGCGCGGAGAAGCCGTAGCTGCCCTGATCCCGGAGTTCCTTAGCCGCCTGGACGGCAGCACCGTAGGCCACATAGGCGAACTGGGAACCGACCGAGACCC
>CAVVGF010000050.1:0-8406 GCA_963747705.1 uncultured Actinomycetes bacterium | reverse complement strand
CGGCCCACCCCGCCCCACTCACCGCGCCAGCCCCCGTCGATGGGGGCAGGCCAACCTCAGCCGATAACAGCAAGAAGCTCGGCGGCGTGTGGGGGTGTGGGGCGGCGTGCGCGTCCCCAGCTTCGTGATCCTGACTTCAGTGCGCATCTAACCGGAAAATGAACTGCCTCAGCCATGGCGCGGCAGCGGGACCTGGCCCGGTGATCGGGTGCGGGCGGGGGTCATTGGGGATCATGCGGCGGGCGCGAGGGTGACGGTATATCCGAGCGCTTCGAGCTGCCGGACGTGGCCGCGGGTTTTTCTGTCTTTGCTGATGCGGCTGGTGTAGTAACCGGCGCCGAGGTCGCGGAAGCGGGCGGTGCGGCTGGTGAGCAGGTGCCAGATGATGACCAGGATGGTCCGGGCGATCGCGACCAGGGCCTTGAGCTTGCCCCGGCGTTTGGCCAGCCGCCGGTAGCGCTCGCCGAGGAAGGTATCGGTGCGGGCGGCGGTGGCCGCGGCCTCGCCGAGGGTGCCTTTGAGGTAGGGATTTCCCTTGCCGGCTTGCCGTCGCGGCTCCTGGCCCCGGAATGGATGGTGCGCGGGCTCAGCTTGGCCCACGACACCAGGTGGCCGGGAGTGGGGAAGCGGCTCATATCGAGCCCGATCTCGGCGATGATCGTCTGGGCGACGGCGCGGCTGATCCCGGGGATGTCATCCAGGCGGGCAAGGACAGGCAGAGCTGCGGCATCCTCGCCGGTCCCGGCCCCAGGGCCGGTGGTGCCGTCGGCGTCGATTCCCTGGGCGGCCGGATGGCGGCGGTCTGCTCCTCGATCCGGGTGGTGAGGTGGCCGATCTGGCTGGTGAGGTAGTCGATCTGGGTGAGCAGGATCTGGGCCAGTTCGGCGTGGTGGCTGTCGAATCGTCCGGTGAGCGCCTCGACCAGGGCGGCGTGCTTGACCCGCATCCGGCCGCGGGCCAGCCTGGCCAGGACTTCCGGGTCGCGTTCCCCGGCGATCAGTGCCTCGATCATGTCCCGGGCCGAGACCGTGAGCCTGCTGGCCACCGACGACACCTTGATCAGGGAGTCTTCCAGCAGCTTTTCCAGCCGCTGCCAGTACCGGGCGCGCTCGCGGGTCAGATCAGCGCGCAGCCGGGTGTAATCACGCAGCTGCCGGATCTCAGCCGGGGGCACGAAGCTGGGCCGCAGCATCCCCCGCCCGGTCAGCTTGGCCAGCCATACCGCGTCCAGCTTGTCGGTTTTGGGCCGGCCGGGCGCGGCCTTCACATCGCGGGCGCTGACCAGATCCGGCACGTCCAGCCCGGCGGCCTCCAGCAGGTAAAACCAGATCCGCCAATAATCCGACGTGGCCTCTAACGTGACCTTCTCGATCCGCTCAGCAGCCAGGTACCCAGCCAGCTCCAAGATCGCGTTGGTCGTGGCGTCCACGCCCCAGACCCGGGTCCGCCACCGATCCGGCCGGGCATCGTGCGGCACCCGGGTGCATACCATCCCCGATGCCTTGGCCACATCGACCGCGGCTACCCGCTGCAGGACCTGCTCGTGCTCCTCATCCTCGATCTCCTGCGGCTCCCGCATCATCCAGACCATCTCCTCAAACCACCGGGGTTACCAAGGGATGCCCGGGGGCCTCGGTCGGGAAGCCGAGAATCTAACCGGCGTGCTCGAGCAACAGTGCGCGACCTTCAAGGTCAAGACCCCGGCGCCAGACTAGTAGGCGGGCTCACGTCCCAAGATGCGACCGGCGTCAGCGGGCAACCCAACCCCAATTTTCCCGCCAGCGCGGCATCCCCGCAGGGATAGGAGGACTAGTAGCACTGAAGTCAAGATCACGAGTTCCAGGACCGGCAGGGAGGGGGCTGAGGGGCCCAGTGGGTGCGGCGAGGGTGTTAGCGGGCGGGGGCGGGGCCGCTGACGGTGTCGAGGACGCGGTTCAGCCACTGGCGCAGGCCATACCGGGACGGCTCGTCCGGCTGCCCGGCGGCCATGCCGACCAGGTGCTGCGCGGCGTCGAAGGACAGCGGGGCGGCGCCCGGCGGGACGCTGAGGGCCTCGTGCGCGAGGTGGTCCAGTTCTGGGTCGCCCTGGTCCAGGGCGAGCACGGTGGCCTTCTTCCGTGCGTCGTTCACCCGTTCCAGCAGGGCCGCCGGGGCCGGTTCCGCGCTGACCACGAACACCGTTTCGCCGGGGGCGGCCTGTTCCAGCCGCTGCATGCCCACCCGCAGGTGGGCGGGCGCGCCGGGCGGCGGCGCCCAGCGGACCAGGGTGGGGCTCAGCCCGGGCAGGCCGGCCAGCCGGCTCTCCTCGTCCAGGTGCGCGGCGAGATGCCAGGGCTCGTCGTCGGGCGTGCCCACGACGAGCAGCCCACCCGGGGAACGGGGCCGCCGCAGCGCCCGGGCCAGCGCGCCGGTGCGCTCCAGCCAGCCGGACGGCGCCAGTACGGCGCGCAGCGCGGCCACCTGTTCCGCGTCCATCAGCCCATCGTGTCACGGAGCCGGCCGCTCTGGCAGGATCGGGGGATGACCGCTGAGCAGGCTTATCCCGCTATGACCAAGGACGTGGCAGAACTCACCATCGGGGTGCTGGGCGGCACCGGCGATCAGGGACGCGGGCTGGCCCACCGGTTCGCCGCCGCGGGCACCCCGGTCATCATCGGCTCACGGAGCCTGGAGAGGGCGCATACCGCCGCCACCGAAATAGCGGCCAGCCTGGCCGGCCTGGACGGGAGCCGGTCCATCCGGGGCATGGCCAACGCGGACGCGGCGGCCGCGGCCGACGTGGTGATCGTCGCCGTGCCGTGGGACGGGCACCGCGACCTGCTGTCCGGGCTGGCGGGCCCGCTCACCGGCAAGATCGTGATCGACTGCGTGAACCCGCTGGGCTTCGACAAGCGCGGCGCGTACCCGCTCCGGGTGGCCGAGGGCAGCGCCGCGGAACAGGCCGCCGAGGTGCTGCCGGGCAGCCGGGTGGTCGGCGCGTTCCACCACGTGTCCGCGGTGGTGCTGCTGGATCCCGAGGTGGCCAGCGTGGACCTGGACGTGATGGTGCTCGGTGACGACCGGGAAGCTACCGACCTGGTCCAGGAACTGGCCGCGCGCATCCCCGGGGTGCGCGGCATCTACGCGGGCCGGCTGCGCAACTGCGGGCAGGTCGAGGCGCTGACCGCGAACCTGGTTTCGGTCAACCGCCGGTACAAGGCGCACGCCGGGCTGCGCATCACCGATGTCTGAGTGACCGTCAATTGCAGATTGACGATGCAAGTGCGTCAATCTACGATTGACGCATGGTAGCCAGCCCAGTTTCCCTCGATACCCTCATCACGTTCGTCAAGGTCCAGCGCCTGGACGGGAGCGCCCTGGACAACCTGGCCGATGCGGTCGCGGTCGGCGAGCACCTCGGCGAGCAGGCCGACAGCCTGATCGGGCACTTCGTGGACCAGGCCCGGCGGTCCGGCGCGTCGTGGAGCCAGATCGGCGCCAGCATGGGCGTCACCAAGCAGGCCGCGCAGCAGCGGTTCGTGCCGCGCGGCGCCCCGGCCACCGGCCCGTGGACCCCGGGCGACTTCTCCCGGTTCACCCAGCGGGCCCGCGCTGTGCTGGCTGCCGCCGAGGACCACGCCCGGGCCGCGGACAGCGCGGTGATCGGCCGCGACCACCTGGCTCTCGGCCTGTTCGCCGAGCCCGAAGGCCTGGCCGCGAAGGCCATCGCGGCGCTCGGCGTGACCGAGCAGCAAGTGCGGGCCGCGCTCGGCACGCCCGCCGAGGCCGGGCCAGCCGAGGCCGGGCCAGCCGAGGCCGGGCCAGCCGAGGCCGGGCCAGCCGAGGCCGGGCCAGCCGAGGCCGGGCCAGGCTACCGGCCCGGCGGCGGAAGAGACCAGCCGGATACCGCTCGGCCCCGGGGCGACCGCTTCGCTGCGCGGTGCCCTGCGCTGGGCGCTCCAGATGGGGCACAACTACATCGGCACCGAGCACATCCTGATGGGGCTGCTGGACGAGAACGACGCCACCGCCACCGCGCTGACCGGCCTGGGCCTGGCCAAGCCCGCGGTGAAGCGCGAGCTGACCAGGCAGCTCGCCGAGATCCAGGCGGCCCGAGGGTGACCCCTCGGCCGCGCCAGGCGCCAGCTAGGCCCTAGATGGTGGGCGGCGGGACGCCGTTTCCGCTGGCGGCCAGCTCATTGATCAGGTCCCAGACCCGGCGGTCCGCCCAGTAGCCGGAGTGGCCCTGAGCCGCGGGCGGTGCCTGGCCATAGACGTAGTAGCAGTCGGCCGGGTCGAGGAACTCCTTGTCCACCCGTTTCTGGACCGTTCCGGGCAGGCCGCCGGTCACCGGCCCGCCAATCGGATCGGTCGGGTAGTAGAAGTTGCGCCAGCCGTCCGGCTGGCCGTCGCCGGGCACCAGTGGCCCGACCAGCGCAGCGTCAAAGTAAGCGGGGAAGCCCCACCGGTAGAGCTTGGCCACCGGAGAGCCGAATGTGATCAGGGCCGGCTGGTCACCATTCACGGGACGGCAGGCCGGCTGGATTAAAGCCGCGGTAGCCAGCACGGCGCCCTGGCTGTGCCCGACCAGGACGACCCGGCCGCGGTTGTTGTTCAGCCACCACATCCGGCGCTGCAGGTCGGGAACGGCCCGCTCGGTGTAGCACGGCGGGGACAGCGGATGGTAGGACCGCGGCCAGAACGTGCCCACGTCCCACAGCACCCCGATCGTGCGTCGCTTGGTGGGGTCGTTCCAGGCCGCGTAGAGGAAGGCGGCCAGCGCGGGCAGCACCAGGCCGGCCAGGGCGATGCCGATGTTGCGGACCAGCGCGGGCGGCTCGACGTGCAGTTGCCACACGCACACCGCCATGATGATCTGTCCGCCGATGATGGTGCACAGCAGCCAGCCGGCGTCATGCGGCGCGCGCGCGAGGAACTGCACCCGGGCGATCTGCCGCTGCCAGTTCTTGCCTGCGCCCTTGTCCTCGGTCGCGTCGCCGGGTGGCGGGAACGGATCCAGCCCGGACCAGTACCAGACGTTGAGCGGCTCGCCCAGGGCAGTCCGGAAGTCAGCCGCTTGCTTCTGGTACTCCGCGGTCGTCTCGGCCGGCAGCTGGCCGGCCCGCAGCCAGCGGACGGCCTCGGCCACCCCGAACGCGACGACGGCCAGCACCGCCGCCCACACCAGCAGCGGCACCCCGGATGTGATCAGGTAGGGCAGGTAGATCTGGCCCGGCTTGGCCGACAGAGCCTGAGCCGCATCGCTGGTCACCGCGCCCACCAGGTGCGCCACCCAGATTTCCGCACCGAGCAGCAGGAGGTTCAGCGTGCCGAACCCCAGCATCAGGGTGACCCAGGGACCGCCAGCCAGCGTTCCCCGGCTGCGCCGCAGGCCCAGCAGCATGGAAATCAGGGCGAGCGCCAGCGCCACCGCGATGGCCAGCGCGGTCCATCCGGTCAGCCCGGCCATCCCGGGCAGGTCCGCTGTCCGGACGGAATGCGCTCCCGGCTGCAGCCAGGCGAACCAGCCCGAGCAGATCAGCCCGGCACCGGCCGGCACCAGCAGCCACACCACCAGGCTACGGAGTCTCCCGGCCGCGGTACCCAGCACGGGCGTGCCGCTGGGCGGGGCCATGGCTGGCGTATCCAGCGCGTCCAGGATGAGGTAGCCGACCGCGAGGGCGATGGTGGCCGCGCCCAGCGCTATCCCGGCCCAGCCCAGGGCGCTGGCGTGCGGCGACCCGCCCCGTAGCGCCTGGACGGTGACACCGAGCACGATGGCCAGGAACCCCCCGACCACGGCCACGTGCAGCCAGGTGATCAGGCGGACCGTGCCCTCGCCGTCCCAGAATTCCTGGTCGGCCAGCCCGTTGACGAGCGTGTCCGCGGCGGCCTTTCTGGCCTTGCGCTGGCCATTTTCCTCGCGGTACGGCGGGCGCACCGCCTCGTAGCGCCACGACCTTTTGGCCACCCAGAGCAGCGCGAGTACGAACAGCACCACCACCAGCACTCCCAGCGTGACCTGGCGGGCCGGGTGCCCGGCAACGAAATGCCACCGCAGCGGGGCCAGCCACCACTGATTGCGGGCGAGCCCGGCCCGCGGCGTCTGGTAAGCGTTGACGTCCGCGCTGATCAGCACGGCGATCAGGGCCGCGTTGACGGTCAGGGCCAGCGCGCACAGCCCGGATGTGAGGCGGTGCAGCCGGAACCGCCAGGCTGACGTGCGGGTGGCTGAAGAGCACATCCAGCCAGCCAGGTTGGCGAACAGGAACGGCAGCAGGGCCAGCCAGAGCACCCGGATCTTGCTCCGCGAGGTCAGGCCGCCCCAGGAGAACACCTCGACGTGACGGTCCACGTCCCGGTTCCCGGCGCCGGCGCGGTGGTCCGAGCTTCGGTAGAAGCCCGCGATCGCATCGCCGCTGACCTGCTCGGGCGCCAGGTCACCGAGGATCGCGTCCGGCGGAGAGCCGCCCACCCCGTGCACCCGGAGCTCGGTCACCCCGCCGCTGTCGGCCGCCGCGGCCAGCTGCACGCTCGGCAACGCCACAGAATGTCTGGGAATAGGCATGTCGGACCTCCACCCCCCACGCCCGCTAACTGCTGCATCGCGTAGTTAGAGAGCAAGAACCCCTTTCTTGATACATCCTTTACCGCGGCATGGGAATGGCGGCATCCGCCCGGGGCCAGCCGGGGCCAGCCGCCGGCCTGGCTGCGCCAGCGGACTAGCGGCCCTGAGTGGTACTGGCGTTATGGAGAAGAAGGGGTGGGCAGGACCTGGATGCCGGGGCGGAGCTGGCTGAACACCGGTTCGTAGCTGGAGCCTTGCTCGGTGACCAGCGTGGTGTAGCAGGCCCGGCCGGCCGGTGCGGCGATCGCGTACTGCAGCACGGTGAGCGACCGGCCGCCGATGCTGGCCTGGTCGTAGCTGAGCAGCGCGGTCCGGCCGTCCACCGTGGTCTGGCCGAGCTGGGTGTTGCCGGCGTTGGCGGCGGTGAATTCCTGCTCGCTCAGCGTGGTCAGCCCGGTGGCCGGGCTGGTGCCCGCGGGGAAGCCGGCGGGCGCGCAGTACAGCGACGTGAGCGCCGCGACACCGCCCGGGCCGTGGGCGGCGACGTCCACGGAGTCCGGGCCGCCCCGGCCCGGCACCACGGCCTGCAGCTGCTTCGTGCCGGCCCGGGTCAGGCCCAGATCGTGCAGGGCCTGGCGGAACGCGGCGTCGTGCACGGTCACCCAGCCGTCAGGGACGGCGATGCGCAGGCCGTCGGCCGCGGTGCCGACCATCTTGTGCCCGGCCGGCGGCGAGCTGACCGCGGTCATCACCGGCTTGCTCACCGCCGCGTACATGGCCTGCTCGGCCTCGGTGGAGCTGCTACCGCTGCCGGACGAGCAACCCGCGATGATCACCGTGGCAGCGGCCACCGCGGGCAGCAGGAACCCGCCTGGCACCCGCCTCATCCGTGATCCTCCGCTACCGTCCGCAGTCAGTTCGCGGAAGCGATATTAGGTGCCCGGAATCGGGTTATGTGCCCGAATAGGCAATTGTGGCGTCCAGGTCAGCGGTATGAGTGCTCCGCATCGGGGAACGCACCGCCGGCCACATCCGTGGCGAACGCCTTCGCGGCCTGGCCCAGCACGCCGGCCACGTCCGCGTAGCGCTTGACGAACTTCGGCGTGCGCGGGCTGAGCCCGGCCATGTCCTGCCAGACCAGCACCTGGGCGTCGCAGTCCGGCCCGGCGCCGATGCCGATGGTCGGGATGGACAGCGAGCCGGTGACCCGGGCGGCGAGTTCCGCGGGCACGCACTCGAGCACCACCGCGAACGCGCCCGCCGTCTCCATGGCCTTGGCGTCGTGCAGCAGCCGTTCGCCGTCCTCGCCGCGGCCCTGCACCCGGTAGCCGCCGAACGCGTTGACCGACTGCGGAGTGAGGCCCAGGTGGGCCATGACCGGGATGCCCGCCGCGACCAGTTCCTCGGCCTGGCGCAGCACCCGGTGGCCGCCTTCCAGCTTGACCGCGTGCGCCCCGGTCTCCTTGAGGAACCGGATGCTGGTGGCCAGCGCCGCCTCGGGCAACGTCTGGTACGAGCCGAACGGCAGGTCAGCTACGATCAGCGCCCGGCTGGTGCCGCGGACCACGGCCGCGGTGAGCGGGATGAGCTCGTCCACCGTGACCGGGAGCGTGGTGTCGTGCCCGAACACCACCATCCCGGCCGAGTCGCCGACCAGCAGGACCGGGATGCCCGCGTCGTCGAAGACCCGGGCGACCAGCGCGTCGTACGCGGTGAGCATGGGCCATTTCTCGCCGCGGGCCTTGGCCGCGGCCAGGTCGTTGATGGTGACCCGGCGGGAGGCCCGGCCGCCGTACAGCGGCTCGGGCCGCTTGGCGGCAGGGCTGGCCGGTACTGAGCTGGCTGGTACTGAGCTGGGT
>CAVVGF010000049.1:0-33400 GCA_963747705.1 uncultured Actinomycetes bacterium | reverse complement strand
CTTCTCCAGCATGCCGACCTGGTCGGCCAGCGCGAACGCCTCGGCCTGGTCGTGGGTGATGTAGACGGTGGTCGCCCCGGCCTCGCGGACCAGCGAGGAGATCTCCACGCCGCATCCGCTCCCGGAGGTCGGCGTCGAGGTTGGACAGCGGCTCGTCGCACAGGATCAGGCCGGTGTCGGCGACCAGCGCGCGGGCCAGCGCGACCCGCTGCTGCTCGCCGCCGGACAGCTCGTTGGGGTACCGCTCGCCGAGCGCGCCGAGCCCGACCCGGTCCAGCATGGCCGCGGCCTGCTCCCGACCCCGGGCCCGGGGCAGCTTGCGGCGGCGCAGCGCGAACGCCACGTTGTCCCGGGCCATCAGGTGCGGCCACAGCGCATAGTCCTGGAACACCATGCTCAGGTCGCGCTGGTCTGGCGGCACGTGCGTGCGGCTGTCCGCGACGGCGCGGCCGCCGATCTCGATCCGGCCCGAGCTGACCCGCTCGATCCCGGCCAGGCAGCGCAGCAGCGTGGTCTTGCCGGAGCCGGACGGGCCCAGCAGCACCAGGAACGTGCCCGCCGCGACATCCAGCGACACGTCCCGCAGCGCCTGGTTACCGCCCAGGTACACCTTGCTGACCGACTCGATGGAGATGTGCTCAGCCACGGGAGGCTCCTCCGATCCTGCGCCAGCCGCCGGTGCGAGCAGCCGGTAGGCGCCGAGCACGAGCAGCACCGCGGCCAGCGCGATGCCAACGGCCAGCACCGCCTGGGCCATGCCGACGCCGAAGTGGTAGTTGCTCAGGTTGTCTTCGATGGCGATCGAGGCGGGCGGCGAGCCGGGCGCGTAGAGCAGCTGGGAGATCGGCAGCTCGAGGAACACGCGCGCAGAAGGTGAGCAGCCAGGCCATCACGATCGGCCGGGACACCACCGGCAGCACGCCGCGGGCCCACGCGGTCAGCGCGCTGGCCCCGTGTGTCCGGGCCGCGTCCTTGAGTGAGGACTGCAGCTGGGATACCGCGCCGACCAGTACCCGGGCGTTGGTCGGCAGGCTGGACGCGGCGTACGCGATGACCAGCAGCAGCGTGGTCTGGTACAGGTTGACGCCGATCCGGGACCAGAATCGGCAGGTTGTAGGCGAAGATGTAGCCGGCCGCGAACACCACCGAGGGCAGCGCGATCGCGGCCAGCAGCAGGAAGTCCAGCGCCTTGGTGGATCTGGTCCTGGTGCGCCGCTGGCTGAGCAGCCAGGCGGCCACGAACCCGCCGATCACGGTGATGGACGAGACGATCGTCGCGTAGATCAGCGAGCGCTCCAGCGGGCCGATCTGCCCGGCCTGGTGCAGCAGCGCCCGGTAGTTGACCAGGGTCAGCGTGAACGAGCCGCCGTAGTCGCCGAGCAGCGACGCGCTGATCGCGCCGAAGCCGGGCACGCCCAGTGCGATCAGGTAGAACAGCCCGACTCCGGCGGCCGCGGCGAGCGCTGCCCCGCGGCTCAGCTGGCGCCGGATCGACCTGCCGGTTCCGCCCGGACAGGAACTGGTAGGAGCGGCCGCGCAGGGCCCGGGCCTGCAGCGCCAGCGGGATGGCCACGGCCGCGACCAGCAGCGTGCCCATGGCCGAGGCGAGCGGGAAGCTGGGCGGGAAGTTCCCGATGGCCGCGAACAGCTGGTAGGTGGCCAGGGTGAAGTTCGAGTTGTAGGCCAGCGTGGCGGCCACCCCGAAGTCGCTGATCGACTCGGCGAAGCCGATGGCCAGCGCGGACCAGATGGCCGGGGCCAGCATCGGCCAGATCAGCCGCAGCGTGGCGGCGCGGCTGGCGCCGTGCACCCGGGCCGCGTCCTCGAACTCCTGGCCCAGCCCGGCCAGCGCCGCGGTGATGGCCAGGAACGTGAACGGCACCGAGCGCAGGCCGAGCAGGAACACCACGCCGAACGGGCCCATGATGGCGTGGGTCACCCAGGGCCAGTCCAGCCCGGCCCGGTACATCACGCCGTCCGGCTGGACCAGCCGCTCCCAGCCCAGCGCGGGCAGCCAGGACGGCAGCAGCAGGACCAGCCACATGGCGCCGGGCACGAACCGGCGGCCGGGCAGCGTGGTCCGCCCGGCCAGCCAGGCGATGGGGAAGCCGATGGCCAGCCCGAGCACGGCCGCGGCACTGCTCACCCACAGCGAGTTGCCGATGGCGACCGCGGTCGCGCCCGTGAACGCCTGCCGCAGGTAGCTCAGCGTGAACCACTGCGTGCCCTGGTCGAACAGCCGCGGTGAGATGGCCAGCACGAGCGAGCTGACGCACGGCACCAGGATGAAGAAGATCAGCGCGGCCCAGAACAGTGGCATGCCCAGCCGGCCGAAGAGCGCGGTCAGCCCGCGCGGGTAGGCCAGCCTGCGCCAGCGTGGCGTGCCCGGCCCGGCTGGGGCCGGGCCGGGCACGAGCACATCGTGGGTGCTGGTCACCGGGTTTCAGCGCACGATGTTCGAGTCGAACCAGGTGTTGATGGTGGCCTCACGCGGGCCCCAGGTGTACGGGTTGATGGTCTGCGTCCGCACGCTGGCCAGCGACGGCAGCCCGGACAGCGGGCTGGTGCCCTGCAGGACCGGGTAGTACAGCGAGTCCCCGGTCGGGTCACCGGTCTGCATCACGTGCTGGCCGGCCGGCGAGAGCACCCACTCGATGAACTTCTTGGCCTCGGCCTGCTCGGCGGGCGGCGCCTTGGCGTCGATGCCGATCGCGCTGGGCAGCAGCGTCACCGGGTCCAGGTACTTCACGGCCAGGCTCTTGTCGCCCAGCACGGCGCCGATGCCCGCCGAGCTCTGCACCAGCGCGAGCTTGATCTGGCCGCTGGTCAGCGCCTGCAGCGTCGGGCCGTTGGTCGGGTGGATGATCAGCCCATTGGCCTTGAGCCTGCTGTAGTAGCTCTCACCGGCGCTGACCCCGCCGAGATAGTTCATCATCCCGGCGATGAACGGGTAAGTGGGCCCGGACTGCGACGGGTCGTTCATCCCCACCGCGCCCTTCCACTGCGACTGCAGCAGGTCCTGCCAGGTGGCCGGCGGGTTCTTGACCTTGCCCTTGCTGTAGACCAGGGCGGCCATCAGGGTGACCCCGGTCGGCGTGTAGCTCTTGTCGGCGGGCACCGACTGGGTGCCCAGCGAGTTCCACGTGACGTTCGGCTCGAAGCCCTTGAGCAGCAGGCCCTGCTGGTCGAGCCCGGCGAAGGCGGTCGCGCCGTCCACCCAGAGCAGGCCCCAGTTGGGGTTGTTCTTGGATGCCTCGATCTGGGTGAGCAGCGGGCCGGTGGAGTTGTCATCGAGCTTGACCGGGATGCCGGTGGCCTTCTGGAACGCGGCCGCGGCGGCGTGGTCGTAACCCTGGGCGGAGTAGATGACGAGCGTGGTCTTGGCGCCGGACTTGGCGCTGGTGCTGGACGAACCCGACGCGTCGGAGGACGCCGAGGAGCAGCCGGCCAGCGCGATCGCGCCGGCGCTGAGGATTCCAGTGATCAGGAGGAGCTTGCGACGACGTGAAATGCGCTTCATGAGCCGCAGAGTGCACCAGATGTTCGTACGCTAGATGTCCGAATGGTAGCCAGCAGATGAAGCGTTCGTCACAATCCCGATCTAACAGCTGTCACTTTTAGAGCTGACCGGTGTTACGCTGACCTAGTGCCCTTCCTCGTCCACCGCGTATACCCGGGCCGCGTACTCGTCCAGCGCCTGCTGGCAGGCGTCCAGCGCCTTCTCGGCCGCGGGCCGGCCGCTGGCGCCGAACGCGTCCCGCTGCCGGACCCGGGCGAACCAGTTCCGCAGCTTCTCGAGGTCGACCTCGTTCTCCTCGAGCTCGGCGAACGTGAAGTGGCTCGCCACATGCTCCTTCTTCACCTGGACCAGGAAGTCCTCGCAGCGATCGACGATCTCCTCGTACTCGTCGTTCCGCGCCGCCTCGAACGTGGCCCGCACTTCCGACTCGCCCGCCAGCACCGCGCAGGACAGCAGGACCGCGGTGCCCTGCATATCCAGGATCTGGCTGCGCAGCTTGCGCAGGGCCCGTTCCGCGCTCGGGCCGGCCTGCAGCGCGGCCGCGGAGTTCTGCAGGTAGATAGCACCCAGGCTCTTCAGCCGCCGCCACACCGCGGAACGCAGGCGGCTCGGCTCGGACGGAACCCGGTAGACGAGGAGCAGCCAGCCCTCGCCCGGCGTGTTGTCCCCGTCAGGCATGCCGACATTGTCGCAGAGTGCGCGGCCGGGTCACGGCTGGCACCAGTGGAGGTTACGTGAACGCCGTTGCGCTCGTCCTGACCGTCTTCGTGGCCTGTGCCGTGGAGGCGGTCGAGGCGCTGACCATCGTGCTGGCGGCCGGCCTGACCAGGGAATGGCGGTCCACGTTCCAGGGCATGGCCGTCGCGCTGGCCGCGCTGGCCGTGGTGGTCGCCGCGGTCGGGCCGGCCCTCACCCTGTTCCCGCTGGGCGCGCTCCGGCTGGTGGTCGGCGCGCTGCTGGCCGTGTTCGGGCTGCAGTGGCTGCGCAAGGCCATCCTGCGCGCCTCCGGCTACAAGGACCTGCACGACGAGGCGGGCATCTACCAGCGCCAGGTGGCCGCGGCGCAGTCCGCGGCGGCCGGGGGCCGGTACGGCGTCCGGGACTGGTACGCGTTCACGCTGTCCTTCAAGGGCGTGCTGCTGGAGGGCCTGGAGGTGGTGTTCATCGCCATCACGTTCGGCGACAACCAGGGCAACCTGGGGCTGGCCGCACTCGGTGCGGTCGCGGCCGTGCTGGCCGTCGCCGCGGTCGGGGTGGCCGCCCGGGCGCCGCTGGCCCGGGTGCCGGAGAACACGATGAAGTTCGCCGTCGGCGTCATGCTGACCTCGTTCGGCACGTTCTGGGGCGCGGAAGGCGCCGGGGTGGCCTGGCCGGGCGGCGACGCGGCGCTGCTCGTCCTCATCCCGGTGATCGCGCTGGCCTGCCTGGGCTACACCGCGGTGCTGCGGAGGGGCCGGGCCGCGGCCGCACCGCCGCCCGCCACCGTGCCGGTCACGTCCAAGGAGGCCACCCGATGAGCCGCTGGCTGCGCTCGTTCGGCGCGTTCTGGTACGACTTCGTCATCGGCGACGACTGGCGCGGCGCGGCCGTGGTCGCCGCCGCGCTGGCCCTGACCGCGCTGCTGGTGCACGTGGCCCACGTGAACGCGTGGTGGCTGCTGCCGGTGTGCGCGCTCGGCGCGCTCGGCTGGTCGCTGCGCCGCGCCACGAGGTGAATCTCATCAGCGCGGTGCATTGTGCTACACCGGCGAGGCACAATGCACCGCGCTATGGGTTAAGGGCTACGCGTCGGCCATCGCCGTCACTACCGGCGCCCGGGCCGCGCGGCGGGCGGGCAGCACCGCGGCCAGCAGGCCGGCCGCCGCCCCAGCTAGCACATACAGCGCGATCTGCCGGTACGGGATGGAGACCACCCCGCCGTCGGCCGACTTGATGAACGCGTGCACCATGGCCGCGCCGAACCCGGCGCCCAGGGCGATGCCCAGGGCCACCCCGAGCAGGGCCATCAGCAGTGCCTCGGTCAGTAGCATGCCGCGCAGCCTGGCCCCGGGTCAGGCCCAGCGCGCGTAGCAGCGCGGACTCCCGGGTCCGCTCCAGCACGGACAGCGTCAGCGTATTGGCCATCCCCATCAGCGCGATCAGGATGCTCAGCCCGAGCAGCGCGCTGAACAGCGTCAGCACCTGGTCCACCCGGCTGGACAGCGCGCTCTTGTAGTCGGCCAGCGTGGTCACGTTGAGGATCGGGTCGCCCGCCGTGATCCGGTTCACGGCGGCCCGTGAGACGGCGGTGCTCACCCCGCGGGCCGGGTTGACGTATACCGCCTCCGCGCAGGCGGGCCGGTAGCCGGCCAGATAGCTGGCCGCGGGCAGCAGCACATCCGGCAGCGGATTGCTGCCCGTGTACTCGGCGATCACCCGCACCCGGACCAGGCCCGCATCCGGCGTTGCGATGGCCAGGGTGCGGCCAAGACCGGTGTGCAGCGCGCCGGCCTCGGTGGCGTCGATGGCGGCCGTACCCCGCCGCAGCCCGGCCAGTGAGCCAGCCGCCATTGTCGGGCTGATCACGCTGAGCCCGTCCCCGCCGAACGCCCCGACCCGGGCCGTCACGTGGTTTACCGCCGAGTTGGTCTCGTAGTACGGCGCCACCACGCCCAGCGCCCGGGACGCGCGCAGCGCGCCGAGGACGCGCGGCGGGACCAGCTGGTCGCTGCCCTGGCCCGACTGCACGGTGTAGTCGAACGGGTAGTGCCGCTGCATGGTGGCGGTGGCCGAGGCCTGCGCCGACGACGCCACCACGGTGAACACGGTCATCAGCGTGATGCCGATGGTGAGCGCGGCCGTGGTGGCCGCCACCCGGTGCGGGTTGCGCCGCGCGTTGGCGCTGGCCAGCCGGGCCGGCACGCCGAACAGCCGGCCGGGCAGCCAGCCCAGAAACGTCGTCACCGGCGGCGCGATGACCGGCCCCAGGGCGAGCACGGCGACGAAGAAGACACAACCACCCGCCGCGATCATCAGGAACCCAGGGCTGCCGTTGACGTGCTGCATGCCGGTGAAGGTCAGCGCCAGCCCGGCCGCCCCGGCCAGCGCCGCCACCGCGCCGCGCAGCCAGCCGGTGCGCCGGGTCACCCGCGGCTCCACCGACCCGCCCAGCGCGGCCACCGGTGGGACCCGGGTTGCGGTCCGGGCGGGCAGCAGGGCGGAGCCGAGCGTGGCGGCCAGCCCGAGCGCCACCGAGATGGCCACCGTGCCGGGGGTAAGCGCCGGCACCCGGCCGGCACGTTTGCGCCGAACGCGCCGAGCAGCCGTTCCAGCCCCCAGCCGAGACCGAGCCCGGCCAGCACTCCCACCGCCGAAGCCACCACCCCGGCGATCAGGGATTCGGTGAGCACACTGCCGAACACCTGGCGCCTGGTCGCGCCGACGCAGCGCAGCAGGGCCAGTTCCCGTGATCGCTGGGTAACCAGGATGGTGAACGTGTTGTAGATGACGATGGCCGCCACCACCAGCGAGATCAGCGCGAAGATCAGGATCACGTCGGTGAACTGGCTGGTGAAGGCGACCGCCGCGGTGGCCTCGGCGCTGGCCAGCTGGGCCCCGGTCTGCACCTGGTAGCGGGCCAGCCCGGGCGCGGCTTTGATCCGCCCCACCAGGGTGGTCTGGGACACGCCCGGGACGGCCCGGGCCACGATCTGGTCATAGCCGGACTGCCCGGTCACCGCGAGCGCGGTCGCGGTCGGGAACGCGACCACCGTCGAGTTTTCGTACTGCCGGTTGGCCCCGAAGTTGAGCGTCCCGGCCAGCCGGTAGCCGTGTACGGCACCGTCCTGGCTGACCACCCTGACCAGCTGGCCGAGCCGGAAGTGCTCGTCCGCCGCGGTGGCGGTGTCCACCGCCACCTGGCCTGGCGACGCCGGCACACGCCCGCTGGCCACGGTGAAGCCGCGCAGCGCCGGGTCGGCCGGCACGCTGATGCCCAGGCCCGGCTGCCCGTGGCTGGTGATGACCTTGCCGTCGGCGCCAAGCAGCGGGGCCTGGCCGAGGACCCGGCCGGCCACGGCCGCGACCCCGGGCACCCGGCGCACCGTGTTCAGTACGGGCGCCGGTATGGATGACCCGGCCTTGCTGCCCGGCCGGGCCGGCCCGGCGGCCTTGGTGGTGACCGCGGCATCGACGTTGCGCGCGCCGGCGGCGAAGCTGGCATAGAACGCCTGGTTCATCGATGCGCCCAGGACCAGCGTGCCGGCCACGAATGCCACGCCGGCCGCGATAGCGAGTGAGGAGACCAGCAGCCGCACCGCGCGGTAGCGCAGGCCGGCCAGGGTGCTGCGCAGCATGGCCGGGTCACTCCCCGGCCAGCTTGAGGTGGTCCAGCACCGACTGGGCGGTGGGTGCGCGCAGCTCGCCGTGGGCCTGCCCGTCGGCCAGGAACACCACCCGGTCCGCGTAGCTGGCCGCGACCGGGTCGTGGGTGACCATGATCACGGTCTGGCCCAGCTCGCGTCACACAGGAGCGCGAGGAAGCCGAGCACCTCCGCGCCGGACCGTGAGTCCAGGTTTCCGGTCGGCTCGTCGGCGAACACCACGTCCGGCCGGGTGATCAGGGCCCGGGCGCAGGCCACCCGCTGCTGCTGGCCGCCGGACAGCTCGGCGGGCCGGTGCCGCAGCCGGTCGGCCAGCCCGGTCGCCGTGATCACGGTGTCCCACCAAGCCTGGTCGGCGCGGCGCCCGGCCAGTTCGAGCGGGAGCTTGATGTTCTGCTCGGCGGTCAGCGTGGGCAGCAGGTTGAACGTCTGGAAGACGAACCCGACCCGGCTGCGGCGCAACCGGGTCAGGTCCCGGTCACTCAGCCCGCCCAGCTCGGTGCCGCCGATCCGGACCGATCCAGACGTAGCCGTGTCCAGGCCGGCCAGGCAGTGCATCAGGGTGGACTTGCCGGAGCCCGACGGCCCCATGATGGCGGTGAACTCGCCGCTGGCGAACTCGGCGGTCACGCCGTCCAGCGCGCGCACCGCAGTGCCGCCGGAACCGTAGCATTTGACGAGATTCGCGGCAGCGGCCGCGGGCTTGGCTGGGGCCAGCACAGGCATGGGTCTCCGTTCTGGGCGTCAGGACTGCCCCGAACGCTAGGTGCGGGCCGCTCGCCGGCGCGTCGCCCGCAGTGCTGGTTCCTGGGTACCCGTCACGGCGCGGCGCGGGGGTGCCAGTCAGCCTGAATGCGGGTGGCTGGATCAGCCTTCAGGTGGATGCGGCGGGCGGTCAGGTTAAGCCGCGCGCGCGGACCAGGCCGGTCTCATAGGCCAGCACCACGGCCTGCACCCGGTCGCGCAGCCCCAGCTTGGCCAGCACCCGGCCGACGTGGGTCTTCACCGTGGCCTCGGAGACGAACAGCCGCTCCGCGATCTCCGCGTTGGACAGCCCCTGCGCGACGTGGGCCAGCACCTCGCGCTCCCGGCTGGTCAGCGCGTCGAGCCCGGGCGGGCTGAGCGAGTCCTTGGCCGGGAACAGCGGCGCGAACCGGTCGATCAGGCGGCGGGTGGTGGACGGTGCCACCACCGCGTCGCCGGAGTCCACCGCGCGGATGGCGAACAGCAGTTCCTCCGGCGGCGACGTCTTTGAGCAGGAACCCGCTGGCCCCGGCCTTGAGCGCGGCGTAGGCGTACTCGTCGAGGTCGAACGTGGTCAGCATGAGCACCCGGGGCCGGTCACCGGCCTGGCAGATCCGCCGGGTGGCCTCGATGCCGTCGAGTTGCGGCATCCGCACGTCCATCACCACCACGTCGGCCGGGCGCGCGGCGAGCAGCCGGATCGCGGCCAGGCCGTCGCCCGCCTCACCCACCACCGACATGTCATCCTGCGCGTCCAGCACCATCCGGAACCCGGTGCGCACCAGTTCCTGGTCGTCGACCAGCAGGATTTTGATCACGCGGCACCAGTTTGCTGCGCGCGGTCTTGCTGGAGGCGGCCGGCCGGGACGCCGCGGACGACCGGCAGCCGGGCGGTGACCTGGTAGCCACCGCCGGGCAGCGGGCCGGCGTGCAGCGTGCCGTTGTACAGCGCCACCCGCTCCCGCATGCCGGTCAGGCCGTGGCCGGCGCCGTCCGCCGGGGTGGCGGCGCCGAAGCCGTCGTCGGTGATCTGCAGCACCAGCACATCCTCGCAGTAGCGCAGCAGCACCTGGGCGCTGGCCGCCGGGCCGCCGTGCTTGCGGGTGTTGGTCAGCGACTCCTGCACGATCCGGTAGGCGGCCAGGGCCAGCCCGCCGGGCAGCGGGGCGGGCACCCCCTCCACCGTGAATGACACCGCCAGCCCGGTGGCCCGGGTCTGTTCCAGCAGCTCACCGAGCTGGCCGATGCCGGGCAGCGGGGCCACCCCGGTCTCACCGTCGTCGCTGCGCAGCACGCCGAGCATCCGGCGCATCTCGGCCAGCGCCTGCCGCCCGGTGCTGGCGATCGCGGCCAGCGCCTGCCGCGCCCGCTCCGGCGAGTTGTCCAGCGCGTAGGACGCCCCGTCGGCCTGCACCACCATCACGCTGACGTTGTGCGCGACCACGTCGTGCAGCTCACGGGCGATCCGGGCCCGCTCGGCCGCCGCGGCGATCTGCGCCTGCGCGTCCCGCTCCCGTTCCAGCCGGGCGGCGCGGTCCTCCAGCGCGGCGTAGTAGGCCCGCCGGTACCGCATCGAGTCGCCAAGAACCCAGGCGATCAGCGACGGCCCGGCGAAGATGATTGTGCCCGTCACCAGCCAGTTCAGCAGGCTGCCCGTGTCCGGGCGCCACACGGCTATGCCCACCGCCGAGCCGATCATGCAGACGCCAAGCCCGGGCAGGGACAGCCGGCGCGGCCGGTACGCGGCCAGCGTGTACAGCAGGACCACGATGGCCACATCGATGACGTTGGGCCGGACCCCGGCCAGAACCTGCACCGCGCCGACGACTATCCCGGTGACGAACGCCGCCACCGGGTAGCGGCGGCGGAACGCGAGCGCAATGACCAGGCAGAGCAGCACAGGGACGAGCGAGTACCGGAACATGGCGATGGCCTGGCCGATCCCGATGAACGCGAGCGCCACCGCAGGCACGCCGTCCACCAGCCCCGGGTGTCGGCGCAGCCAGGCATAGATGGCGGCCACCCACCAAGCGTACGATCGCGCCCCGGCCCAGAACGTCATCCCGCAGAAGGGACCTGCGTCATCCTCCGGGCTGAGGGGCCGGGGCTGGAGTTGGGGCGTACCGGCCGTACTGATAACAGCAAGAGGTTCGGAGGACGCTAGGGCTAGGGCTAGGGGGGCTGGGCGCGGGGGTTGGGACCGAGAGGGAGCGGCGCCGCCGGACTGACGAGCGAGGAACGAGTGAGGAAGGACAGAGGCGCCCCGCGCCAAAGGGGCCGCGCCGCCGACCTGGACTGAGGAGCGAGGGAGCGAAGCGACCGAGCGACGAGGGAAGCTCGGCGGGTATAGCGGCCCCGGAGGCGCAAAAAGATACTGCCTGGGACGGGCACGGTAGCGGGCTCGCAGGGCCCCCAGGGAGCCCGGTGGAGGGCCTCGACCGCCCCACTGGCGCCCCTGCCGGCGCCGCCCCGCGGTCACCGGCCCGCCTGCCGGGTGAGCGGCAGGCTCCCTGCGAGCCCGGACCGTGCTCGTCCCAGGCTGGCCCCAGCTAACCTGTTCCGGCCCTGCCCCGGCTATCCCCGGAATCCGGGATCCGGGCGGCCGCCGCCCCACCCCTAGAATGCCGGCTACGTGACCAGGCACAGCGGGCAGGCAGGAAGGCGATGGCGGTCGAGCCGAGTGCGGCGGCGGCGCGGGTTGCCGCGCCGAACGGGGTGGTCGTCGGCATCCCCGAAGGTGGCCGCCTGGTGTTCGGCCGGGGCCCGGACGCCGACCTGACCATCGCGGCCGGGCGCGGGCTGTCCCGCCGGGCCGGGGTGATCACCGCGGTCAGCGGCGGGGTGTGGATCGCCAACATCAGCCGGACGCACGCGCTGTACACCGAGGGGGAGGGGTACCGGATCCGGCTGCCCCGGATGGAAGAGCACGGCGAGCCGTCCGGCGGGTGGTTCCTGCGCAGCGGCACCACCCTGGTCGGCTCGCGGGCCATGCTGGACGAGGGCCAGCCGCTGCGGGTGATGGTGACCGGCGGCCGGCGGCTGGGCCGAAGGCCCCGAGGGCCGGTCCCGGGGCTGGCCGGACGGTGACGCCACGCTGCTGCCGCTGTACCTGGACCCGATGACGAAGATCTTCCTGGTCGCGCTGATGTGGTGCCGGCCCTGGCTGCTCGACCCGGCCGGGGCCACGCCGCTGCCGCGCACCCCGGAGATCGCCAAGGCCGCGCTCGAGGCGACCGGCGCGTATCACGAGCTGGAGCGGTTCGACACCGATCAGGCGTTCCGCGACCGGCTGTCCGCCCGCGTGGCCGAGCACATCAAGGTGCTCCGCCGGAAGATCACCGACCGCGGGCTGGTGCGCCCCGACGTGCGGCTGTCCGACGAGGTCATGGTCCGGGTGCTGATCGAGCACGGCATCATCACCACGGCGGACCTGGGCCGGCTGAACGACCCGGCCTGGTGCTCCCGCCAGGAGGACCTGTGGTGGACGCAGGAACCCTGAGCGCGGCGGCCGGGTCAGCCGCCGTGCTGCACGCCGCCGCCGGGCACGCCCGATCGGGATCACCTGGAACGTGACGCTGGCGTGGCGGCCGCCCGCGCCCAGCGCGATGACCTTATACGCGCCGACCGGGATCAGCCCGTGGAAGAACACGTGCCCTTGGTCGATGGCGTAGTTGAAGGTGCCCTTCTGGTCGGCCACCGGCCCATCCGGCGAGAAGCCGACCCGGCCAGCTCGATGCGCACCGGGGTCAGCGGGCCGGAAGCCGCTGCCGTGCACCACGAACACGGTGTGCCCGTCGCCAGATGGCTGGCTGAGCACCAGTTTGGGCTTTTTGCTGGCGCCGTCCGGCAGCGTGCTCGGCGGGTTGCCCGGCGGCGGCACCACGACGACCGTGCCGGGGCGGAGGTGCTGGGTGTGGCCGTGGGCCGGCCCGCGCCCGGCTGGCCATGGCTCGACTGGTAGGCCACGCCGGCCGCCACGCCCGCGACCGCCAGCACGGCGCCGCCCACGATCAGGCGGCCGTGGTCAGCGCTGCGCGCCCGGCGCCCGCGACGACGTGGCTCGCCCGCGGCCCGCGGTGGCCTGCCCGCCGCCCGGCGCGGCGCGGCGGCCGGGGGGGCGGGGTGCGGTCCCGGCCCGGGCAGATATGCGAGCCGAACGTGGCGTCGTCGCTGGACTCGTCGCCGGCCGGTGCGGCCGCGTCATCGGGCCGGGGCTGGGGCTGCGGGTTGCGCTGGTACTCCTCGATCAGCGCGATCTCCGGTGCGGTCAGGTAGGGTCGCCTGGCTCGGCCTCGGTCGCGGTCTGCACGAAGGGGGCCAGCGTGGCCAGCAGCGCGGCCAACGTGGGCGGTGCCGCGGGGCCCGGTCCAGGCACCCGGTGACCAGGCCGGTCAGCTCGGCGGGCAGGCCGCCGATATCCGGCGCCTCGGTGGCCAGCCGGACCAGCACATCCATCACGGTGTCGCCCTGGTAGGGCGGATGCCCGGTCGCCGCGAACAGCAGCGTCGCGCCCAGCGAGAACATGTCGCTGGCCACTGACGCCTGCCGGGTATCCCGGGCCTGCTCGGGGGCCATATAGGCCGGGGTGCCGACCGCGCCCCTGGTGACCGTGAGCTGGATCCGCTCGGCTGCGCGGGCGACCCCGAAGTCGATGACCCGTGGTCCATCCGGCGCGACGAGGACATTAGAGGGCTTGAGATCACGATGCACCAAGCCGGCGTTATGAATGGATTCGAGTGCTTCCGCGCATCCGGCCGCTAGCCAGCGAACGGCGGGCACTGGGAGCGGGCCGGTGGCCCGGACCAGCTGCTGCAGCGACGGCGCGGGCACGTAGGCGGTGGCCAGCCACGGCACGTCCGCGTCCGGGTCGGCCGCCACCACGGCCGCGGTGAACACCCCGCTGACCCGGCGGGCCGCCGCCACCTCGTGCGCGAACCGAGCACGGAACCCGGCTTCCTCGGCGAACTCGATCTTGATCGTCTTGACCGCGACCAGCCGCCCGGCGGTGGACCGGCCCAGGTACACCTGGCCCATGGCGCCCGCGCCCAGCCGTCCCAGCACGGTGAAAGGCCCGATCCGTTCCGGGTCCCACCGGCGCAGCGGCTCCAGCGTCGGCTGCGACACCATCCTTGGGCTCCCCCCTAGTACCAGCGGCCCGCTGACTATGATGCCGATTCCAGTCGCTTCTGTGTCCCAGTTCTGGCCGGTGTGCCGTAAATGGCACCCGGGGGATAGCCTGGCCAGAACCCGCGATCCAGGGGTGCCAAGCGTGGTTATCTGGGCATATGGTCTCGGGTATGACCGTTGGCTGGTCAATCGGGGTCTTCGCGGGGTGAGCACGGCGCGTGGGTGGCGCAAATCCTCACTCCGGCGATTGATGGCCCGTTCTGTGAGCTCTGGTCCGGCGGCAAGGCAGGATGGGAGTATGAGGGATACCCGAACCACAGCCATTGGGCTGCGGTCAGCGATCGAGCGAAGCGGTTACTATCCGGGCCTGGTGGCGGATGCGGTGTTCTCCGCTCTGGGCCAGGAAGCCGTCGTCTCATATGTGGTACAGGCCGACGCGCTTTTCGACCCGGCCATGGAAGTGCGCAGGCACATGACCGTGCTGGTGCTGACCCCTACCCGGCTGGTCTACTCGCATACCGACGAGAACCCGGCCGACGACGAGCCGGGTGCCCGCCCGCAGGCGGAGACGAGCACCGAAGCGGTGCGTTTCTCCCGGATATCTTCGGTCGCGGTGACCCGGGTCGTGCCCGACCCGGCCGCGTACGTGCCCGGTGTGACCATGCCCACCGAGGTCGTCCTCACCGTCGGCTGGAATGTGCTGTCTCATGTGGAGCTGGAGCCCGCGCACTGCGGCGACGAGAACTGCGAGGCCGACCACGGCTACACCGGCACGATTACCGCGGATGACCTGAGCATGCGGTTCAGCGAGGGCGCCGACGGCGCGGAAGCGGTGCAGCAGGTGCTGGCCTTCGCGGTGGCGCTGACCGAGGCGACCACTCATCCCGGCCGCTGACAGGCGCAGCATGACCTCTGAGCCCATGGCCCAGCCGGCGGTGCCCAACTACGGCGAGGGCAGCCTGTCCGACCTGGCCCGCTCGATCCTGGCCGTGCTGGGGGTGAACGGGGCGGCGAATCCGCTGGCCCTGCGGTCCAGCCGCCGGGTCTGCCTGCTGGTGGTGGACGGCCTGGGCTGGGAACTGCTCCGCCAGCATCCGGCCGCGGCGCCGTTCCTGTCCGAGCTGGCCATCAGCGGGCGGGCGCTGACGGCCGGCTTCCCGGCCACCACCGTCACCAGCCTCAGCTCGCTCGGCACCGGGCTGACGCCCGGTGAGCACGGGATGCTCGGCTACCAGGTCGCGGTGCCGGGGGCCGGGCGGCTGCTCAACGGGCTGCGCTGGGACGAGCGGGTGGACCCGCTGAGCTGGCAGCCGTCGCCGTCCATCTACCAGCGGGCCGAAGCGGCCGGGGTGGCGGCGTACCGGGTGGCGGCCCGGGCGCTGGAGAAGACCGGGTTCTCGGTGGCCGCGATGCGCGGGGCCAGCTACCGGGCCGCGGACAGCATGGGCGCGCTGGTCGCCCAGGCCTTGGCGGCGCTGGCCGCGCTGACCGGGCCTGGTCACCGTGTACCACGCCGACCTGGACAGCACCGGCCATGTGTTCGGCAGCCAGTCGGACGCCTGGTTCTACCAGCTGGCCCACGTGGACAAGCTGGCCGAGCAGCTGGCCGGGGCGCTGCCGCCCGGCACCACCATGTATGTCACCGCCGATCACGGCATGGTGGATTCGGCGCCCGAGGAGCGGATCGACGTGGACGAGCTGGCGGTGCTGCGGGACGGCGTGGCGCTGCTCGGCGGGGAGCCGCGGGCCAGGCACGTGTACGCCGAACCCGGCGCCGCCGCCGACGTGCTGATCTCCTGGCAGGAGACGCTGGGCTCGCGGGCCTGGGTGGTAACGCGGGACGAGGCCATCGAGGCGGGCTGGTTCGGCCCGGTGGACCCGCGCTTCACCGGGCGGATCGGCGACGTGGTGGCGGCCCCGGCCGGCCCGTGGGCCATCGTGGCCACCAAGGCCGAGCGGCTGGAGTCCTCGCTGATCGGCATGCACGGTTCGCTCACACCGAGTGACCAATTCGTCCCGCTGCTCAGCGTGTCCAGCCGCTGACCGGATACAGCACGCATAGTTATCCACAGATGCGCATGGAAGAATTCAAGAGCGGGCGATAGTTCGTCCACAGATTTACCCCACGTTATCCACAGGACGAACCGGCAATGCGGGCGATTCCGGTGCGCTACCCCCGCAGGGCTGGCGGAAAGGAAACCGTGGCCGATTCGTTGACCGACGTCACTTCCCTCGCCCGGGACCTAGCCGGGCCGCGGCCGCCGGTGCTGCTCGACGTCCGGTGGCGGCTGGCCGGGCCGCCCGGCATCGACAGCTACCGGGCCGGGCACCTGCCCGGCGCCCGGTTCGTGAACCTGGACCGGGACCTGGCCGGCCCGCCCGGGGCCGGGCGGCCGCCACCCGCTGCCCGCGGCCGGCCAGTTCCAGGACGCTATGCGCGGCGCCGGGGTGCGGGACGGCTGGCCGGCCGTGGTCTACGACGAGGCCGACTCGACCGCCGCGGCGCGGGCCTGGTGGCTGCTCCGCTACTTCGGCCATGACCAGGTGCGGGTGCTGGACGGCGGCTACCAGGCGTGGCTGGCCGCGGGCCAGCCGGTGGAAACCGGGCCTGGCCCGGCCGCGGCGCCGGGCGATGCGGTGGATGGCTTCACCGCCCGGCCCGGCGGGCTGCCGCTGCTCGGCGCGGCCGGTGCGGCCGCGCTGGCCCGTGATTCGGTGCTGCTCGACGCCCGGGCGGCCGAACGGTACCGGGGCGCGGTGGAGCCGGTGGACGCGGTGGCCGGGCACATCCCGGGCGCGGTCAGCGCGCCGACCACGGCCAACGTCACGGCGGCCGGGCGGTTCCTGGACCCGGCGGCGCTGCGCGACCGGTTCGCCGCGCTGGGCGTCCCGGTGCGCCGCGCGGCCACGGGCGGCCTGCTGCCCGGTGTGTACTGCGGCTCCGGGGTGACCGCGGCGCACGAGGTGCTGGCGATGGACGTTCGCGGGCATCCCGGCCGCGCTGTACGTCGGGTCGTGGTCCGACTGGATCACCGACCCGGCCCGGCCGGTGGCGACCGGCCCAGACCCCGGCTAGGCCGGTGCCGCGGCTAGCCTGCCGGTACCGCCGGGTCGAGCACCTCGCGTAGCCGCTTGACCAGGTGCCCGCGCCAGCCGCCGCCCAGGATGCCCATGGTCATCCGCTGTTCCGGGTCGCCGTCGTCGAAGCCGTCGTGCGTGATCAGCAGCCGGGTGCCCGCCCCCTCCGGCACCAGCCGCCAGCTCACCACGGTGTCCAGCTGTCCGCCCCGCCAGCTGAACCGTAGCAGCCGGGGCGGGTCCAGGTCGAGCACCTGGCAGCGCACGATGCCATCAATCCGTGCGCCGGGACCGGCTCGGTGCGGAACGTGAACCGGTGCCCGACGGCGGGCCGGAAGTCGTTCGGCATCAGCCAGCGGGCCAGCAGGTCCGGGTCGGTGAGGGCCTGCCACACCTGGTCCGGCGGCCGGGCCAGGAACTGATCCACTTCGATGGCGGCCATCAGTCCCCCTCGTCGAGGAGTTCGCTGAGCAGCCGGGCATGCTGCTGCCAGAACTGCTCGTAGTGTGCGGCCCAGTCCACCACCGCGCGGAGCGGCCGGGCATCCAGCCGGTAGCGCCGCTCCCGGCCGCCCGCTCCTCGCGGACCAGGCCCGCATCGCGTAGCACCCGGAGGTGCTGGGATACGGCGGGCCGGGTCATCGCGAACGACGCGGCCAGGTCGTGCACCGGCCGCTCGCCCTGCCGTAGGAGGTCGAGGATCTGCCGCCGGACCGGGCTGGCGATGGCGTCGAACACGTCGGCGTCGGGCACCGGCTGGTCAGCCGCCCACCGTGGTCTGCAGCACCGTGGTCTGCAGCACCAGGCCGTTGCCGTCCGGGTCGTCGAACGTGACGAACCGGCCCCAGGGCATCTGCTGGATGCCGCCTTCGATGCGCACCCCGCGGGCCTGCAATTCGGTCACGTCCTTGTCCAGGTCGTCGGTCTCCAGCACGGTGCCCTTGACCGCGCCGGCCGGCAACGACGGGAACCAGGTCACCAGCGTGATCGAGGTCTGCGCCCCGGGCGGCCGGACCTGCACCCAGCGCTGGTCCGGGCCCATCGCGGTATCCGACACCAGCTCGAAGCCCAGCGTGTCTACGTAGAAGTCCCTGGCCCGGTCCTGGTCGGCGACCGGCAGCGAGAACAGCTGTACCTGTGTGATCGTCATGCGCCCGATAATAGGTAAGCAATCGCTTACCAGTCAACCGGATCCAGCGTCGGCGGTGCCGGGCCGGGTGAGCGCCAGCGGGTTGACCACCCGGTCGAAAAGTTCCTCGCTGACGCCGTTGTCCAGCGCGGCCTGCCTGAGCGTGAGGTCGTGGTCGATGGCGTAGTGGGCGATGGCCGCGGCCTTGTGATAGCCGATGACCGGGGACAGCGCGGTGACCATCATCACCGAGTCTTCGATGTTCTCCCGCAGCCTGGCCTCGTTGACCCTGGCCCCCTCGACCATGAACTCGCGGAAGTGGTCACACATGTCCGCCATGATCAGTGCGGAGTGCAGGTAGCTGTTGATCAGGATGGGCCGGAACGTGTTCAGCTCAAGGTTGCCCTCGGCGCCGCCCATGGCCACGGCCACGTCCGACGCGATGACCTGGATGGCCACCATGAGCATGGCCTCGGCCTGGGTCGGGTTGACCTTGCCCGGCATGATCGAGGACCCGGGCTCGTTGGCCGGGAAGATCAGTTCGTTGAGCCCGGTGCGCGGGCCGGAGCCAAGCCAGCGCAGGTCGTTAGCGATCTTGAACAGGGTGACCGCGGCTGCCTTGAGCCCACCGTGCGCCCGGACCATCCGGTCCAGCGTGCCCAGCGCGGTGAACTTGTTGGCCGCGGACCGGTATGGAGTCCTGGTCATCGACGCGATCTCGGCCGCCACCTCGTCGCCGAACCCGGCTGGGGCGTTCAGCCCGGTGCCCACGGCCGTGCCCCCTATGGCCAGGTCGAGCAGCCCATGGGTGGCGTGCTCGACCTCGGCGATGGCGTCATCCAGGGCGCCGGTGTAGCCGGACCACTCCTGGCCCACGGTCAGCGGGGTGGCGTCCTCCAGGTGGGTACGGCCGATCTTGACGATGTCGGCCCACTTCGCCGAGTTCCGCTCCACGGCGTCCCGCAGCCGGCGCAGCGCCGGGACGGTCCTGCCGGTGGCCATCGTGTAGCCCGCGATGTGCATCGCGGCCGGGAACGTGTCATTGCTCGACTGGCTCATGTTCACGTGATCATTCGGGCTCACCGGCTGCTGCGAGCCGAGCGTGCCGCCGGCCAGCTGGGTGCACCGGTTGGCGATGACCTCGTTCACGTTCATGTTGGACTGGGTCCCGGATCCGGTCTGCCAGACATACAGCGGGAATTCGCTGTCCAGCGCCCCGTCGATGACTTCGTCGCAGACCCGCTGGATCAGCTCGCCCTTCCACGCGGGCAGCCGCCCGGCCCGGGTGTTCACCACGGCCGCCGCCTTCTTGACGTACCCGTAGGCGTGGTAGACCTCCTTCGGCATCCGGTCGTTGCCGATGCTGAAGTGCTCCAGGCTGCGCTGCGTCTGCGCGCCCCAGTAGTGGTCCGCGGGCACCTGAACTTTGCCCAGGCTGTCGAACTCCTCCCTGGTCCCGGTGGCGTCCAGGCCAATCGGGAGGTCAAGGATCTTCGGGGCGCTGTCGCCGGCGTCCGTCATCGTGAGCACCTTTCTCCCGGTTACGCCGCTGCGGGAAGCGGCACACCTCAAGGGGAACACATCGGCCACCGGTCCGGTCAGCGGGCCGGGCCAGGTGGCACCGGCAAGTAGGAGGTGACCTGGTGGCCAGTTTCATCCTGTTGTCGGTGGCGGCCCGGCAGAGCACGGTCATCGGCGGCTGAGCGCCCGGGCCAGGGCTGCGAACAGACCGCCGGGGGCACCACGGAGCGCCCGGAGCAGGACGGCGACGTCCCGCAGGCACGCGGCCCGCCCTCAGAAACCGCGTGGATGATGCATTGATGCGCACCGGTGCGCATCAATGTTTCATCGATGCGCTTGCCAATGGGACGCTCACCTGGTCAGCGGGGCGGGGCTAGGTCGTGCCGGCCGGTGAGCAGCAGCCACGTGGCCGCGCCCACGATCAGGGCCGGGGTGGCGGGCTGGAGCCCGGCCACGGCGGCCACGCCGGCACTCACCACCACGGCGATCACCACCCGGAGCAGCAGCCGGGCCTGCCGCCCGTGCCGTAGCCGGGTCGTTAGCGTGCGGGCCGGCGTCCGCAGACGAGCCCGGGCAGCAGTACTCAGCCCGGCGGCGGACGATCCGGCGGCGGACGGCTCCGGTGGGCGAGCGGGGCCGGCCGGGCGGGCCGGCCGGGCGGCGGCGCGGGGCCGGGCGGCGGCGCGGGGCCGGGTGGCGGCGCGGGGGCGGGTGGCGGCGCGGGGGCGGGCGGGGGAGTGGGGGCGGTCAGGTCGGCCAGCGCCTCGCCGCGGCCGGACCGGGTGCGCAGCACGGTGTAGGCGGCGGCCGCGGCGGCGAACCGGGCTGGGTCGCCACCGTCGGCCCGGTCCGGATGGGTGGCCGTGGCCAGCCGCCGCCACGCGGCCCGCACGTCGTCATCGCTCAGGTCCGCCGGGCGGGCAACCCGAGCAACGCGAACGGATTGCGCGCTCATCCCGGCTCCGGGCCGAACGCCTCGTCCAGCAGCGGGCCGATATCCGCCAGCGGCCGCGCGCCGGGCAGGTCGCCCGGCCGGCCGGCGGCGTCCGGCCGGGCCGCCCCCGCCCGCGGCCATGGCGGCCGTGGCGGCCGCGCGGCGGCGCGGGACCGCGGCGGCCGGGCCGCGGCCAGCTGGGCTGGCCCGGCCACCAGCCGTTTCACCTGCACGTAGCTGACGCCGCCCCGGTAGATGTAGGCGGCCTGGCCGACGGCCAGGGCGCGGATCAGCTCGGCGTCGACCACCGGGGTGCCCTCGGCCCGGGAGAGCCCTTCATGCGCCCACAGCGGCACGCCGAGCAGGCGGCGCGTGGTGTCCACCACCCGCCGGGTGCCGGCCAGCGCGGCCACCGGTTCCGGGTACGGCGTGCGCAGCAGCCAGATCCCGCCGTCCGCGGTGCTGGCCACCCGGTACCGCTCGTCCTCGTCGGCGGCCAGGCCCTGCCAGGACTGCGCGGACACCTGCACGGCCAGGCCGAGCGACCGGGCCCGCTCGTACAGCTGCCAGATGGGCAGCCGCCGGGACACCGCGCTGAACTCATCCACCGCCAGCAGGATCTCCCGGCGCGGGCCGCCGGGTCGGCGGCGTACCAGGCCAGCAGGTTGACCAGCGCCCGGGCCTGCGTTTCGGCCACGGTGATCTCGGCGGTGCCCTCCAGGATGCAGTACCAGGTGTCGGCGGCGCCGAAGCTGCCTGGCCCGTCCAGCCCGCCGCCCAGCCGGCGCAGCAGCGTGCGGAACCGTAACGCCACGTCGGTGACGTGCCGGGCGGCGGTGCCGAGCAGCGCGGCCGAGGTGGCGTCCGGGCTGGCCGCGTAGGCCAGCCGCAGCCAGCCCGGGTCCAGCCGGGCCTGGAAGTCGGCCGCGCTGGTGGGCGGCCCGCACGGCGCGGTCACGGCCAGCCGGACGATCTCCTCCAGCACGTCGGCGTAGTAGGCGGCGCCGCCGGTGCCGTGCTCGATCATGTCCGACAGGGTGCTGATCAGCTGCCCGGGCGGCAGCGCCCACAGCGACAGGGTGGCCTCGTCCGGCCAGATCGCGGTGGCCGCCGCGCCGGCGCCGCGTAGCACCCGGCGGGCCCGCTCGGCGATCCGCCGTGAGTCGGCGCCGCCCTTGCAGTCGATCACCACCAGCAGCGGGCGGGCCCCGGCGCCGGTGCCGTACTGCTGCATGCCGCGCCGGATGAACCCGGCCCACAGCCGTAACAGGAGCGTGGTCTTCCCGGTCCCGGTGGTGCCGATCACCACCTGGTGCGAGCGCAGCCGCGGGTAGGGGATCGCGGTCAGCGGCCGGGCCGGGTGCCGCACGGTGCGGATGGTGGCCCCGGCCACCACGCTGCCGTCGCGGCGCACCAGCGGCACCGCGCCGGGCGCGCTGATCCGGGCCCGGGCGGTGCGCACCTGATGCCGCCACTGCCGCCGGTCGAACGCGGCCGGCGCGGACGGGCTGAGGCCGCCGCTGCCGGTCTCCAGCGAGTAGATCCGCCACGACCAGGCCAGCCCGCCGGCCAGCAGGCCGAGCGGGATCGCGGGCGGCGCGACGGTGACCGCGGCCAGCCCGTATTGCCCGGCGGCCAGGTCGCGCCACATGTCCAGCCAGGCGGTCCACGGCGCGGCGGCCAGCTGGGCCCCCACGAGTCACCGGCCGCGGCCAGCGCGGCCAGCCACGCGGCCAGCATCGGCAGGCACCACGCCGCGGCCCGGTACAGCTGCCGCGGCGGCCAGCCCAGGAACCAGGCCAGGGTCAGCGCATAGCCGCCGGCCAGCGACACCGGCAAAACCAGCACCAGCAGCCCAACGCTGGCGGCCACGCTGATCACCCGCCCATGCGCGGACCGCCGCACGCAGCGCCAGAAAACCGAGGTACCTGGTGATCATGTCGAGCCAAAGGGACGCGGCGCCGACTGGACTGAGGAGGGAGGAGCGAGGGACGAGCGACGAGCGACGAGGGAAGGAGGCGCCTTCGGGCGTCCCGGAGGCTCGGGCGGTAGAGTGTCCCGGTGTGCTGGGGCGGTGCTCGCCCGCGGCGCTGGCTGGGAGACCTCGTATCTCGATACGGGCGGCCAGGCTGGCGGGGAGCGCGGCGCGGGCTCGGAGCACTACCGGGCGGGCCGCCGGTGAGCACAGGTACAGCACCCGGGTGTGCCGCGCCGCCCGGCCGTACTCCCGGACCTCGGCCGCCAGGCAGCCGTAGTCGCCCGTCCTGGTCAGGATCTCGGTCATGATGGCCGCGGTGCGGGACACGGTCTTGCGGGTGAGCTCGGCCTCGATGGCCCAGCACTCGCCGGCCCAGCCCGGCCTGCCAGCTGAGCTGTCCGGCCAGTGCACCTCACCGTCCGGCAGGTGCTCGCGGAGCGGGACCCGGCTGCCCATCCGGGCCCGCAGCCGCCGTTCGCTGCGCCAGTACCCGCCGGCCGCGGCATAACTGGGTGCGGCCTCCAGCGCCAGCCGGACCGCGGTCACCGCGCGCAGGTGGGCCAGCCGGGGCAGCGCGGGCGCGCCCGCCCGGTAGGGCAGGCCGCAGGCGGCCAGCCCGGCCTGGGTCAGCCACACCCAGCGGCCGCCCGGGCCGAGCTGAGCCGACTCCGCGTAGCCCTGCTGCCGCCAGCGCGCCGCGGTGGCCCGGGCCGCGGGCAGACTGATACCGAGCCGGGCGGCTAACAAGTCGAGTTGCACGCCGTACATTTCGGCGGTGAATAACAGACCGACGGTATCCCGCTCTGTCATGAGCCCACTACATCACACCCTGACCACGCGGTGTTACGCGCTATCTGGGCGATTTCTGCGGCAAAGATTGCCGAGATCAGGCCGGACTCTATGGCCAGTAACTCGCCATCGTGCTTAAGCTGTTCCCTGGCGCCTGATCGTCAATGCGGTGGGCGAGGTCGTTGGGGAAGACGCACCTCGGTCGCTCGCAGGGAGGTCTGGTGTCAGTTAATGGTGTTCTTCAGGTCCATTCGGCACCCCCGGCACTGTGCCCGCACATCGAGTGGGCGGTGGCAGGGGTTGTTGGCGTACCCGTCAGCCTGTCCTGGGTGGGCCAGCCCGCCGCGCCCGGGGCGGTCCGCGGCGAGCTGAGCTGGCAGGCCCGGCCGGGCACCGCGGGCGCCATCGCATCCGCGCTGGCCGGCTGGAACCGGCTGCGCTTCGAGGTCACCGAGGAAGCCAGCCCGGGCTGTGACGCGGTGCGCTACAGCTACACGCCCGTGCTCGGCACGTTCTCGGCGGTGACCAGCGCCAACGGGGACATCATGATCCCGGAGAACCGGCTGCTCGCGGCCATGACGGTGGCCGCGGGGGCGCGGTCCGGGGTGGCCGCGGCCAGCAGCACCACGCTGGAAGACGAACTGGACCGGCTGCTGGGCCGGCCGTGGGACGCCGAGCTTGAGCCGTTCCGGTGCGCGGCGGAGGGCGCACCGGTCCGCTGGCTGCACGCGACCGGCTGATCTCTACGATTGAGTGGTGAGCCAACCCCCACCCACCCGGGTCCTGCTGGATTGTGACCCCGGGATCGACGACGCACTGGCCATCGTGTTCGCCTGCGGCCACCCCGGCCTGGACCTGGCCGGGCTCACCACGGTGAGCGGCAATGTGGATCTGGGCAAGGTCACCGCCAACGCGCTCGGCGTGCTGGAACTGGCCGGCGCCCGATGTGACGGTGGTGGCCGGGAGCGCGCGGCCGCTGCTGCGGCCGGTGGCGGACGCGCGGGACGTCCACGGCGAGTCCGGGCTGGGCGCGGCCACCCTGCCGCCGGCCCGGGCCGAGGCGGCCCCCGGGCACGCGGTTGACTTCCTCATCGAGCAGATCGGTGCGGCGCCCGGGGAGATCACCCTGGTCGCGACCGGCCCGCTGACCAACATCGCGCTGGCCGTGCGGCGCGAGCCCCGGCTGGCCGGCTGGGTGCGCGACTTCGTGATCATGGGCGGCTCGGCCGGGCGGGGCAACACCACGCCGGCCGCCGAGTTCAACATCTGGGCCGACCCCGAGGCGGCCGCCATCGTGTTCGGCGCCGGGTGGCGGGTCACCATGGCCGGGCTGGACGTCACGCTGCAGGCCCGGGCCACCCCGGCCGTGCAGGACCGGCTGCGCCCGCTCGGCCGGCTGGCCGCCGACCTGCTGCTGCCCGGGCTGCTCGGCTACCAGGGGGAAGCCAGCACCGGCGACCCGGCGACCAGTGGCCCGGCCGTGCACGACGTGCTGGCCCTGGCCCTGGTGGCCGAGCCCGGCCTGTTCGGCTGCCAGCCGGCCCGGGTCGAGGTGGAAACGGCCGGGCGGTGGACGGCCGGGATGACCGTCACCGACTTCGCCGCCCCGGCGGATACCCGCAACGCCCTGGTGGCCATGTCCATCGACGTGCCCGCGTTCTGGGACGTGGTGCTCGATGCCTTCGCTCGCATTCCCGCGGCCCGGGAATAACGTTCGGCGCGGAGCGGCCAGCGAGGGTCCAGGGGGGTGGTCCCCCCGGGCCAATACCGTGCCGGCCTAATTCGCTTCCAGCTTCACCTCGATGTTGCCGCGGGTGGCGTTCGAGTACGGGCACACCTGGTGCGCGGCCTCGGTCAGCGCGGCCACCGTGTCCGCGGGCACCCCGGGGATGGAGACCTTGAGCGTGACGGCCAGGCCGTACTGGCCATTGCCGATGGTGCCGATGGTCACGTCCGCCTCGACCAGCGAGTCCGCGGTATCCACTCCCTGACGGCGGCCCACCGCGGCCAGCGCGCTCTGGAAACAGGCCGCGTACCCGGTGGCGAACAACTGCTCGGGGTTGGTGCCGCCACCTGGGCCACCCATCTCCTTGGGCGGCTTCAGATGCACGTTGACCTGGCCGTCATCGGTCACGGCGTGACCCGACCGGCCCCCGGTGGCAGTGGCCCGGGCCGTGTACAGCGGTTTGACGAGGGGTGTTGTCATACCCGCAGCAACCGCGCGCCCGGCCCGGGCCATTCCCAGGTACTAGCCGTTAAGCGGGCTGGAGGGTGGCGGAGCCGCGCCGTAGCCGGAACAGGAACGCCAGCGCGTACAGCACGCCCACCAGGATGAGCAGGAACCGGTACCCAGTGATCAGGGCCAGGTATTCCAGCACCCCGCCGACCATGGCGCCGAGCAGGTTGGCGGCGAACGCGATGGCCGTGGTTTCCACGTCGGAGAACCGCTGCGCGAAGATCAGGTTGGCCAGGTAGACCGGCGCGAAGGCCAGCGCGGCGCCGGCCAGGAACCGGACCACGATGGGCAGGCTGACCAGATCCTGCTGGGGCACCAGCCAGGTAACCACCAGCGACGCGATCAATGCCAGGTACAGCACCCAGGGTGGTGGCAGCTTGACGTGCCGGGCGGTCTCCACGGCCAGGTACACGGCGATCAGGATCGCGCCGGTGACCAGCGCGTTGACGAACCAGGTGGTGCCGAACAGCAGCGCGAACTGGACGATGTTCTTCGTCTCCAGCAGCATGAACGCGGCGCCCATGAAGGCCAGGTCCAGGTAGCCGCCCATCCGGCGCAGCTTGCCCCCGCCGATCCGCACGAACAGCACCGACGCGAGCAGGATCAGGCCCAGCATCCACAGGTAGCTGGATGGGATCGAGTTGCCGTGCAGGTACGGGAACGGGTGGTCGTCGGTGGCCGGGGCTATCCGGGTGCCGTGCCACACGGTGGTGCAGTTCGGCACCGGGCCGTCGGGCCGGTCGGTCAGCACGGCCAGCCGGCGGCCGCCGAGCGGCGGGCCGACCTGGGCGCACGGCGCGCGGCCGAACGCCTCTTGCATGGTGGTGGCGTACCGGTTGAGCAGGAACGGCGCGTAGTAGTTGTACATCGCCATGGTGCCGCCGGGGGCCAGATGCTTCTCGGCTGCCTGCACCGACTGCTCGGTGAGCAGGTAGCTCTCCAGCCGGATGCTGGACTGGCCGGCCACCGCGGTCAGCGAGTCGGGCAGCGCGAACAGGATCAGGTTGTACTTCTTGGTGGTGTCCTGCACGAACGCGCGGCCGTCGTCGGTGTGCGTGGTCACCCGCGGGCTGTCGTACGGGTGGTTCGGGTGGTCGGCCTTGCCGATGCCGAGCAGCACCGGGTCGATCTCGACCGCGTCCACGTGCTGCGCGCCCTCGGACAGCGCGACGGCCACGTCGTTGCCGGTGCCCGCGCCGACGATCAGCACGTTCTTCAGCGACGACCGTGACACGTGCTGATAGGGGTAGAAGTAGAACTTCTTCTCGTTGCGCAGCACGGGCAGCGAGCGCGCGGCCTGGTAGGGGATGTTGTTGGCCGTCACATACAGCCCGGAGTCCTTGCCTGCCACGACCGCGGACAGCTTGTAGTACGGCGACCACACCTGGTTGGGCACGGCCGACTCGATGCAGAGCAGCACCACCACCACGGCCCCGGCACCTAGCTGCCACCAGCGCGCGGATTTGCCGCCGAGCAGCACGATCAGGCCGCCCGCGGCCACCGCACCCCAGAACGCCGGCGGCGCGTCCAGGAAGGACAGCAGGGTGAACACCGCGATGCCGAGGATGCTGCCGCCGATGTCCAGCCGGTAGGCGCGCAGTGGCTGGAAGGTCACGAACAGCCGGGCCACGGCCTGCCCGAAGCCGGCCATCACCAGCGTGCTCAGCACGAACACGACGGCCAGGCTGACCGGGCGGGGCAGCGCGGGCTGGCCGAACAGGCCCTGGTAGGGGTGCGGCCCGGACAGCGAGGCCAGGATGACCGGGAAGCAGAGCACGAACACGACCAGGGCGAGCAGCACCAGCGGCGTCCAGCGGACGAAGTCCCGGCTGGATCGGGCGTTCAGGAAGCCGACCCCGATGCCGAGGAAGCTGGCCAGCAGCACGAAGTTGGTCGCGTTGGTCACAAAGACGTTGTTCGCGGCCGTCCAGCGGATCAGCGCCAGTTCGACGAAGAGCATCAGGAAGCTGGCGAACGCCAGCTTGGCTGGGCTGCCGGAGATCCTGGTCCAGAGCCCGGCCGCGGGGCTGGCCGGGCCGGTGCCAGGTCTGACCGTGGCCGTGGCGGTATGGCCGTTTCCGGTCGCGGCGGTCTGGCTATTTCCGGCCCCGGCCGGCGGGTCGGCCGCCGGGCTGGCGGGCGAGGCTGGGATTCCGGTCTGCTGGGCCAGGCGTTCCGGCCGGTCATCAGGAGGCATAGGTGCTCGATCGTACGTCGGGCCCGGCCTGCGGGTGAGGTGATCGGGCAGAATTTGCAATCGGTTGTCGGAAGTTCCTATTACTCACTGCTGGGCAGACCTTTACCCCCGAAGGTCGATCACATGTATATCTGCACCACTTTGCCGAATTTTGGTGGGGTTTAGCGGGTCCGCAACGGGATGCCCTCTGAACTGGGCTGACTACCCGCTGTAGTTAGCTCGCCGTCCAGCCAGGCAGAAAAAAGAATGGCCGCGTCGGCAGCGGCGCGATCCGCCGCGCCGGCCCAGCCATCGCGAAGCTGACGCGCCTGGGCCGGGCTGACCGCCGGAATTACCCCGCGCATCCAGTCCTCGGTGATGGCTTCGGTCGCTTCCGGGTGGAACTGCAAGCCCACGTGCAGGCCGTAGCTGAACGCCTGGACCGACGCGCCGCCGGTGGCCAGCTCGCGGGCGCCCGCGGGCAGCTCGAACGCATCCCGGTGCCAGGCCAGCCACGGGCCGGCCGGCAGGCCGGGATACTGGCCACGGAGCGGCACCCAGGCGATCTCCGGTTCGGGCAGCCGGTACACCCGGGCGCCCAGCGCGCGGGCCAGCACCTGGCCGCCGAAGCAGATGCCAAGCAGCGGGACCGGCCCGCCGATGGCCCGGTCCAGCAGATCCAGCTCGGCCGCCAGCCAGGGCAGCGAGTCGTCGAACGCGGTCTGCTCCGAGCCGAGCACGACCACGCCGGTGTAGCCGTCCAGGCTGGCCGGCAGCCGGTCGCCCTCGGTCGGCCGCACCGTGTCCAGGGTCAGGCCGCGGTCGGCGGCCCACGGCTCGAGCAGCCCGGCCGGGGCGCCCCGTTCGTGCTCGATGATCAGCAGGCGGTCGGTGGTAGCCACGTCAGAGCGGGCTCAGGCGGTGGTGAACGCGAGCGCCACGTTGGCCCCGCCGAAGCCGAACGAGTTGTTCAGCGCGGCCATCGGGGCGCTCGTGTGCGGGGCCAGCTTGCGCGGCTCGGTGGCGATGTCCACCCTGGTGTCTTCCTCCGGGTCGTCCAGGTTGATGGTCGGCGGCGCGACATGCTCCCGTAGGGCCATGATCGTGGCCACCGACTCGACCGCCCCGGCCCCGCCGAGCAGGTGCCCGGTCATCGACTTGGTGGCCGACACCACGATCCCGGGGGCGGCGCTGCCGAACGCCCGTGCGATGGCCTGCCCCTCCACCACGTCACCCGCCGGGGTGGACGTGGCGTGCGCGTTGACGTGCACGAACTGCTCCGCGTCCAGGCCCGAGTCGGCCAGCGTCCGATGCATCGCCTTGACCAGCCCGGTGCCCTCCGGCTCGGGCTGGGCGATGTGGTGGGCGTCCGATGAGTAGCCCACCCCGGCCGCGACCGCATGCACGGTCGCGCCGCGCCGGGCCGCGTACTCGGCCGATTCGAGCACCACCACGCCGGCGCCCTCGCCGAGCAGGAAGCCGTCCCGGCCACGGTCGAACGGGCGGGAGGCCCGCTCCGGCTCGTCGTTGCGGGTGGACAGCGCGCGCATGGCGGCGAACGCGGCGATGTTCAGCGGGATGATGGCCGCCTCGGTGCCGCCCGCCACCACCACGTCGGCCCGTCCGGCCCGGATCATGTCGATGGCGTAGCCGATGGCCTCGGCGCCGGACGCGCACGCGCTGACCGGGGTGTGCACCTCGGCCCGGGCGCCCAGCTCGATGGAGATCCAGCCGGCTGAGCCGTTCGGCATCAGCATCGGCACGGTGAACGGGGACAGCCGCTGCCAGCCCTTCTCGTTCATGGTGTCGTAGGCGGCGATGGTGGAGGCGACGCCGCCGATGCCGCTGGCGACCACGACCGCCAGCCGGTCCGGGTCCACGTCCGGGGATCCGGCGTCGGCCCACGCCTCGCGGGCCGCCACCATAGCGAGCTGCTCGGACCGGTCCATCCGCCGGGCCTGCACCCGGTCCAGCACCGTGGCCGGGTCGACCGCGGCGGGCGCCGCGATCTGCACCGGCAGCGGCACGTTGCTCCAGCCGTCGGGCATCCGGACCGCGCCGCTGTGGCCGGCCAGCAGCGATTCCCAGGTCGAGGCGACGTCCCCGCCCAGCGGCGTGGTCGCGCCCAGCCCGGTGACGACGACGCGTGGTTGATCTGCCCGCACTGTGAATCGCTCCTCTTGATTACCTGCTCAGTGATCTGTACTGCCCGCGGGCCCGGCCGCGCGCGGTGCGCGGCCGGCCGCCACGCTGGCTCAGGCCGTTACCTCGGCCTTGTGCACGTAGTTCACGACATCCTGCACGGTCTTGAGGTTCTTCAGCTCATCGTCCGGGATCTCGACGCCGAACTTGTCCTGCGCGGCGACCGCGATCTCGACCATCGACAGCGAGTCGATGTCCAGGTCGTCGACGAAGCTCTTGTCCGGGGTGACCTGGTCGGCGGGCACGCCCGCGACTTCGTTGACGATCTCGCCGAGGCCTTCCAGGATCTCCTGGTCAGTCATAGCCATCTGGTTCTGTTCTCCTTCGTTGTGGGTGGTTCGCCTGCTAGGTGGTCCGGCCCGCGCGGCAGGCTGCCCCGCAGGCCACGGCGCGGGTCAGGGTACCGTGATGACCTGCGCCGCATAGCTGATGCCGGCCCCGAAGCCGAGCAGCAGGACAGCCGAGCCGGAGCCCACCTCGCCGCGCTCGATCATGGCCGACAGAGCCAGCGGGATCGAGGCCGACGAGGTGTTGCCGGAGTGGATGACGTCGGTGGCCACCAGGGCCTGCGGCGCGCCGAGCTTCCTGGCGATGGCCTCGATGATCCGCAGGTTGGCCTGGTGCGGGACGAACGCGGCCAGCTCGGTCGGGTCCACTCCGGCCCGTTCGCAGGCTTCCTTGGCCACCGGGTGCAGCGCGGTGGTGGCCCAGCGGAACACCGCCTGGCCCTCCTGGACGATGAACGACTGGCGGTCCTTGATGTAGATCTTGTCGGCCATCGCGCCGTCGCTGCCCCAGACCACCGGGCCGATGCCCGGGCCCGGGTCGGCCTCGCCCGCACCGGCCGGGCCGACCACCGCCGCGCCCGCGCCGTCCGCGAAGATGATGCAGGTCGACCGGTCGGTCCAGTCCACCCACTGGGACAGCTTCTCGGCCCCGATGACCAGCACATGCCGGGACGTGCCGGCCCGCACCGCGTCGGCCGCCGTGGCCAGCGCGTAACAGAATCCGGCGCACGCGGCGTTCAGGTCGAACGCGCCCGGGGCGGCGATGCCCAGCCGGGTGGCCACGCTGGCGGCCACGTTCGGGATGGGCGCCTCGGGGGTGCAGGTGGCCACGATGACCAGGTCGATGTCGGACGGGCCGAGGCCGCTCGCGGCCAGTGCCTTGCCGCCCGCCGCGACCGCCATGTCGGTCACGGTCTCGTCCGGCCCGGCGATCCGGCGGCTGGCGATGCCGACCCGGCTGCGGATCCACTCATCGTTGGTGTCCACGGTCTGCGCCAGCTCGTCGTTGGTGACCACCCGGGTCGGCTGGTACCCGCCGAACGCCAGGATCCGGGCCCCTGGGTTGCCCTCGGCGAGTCGCATCACGATGTCCTTTCCCGTTCCGCCTGCTGTGTTCCTGTTGGGGGTCTGCGCTGAGTCTGGTGCGCTGGGGTTTGGTGCGCTGGGGTTTGGTGCGCCGTGCCTTAGCTCCCCGCGACGCGGCCGGTCAACCCGGCACCGTGCTTGTGGCACCGTGCTCGCCGATCAGCGAGCGAGCGGCGGCCAGGTCACCGGGGGTCTTGAGGCTGCCCCGGGCCGCCCCGGGCAGGGCCCGCCGTACTAGCCCGGACAGCGTGCCGGCCGGTGGCAGCTCGATGACCGCCCCCGCGCCCAGACGGGCCATCTCCCGCATGCACAAGTCCCACCGGACCGGCGCGCTGACCTGGGTCACGATCCGCTCCAGCCAGTCGGCGCCAGAGCGCACCACAGTACCGTCCCGGTTGGACAGCAGGGGCACGGCGGGGTCACTGACCTGTACCGAGGCCGCGGCCTCCCGCAGTGCGTCCACCGCCGGGGCCATGTGCCTGGTGTGGAAGGCCCCCGCCACGTGGAGCGGCCGCAGGCGGGCCCCGTCGGGCGGCTCGGCGTCGAACTTGGCCAGCTGGTCCACCGTCCCTGCCGCCACGATCTGGCCCGCGCCGTTGATGTTCGCTGGGGTGAGCCCGTGCGCTTCGATGGCCTCCAGCACCACCGCCTCGTCGCCGCCGAGCACCGCGGTCATCCCGGTGGGCTGCTCGGCCGCGGCCTGGGCCATGGCCTGGCCGCGCACCCGGACCAGCCGCATCGCGTCCTCCGCGCTGAGCACGCCCGCGATCACACCGGCGGCGAGCTCGCCCACGCTGTGCCCGGCGACCGCGCCGAGCTGGGCCCGGGCCTGGTCGAGCCCGCCGAACAGCGCCTCGGCCGCGGCGATGGCGGACGCCACCAGGAGCGGCTGGGCCACCGCGGTGTCCCGGATCTTGTCCGCGCCGGCCGTGGTCCCGTAGCCGATGAGGTCGGTGCCGATCAGCTCAGACCAGGCACGGACGCGGTCGGCGAATCCGGGGAGTTCCAGCCATGGGGACAGGAAGCCAGGCGCTTGCGCGCCCTGGCCAGGCGCAGTGATGACGAGCATTCCCCTAGCCTGCACTGTAGAAGTCCGCTACATGGATGAAGAAGAGTACGAAGTTTGGGTTGCGGGCTCTGTAGGTTTGCTACAAATCATGTGCGCTTGTGCGACATGTGGCCGAGCACGATGGCCACCCACAGGGTGAATCCGGCCCGTCCTTCTGACGGAATCAGCCCGGTCACTTCGGTCACCCGGCGCAGCCGGTACCGCACCGTGTTCGGGTGCACGAACAGCAGCTTGGCCGTGGCCTCCAGCGAGGAGCCCTGTTCCAGGTAGGTGCTCACCGTCTCGAGCAGCGCGGCGCCGCCCCGGCGCAGCGGCTCGTACAGCTCACGGATCAGCTCCTCGCGCGCGCCCGCATCGCCGTCCAGGGCCCGTTCCGGCAGCAGGTCGGTGGCCAGCACCGGCCGCGGCGAGTCGGGCCAGCCCGGGGCGGCGCGCAGGCCGGCCAGCGCGGCCGCGGCCGAAACCGTGGCCGCCTGCAGGTCGGGCACGGCCGGGCCGACGACCACCGGGCCGGGCGCGAACCGCCCGGCCATCTGGTCGGCCGCGGTCAGCGGATCGTCCGTGCCGCCGAGCACCACCACCAGCCGGTCGCCGTGCACCCCGGCCAGCAGGTCCAGCCGGGACCGGCGGGCGATCGCGCGCAGCTCCTCGATCGCGCCTTCCGGCTCGCTGCCGTCCGCGTGCCCGACGATCACCGCCACCGGCGTGTGCGACCAGTTCAGCGCGGACGCCCAGGACTGCAGGCCCTCGCCCAGCTCGCCGCGCACCAGCGAGTCCACCACCAGGGCTTCCAGCCGGGCGTCCCAGGCCCCACGGGCCTCCGCGGTCCGGGCGTAGACCTGGGCGGCGCCGAACGCGATCTCCCGGGTGTAACGGAGCACCGCTTCGCGCAGCTCGGCTTCGCCGCCCGGCGCGGCCAGCTCGTCGACCCGGGCCTCCACCACGTCGATCGTCACCCGCACCATCTCCACCGCCTGCTGCAGGGTGACCGCGCGGGCCAGCTCCCGTGGCGCGGTGCCGAACACCTCGACCGCCACCGACGGACGCCCGCGCCTGGGATGCTTGATCCAGTCCACGAACGCGGCGATGCCGGCCTGGGCGACCAGGCCGATCCAGGACCGGTTCTCCGCGGACATCGAGCGGAACCAGGACAGCCGCTCGTCCA
>CAVVGF010000048.1:0-54959 GCA_963747705.1 uncultured Actinomycetes bacterium | reverse complement strand
AGCTGCCCGAGCCGGGCGGATATGTGCTGGCCCGCAGGAACAGCGCGAACGCGCAGGAGGCGAAGCCGATCAGGGCGATCGCGGCCAGGCCGCCCGCGACCGCCGGCGCGAGCACGGCGATGGTCCCCGCGACCGCGATGACCAGCACGGTCCACGGGCGGATGCCCCAGTACACGGTGGTCACGAGCATGACGAGCGGCAGCAGCGCACCCCGGCCGAGGACGCGCCGCCGCCGGGGGCGGGCGTTCAGCATGATGTCCATGGCATTCATGGTGGCCCGGGCGCACGGCGGGCACCATGGGCCGGGCTCCCCAGATCGGGGGTTGGTGAATACCTACCTGGTGCTGGCCCGCAGCATGGGCGGGTACAGCAGCGTCGCGGGCCCGGTGCGGAACAGCTGCGCCGGGCGGCCGCGGTCGCCCGCGGTCTGCCGCCGGCCGGGACGAGGAAGCCGGGGGTGCCGGTCGCCTTGCGGTGGAAGTTCCGCGGGTCCAGCGTGGTGCCCCAGGCGATCTCGTACACCCGGCGCAGCTCGGCCACGGTGAACTCCGGCGGGCAGAACGCGGTGGCCAGCGGCGTGTACTCCAGCTTGGACCGGGCCCGTTCCACCCCGTCGGCCAGGATCCGGTGATGGTCGAACGCGAGCTGGCCGGGCGGCCCCGCCAGCAGGCCGCCGGCCGGGACCCAGCTCGCCTCGGCCGCGTCGCCGCCCGCCCGGGGCAGCGGCAGCCGCGGGGCCAGGGCCAGGTAGGCCACGGTGACCACGCGCAGCCGCGGGTCCCGGCCCGGGTCACCGTAGCTGGCCAGCTGCTCCAGGTGGACGGACCGGGCGGCCAGGCCGGTTTCCTCGGCCAGCTCCCGGGCGGCGGCCTGGCTCAGCGTCTCGCCCGGCCGGATGAACCCGCCGGGCAGGGCCAGCTGGCCGGCGAACGGCGGCTCGCCGCGGCGGACGGTGAGCACGGCCAGCTGGCCGTCCCGGATGGTCAGCACGACCAGGTCCACGGTGACCGCGACCGGCGGGTAGGCGCTCGGGTCGTATCCCTCCACGGCATCACCCTACCCATTAATCGTCAGCTTGACGAGAACGGCTTGAACCGATTATCGTCAAAGGGACGATTAAGTGGAGGTGGTCTGGATGGCTGACATCAGCATCTATCCGCTGGTGCGGCACCTGCGCGGCGGGCCGACGATGCACGTGCGGCACCTGCGCCGGGGCCGGCTGGTGCACGACGGGACCGGGCTGGCGTTCTTCTACCGGCCGCTGTCCGCGGTGCTGTCCGAGGTCCCGGTGGACGACCGCGAACTGGCCCTGCTGTTCCATGCCCGCACCGCCGACTTCCAGGACCTGACCGTGCAGGCCAGCGTCACGTTCCGGGTCACCGACCCGGCCACCGCCTGCGCCCGGATCGACTTCTCCATCGACCCGGTCACCGGCCGGTGGCGCGGGACGCCGCTGGAACAGATCGCCGGGCTGCTCACCGAGACCGCGCAGCAGCAGGTGCTGGGCCTGATCGCGGGCAGCCCGCTGGCCAGCGTGCTGGCCGCCGGGGTGGGCCAGATCCGGGACCGGATCCTGGCCGGGCTGACCGGCGAGCCCCGGCTGGCCGAGACCGGGATCGAGGTCCTGGGCGCGCGGGTGGTCGCGATCCGGCCCGAACCGGAGGTGGAGAAGGCGCTGCGCACCCCGGCCCGGGAACAGCTGCAGCAGGACGCCGACCGGGCCACCTACGAACGGCGGGCGGTGGCGGTGCAGCGGGAACGGGCCATCGCCGAGAACGAGCTGCAGAACCAGATCGAGCTGGCCCGCCGGGAAGAGCAGCTGGTCACCCAGCGCGGCGCCAATTCCAGGCGGGAGGCAGACCGAAGCCGCGGCGGCGGGCCGCATCGAGGCTGAGGGGCAGGCGGTCCGCGAGGAGCAGCTGGCTCAGGGGCAGGCGGCGCGGACCCGGCTGACCGGCGAAGCGCAGGCGGCCAGCGCCCGGGCGCTGGGCGAGGCGCAGGCCGCCGGGGAGGCGGCCCGGATGGCCGCCTACCGGGATGTGCCCGACGGCATCCTGCTCGCGCTGGCGGTCAAGGAGCTGGCCGGCAGCCTGCCGCAGATCGGCACCCTGGCGCTGACCCCGGACCTGCTCACCCCGCTGCTGGCCCGGCTCAACGGCGGCAGCGCACCGGCCGGGCCGGGCGCGGGGGCCGGGCGCGCGGCGGGCCGGCCGTGACCCTGCCGCCGCGGGCGGTGCTGGTGCACCGGCGCACCGAGCTGACCGAGCTGCTGGACCGGCACGGCACCCGGGGCCAGGCCGAGTTCTTCCTCACCTCCCGGGGCCGGCGCATCGCGGACGTGGCCGCCCGGCACCAGGCCGTGCAGGCCGCGCTCACCGCGGTCACCGCCGCCATCCCGGCGAAGTGGCGCCGCGGCCTGGTGGAACGGGCCGACCTGCCGCGGTTCCTGTTCGAGCCGGGCGACATCGTGGTCGCGGTGGGCCAGGACGGGCTGGTCGCCAACCTGGCCAAGTACCTCGACGGCCAGCTGGTCATCGGCATCAACCCGGACCCCGCGCCGCAACCCCGGGGTGCTGGTGCCCAGCCCGGCCGGGGCCGCCCCCGCCCTGCTGGCCGCCGCGGCCCGCCCGCACGGCCGGGAGCTGGCCGAGCAGCTCAGCATGGTGCAGGCGGCCACCGACGACGGCCAGCGGCTCACCGCGCTGAACGAGATCTACATCGGCCAGGCCACGCACCAGACCGCGCGGTACACCCTGGCCCTGCCGGATGGGCCGGCCGAACCGCAGGCCTCATCCGGGCTCATCGTGTCCACCGGCACCGGGGCCACCGGCTGGTGCCGCTCGGCCTGGCTGGAACGCCGCAGCGCGTTGCCGCTGCCCGCACCGGCCGAGCCGCGGCTGGCCTGGTTCGTCCGCGAGGCCTGGCCCTCGCCGGCCACCGGCACCAGCCGGACCGAAGGTGAGCTGGCGGCCGGCCAGGCGCTCACCGTCAGCGCCGAGTCCGACCAGCTGGTCATCTTCGGTGACGGGATCGAGGCCGACGCCGTCCCGCTCACCTGGGGCCAGCGCGCTCACGTCGGGCTGGCCGCCCGCACCCTGCACCTGCTGCACTGATCTGCCGTACCGATCTGTCGCACGGGCGGGCCGGGTGCTCCGGCATCATGGGCGGATGCCCGAGAGCGATCAGGTGATTGGCTGGATCCGGGAGATCGTGCTGGACACCCCCGACCCGCACCGGCTGGCCGGGTTCTGGGCGGCGCTGCTCGGCGGGACACCGGTGCAGTGGTATCCCGGCTGGGTCACCCTGGAACCGCCGCCGCACGGGCAGCGGCTGTCCTTCCAGGGCACCGGCACGGCCCCGGGCCCGGGCCCGGGGGTGCACTTCGATGTGCTGGTCGCCGACCTCGACGAAGCCCAGCAGCGGGTCGTCGCGCTGGGCGGGTCATACGTCGGTACGCACGTCTCCCCCCGGCCGGGGCCAGGCGGCGAGCAGATCTCCTGGCGGGTCTGCCGTGACCCGGACGGTCACCTGTTCTGCCTGGTCACCCGCTTATACGATTTATCCCTCTTACCAGGAACATCACCGTTACCATGTGGCGCCATGCGGATCTTGGCTAGTTTCGGTCGGTTCTCACTGGCGGTTGCGGCTGGCGCCGCACTCGCGGCCACCGGCGCCGCACCGCTGACGGCGAGCGCGTCGGTCGTGGTGCCCGCCGCGCGGCAGCTACCGGACTTCGGCAACCCGGCCGGGCACGCGGCCATCCCCGCGGCTGGCCAGGCCGTCAACTCCAGCCATCCGGACCAGGTCATCGGCGGCGGCACCCCGGCGGGATGCACGTCGGCCGCGGTGGTCAAGGCGGTGGCCCGCGGCGGTGTGATCACCTTCAACTGCGGGCCCGAACCGGTGGTGATCAAGATGACGGCCACGGCCAAGCTGCGTAACACCAGCCATCAGGTCGTGCTGGATGGCGGCGGCCTGGTCACCCTCAACGGCGGCGGCCAGCACCAGATCCTGTATCTGGACACCTGCGACGCCAAGCAGAAGATCACCACCTCGGACTGCTACAACCAGCAGTGGCCGCGGCTGGTGGTGCAGAACATCACGCTGGAGAACGGCAACTCCCAGGTCCGGCAGAGCCCGAACGTCAACTACGGCGGTGGCGGCGGCGGGGCCATCTTCGACCTGGGCGGCCAGCTCAAGGTGGTCAACTCGCGCTTCATGAACAACCGCTGCTACGCGCACGGCCCGGACCTCGGCGGGGCCGCGATCCGCGCGCTGGCCCAGTGGCGCAACCGGCCGGTGTACATCACCAAGGACACGTTCACCGGCGGGCGGTGCTCCAACGGTGGCGCGCTGAGCAGCATCGGGGTGTCCTGGGTGGTGACCAACAGCGTCATGACCAACAACCGGGCCATCGGGTTCGGGCAGAACCCGGCCCAGCCGGGCACCGCGGGCGGCGGCAGCGGTGGCGCCATCTATAACGACGGCGGCCGGTACTACCTGAGGATCGTGGGCACGGTCATCCGCAACAACCACGCCCGGGAGGGCGGCGGCGCCATCTTCTACGTCAGCGACAACTACACCGGCTGGCTGACCATCAAGAACTCGACGCTGCACAACAACCCCAGCGCGGTGTTCTGGACCCGGCCCTACCCCGGCATCTTCTTCCACAGCACAGGCCACCCGCGGATCGTCAACTCCAAGCTCAGCTGACCCTGCCGCCTGGCAGGATGGGCGGCCAGGGGGTGGGGCATGGCTGAGTTCACCGACGGCTCGGGCATCCGCCTGGTCTATGACGTCACGGATGGCGGCGATCCGCCGATCGTCTTCGTGCACGGCTGGGGTGGTGACCGGTCGTATGTCGCCCCGCAGGTCGAGTTCTTCGCTGGCCAGCACGCGGTGCTGGCCCTGGACCTGCGCGGGCATGGCCAGAGCAGCAAGCCCGCGCCCGGCGCCGCCGGCTACGGCGTCGACGTGCTGGCCGACGACGTGCTCGCTGTCGTGGCCGCGGCCGGGCTGCGCCGTCCGGTGCTGGTCGGGCACAGCCTGGGCGCCCTGATCGGGCTGTCCTGCGCGGCCCGGCCCGGCGCGATCAGCGCGCTGGTCATGGTGGACCCGGCGCCGATCACCAACGAGCAGGCCAAGGCGTACTTCCTGGAGTCCGTGGACGCGGTCCGCGCCGACACCGACCGGTCCTGGCGGACGTTGTTCGCCCGGGGGTTCTTCCTGCCCACCGACACTGCGCGCCGGGACGAGATCATCGAAGGGTTCCCGGCCGGCGATCCGGCCATCGCGGCGGCCGTGCTGCTGGCCATGGGCGAGTTCGACGGGGCGGGCACGCTCAGCCGGGCCACCGTGCCGGTGCTGTGCATCGGCTCGGCCCATCCCGCCAATTCCTCGGCCGACCTGCGCGCCGCCTGCCCGTCGATCGCGATTGGCCAGACCGTCGGGTCCGGTCACTTCAACCAGCTCGAAGTGCCGGGTCAGGTAAATGCCATGATCGGGAAATTCCTGGCCCTCAATGCCGCCGGGAGTTCGCCCTGAGTTAGTTACACCGTGTTAGTTACACCGTGCGGCGGAGCACCGCGACGACCTTGCCCATGATCTCCGCGCTGTCGCCGGGGATCGGCGGGTAGGCCGGGTTGTGCGCCATCAGCCAGCACTGGCCGTCCTCGGCCTGCTGATACGTCTTGACCGTGGCCTCGGGCTCGATGTTCTCGATCAGCGCGGCCACGATGTCCCCGCTGAACACCTTCTCCTGCTGCCGGATGATCACGTAGTCGCCGTCGGTGATTCCCGCGTTGATCATGGAGTCGCCGGCCACCCGGAGCATGAACAGCGTGCCATGGCCGACGATCTTGCGCGGCAGCAGGAACGTGTCCTCTACCTCCTGCTGGGCGGTGATCGGCACGCCGGCCGCGATCCGCCCGATCAGCGGCACCGGCACCGGGCGGTCCGGGTCAGCCCCGGCCGGTGCGGCATCAGGTTCAGCCGGGGAGCGGCCGGCTCGGCCGCAGCCGCGCCGGTCTCAGCCGCGCCATTGCCGGCCGGGGCGGGCGGCGCCGTCTCCTGGCCCGATGGCAACTCCACCGTGGTGCGCGGCAGTCCCCGTCCCCGGCTCAGATAGCCCTTCTTCACTAATGCCGAGAGGTGGTACGACACCGTGGACTGACTGGATAGGCCGACCGCCTGGGCGATCTCGCGCAGCGAGGGCGGATAGCCCCGGCGCTGTACGGATTCCCGTATGTACTGCAGGATCGTCACCTGCCGTGGGCTGATCGGCTGGCTGCGGCCTGACTGGCCCGGCGCATCCGCACTGGTCATGTTCGGCTCACCGTCCGGCTGCCCACTCTCATAAGTTGAGTGCACCATTATTCGGAACCGCTTACTAGTCATGATCAGGACTTAGCTGGTCAAGATCATCGCAAGGGGGATCAACCGTGCCAGAGCCGGGCCGGGTTACGTTGCACACGTCGGTCGAGATCCCGGTTCCGGCGGCTGACGTCTGGGCACTGATCTGCGACTGGGCCGGGATGCTGCGCTGGTGGCTGACCGCCGCGGAGGGCGGGTCACCCGGCCCCACGCTGGTCAGCTGCGACCTGATTGGCGAGCCAGGGGCGGTGCCACGGACCCGGCGAATGACCCTGAGCAATGGCGCCGTCGCCGCCGAGACGATCTGCTACCAGAACGACGAGACCCGGCGGATCTCCTACCTCAAGTCCGACGAGCCCGGCATCACCGGGTACGTCGCCACCACGTACGTGGACGAACGGGCGGACGGCGGCTGCACCGTGCACCTGACCGCCATGTTCGACGTGACCGACCCGGCCGGCCAGGCCGCCGCCTCGGCCCGGTTCGAGGCCGTCTACACCGCCATGTTCGACGGCTATCGGCGCTACTTCAGCCGCTCAGGTCGATGAGGCCGGCGCTCGTCGGCCGGAAGCCGCAAGTGTCCCAGTAGAACGGGCCCAGCCCGGGCTCGAAGTCGACGTGCAGCCAGGCACAGCCAGCCGCCCGGGCCTGCCCGGCGGCCACGGCGACCAGCCGGGTGCCTACGCCCTGGTGCTGCCGCCGCGGCGCGACCACGGTGTCCAGCAGGAACGCATGCGCCCCCCCGTCCCAGGCCACGTTGACGAAGCCGGCCAGCCCGCCCTCGTCCCGCGCGCACACCCAGCCCAGGCTGTGCCGCAGCTGGGCCTGCCAGTCGTGCTCCCGGGCCGGCTGGCCGAATCCGGCCGCGTGCAGCGCGCTGAGCTCGTCATTGCCGACCGGCCCGCGCCACTCGTAGCTGACCACCGGGCTACCGTACCCGTCATGGACATGACGCTCCGTTTCGAGATCTTCCCGGCCGATCTCGATGCCACGGTTGACTTCTACCAGCGCGTGCTGGGCTTCCAGCTCACCGACGACCGCCGCGACCAGGACGACTATGTCGCGCTGCGCCGCGGCGCGGTACAGGTCGGCGCGGTCCTCGACCCGGTGCCGGACGCGCGTGCCGCCCGGCGGCCGCCAGCCGGCCTGGAACTGGTGCTGGAAGTGGACGACGTGGCGGCCGAGCGGGACCGGGTGCTGGCGGCCGGGTGGCCGCTGGACGACGATCTGCGTGATCAAGTCTGGGGGCTGCGCGACTTCCGCATCCTCGATCCGGATGGGTATTACTTGCGGATCACCAACCGCGCGGGCTGAGGCGGGCAGCCGCGGGCAGTGGCGTTCGGCATAGTTAGAGGTTGGGCGGGATGAGGTGCGCTTCCGCGCCGACCGGAGTGAAGCCGGCCGCGAGGAAGGCCCGCACGCTGGCCGCGTTGGCCGGGGAGATCTGCGCCCAGAGCGGGGTGCCGGGCGGCACCAGGTGCCGGGCCGCGGCGGCCAGCGCGCGGCCAAGCCCGCGACCGCGGTGGCCCGGGTCCACCTCGACCGAGGCCTCCCAGCGGCCCGCGATGCCCCGGCCGAGCAGCACCACGCCGCCGTCCGCCCGCCAGGCCCGCACGTCGTCGCGGTAGCGCATCGCGCGGGCGATGCGCGGATGGGACCGGTCCGGCTCGGCGGCCAGCGCGAGCGGCGGCGGGCCAGCGCAATGCGACGCGGTGCACAGCATGTCGATCGTGTGCATCTGCAGGCCGGTGTGCTGGCCCAGCGCCTGCAGGAACGCCGGGCTGAGCGGCGCGGCCAGATCCCCGGCGGGAAGCTGGGCCGCCACCCAGGCCGGGTCGGCGTCGGCGAACACGACCGCGTGCGCGGTGAACCCGAGCACACCCGAGTCGCGCGGGGAGGCCGCGGGCAGCACGGTGACCCGGCCGTCCGCGGGCGGGAAATGGCCCGCGGCCACCTCCGCCAGCACGTCGGCCAGCTGGTGAGCGCGCATGCGGCCAATCTTGCCGTGCTCAGCGGGCGGCTTGCCGGGGGTGGGTGGCCCGGCCCCAGCCGGGCGGCTGGTGTGGGGTGGGTGGTGCCGGCCTCAGCCGGGCGGCAGGCAGGCGGTCAGCGCGGCCGCCTCGGCGTGCAGGCCCGCCGCCAGCTGGTTGACGTTGTCCAGCAGGGTCGGGTCGGCGACCAGGCCGAAGTTCAGCGTGTCGGCCAGCGACACCACCGCGATCCGCAGCGCGTGGTGCGTGCCGATCTCGGCCAGCGAGTACATCGCCACGACCGGCAGGCCGAGCACCCGCACCGGCTGGCGGGGCCCGGGCACGTTGGACACGTTCAGCGCGAACGAGCGGGCGTGTGACAGCACCCGCTCGGCGAAATGGCCCAGCGGCGGGACGCGGGCCAGCTGGCGCATGCACGCGTCCAGGTGCTGGGCGTCGTGGCCCTGCTTGCGGACCTTGGTGGCGTGCCGGATGGTGGCCAGCCGGTCCAGCGGGTCGGCCGCGCCGAGCGGCAGGTCCAGGCAGAAGAACGAGTCCCGGTTGCCTGGGCCGGCGCCATCGTGGCCCGGGCCGGCCGCGTTGTGCAGGCTGACCGGCACCTTCACCCGGACCGCGCCGAGGCGGCCATGGTGGGCTTCCAGCCAGCGGTGCAGCCCGCCGGCCACCACGGACAGCACGCCGTCGTTGACCGTGGCCCCGCCGGTGGCGTGGCACACCCGGCGCAGCCCGGCCAGCCCGGCGGTGCTGAACGCGACCGACCGGCGGGCGTCGATATGCCCGTCGAACGGGGACCGGTGCCACGGCTGCGGTGCCTCGCGGGCCGCCGTCCGCAGGTCGCCGAGCAGGTGCGGGCCGCCCGCGGTGGCCGGGGCAGCCGGGGCGGCCTGGTGTGCGGTGGCGCGGGGCGCGGCGGCCGGCGCATCGTCCCAGAGCACCGCGCGGGCCATGGCCATCGCGGTCATCCCATCGGCCAGTGCGTGGTGGATGCGCCAGATGAGCGCGCTGCGCCCGCCGGCCAGCCCAGGTATCACGTCGATCCGCCACAGCGGCCGTGACCGGTCCAGATGCTGGGCGAAGATGCCCGCGGCCGCGGCCCGCAGCCCGGCGTCGTCGCCCGCCCCGGCTGTCCCGCTCTGCACCACATGAGCGGTCAGGTCCAGCTCCGGGTCCGGCACCCACCAGGGCTGGCCGTCCCGCTCGGCCAGCCGCAGCCGCAGCCGGGGCGCGCGGTCCAGCCGCCGGGCGATCGAGTCCCGCAGCGTGGCCGCGTCGAGCTGGCCCTGGACCAGGATGACCTTGCAGGTGTGCCCGGCCACGGTGGCGTCCTCCAGGGCGAGGATGCTCAGATCCTCCCGGGACAGTGGCTGCGCAACCGGCACTGACGACGCACCCCCCGACGCCTCGCGTGCCAGCAACTATACGTTGCGCCTGGTCAGGGGGCGGTGAGGTCCCCGGGGCGCAGCTGGAACATCTGCAGCCGCAGGTTGTGGTACTTCTCGGTCTCGCCGACCCACTCCATGCCCATGTGCCGGACCATCGCCTCGGCCCGCTTGTTGGTCGGCCGGACCACCGCGATGACCTGTTCGATGCCCTGGTCGAACGCCCATCGGGCCAGGGCAAGACCGGTCTCGGTGGCGTAGCCGTGGCCCCACGCCGCCGGGCTGAGCTGCCAGCCGACCTCGAACTCGTCGTCCGGCGCCAGCGGCAGCAGCGTCGCCCCGCCGATCACGCTCTGGTCCGCGCGCAGCTCGATCGCCCACCGCCCGGCCGGGGTCAGCATCCGGGCATCCTCGGCCACCCACTGCTGCAACACCAGCCGCATCGCGGACGGGTCCGGGACGGTGTCCATTTCCGGGGCCAGCCACTTCGCGACGTTGGCATCGCCGTAGGCCGCCAGCGCCGCCTCGGCGTCGTCGGGCGTCCACGGTCGCAGGACGAGGCGTTCGGTGACCAATCGCTGCGCCATGGGGACACGATAACCGCCCTGTGGCACCAGGGCTTACGGTGGGCAGGTGACCGCTACGGATGCCATTGTTGAGCGCATTCTGACCAGCTACGACAGCATCACCGTGGTGGGCGCGAGCTCGGTGCCGGCCAAGGCCGCGCACTACGTGCCCGCGCACATGCAACGGCATGGCTGGCGGATCGTCCCGGTCAACCCGCACGCCGACGTCATCCTGGGCGAGCCGGTATACCGGACGCTCGCGCAGGTGCCCGCGCCGGTCGGCTTGGTCGACGTGTTCCGCCCGTCCGGGCAGACACCGGACTTCGCCCGCCAGGCGGTGGCGGCCGGCGCGACCGCGCTGTGGCTGCAGCTCGGCATCGCCTCGGCCGAAGCCCGGGCCATCGCGACCGCGGCCGGGCTGCTCTACGTGGAAGACCGCTGCCTGATCATCGAGCAGCGCCGGCTCGGCCTGTCCGCGCCGAATCTCGGTGGCCAGGGTCCGGGGGTTCGCGGCACCCTGGAGGGGTGATCGATCCCGCTATCGAGAGTCACTACGGCACCGGTTACGAGCGTGGCCGGCTGTTCCCCGGCGGCACGCCGTCGCTGGAGTTCGTCCGGTCGCTGGAGCTGCTGGACCGGCTGCTGCCCGCGCCGCCCGCCCGCGTGCTGGACGTGGGGGGCGGGCCGGGTACGTATGCCGCCCCGCTGGCCCGGCGCGGCTACCAGGTGCAGCTGGTTGACCCGGTGCCGCTGCACGTCGAGCAGGCCCGCGAGACGCGCCGCCGTCCAGGCCCGCGAGACGGCCGCCGTCCAGGCCCGCGAGACGGCCGGCGTGCCGGCCGGGCGGCCGCGTTCACCGCCACGCTCGGCGACGCGCGGGAACTGCCCGCGGCGGACGGTTCGCAGGACGCGGTGCTGCTGTTCGGGCCGCTGTACCACCTGACCGAACCGGCCGGCCGGGGGCTCGCGCTGGCCGAGGCCAGGCGGGTGCTGCGGCCGGGTGGCGCGCTGCTCGCCATGGCGGTCTGCCGGTACGCTTCGCTGCTGGACGGGCTGTACGCGGGCTGGCTCGACGACCCGGTGTTCGCGCCGATCGTGGCCCAGGACCTGGCCGATGGCCAGCACCGCAATCCGGATCCGGTGGGCCGGCCGGAGTTCTTCACCACCGCGTTCTTCCACACCCCGGAGGGTCTGGCGATGGAGGTCGAGCAGGCCGGGTTCACCGGCACGGAGGTATACGGCGTCGAGGGCCCGGGCTGGCCGCTGCGCCAGGAGTGGGCTGACGAGCGGCGCCGCGAGGACATCCTGTTCGCCGCGCGGGCGGCCGAGACCGAGCCGTCGCTGCGCGGCGCCAGCCAGCACCTCATCGCCGCCGCGGCCAGGCCATGACCCCGCCACGCGAGCGCCCGCCGCTGGTGGCCGACGAGCGGACCCAGCTCATGGGCTGGTACGACGTACAGCGCGCGATCATCCACCTGAAATGCGCCGGGCTGTCCGAGGCCGACGCGCACCGCCCGGTGCTGCCCACCTCACCGCTGATGACCATGGCCGGGGTGGTGTCCCACCTGCGCTGGGCCGAGCAGCTCTGGTTCGAGGTGGTGTTCCTCGACCGCCCCGGGACCGGGCCCGGGTTCGACGATGTCGAGGACTCGGAGATGATGGTGGACGGCGTGCCGCTGGCCGGGCTGCTGGACGCGTACGCGTCTCAGTGCGCCGTGTCCAACGAGATCATCGCCGCGCACTCACTCGACGACACCGGGCGGTACACCGGTGACCCCGAGGGCGGTGCGACGCTGCGCTGGATGGTCCTGCACATGCTGGAGGAGACCGCCCGGCACGCCGGCCATCTGGACACCATCCGCGAGCTGCTGGACGGCCAGAAGAGCTACTACTGACGCCCGCCGTTCCCGCCGTCCGGCGTCGCGGCCGATGCTTCGCGGAACACGATCCAGCGCATGGCGGCGTACATGTACACCGTCTCGCACAGGCTCGCGGCCGTGCGGGCCAGCTGGTAGTTCAGGCCCAGCGCGGCCAGGCCGGTGGTCACCCCGAGGATGCAGCCGAAGTAGTTGATCACCAGGACCACGGTGTACCGGGCCAGCTGCGGGCCGACCGCGGCGTGCGAGCGGAAGTTCAGCGACCGGTTGAGCAGGTAACCCAGCCCGGACGCGAGCAGGTACGCCGCGGTGATGCTGGCCGGCAGCGGCCAGTGCAGGCCGCTGCGCGCGGCGGTGAGCAGGGCCAGGTTGACCGGGAACGTCACGCAGCTGATGGCGGCGAAGCCGAGCAGCCGCGGCGGCACGACCCGGCTGAGGCCAAAGGGGAGATGGCGGACGGCGGCGGCCATCGCGGCGCCGAAACGCTCGCCGCGGGCGGCTGCCTTGTCCGCCCGCAACTGCCGCGTGGCAAACATCAGACGGCAGCCTGCCAGCCCCGGATGACCGGCAGCCGGCCAGCAGCGGGCCGCGGGCTGGCCAGCCGGCAGCGGCCAGGTGCACGCCGGGCTAGCTCCGGGCCACGCGCGCGTCAGTACCGGGCATCTTTTTTAGCCGAACGCCAATTGCCCGGGCTCGGCCTGAGCAGGATCCCGGTGACCGCGGCGGCCGCCAGTACCAGGCCCACCCCGGCGCCGAAGGCCAGGTGAAAGCCGCTGGTCAGGGCGGGCGCGCTGGCCAGCCCGGCGGCCCGGGCGGCAGCCGCGTGACTGCTGGCCAGTGTGGTCAGCACGGCCACCCCGACCGCGGCGCCGGCCTGCTGGGTGGTGTTGAACAGGCCGGACACCAGGCCGGCGTCGTCCGGCGTGGCCGCCGACATGCCCAGCATGGCCAGCGCGGGCAGGGTCAGCCCGCCGCCCAGGCCGAAGATCAGCAAGGCCGGGAGTACGTGTACCGGGTAGCTGCCCTGGGCCGGCAGCTGGGTGAGCAGGGCCAGCGCCAGCGCGATCAGAGCCAGCCCGGCCAGCAGCACGGTGCGCGGGCCGAACCGGCCCGCCAGCCGCGCGGACGCGCCCAGCGAGACCAGCCCGATCACCACCGCGGTGGGCAGCAGGCCGAGCCCGGCCAGTGCCGGGTGGTAGCCCAGCACCTGCTGCAGGTACAGGGTGATCAGCACCTGGAAGCCGAACGCGGCCGCGATGACCAGCAGCTGGGCCAGGTTCGTCCCGGCCACGGTGCGCGAGGCGACGATGCGCGGCGGCAGCAGCGGGACGGCGGCCCGGGCCTGCCGGATGGCGAACCCGGTCAGCAGGACGACCGCGGCGGCGGCCAGGCCCAGGGTGCGGGCTGACGCCCAGCCCGCCGGGCCGGTCTGCACCAGCGCGCCGACGCCGAGCATCAGCCCCGCGGTGACCAGCCCGGCGCCCAGCCAGTCGGCGCCGGACCGCAGGCCGCGGCCCTGTTCCGGGGTGAGCAGGTACACGGCGGGCAGCCCGGCCGCCACACCGACCGGGAGGTTGACGAAGAAGATCCAGTGCCAGCTGATGGCCTGGGTCAGCAGTCCGCCGAGGACCAGGCCGAGCGACGCCCCGGTGGCCCCGGTGAAGCTGTACGCGGCCACCGCCCGGGCCCGGTCCCGCGGCGCCGGGTACAGCGTGGTGATCATCCCCAGGCTGACCGCGGTGACCATGGCGCCGCCCGCACCCTGCACCAGCCGGGCCGCGATCAGCTCGTCCAGGCTGGTGGCCAAGCCGCAGGCCAGCGAGGCGGCGGTGAACGTGGCCAGCCCGGCCAGGAATAGCCGCTTGCGGCCGAGCAGGTCGCCGAGCCGCCCGGCCAGCAGCAGCAGGCCGCCGAACGCGATCAGGTAGGCATTCAGTACCCAGGTCAGGCTGGCCGCCGGGACGTGCAGGTCGCGCTGGATGGAGGGCAGCGCCACGGTCACGATGGTGCCGTCGAGAATGATCATCAGGGTCGCCGCGCACAGTACGGCCAGCGCCAGCCCCCGCGGCCGCCCGGCCCCGGTCACCCGCCCGCGTCCGGTCCCGGTCACCTGGGCGCGCCCGGTCCCGGTCACCTGCGCGTGGCTGGTCCCGGTCACCTGCGCGCGCCCGGTCCCGGTCACCTGCGCGTGGCTGGTCCCGGTCACCTGCGCGTGGCTGGTCCCGGTCACCTGCGCGCGGTCAGTCCGAGTCGGGTGCGGTCGGCCGGTCTCAGCCCGGTGCGGCCGGTCAGTCCCAGCCCGGTGTGGCCGGTCAGTCCCAGTCATGTAGTTCAGCTCCTGACTCGCTCGTCCAGTCAGAAGCGACGCTAACAGATCGTCTACTAACAGACAATCTCTTTCGGACCTACTTACCTATCCCTGCACGCCCCCGGGCGCCGCGATCAACCGAGCGGTCGCCGGGACGACAGCAATCGGTTGATCACGAATGCCGGGAGGGTAACCCCAGCCGATAACAGCCAGACTCGGTGGCGTGTCGGGGTATAGCGCGGCGTGCGCGTCCCCAGCTTCGTGATCATGACTTTGGTGCGCATCTACTAGCACTAAGTCATGATCATGATGCGGGGAGGCTACCCCAGCCGATAACAGCAAGATCGGGGTCGGCGAGGGCGGACGCGGACGTGGGGGGTGGGGGCCGGGGCGGGTGTGGCTAGCTGGGTCGGCGGTGGGGTGGGCCGGCGGTGTGGTGGGTTGCGGCGGGCTAGGACTGGGCGGCGGGGGCGGCGGACGGGGCGGGCACTGTCGGCCGACTCGGACAGGTAGCCGTTGACCAGGGTGGTCAGCGCGGCCAGGAACGCGTCGCGCTGGGTGGGCGGCAGGCTGTCCAGCACCTCCCTGTGTACCCGGTCCACGATCTCCAGGCCGGCCTTGGTGATCTCCACGCCCCGGACGGTGACCCGCACGATGCGGGCCCGCCGGTCGGCCGGTGACGGCACGCGCTCGGCGTAGCCCGCGTCTTCCAGCTCATCCAGGGTGACCACCATCGTGGTCTTGTCCAGGTCGGCCAGCCGGGCCAGCTCGATCTGGGTCAGCTCGCCGGGCAGCGCATGCATCAGAACGCAGAACCCACGCGGGGTCAGCCCGATTTCCTGCAGCGCTTCGGTCATCCGGGTGGCCAGCACGTGACTGGAGTGGGCCAGCAGGAAGCTGATGTCAGGGACGGTCCGCTGGACCGTGTTCGCCGCCATGACCTGAGCATACGCAAAAAGGTCTGCTCCGAGATAATCCCGCGGCCGCCCTATCGGGAGGGATGAGCCGCCCTTATCGGGAGGGATGAGCCGTGGCCCTGTCGGGAGGGATCGGCCGGCCTATCTGCGGCGATCGCAAGATCGGGCCATCCAGGACGGCCCGAGTTACGTCTTTATCGGTGGAAGTTGTTGGCGCGGGCCAGGCCCGGGACTCACAGGTGCGTCCACACCCGCGCCCGCTAAGGGGGAGCACGACATGAACCACGCCGCCACCACCCGAGCCGCCCAGGCCGCCCTAGCCGTCGTGGCCGCCGCAGCCGCCGCAGTGATCACCGGTTGTTCAGCCAGCCCGTCGCAGTCCGCCGCCAGCGCGCCGGCCAGCAACCCGGCCACCAGCCCGGCGGCGGTGGCGGCCAGCACCCCGGCCGCCACCGCCTCGACCGTGGCCACGCCGACCACACCGGCCACGCCGCAGCCGTCGGCCACGCCGACCACCCCGGCCCCGACGCTCGGCCAGCTCGCCGGGGTGTTCGCCCAGGGCCAGGGGTTCGGCCAGGTCGAGCCGTCCACGATCTTCAACGGCGGCGACCCGACCGGCCTGGTCAAGAACATCACCTGGCAGTCCTGGGGGGCCCGGCGGGCGATCGGGCAGGGTCTGGCCGAATACGTCGGGCCGAACCAGTCCGTCGCCACCGGCAAGCAGAAGCCCGCCACCGTGGTCGCGTTCCACCTGGGCATGTGCGACGGGAAGCTGATGTACCAGGCGGTCGAGTGGTACTTCCCGGAAAAGGGCCAGTCGTTCAACCCCACCCAGTACGAGAACGTCTGCACCGGCACTTACGTGCCGAGCCCGTGATCGTGCCTACTGCAGGCAGGCCTCGGCCGCCGCGCCGAACAGCAGCCGCTTGTGCGCGGCCAGCGTCCGGCGGTCCTTGGCGGCCAGGCCCGCGGCCAGCTCGATGGCCCGCGGCAGCACCTGGTCTTCGGCCACCGCCTCGTGCACGATGCCGGCCGCGGCGGCGTCCGTCCCGCCGAACCGGCGGCCGGTGAGGATGGCCTGCTGCGCGGCGCGCCGGGGCAGCTTGGCCTCGAGCACCGCGTACATCGGGGCGGTCACCGGCAGGCCCAGGTCCGCCTCAGGCATGCACCAGTAGCCCCGGTCCGCCCGCATGACCAGGAAATCGTGCGCGATCGCCAGCACCGCGCCAGCCCCGAACGCGTGCCCGTTGACCGCGGCCACGGTCGGCAGCGGCAGCGTGAGCAGCCGCGCGTTGAGCCGGTTCACCCCGGTCAGGAACGCGGCCGCGTCCGGGTAGCCGGCCAGCCAGTCCAGGTCCAGGCCGTTGGTGTAGAACTTGCCCTCGCCCGTGCTGACCAGCGCGGCCGGGCCGTCGCCTTCCGCGACCTGGTCCAGCGCGGTGTTGACCGCGTCCAGCCACTCCAGGTTGAACCGGTTCTCGCCGACCGCCATGCGCAGGATCCAGACGTTGCCGTCCCGGTCGAGACTGATCACCGAGGGTCTCCTGTCCGCGCCGGGTAGCCGGGGGCCCGGCGGCAGGCTCAGATTACGGCCCGGGCGAGGGCGCCCGGGCCCGCAGGCCCAGGGCCAGCCCGGCCACCACCACCGCGACGCCCACCCAGACCAGCGGCTGGGGCGCCGGGCCGCCGAGCATGACCCCGGCGATCGCGGCGGAGATGGGCGCCACGCCACCCAGCAGGCCCGGCCAGCGCCCAGCCTGCCCACCGCCGAGTACCACAGCACGAACGCCACGGCCGTGATGACGGCCAGGTAGCCGACCGCGAGCCAGTCGTCCGGCCGCAGCCGGGTCACCGCGGCCGGCCCGTCGTGCACCAGGCCGGCCGCGCCGTACACGACGGCCGCGATCCAGGTGGCGTGCACCGAGACCCCCCATGGGCCCTGCCGGCCGAGCACCGGCATGGCCAGCAGGGTGAACGCGGCATCGCAGCCCCACACCACGGCGGCCCAGCCCACCCCGATCGCGTCGGTCCGGCCCAGCCCGGTGACCAGCGCGGCGCCGCACGTCACCACCAGTGCGGCGGCCAGGCCGGCCCGGCCGGCCGGACCCGGTCGGCCAGCGGGCCGAGCACGGCCAGCAGCGGCGGGACACAGGCCACCGACACACCGAGCACGGCCGGCTCGGCGTGCCTGGACCCCAGCACCAGGGCGATGTTGAACAGGACAGAACCGGTCAGCGCGACGCCCGCCAGCCACAGCCATTCGGTGCCGCGCGGCCTGGCCAGCCGCTGCCCGGTCAGCCGGGCGAACAGGACCAGCAGCAGGCAGGCCCCCGCGTAGCGCACCGCTTCCGCGGTGAACATTGGCGCGCTGGCCAGCACCCCCGAGATGGCGACGCTGCCGCCGACCATGGCGATCGCGGCCACGCCCATCGCGACCGGGGCCACGCTGACCCGGGCGGCGGCCCGTCCCGGAGCCGGGCCAGGGCCATGGGCAGGGCCAGGGCCATGGGCAGGGCCAGGGCCAGGGGCAGCCGCCCGCGGCTCAGCCAGGCGGGCGTCGGGCACGGCGCGGGTGGCGCGGATGGCGGTACGGGGTTCGGTCACGACGGCCACGCTAGGTCGAGAATGGTCCGGCTAACAGGACCATTGACTCGGCTCTATAGTGGACCAATGTCTGTCACCGACCGTGCCGCTGACCGCCAGCCAGCAGACGCCACGAACCGCCGGCCCGCGGACGCCGCCACCCGCCGGCCCGCGGACGCCGCCACCCGCCGCCCAGCGGCCGTACCACCCGTCGGCCCGCGGACGCCGCCACCCGCCGCCCAGCGGCCGGCGCCGACTTCCTCCAGCTCGACCCGGCCGGTGTCCCGGCGCGCGGGCTGACCAGCTGGCTGGCGGGCGAACTGCGGGCGGGCATCCGCGACGGCCGGCTGCCCGCGGGCACGGTGCTGCCCGCGACCCGCCTGCTGGCCGGTGATCTTGGGGTATCGCGCGGCGTGATCGTCGAGGCCTACCAGCGGCTCACCGACGAAGGACTGGTCGGCGCGCGGCAAGGGGCCGGGACCACGGTGCTGCCCGGCACCCAGCCGCCCGCTCCGGACCCCGGCGCACCCGCCGCACTAACCGCGGCCGGTGGCCCGGTGGCACCCGGCCCACCCGCTAGCCCGGCCACACCTGCTAGCCCGGCCACCCCCGGAGGCCCAGCCGCCCGGAGGCCCGGCCACCCGCAGGCCCGGCCACCCGCGGAGGCCCGGCCACCCCCGGAGGCCCGGCCGCACCCGATACAGCCCCCACCCGGCGGCCCGGCCGCGGCCGGGCGGCTGCACACCCTGACCGGCGCGCCGACCCTGCTGGACCTGCCCCGGCCGTGGCGGGCGCACGCCGAGATCGACCTGTCCCCGGGTGTGCCCGACCTGTCCGCGTTCCCCCGCGCCGCCTGGCTGCGGGCCGAGCGCGCCGTGCTGGCCAGCGCCAGCGCGGCCGACCTGGGCTACGGCGACCCGCGGGGCAGCGCGCGGCTGCGCACCGAGCTGGCCGGCCTGCTGGCCCGCACCCGCGGCATCCGCGCCCAACCGGATGCGATCCTCATCGTGGCAGGCGTGGCGCAGGCCATGGCGCTGCTCGCTCAGCAGTTGCGGGCGGCGGGCATCAGCCGGATCGCGGTGGAGGACCCGGGCTCCCGCGGCGCCCGGGACGAGCTGGCGCACTGGGGCTTGCAGCCGGTCCCGGTCCCGGTGGACGAGCACGGCCTGGACGTGGCCGCGCTGGCCCGCAGCGGCGCGCCGGCCGTGCTGCTCACCCCGGCGCACCAGTTCCCCACCGGGGTGGTGCTGGCCCCGCCGCGCCGGCGTGCCCTGCTCGACTGGGCCGCGGCCGGCGGCCTGGTCATCGAGGACGACTACGACGCGGAGTACCGCTACGACCGGGCCCCGGTGCCCGCCCTGCAGGCGTCAGGCCCGGACCGGATCGCTTACACCGGCAGCACATCCAAGTCGCTGGCCCCCGGCATGCGGCTGGGCTGGCTGATCCCGCCGCCCCGGCTCTACACCGATCTGGTCGTGGCCAAGCACGCCAGCGACCTGGGCAGCCCGGCGCTGCCGCAGCTGGTGCTGGCCCAGCTCATCGCCAGCGGCGAGCTGGACCGGCACGTCCGCCAGGTCCGTACCAGGCAGCGCGGCCGGCGCGACGCGCTGCTGGCCCCGCTCCGCGAGCAGCTGCCCGGCGTTCGGGTACAGGGTGTGCCGGCCGGGCTGCACCTGCTGATCACGTTCCCCGGACTGGACGGCCACCGGGACGACACCGTGCTGGATGACACCGTGCTGGCCAGCCGGCTGCAGCGCGACGGCGTGCTGGTCCATCCGCTGTCCTGGCACCGGGTGAACCAGGAAGGCCCGCCCGGCCTGGTGCTCGGTTATGCCGCGCACTCACCGGATCAGCTCCGGGAGGCGGCCCGGCGGATCACCCGCGCGGTCCGCGCCTGGGCGCGCTGACGCAAAAACTGAAACGCGCCGCAACAGGCCACTGGACCATACTCGGGGGCATGGCGGTGCAAGTGGTTCGCTACAGCGAACAGCCAGACCTGTGGGCGCAGATCGAAGGGCTGACTGACGAGGTCTGGCCGGAGTACAACACCCATGGCGACGAGCTGAACCGGTACTGGGGGCAGCTCTACGATGACTTCCCGGAGTGGCAGTTCGTGCTGCTGGACACCGACTCCAAAGAGGTGCTGGCCGAAGGCCACACGATCCCGGTGGCCTGGGACGGCACCGACCAGGGCCTGGGGCCGGGCATCGACGCGGCCATCGCGGGCGGCTTCGCGCTGCGCGCCAAGGGCGGCCAGCCCACGGCGGTGTGCGCGCTGGCCGCCGAGATCCCGCCGCGCAACCAGCGCCGCCGGCTGTCCGGCGAGCTCCTACAGGGCATGGCCGGGCTGGCCCGGGACGCCGGCCTGGGCTCGCTGATCGCCCCGGTCCGGCCCAACGCCAAGGAGAAGTACCCGACCATCCCGATCGAGCGGTACGCCTGCTGGGTACGCGAAGACGGCACCCCGTTCGACCCGTGGATCCGGGTGCACACCCGCATGGGCGCGCGCACCGGCCCGGCCCTGCCCCGCTCGTTGCACATCGAAGGCTCGGTCGCGGACTGGGAGTCGTGGACCGGGATGCGCTTCCCGGACACCGGCGACTACGTGTTCCCGGCCGGGCTGGCCACGGTGCACATCGACCGGGCGGCCGGCACCGGCGATTACTGGGAACCCAACCTGTGGCTGATCCACCAGGTCAAGCCCAAGCAGTGAGCACAGCCGACGCGGCGTTCCAGGCGCAGGCGGGCCACCAGCTAGCCGCCCTGCCCGGCGTGCTGGCGGTAACCCTGGGTGGCTCGCGGGCGACCGGGACGGCCGGGCCGGACAGCGACTGGGACTTCGCGGTCTATTACCGAGGTGACAATTTCCATCCGGAAAGCCTCAAGGACCTGGGCTGGCCTGGGGAGATCTTCCCGATCGGCGGCTGGGGCGGCGGGGTGTTCAACGGCGGCGCCTGGCTCACCGCCGGCCAGCGCCAGGTTGACGTGCACTACCGCGACCTGGCCGACATCGACTACCGGCTGGCCGAGGCGGAGGCCGGGCGGTTCGGCATCGAGCGGCTGCTGTTCCACCTGGCCGGTATTCCGACATATGTAGTTTTGGCCGAACTGGCGATTAACCAGGTCCTGCACGGCGACCTGCCCCGCCCGGCCTACCCGGCCGCGCTGCGCCGCACCGCGCCGCCCCGGTGGCGGGGCGAGGCGGCGGCCACGCTCGGCTACGCCCGCACCGGGCACGCGCCGCGCGGCCACCTGGCCGACACCGCCGGGGACATCGCCACCGCCGCCTGCCAGGCCGCGCACGCCGTGCTGGCCGAGCGCGGCGAGTGGATCACCAACGAGAAGACGCTGCTCGACCGGGCCGGCCTGCGCGGCGTTGACGCGATCCTGGCCGGCCTCAGCGCCGACCCTGCGGCCCTCATCCGCGCCGCCGAGCAGGCCGAAGCCCTGCTCGGCGGGCGCTAGCCTGGGGCGGCCCAGCGGAGGAGGCAGCCGGTGCCAGCGGACTACGCGAAGATCCGGGACGAGAACATCGCCCGGTACGGCTGGGACACGGCCGTGCTCGATCTGCTCGGGCACCTGTACAGCGAGCGCACCCACTTCATCTACGAGCTGATCCAGAACGCCGAGGACGCCGGCGCGACCGAGCTGAGCTTCGAGCTGTTCCCGGACCGGCTGGAGGTCAGCCACGACGGCCGCCCGTTCACCGAGGACGACGTGCGCGGCATCTGCGGCGTGGCCCGGACCACGAAGTCGGCCGAGCTGACCACGATCGGCCAGTTCGGCATCGGCTTCAAGGCGGTGTACGCGTACACCCGGACCCCGCGCGTGTACAGCCCCGGCGAGCAGTTCCGGATCGACAACTACGTCCGGCCCGGCCGCGATCGAGCCGCTGGGCCAGGCCAGCCTGGACACCCGGTTCGTGTTCCCGTTCGACCTGGACAGCGTCCCGCCGGAGGTGGCCGCCGCGGAGATCGCCGCCGCGCTGAGCGCCCTGGACCCGGGCATGCTGCTGTTCCTGCGCGGCATCACCCGGATCCAGCTGCCCGGCGCGGTTATCGAGCGGCGCACCGAACCCGGCCCCGGCCCACGCCGCCGGGTCCGGCTGGCCAAGGGCGGGCGCACCACGGACTGGCTGGTCTGGTCCCGCCCGCTGGACCGCCTCGGCCACGCCGGCCGCCAGGTCGAGGTGGCGTTCCAGGCCAACGGCCAGATCGTGGCCCAGGCCAGTGCCCCGCTCGTCGTCTACTTCCCGACGGAGAAAGAGACTTCCCTCGGATTCCTGGTCCAGGGCCCATTCCGCACAACGCCAGCCCGCGACAATGTGCCCGAGCACGACCCGGCCAACCAGGCGCTGGTCAAGGAAACCGCCGCCCTGCTCACCGAGGTGCTGGCGGACCTGCGGGCCAGCGGGCTGCTCACCGTGGCCGCGTTGCAGGCGCTGCCGCTGGACGCGGCCCGGTTCCCGGCCGGCCGATGTTCCGCCCGCTGTTCGACGCGGTGCGCGACGCGCTGGCCGGGGGCGAGCTGATCCCGGCCGCGGGCGGCGGCCATCGCGCCGCGCGGGACCTGCGGCTGTGTGCCGAGCCGGAGCTGCGTGACCTGCTGGACCCGGATCAGCTCGGCCAACTCGCCGGGGCCGGCCAGCCTCTCTGGTTCGCGGACGAACGCATCACCGAGACCGGGACCCCGCTGCTCTGGCACTACCTCCACGACGAGATCGGCGTCCCGGTGCTCACCCCGGCGGACTTCGCCGCGCGGCTGGACGGGGGTTCCTGGCCGCGCAGCCCGACGAGTGGATCATCCGGCTGTACGCGTTCCTCGAGGGCTACCCGTCGCTGTGCCGCGAGTCTGGCCCGGCCCGGGACCAGCCGATCATCCGGCTGGCCGACGGAAGCCAGGTGGCCGCGTTCGGCCCGGCGGGCCAGCCCGCCGCGTACCTGCCCGGCCCGGCCCCGTCCGGGCTGCCCACGGTGCGGCGTGCGATCGCCGACGTGCCGGCGGCCCGGCACTTCCTGACCGGGCTCGGCCTGGCCGAACCGGACCTGGTGGCCGAGGTCCTGGACGGCATCCTGCCCCGCTACGCCGACGATCTGGACGTTGACCAGCTCGACCCGGTCCAGCACGCCGCCGACCTGGAGTCCATCATGCTGGCCGTGGACCAGGCGCCGGGCGGCAGCCGGTCACGGCTGCTTGACCAGCTCCAGCAGACCGCGTTCCTGGTCGGCGAGAACGCGGGTAGTGGCGTTAAGAAAATGAAGCCGCCGGGGGAGCTGTACCAGCGCAGCCGGGAGCTGGAGGCGTACTTCGGCGGGAACCCGGACGCCTGGTTCGCGGGCGACGGGTACGGGCCGTGGCTGATGCAGCTGCGCGAGATGGGGGTGCGGGCCGAGGTGCGGCTGCGCGTACGGGCCGCGGACCCGCTCGGGTATGTGGTGACCGCGGACGAGTTCGCCCGGCACGAGCGCGGGGTGGACGGGTTCGACCCGGGCGCGGAGCTGGACGGGCTGGAGTTCGCGCTGCGCGAGCCGGGGCAGGCCCGGTCCGAGTACGTGTGGAACATGCTGCTGGTGCCGCACCGGGACCTGGTCGCCGGGGTGCTGGAGACGTCGGTGCACGACGGGTTCCGGGACGCCAGCCGGGAGACCGTCCGGTCGGTTTTCGGCGCGGTGGCCGCGGCGGAGGCGTGGCTGCCCGGGCCGGACGGGCGGTTCCGCCGGCCGGCCGAGCTGTCCCTGGACGACCTGCCGCCCGCCTACCGGCGGGACGAGACGCTGGCCCGGGCGCTGGGCATGAGCCAGCCCGCGGTAGCCGAGGCGGCCCGGCAGCTCGGCATCCCGCCGGACGTGCTCTGGGGCCTGAGCACGCACCCCGACCTGGTCGCGCTGATCCAGCGCGAGCTGAAGGACCGGGGCCCAGCGCTCTGACGGTCCGGCCCACGGGCCCGGCCGGTGCGGGCGCGCGCTACGCCCGCAGGGCCGCCCCGGCTGAACCACAGCGAAGTTTCACTCATCGGGTCCGGCACTACATGAATGTTGCATTGATGCACACGGGACTACATCAATCTTTCAACCACGCGTCGCGAATCACGTTCTCCCGGCGCGCTATAGCGTCGCCTCCCCTTGGCCGCAGCGTCGCGTTCTTCCGCCGCGCTCCCCTCGGCCGCAGCGTCACGTTCCCCCTCCGGGCTGGGTCAGAGAGGTGACACAGCGAAGAGTTGAGGGAGCAGAGCAATGGCAAGGATCGCGGTAGCGGGGGCGACCGGGCGGGTCGGCCGGCACGTGGTGGACGTGCTCACCGCGGACGGGCACGACGTGGTGGCGATATCCCGCTCCAGCGGGGTGGATGTGATCACCGGAGACGGCCTGGCGGCGGCGCTGGACGGGGCGGACGTCATCATCGACACGGCCACCTCACCGTCGGCCGAGCAGGGGCCGGCCACCGAATTCTTCGTCACGGCGGCGCAGAACCTGCACGAGGCCGGCTCGCGGGCCGGGGCGCGGCGGCTGGTGGTGGTGTCGATCATCGGAACCGACCGGTTCACCGCCGGGTACGGCGCGGCCAAGGTCGCGCATGAGCAGGCCGCGCTGGCCGGGCCGATCCCGGCGCGGATCCTGCGCGCGGCCCAGTTCTACGAGTTCGTCGACGTGCTCATGTCGTGGAGCAGGCAGGGCGACACGGTCTACCTGCCCAAGATGCGCACCCAGGCGGTGGCGGCCCGCACCGTGGCCGAGGCACTGGCCGCGCTGGCGCTGGACCCGGCACCGGAACCGGCCGCAGGGGCGCCGATCCCGGAGATCGCCGGCCCGCGCGAGGAGTACCTGCCCGACCTGGCCGCGCAACTGGCCGCGCGGCGCGGCGACCCGGTGAAGATCGAGGCCGTGGACAACCCGGCCGACCCGGACGACGCGCTGAACGCCAACGGCGGCCTGCTGCCCAGCCCGCACGCCACGCTGGCCGGCCCGACGTTCACCGAATGGCTGGACGCCAACGCCTGACCGGTTCAGCCCCGAGGGCCGCCGGCTGCCAGCTGGCAGCCCTCAGCGCGGTCCGGCTTCGCCGTTCTTCAGCGCGGCGGTGAATGCCTGCCAGTCGGCGGTGCCGAAGATCAATGCCGGGCCTTCGTGATCTTTAGAGTCCCGGACCGCGACGATTCCGGGCAGGTTGCGGGCGACCTCGACACAGTTGCCACCGTTGACGTTGCTGTGACTCGCGGTGCGCCATTCGGCGCGGGTCAGGTCCATTTTGAGGCGACCTCCTCTATCAGATCGAGGGATGCCCGTCGGGGCAATGCCTCGGCCCTCAATCTATCCCAGATAGCCAGCATTGTCGCTATGTCGTCGTGGTCCTCGATGACCTGGCCACCCACTTGTGTGTCCTGGTAGCCACGGGCGGGGCATCCGCAAAGTCCGCGACCACGAAACCGGCTCCGGCACTGGCCGGGTGCACGGCTACCGACGCTGGGATCACCTGGAGCACGACGCTAGGCCGGCGCGCGGCCTGCAGCAAATGGTTTAGCTGCTCGTGCATGATGGCCGGGCCGCCGACCGGCCGACGCAGCACAGCTTCCTCGATCACCACCCACAGTTCGGGGGGCTTGCCCCGGTCCAGGATGGCCTGCCGTTCCATCCGGGCGGCCACGATTTCTTCTACGTCCTCGCTGTTGCTGCCGATGCTGGTTGTCGAGTAGAGCGCGGGCGTATCCCTGGGTCTGCAGCAGGCCCGGGATCACCACTAACTCGAATGAGCGCAGGACCGTGGCCTGGGCTTCCTTCTCGGGCCAGCGGATGAACCAGCCGGGGTAGGCGCGCTGCTTGAGGTAGTCCTTGAGCAGGTCGCGGAGTTCGGCCAGGGCGCCGCCGGTGTTCAGTTCGGGCACCGCGTCGCAGGCCGCCGCGAACTGCTCGGTCGGCACCCGCTGCCCGTTCTCGATCTTCCCCACCATGTCGTCGGACAAGTAAACGCGCGCGCCCAGCTGCTCCAGCGACATTCCGGCCTTGACCCGGTAACTACGTAGCATCGCACCAAACACGCGCAGTGGGCTCGCGGCCCGATCTGAAATACTTAAACTCATCAGAATGTCCTCCCGACTGTTAACCGACACGTTCCAGCCTGCGCTGACTGTGCCACGACCCAGGCCGCGAATTCCTTTCAGCCTATTTGCCAGCCGGCAGGCTGTAGGGATAACAACGCTACGCCTCGGCTACGACAGGAGAGGGCATGCCCACGACGGCTGCTGTGCCACTCATTGCCTGGTCCCGCGCTTTCCCCGGCGCCCCGGAGCAGGTCCGGGAAGCGCGCCGGTTCCTGGCCGGCATCCTGGCTGGTCAGCCAGTCACCGGCGACGCGCTGCTCTGCCTCTCCGAACTAGTCAGCAACGCCGTGCTGCACAGTCATTCCGGAAAGCCAGGCGGCCAGTTCACCGTCCGCGTCGAAATGAATGAAAATCTGCTTCGCATTGAAGTGCTTGACGGCGGCGGTTTGTGGGCCGGGGGCGGTGCGCCCGACGAGCAGCACGGCCGGGGATTAAACATTGTCAGTCAGTTGGCCGTGGCCTGGGGACGCGATGGCGACAGCGAAACCGGCTGGACCGTCTGGTACGAACTCGGCACCCCCGCCTCCGGTGCGGGCGCCGATGAGAAGGCTTGACCCGGAGCGCGACGACGCCGGGGTCCGCCTACGCGCATTGCGGCTGCGGCGGGGCCTGTCCCAGGTCGCGCTCGCCGACCTGGCCTGCATCTCGCCCGCGTTCGTGTCCATGATCGAAAACGGGCAGCGCACGCTCAGCCGCGCCACCCATGTCATCGCCCTGGCCGACGCCCTCCGGGTCTCCCCGCTCTACCTGGCCGATGGCCGGGACGACCCCGCCGTACCGGTCCGGCTCAGCCCAGGAATGGTGCCCTTCCCCGCCCGCGCCGACCCCGTCGCCGTGGCCCGCCACCAGCAACTCGCCCGCCAGTTCGCCCAGCTCGCCAACCGGGACCGCCGGGCCGCCGGGGACTGGCTCCGCCGTCTGGCCCGCGAGCCCACCGCGAATCCGTGGCTGCTGCTCGACCAGTTGGCGGCGTGCCGGAACCCCCGGCAGTCCAGCACTCTCTGCCACTAGAGTGTGGCGTTCAGTAGTTGTTGCAGGCCAGGAGCGCTGAGGCGCGGAGGACTCGTGACCAGCCAGACCACCACCCACGCCAGCCACCCGCGGCCGGTCCGGCCCCGCTGGTGGCGCCGCCGCCGGGCCCACGCAGCCGCTCTGTCACTGGCCGCCGCCGCGGCCGCCGGCCTGGCCGCCGTCCCCGCCTGGGCCGCGGGCGGCTATCACATCACCGCCACCATCACCGTCGGCAACTTCCCGGAGGGGGTGGCGCTCAACCCGGCTGGCACCCGCGCCTATGTCATCAACAGCGTCTCCAACAGCGTGTCGGTGATCAACACCGCCACTGACCACGTCCGCGCCACCATCAGCGTCTGCGATGGGCCAGTCGGGGTAGCGGTCAGCCCCGATGGCGGCCATGTCTACGTCGCCTGCGGGTTCTCGGACTTCGTGGTGGTCATCAGCACTGCGACCAATAAGGTCACCGCGGCCATCCGCGTCGGCAACTTCCCGGAGGGGGTGGCGGTCAGCCCGGATGGCGCCCGCGCCTATGTCACCACCTGGAACCCGGGCCGCGTGTCGGTGATCAACACTGCGACCAATAAGGTCACCGCCACCATCCGCGTCGGCGGCACCCCTGACGCGGTAGCGGTCAACCCGGATGGGACCCGCGCCTACGTCACCAACGACCAGCCGGGTCGCGTATTGGTGATCAATACCGCCACCAAGCGCGTCATTGCCACCATCCGCGTCGGCAGCGTGCCGAACTCGGTGGCGGTCAGCCCGGATGGCACCCGCGCTTACGTCACCAACGGCGGTCCGGGCACCGTGTCGGTGATCAGCACCGCCACTAACCATGTCATAGCCACCGCCCACCTCAACAGCGGCCTGGATGGGGTGACGGTCAGCCCCGATGGCACGGCCGCCTACGTCGTCAACTCGAACACAGAGCGGCTGTCGGTGATCAACACCTTCACCAACCGGGTCACCGCCAGCATCCACGTCGGCAGCACCCCTGACGGGGTGGCGGTCGGTCCTAACGGAACGCACATCTACGTCGCCAATCAGAATTTCTACATCGGCAACGAGAATATGGTGGGCCCTCCCGGCAGCGTGTCGGTGGTCGCCCGCCCCTAAGTCAGGTAGGCCAGGGCCGGTGGCGGGCGGACCGGGGTAGCCTGGAGGTGGCTAGCAGGGAGCCGCCGGTCCGCGGGAAGGGCAGAGCCCGCCTGAGCATCACCCCTATGCACTGAGCAGCCAGCACTCCTTTCGGCTTGCGACGCGGACCGCAGGCGGACGAAAGGAGTCGCTGTGGCGACCGTTTCGCTGCCCGACCGGGTCAGTTTCGGGCAACTACGCAACCAGGCCAAGGATCTGCGCCGGGCCGTGCGGGCCGGCGCACCGGACGCGCTGGCCGAGGTCGCGGACCGCTATCCGGGCGGGCTGGCCGACACTGAGCCCGCCACGTTCCCGCTCAGTGCGGCCCAGCTCGTGATCGCCCGCCGGTACGGCTTCCCCAGCTGGGCGCGGCTCAGGCAGCACTGCGCCACGATCGAGCGGTACACCCGGTTCCCGCCCACCGGCCCGATTGCGCCGGCGGCCGGATGCCGGGGCCGATGCGGACCTGGCCGACACGTTTCTCCGGCTGGCCTGCCTGTGGTACGAGGACGACCAGCCGGCCCGCTGGGCCGCCGCGCGTGAGCTGCTGACCGCGCATCCAGAGCTGACCCACGGGCAGGTGCACGCGGCCGCCGCGGCCGCCGACGCGCCCGCGCTGGCCAGCATCCTGGCCGCCGACCCGGGGGCGGCCCGCCGGGAGGGCGGCCCGTACCAGGCCGAGCCGCTGTACTACCTGGCCTACGCCCGGCACGATCCGCAGCTGGCCGAGGACGCCGCGCTGGGCGCGGCCCGGCTGCTGCTCGCCGCCGGGGCCGACCCGAATGCGGGCTATCTATGGCGGGGCCTGACCAGCCCATTCACCGTGCTGACCGGGGTGTTCGGCCACGGCGAGCTGGGCTCGGACCGGCAGCCGCGGCATCCGTGCGCGCAGCCGCTGGCCCGGCTGTTGCTCACCGCGGGCGCCGACCCCAACGACGCCCAGGCGTTGTACAACCGGATGTTCGAGCCCGGCAACGACCACCTGGAGCTGCTGTTCGAGTTCGGGCTCGGCCAGGACGCGGGCGGTCCCTGGCTGGCCCGGTTCGGCGCGGATCTCGGCACCCCGGCCAGCATGCTCCGTGGCCAGCTGGCCTGGGCCATCACGCACGGCATGACCGACCGGGTGCGGCTGCTGGCCGGACATGGAGTGGACGTCGCGACGCCGTTCGAGGACGGCCAGGCGCCGACCGCGCTGGCCCGCACCACCGGGCACCCTGACCTGGTCAGCATCCTGATCGGGTACGGCGCGGCCGAGCCCAGCCTGCCCCCGCTGGATGACTTCATCGCCGCCGCGCTGGCCGCCGACCAGGCCCGCATCACCCAGCTGCGGGACCGGCACCCGGACATCGTGGACCAGGCCCGGGCGGCCCGGCCTGCCCTGGTGGTGTGGGCGGCCGTGCTGGGCCGGGCCGACGCTGTCGCCCTGCTGGCCGGCCTTGGCTTCGACATCAACGCCAAGGGACGCACCGACGGGGTGGGGAGCACCGAGTGGGAGACCGCGCTGCATCACGCGGCCGGGATCGGTGACCTCGGGCTGACCCAGAGGCTGATCGAGCTGGGCGCCGACCCGGACATCCGGGACACCCGGTTCGGCGGCACGCCGCTGGGCTGGGCCCGCTACTTCGGGCGGGAGCAGACCGCGGAGTTCCTGGCCCCGCTCACCACGGCTGACCCGGCCGGTTCGGCCGGTTCGGCCGGGGAGGACGCTAGTTAACGAAGCGCCAGCCGCAGGAGCTGCACGCCTGCCGCACGGTGTTGCGGGCGAAAAAGCCCGGCAGTTCGATCACCGTGTCCGTGCCGACCACGCCCAGCCCGAGCGTCCAGATCCGGCTCAGCGCCCCGTGGTGCAGCTTGACGAAACGAAGTTCGGTTCCGGACGCACGGTCCGCCGCGGTCGCCTGGCCGTTGCGCCCGACGAACCTGATCGCGTCCGCGCTGACCTCCAGCCGCGCGGGCCGCCGTAGCAGCGAAACCAGGCCCACGACCACGGTCACCAGCAGGACGGCGCAGAAGACCCCGGCGACCGCCCGTCCCGTGCTGGTCTGCGCGCCGGCCACGCCCCGGCCCAGCGCCACGGCGAAAACCAGGATCAGGAAACCGAACAGGAACCAGATCTGGCGCCGGTCCTCGGCCACGACCACAGATCCCGGATCCGGAGCACCCCCCGGGTAGACCCCACCCACGTCGCGGATCGTATCCCAGCCGATCTCCCCGGATCTAGAACACATTCCAGAAATGTGCGAGCCCGAGTCGCCTAGCAGGTAAATCAGTTGCCCGGGCCCGGCCCGGCCTGCTGTACTCACGGTGACCAGTCCATCGACCAGGAGGGTGACGTGCGCGCAGCGTTCGTGTCCATCCCGCAGGCCACTGCCGCCTATGCAAAGGACATGACGCTCCGTGAGCGCACCGCACGACACCCTGAACCTGGGCATCCTGGCCCACGTCGACGCCGGTAAGACCAGCCTGACCGAGCGGCTGCTGTTCGCCGCCGGGGTCATCGACGAGATCGGCCGCGTCGACCAGGGCAGCACCCAGACCGACACGCTGGCGCTGGAACGGCAGCGCGGCATCACCATCAAATCCGCGGTGGTGTCGTTCGGCATCGGCGACCTCACGGTCAACCTGATCGACACACCCGGCCACCCGGACTTCATCGCCGAGGTGGAGCGGGTGCTCAGTGTGCTCGACGGCGCCGTGCTGGTCATCTCCGCGGTCGAGGGCGTGCAGGCGCAGACCCGGGTGCTGATGCGGACGCTGCGGCGGCTGGGCATCCCGGTGCTCATCTTCGTGAACAAGATCGACCGGCGCGGCGCGGACGAGCAGCGGGTGCTGCGGGACATCCGGGCCCGGCTGACCCGCGCGATCGTGCCGATGGGGTCCGTGACCGGCCTGGGCAGCCGCGCCGCGACCTTCGCTTCGTACGGCGCGGCCGACGCCGGTTTCACCGCCGGGCTGGCCGAGACGCTGGCCGAGCACGACGACGCGCTGCTGGCCGCGTTCGTGGCGGACGAGACGGCCGTGCCCTACCCGCGGCTGCGCGCCGGGCTGGTCAGCCAAACCCGGCAGGGGCTGGTGCATCCGGTGTTCTTCGGATCGGCCGCCACCGGCGCCGGCGTGGCCGAGCTGACCGACGGCATCCGGGACCTGCTGCCCCGGGCCGCCGTCGCGGCCGGCGGCCCGGTCGCCGGCACCGTCTTCAAGATCGAGCGCGGCCCGGCCGGGGAGAAGATCGCCTACGTCCGGATGTTCTCCGGCACGGTGCGCGTACGGGACCGGCTGCGGTTCGGCCCGGCCGGTACCGGCAAGGTCACCGCGATCCGCGTGTTCGACCGAGGCCCGGCCACCGCGCGGGAGCAGGTCGTGGCCGGGCAGATCGGCAAGCTGTCCGGCCTGGGCGGCATTCAGGTCGGCGACTCGCTGGGCACCGGGAACGGGGCGGTGCCTACGGTGGGAGAGCACGCGGCGGGTGAGCGCACGCACTTCGCGCCGCCGACGCTGGAAACCGTGGTCGTGCCCGCGCCGGCCGGCCGACAAGGGCGCGCTGCGCGCCGCGCTCGGCCTGCTCGCCGAGCAGGACCCGCTGATCAATGTGCGGCAGGACGACATCCGCCAGGAGATCCTCGTCTCGCTCTACGGCGAGGTGCAGAAAGAAGTCATCCAGGCCACGCTGGCCGATGAGTTCGGCCTCCAGGTCGGGTTCCGCGAGTCCACCACGCTGTGCATCGAGCGGCCGGTCGGCCGCGGCGCGGCCGCCGAGTTCATGAGCGACGAGGCCAACCCGTTCCGGGCCACCGCCGGGCTGCGGATCGAGCCGGCCGCGGCCGGATCCGGGGTGCGCTTCCGGCTGGGCATCGAGCCCGGCGCGCTGCCGGTCGCGTTCCGCAACGCGGTGGAGGAAACGGTACGGGAGACGCTGCGCGAGGGCCTGTCCGGCTGGCCAGTGACCGACTGCACGGTCACGCTGACACACTCCGGGTACACGCCGCCGCCTCCGTTCGGCTGGAGCAAATGGTCCACCTCGGCCGCGGACTTCCGCCACCTGACCCCGCTGGTCCTGATGACCGCGCTGCGCCGGGCCGGCACCCAGGTGTACGAGCCCATCCACCGGTTCAGCCTGGACCTTCCGGCGGACACGTTCGGGCTGGTGCTGCCGCGGCTGGCCCGGCTCGGCGCGGTGCCTGGGGCGCCCCAGCCGCGCGGCTCGTCGTGCCTGGTCGAAGGGGACATCCCGGCCGCCCGGGTGCACCAGCTGGAGCAGCAGTTGCCCGCGCTGACCCGCGGCGAGGCCGTGCTGGACTGCGCGTTCGACCGCTACCAGGTGGTGGCCGGCCGATCCCGGCCCGGCCGCGCTCCGACCACAACCCGCTGAACCGGAAGGAGTACCTGCTGCACGTGCAGCGGCGGGTCGCCGGGCAGCGGCCCGGCGACGCCGGGTGATATAACCCGGAACATGCTGGAGGTTAAGCGGCTGCACCTGGCCAGCCTGCGCGGCGTGGACGGCCGGACCTGGCCGGTGCATGGCTTCGTCGTCACCCACCCCGGCGGCGCGGTGCTGGTGGATACCGGCGTGGGCGGCCCGCAGGAATGGCTGGACGACTGGCGGGTGGTCAACCGCACGGTCGCCGACGCGCTGGCCGAGCTGGACATGACGCCGGCCGACATCGGCCTGGTCATCAACACCCACCTGCACTTCGACCACTGCGGGCAGAACGCGGTCTTCCGGCACGCGCCGTGCTACGTGCAGCGGGCCGAGCTGGCCCGGGCCGAACGCGAGTCGCGGGACCTGTACGACTGGTTCGGCTTCGCGAACGCCCGCTTCGAGCTGGTGGACGGGGACGCCGAGATCCTGCCCGGCCTGTCCGTGCTGGCCACGCCCGGGCACACGGCCGGGCACCAGTGCGTGCTGGTGCGCACCGGCGATGGCGCCGGGGAGCTGCTGATCGGGGACGCGGCCTACACCCCGCACCAGTACGCCGGCCCGCCCGACAGCGAGCTAGTGCCCGGCCAGGCCAGCGACCCGGTGACCTGGCGGCAATCGCTGGGCCGGATCCACCAGCTCGCCCCCGACCAGGTGCACTTCTGCCACCACACCAAGATCATTCATACGTAACGCCAGTGCCAATCAGAGCCGCCAGCCGGGACGCGGCCGTCCCGGGCTGGGCCAGTGCCGTCCCCGGCTCTAGCTGATCCAGCTGTCTGGTCCCCTCTATTACGGCTCAGCCGGCTGCCGTGATGCCCAGCTTGAGGTCGTGCGCCCGCTGCACATACTGCGGGCCGGCCACAATGGCGAACGCGCCGTCATGCTCCTGCTTGCTCAGGCCGTCGGACAAGACCTTCCAGGCCGGAGAGGACCGGACGTAGTTGTGTATGGGCAGGGAGATGAAGCCGGTGCACACGGCGAGGAACGAGCGGAGTTTCCAGCTTCCGACGAAGACCCGCTTCCCGGCGTTGGCAGCCCACATCCGGTGCACCCGGACCTGGTCCTCCGCATCGGGCACGCCGTCGGCGCACCACGCCGCGACATCGACCATCTCCACGTACCGGGCCAGGTCGGCTGCGGACTTCACCGGCAGCAGGTTGGCCGACAGCCAGGCCACCAGCAGGTCGGTGGCCTCCGAGCGGATCGCGGGCAGTTCGTCCTCCTCGCCCGCGAGCGCAGTGTGCACGGCGCGCACGACGGCGATCAGTGCCTCATCGGTCCGGCCCAGCCGGAGTGCCACCCTGGCCCGCATGATCTGCAACCGGGCCGTGACTGGCCCGGTCACGGCCTGAGCCGCCGCCTCGACGGCCGCCAGTGCCTCCTGGCCACGCCCCGTCGCTACCAGCAGGCTTACCTTGCTCTCCCAATTACGGGCCTCGTCCGGGCGGTCCTCGACCGCCTCATCGGCTGCGGTCAGGCCCTCCGCGAGCAGAGCCGGGTTGATCAGGTTGCCGGTGTTGAAGCCAGTCGCCATGATCCAGGCCAGCACGGCCGCAGCCGCCGCCCGGTCGGTGAGCCGACTGGTCGCCTCCCGGGCCACCTGCAGCGCCCGGTCGTAGTCGTCGGCCAGGACGTACTCGGTCACGATCCGCCACAGTTCCTCGACGGTCCCGAACACCGCGTCGGGGATCTCCAGCGTGGCGCCGCCCCCGTCGGCGCCGCCAGGAACCCCTCGCATCAGCGTTTCGGACAGGCGCTGGATGAGCGCCTCGACTTCTTTGGCCTTGGCCCGCCCGACCGGGTTCCCGCTGTTGGTCTTGTGATGCCAGGAGCGCCGCTTGCTGCCGACGTTCGCGGTGAGATCTTCCTCCGGGTGGGGCGGGATGCCGAAAAACTCCAGCATCTGTTCGTAGCTGGCACCAGCGGGCAATGCGGCGGTGGTTTTCCAGGCTTCTTTCGTGGCGGCCATGACTTACCCGATTTCCTTGTACGAGGCGTTGCGGCTGCGCGCCTGTTCCACCTGCTGCTGTGACAGGATCGACGGCCGGACCACCGGAATGTAGGCGATCTTCTTGCCCGTTTCCGCGTCCCAGCCGGTGAACTCGACGAGTCCTTCATCGTTGATGGTGACCCGCACGTTCATCGGGTAACCCTTGGGAACGGGCCGGCCGAATTCCGCGGGGCCAATCGCGATTTCCCTGACATATTCCAGGTCTTCTTCGTCGCCCTCGTTCAGGTGGACCTCGACCATGGTCTGGCCCTCATCTATGGTCACGAACGTGCCAACGTCTTCGGCTGGGATCCTCGCGTTCGCCGCCACGATGAGGGCGTTGGACTGCTGCCTGGTCACGTCGTCCGTGCAACGTGATGCCGATGCCGTGCGCCACGACGGTTTCCAGCTCGGCCATTTGTGCCAGCTGGATGCGCGGGTCAAGCTGGCCACCCTCCTTGGCCGCCAGCATGGCGGCGCCGCGCGCCACGTCCTCATCCAGGTTCCGGGTGAATGAGGGCTCCTGGTGGTAGATCCGGGACAGCAGGCGCTGGAACGCCGGTATCCGGCTTGATCCGCCGACCATGATGATGTTGCTCAGGTCGGTCGGCCGGAAGCCTGCGACTTCCTCCAGCGTGTAGATGGTGGTGTCCTCCACCTCGCGCAGCCGGTTGGCCAGCAGGCTCTCGAACTCACCGCGGCTCAGGTCGAAGCGCAGCGGCCGTCCGCTGCCGGTAAGGAAGTCGCCGGCCACCTCGGTGAAGGACAGCTTCTTCTTGATCTCCTCAGCCTTGGCGTAGGCGTCCTGCCGCGCCCAGGCTTCGGTCTCGATGTCCAGCCCGCCCTCCCGGGCGGTGGTGATCATCCGGCCGACGATGAGCTCGTCGAAGTCCATGCCACCGAGTTGCCGGTCGCCGCCCTTGGCCACCACCCGCATGTCCCCGTTGGCCGCCACGTGCATCACGGTCACGTCGAAGGTGCCGCCACCCAGGTCGAAAACCAGGATCGTGCCGGCGTCGGCGGGATGGTCGAGCCCGTGCGCGACCGCCGCGGCGACCGGCTCGTCTACGATCCGGACGACATCGAGGCCGGCGATCACGCCTGCGGACCTGGTGGCCGCACGCTCCACCTCACCAAAGTAGGCAGGCACGGTTACCACGACCCGGCGGACCGGCTCGCCGTACTGCTCGGCGGCCATCTGAGCCAGCTTGCGCAGCACGAGGGCGGACAGTTCCTCGGGTGCCCAGGTGTGGCCGTCCACCACGAACGGCTTCTCGTCCGGCAGGAACGTCTGCTCGCCCATGCCCCGCTTGAACAGCCGGGCCACACGCTCCGGCTCGGTGATCGCATGCTCCCGGGCGAGCGTGCCCACCACCGGGTCGCCCTTGTCCGGGAAGTAGACGACCGAGGGGACGATACGGCCGCCATCCCGGCCCGCGATGACCTCGGTCGTGCCGGTGGGGTCGGTGTAGGCGATGACGGAATTGGTCGTGCCGAGGTCTATGCCGAAGATCCGGTCCATGCTTACTCGTCCTTTATGGTCTGGGGGCTGATCTGGACCTTGGCCCGGAACACCACGTCGCCGAACGAGCTGAGGCCCCGGGTGTCCACCCGGACCACGCTGGCCCGGCCATCTTCGGCCCGGCCGCCGATCGCCTCGTGCCGGGCCGGGTCGTAGGTTTCGCCCACCCGGCCCGTCTCCTCGAAGCCAGCCCGGAGGAGCATCGTGACGATCTCCGCTTCCAGCACGTCTTTGACCAAGGGATCGAAGTCGAGGTGGCGCAGGTGATCGAGCAGGCCGTGCAGCGCTGCCACCAGCGGGCGTTCCCGCCGTGCCTCCAGCCGGCGCTCCGCGGTGCGCAGCCGGTCGCTCAGTTCGTCGAACGCCTTGTTCCGGCGCAGGGCGTCAACCACGTGGTGCAGGACCTGGTCGAACTCATCATGCACCGCCGCCCTGATCGTCTCGGCGGCTGCGGCGGGCAGGGCTGGTTCCGCGTTCGGCGCGCCCGGCTGGCCCGGCGCTGCTGTACGGCTTGGTGGTGCTGCCCGCGCCGGCTGGGTGGCCCGGACCGGCGATGTTGCCGTCACTTCCGGTGCCGCGGGCCGGTCCGGTGCCGCAGGCTCATCCGGCCACGGGGCCCTGTGCGGCCACGCGGCTTCGTCCGGCCCGGCCATCAGGCCGGGCTCGGATCTGCGCCGTCGTCAGCGGGCGCTGGCCCGTCCTGGGGATGGCCATCCGCGGGGATGGCGTCGGGTGGGACGGGATCCGCGGGCAATGGGCCGGGCAGAACGGGTTCGGTGCCCGGTGCCAGGATCCCGGCAGGTACCGGGGCTCCGGCAGGCACTGGGTTACCGGCATCTGCTGTGATCGCGGTAACCACTGGAATCCCGGCGAGGGTGGCGACCCGGGCCAGGCAGCACCGGGGCGTGGAAGGCGCGCTCCAGACGGCGGCCGACCAGCAGGGCCACCGGGCCGCGGAGCTCGAAGGCCACCCGGGTGCCGTCCCCGGCGCCTTCCAGGGTCGAAACGATCTTTGATCGGAGCAGGTACTTGAGCAGCGTTTCGGCCAGCGCCGCGTAGATCAGCGCGGGGGTAAGGAACACCGCAATGACGAGCGCGACGACCGAGCCGAGGCAGCCGAAGGCCGAACCAATGCCGAGGACGGCCTTGTAGAGGCCCTTGAGTATCTGGGTGAAGTGGCTGCCACGGGCCACGATTTCCCGCGCTAAAACCTCGTGCTCGGTCGAGGTCTCCACCTGGAAGCGCCCGCTCGGGTATCCAAAGTCGCCGTCATAGCTGCTTTCAATGAATTCTCCCACCAGCAGCGATGCGGCCTTCGGGGCAACCTTGTGCAGCTGTACAAACGGTAACCGGTGCGGTATCAGGCGGAAGCCGATACCGGCAATGACCATCAGGCCGATAATGACCAGCCATATATCGAGAAGCACCGCTCTCCCCTTCCCCCAGGGCGCCGTCGACGCCCCTCGGTGCATCAAGCAGGCTACACCCGGAGATTCATCCCGGATAGTCCCTGCGGCCATAACAAAATGGCAACGTAAGGGTGACTGGTCTGTCTATCGGGCCGCGGCTATGGGCCGCGAAGTCCGCTGGCCAAGTCGCTGGCCAGACGGCAGTGGCCGTTCTTGCTGCCGATATGCAGCGCGCCATGCTGGATGTCAGCCAACTACGGCGAGCAGGGTAGCTGGCTGTTTGCCCAGTTGCCCGGGCTGTCTTTCCCGGACAACCGGGTGCGTGGAACAATCGGTAGCAGCGATCGGGCTGGGAGATCTCCGGGAACGAAGTTCGCGTACTGGGCTATAGATGACACAGACCAGACATTCGGCGTCTTCCCGAAAATATTCTCGATCCATGCTATTTCGTATGTTGGCGGCGAGGCCGGGAGCGGTTGCGCCAGCCAGGGGAGGGCGTTATGCCGGATTGGGGAAGAATTCTCGCTACGACGGGCACGGTATTGCAGGGGATGAGCGATGCGGCCGTGGTCAAAAACTGGTTAAGCATGGACGACAACGGCGCCTTTGCCAGCATCGTGGCCCAGGTCAAGTCGTCGTCGAACGGCGGACGTGGACCGCCTGGATGGGGTGCTGCTGTCGCTCGCGGCCACGAACTTCGACGCCGAGAAACGGTACCGGCTCGTCAAGTTCTACACAGTTTTCAAGATCGCCGAGCTCGAGCGCTACCAGGAGTTCCGTGGTTTCCCGGCCTGAGCTGACGCGGTGCGCGGTGCGCGGCCCGGTCGCGATCAGCCGGACGGGACCAGCAGGTGGTAAAGCTCGACGGCCTGGTTCCGGCTGAGCAGGGTGATCTGGACCGCCCGGAGTGCGATCACCTTCTGCCGTGGTTGCGGGGCCTGCCAGAGCTTGCCGCCGACGCTGATGCTGGTGGCATCGCCGGCGGCTTGGGCCCGCCTGATGACGGCGGTCAACGCCGGCACGTCGGCGGCGGGAAAGGCGACCACGAATCCGTAGAAGGCGGGCCCCGGGTGGTTCCGGTAGGTGGCGACCGAGGAGACCGCGGCGGAAGTGACCGTTACCGGCGTACCGACCGGCCGGTAGCACGCGACGCCCACCGGCGGTGTGGCCGGCCTGGGCAGCGTGGCCGTCGGGGCCGGGGTGGCGGTGCTTCCCTGGACGGGCCGAGGGAGCACGGCCTGCGCTACCGCGGCTCGCGGCACGTTGGGATCCAACCCGAAGAGGTCGAACTGAGCGGGCCGGGCACCGGCCCGCTGCCGTGGGCGCCTGCTTGCGCAGCACTTGCACGATGATCGGTGACCCCAGATGGCGGGCCGGCGGCAGGTGCACTGGCGCCGGGCCCGGCCCGAGCGGAGTGACCTGGCTGCAGCCGGCCAGGGCGAGCCCGAGGCCCGCCGCGACCAGCGCGCTGGTCAGGACGGACAGTGGGCGGGGCGGGCACGGGAACGGCATGTCCTGGGTCCTTCCTAGGCAGCCGTGGCGCGGGGACGTGGCAGTGTGGGTGTTGCTGTCTGGGCGCGGGCGGCGTCGGGGGCGACCAGCGCGACGGCGGCCAGCACGATGAGCAGTTCGGCCAGGCCCACGTTGATCAGGTGCGGGTCGTACAGGTAGCTGGTGAGCGTGACGATCCGGTACGCCCCGGCGATGGCGGCCAGCAAGATCAGGGTCAGGGACCAGACGCCCGAGCCTGCTGCATGGCGCGACCAGGCCCGGGGTGCGTGCGCCAGGCAGGCGACGGCGACCAGGAGGCAGCACTGCCCGGCAAAGTCCGGCACCCAGGCGGAGTTGCCGGTCGCCCGGAGCGCCAGCAGTGGCACGATCACCAGCAGGTAGCCGGCGGGCAGGGCCAGCAGCCAGGGCCAGCGCGCGACCGGAGGGGCGCCGGGGTGGAACGCGGTCATGGCCAGGACCAGGACCAGATTGAACAGGATCCACCAGGCCCACGGCCCGAACGGCACCGGCATGATGCGGGTGAACTGGGCTTGCAGCAACGCCACCAGGTCGGGGACGATGGCCAGCGCCGCGAGGACCCGGGCCATGCGGTAGCGCCCGAGGACCAGCGTCACGAAAATCACGATCCAGGCGAAGCTGACCACGTAGAACATCGTGTCCCAGACACCGCCGGGTGTGGCGGTCGCCAGGATCGCGGGCGGCGCGGGGAGCCCGAACAGACGGCGGCTCCAGGTGACCCGCACGAGCACGTTGAGGCCCAGCACCGCGTGCACCAGCAGCATGGCGAGCACCGCGCGCCGGATGGCCTGGCCCCAGGCGTACCGGCGCGGAGTGCCCGGGCCGCCCAGATGCAGCCGGACGGCCAGGCCGGCCACGCTGGCGACCTCCGCCGAGCTGGGCCCGGCCATCTTGCTGATGTACTCATCCGCCGCCGGGTCGCCGGTCAGCCAGCTGTCCAGGAACGCGGCGGCCATGTCGTCTTCCCACCGCTCCCGGTACCAGCCAGGCAGCAGCCGGAGCACCCGCCGGTACCGCCGCTCCAGGTCGCTGCTCATCCGGCTGCTCCGGCCGCCGCCGGTCCCGTCTGGCCCAGCCTCGCCCGCACCACACGAGCGGTGGCGGCGCGCAGTTCGGCCTCCTCCGCCAGCGCCTGCCGCCCGTCCTGGGTCAGCCGGTAGTAGCGGCGCAGCCGGCCGTCGTGTGCTTCCTCCCGGTCGGGCTCGATGAGGCCCTCGGCGGCGAGCCGGTCAAGCACCCCGTACAGGCTGCCGATCTTCAGCCGGACCCGCCCCTGGGACAGCTCGGCCACCTCACCCACGATGCCGTAGCCATGCCGCGGGCCATCAGCCAGCGCAGTGAGCACGAAGAACGCCTGTCCTGTCATCGGCTTATCAGGCATGCCCCCAATATAGTGGAAACCAAGATATGAGTCGAACCCAAAGCACAGCTCGGCGTCCTCGCCCACTGAAGGACCCGTCGGCGGCCATCATGATCATGAGATTGGTGTCGCTGTGTGACGACAGCTAAGCCATGATCACGATGCGCCGGGGAGGGCTGGCGCGACTGGGGCCGGGGCGGGTCTGGCCTGGCTGGGACGGGCGGTGCGGGGGCGGCGGGCGGCTCGCGATCAGGGGCGGATGGCGAAGACGCTGGGCGGCGGGGCGGGGGAGGGCTGGGCCTCGGCGTCGGTGACGGGTTTGGCGCCGGCCGCGAACCGGTCCAGGTCGGCGCCGTGCACCAGGCGGCCGGGGAACGGGTCGCCGGCCGCGCACCGGGCCAGCCCGGCCAGCGGCAGCTCACCTTGGCTGGCCGCGAGCACCAGGTTGCCGAACCTCCGCCCGCGCAGCACGCCCGGGTCGGCGATCAGGCACACCTGGGCGAACACCGAACCGAGCGTGGCCACCTGGGCGCGCGCGTAGGCCAGCGGCGGCCCGTCGCCGATATTGACCGCGTAACTGCCGGCCGGGGTGAGCACCCGGGCCGCGGCCGCCGCGAACTCGGCCGAGGTCAGGTGGGCCGGTGTCCGCGCGCCCGCGAACAGGTCCGCCACCACGAGGTCGAACGAGGCGGCCGGCAGCTGGGCCAGCACCGCGCGGGCGTCACCGACCCGGATCCGCACCCGGCCCGCACCGGTCCGGCCACCGCCACGGCGGGCGGGCTGGTCGAGTGGCAGCCACCGCCGGACCAGCGCGACCAGGGCAGCGTCGCACTCCACCGCCAGCTGGCTGGACCCCGGCCGGGTCGCGGCGACGTAGCGGGCCAGGGTCAGCCCGCCCCCGCCCAGGTGCAGCACGCGCAGCGGCTGGCCGGCAGGCCCGGCCAGGTCGGCCACATGCCCCAGCCGCCGCATGTAGTCGAAATCCAGGTACTCCGGATCGCTGAGGTCCACATGCGACTGCGGGACGTCGTCCACCAGCAGCATCCAGGCGCCGGGCCGGTCAGCGTCGAGCAGCAGCTCGGCCATCCCCGAGTCGACCGCCCGGCGGAAGGGCGGCCGGTCGTCGGCATCGGGCTGGCGCGGCATAACGACCAGTATCGCCTGGTCCGGCTACTGCCCGCCCGGCCGGACTGTCTTACTTGCAATTCCAGGTCTTTATTTCCATTAATGAGAATTCGCCGGATTCGATATTTTACCAATGCTTGGTGAATCAGCTACCCGGCGTACTGCTCTGCATTAGTGTCAGTAGCCCGCGGGCTCGGTACGTCGGATGAACGGGGAGTAATTCGGGCAGTGGGCTGCAATTCCGGGGAGCCCGGGATGATCCGGTGACCCCACATAGCTCAGTTACACGACAAGGGGGATTTAATGCCATCTTACGGAATTAAGGTTTCGTCGTCGGCCGTGGTTCGCCGCACCATTCCGGCGGCATTGTGCGCGGCCGGCCTGGTGAGCGCGTGGCTGGCTGCCGCGCCGGGGACGGCGGAGGCCAGCACGCGGGCCGCCGCGCCCCAGACGGTCCTGCACACGGCCAAGGTCAACGCCAAGGCCGTGCTGGCCTACTGGACCCCAGCCCGGCTGCGCGCGGCCAAGTCGGTCGGCGTGCTCGTCGCCGGGTCGAGGCCGCACGTGCTGCCGCCCACGGCCAAGGTGCCCGGGAAGCCGGGGCACGTCGCGGGCGGACTGGCGCGCGGGCAGGGTGCGGCCATCGCCCCGGCCATCAGGAGGGCGTCGCCCAACGCTTTCTCGTATCCGTACCCGTATGACAGCTTCACGCCGGCGCAGAGCCTGTGGCACACCTATCCCTACGAGGTGAACGGCAAGCTGTTCTTCACCAACGACGGCGGCAATTACGTCTGCTCCGCAACGTCGGTCGCCTCGTCCAGCGGGACCAGCAACGAGAACGAGATCTGGACCGCCGGCCACTGCGCGGCGAACACCAACGGGACGCACCGGCTCTGGGACAGCTCAGCCATCTTCATCCCGGCGTACAACGGCGAAGTGGCGAACTTCGACCCGTTCGGTGAGTTCGTCTGGACCGGCGCCGCCATCACCACCTCGGCCTGGTTCAGCAACCGCGACCTGACCGAGGACGAAGCCGCGATGCTGTGCGGCACGTCCAACACCACCGGCCGCACCCTCGGCAACTCGGTGGGCTGGGATGGCTTCGCCTGGAACTACCCGGTCAACCAGCAGTTCGTCGCGTTCGGCTACCCGGCCGCGTCGCCCCTACAACGGCCTCAACATGGTCGAGGACATCGGCGCGACCGCGGGCCAGACGGCAACATCAGCGGCGCCGGCGCCACCAGGCCGATCGTGATCGGCAACCCGATGACCGGCGGCTCCAGCGGCGGGGCCTGGAACATCGGCTGGACCAGCTCCGGCCCGGGCTACATCAACGGGCACAACGATTACAAGTACACCAACCAGCCGCTGGCGATGTACTCGCCGTATCAGGACACCCTGTCCAACACGGTCCGCTGCTTCAACAAGACAAGCTGCTGAACGCAGCGCGACCGTAGACCGTAGACCGGCGCGCCCGGGGCCCGCGACAGCGGGCCCCGGGCCGTCTGTCCTGGTCACGTTCTGGTCTAGACGAAACCGTGCTGGCCCCGGCTGCGTCTTATCGACGCAGCACCCACCGGATGCCCAGAGCGGGGAGGTCCCATGGTGCGGAGCAGGCCCGGCCGCCAGCTGGCGCTGGCCGTGGCCACGCTGGCAGGCGCGGCCGTCCTGGTGGCCGGCTGCGGCCAGCCGGGCTCACCGCGGAGCGGCGGCGGGCAACTGCTGACCGGCAGAGTCGAGAAGCTGCCGGCCGCCGCTCTGCCGCCGGGGCGGCTCGCCGCCGCCGAGGACGCCTTCGGCCTGGCCCTGCTGCGCCGGGTCTGCGCCCCGGCCCCAGCCGCCAACCTGCTGCTGTCCCCGGAATCGGCCGCCGAGGCGCTGGGCATGCTGTACGCCGGGGCCAACGGCCCGACGGCGGCTGCCGTCGGGCGGCTGCTGCACCTGCCCGCCTGGCAGCCCGGGCTGGTCGCCGCGCTGGACCGGCACACCGCCAGCCTGGCCGGGCTGCGCCAGCTTCAGGTCACCAACCACCTTTTCGAGCAGTCCGGGGTCCGGCCCACCCAGCGGGTGCTGAACGACCTGCGCACCGCGTACCGGGCCGGCCTGTGGTCGGTGAACTTCGGGGATGAGCCAGCCACCACGAACAAGATCAACGGCGTCGTCGCCCAGGAGACACACGGCCTGGTGCCCACCCTGTTCTCAGCGCCGCTGCCCGCGTTGACCCAGACCGTGCTCGAGAACACGGTCTACCTCAATGCGCGCTGGGAGCAGCCGTTCCCGTCCACCAGCACGGCGCCCTTCCACACCGCGGGCGGCCAGGTAGTCCAGGTTCCGCTGATGAGCAACACCGGCCCGGTGGCCAGCTATCGCCGGGTGGCCGGCTGGCAATCGGCCACGCTGCCGTACGCCGGCGGGCGGCTGGCCGCGGTCGGGCTGCTGCCGCCCGCGCACGCGGCCAACTGCGCCGTGCCCAGCCAGGCCCAGTTGACAGCACTGACCACGACGGCGCCCAGCCAGCCCGCCGGGGTGCGGCTGCCGCGGATGCATCTGAGCCAGACCTGGGCCAACCTGCAATCCACCCTGGCCGCCATGGGCCTGCCGCTGAGCGGCGACTATTCCGGGCTGGGGGCCCAGGACAGCCAGATCTCCGAGATCGTGCAGCGCGACACGATGACCGTCAACGCGAAGGGGACCACCGCCGCCGCGGCGACCGGCGTGGCGGTAGGCACCGCCGAACTGGTCGGCCCGTCGCTGGTGCTGAGCTTCAACCGGCCGTTCCTGCTGCTGCTGGAGGACACGGCCACGCACACGCCGCTGTTCCTGGCCTGGGTCACCAATCCGGGCCAGTCCTGACCGGCCAGCCGGCCCGGTGCAGCTGGTACTCAACGTCGCCCTGCTCGTTGCCGGGCAGCGGATCCGGCCAGTCCAGGTGGACGGTGCGCAGGATAGCGCAGGCCTTTTCGAGCACCCGCCGGGACCCGGTGTTCACGGCCATCGTGGTGGCGACGAGCCGGGTCACGCCCAGGTCGGTGAACGCCCGCCGGACCAGCGCCCGGGCCCCCTCGGTCGCGTAGCCCTGGCCCCAGGCGCTGGCCCGGAGCCGGTAGCCGAGCGAAGCCACCGTGACCGGGCCCGGCGGGGCGTCGGGCCAGCGCACCATCGCGGAGGCGGTGGGCTGCACCGGCCGTAGCCCGAACCAGCCGACGAAGCCTCCATCGCGGCGGGCCTCGGCCGCCCAGAAGCCGAACCCGGGGTACCGCCCGTACATGTCCAGGAACCGGGGCAGCACCTCGGCCTGGATCTGTGCCCGCGACTTGGCCGTGCGGTCCAGGAAGCGGAGCACCCGCGGATCACCGTCCAGCGCCAGCAGGCCATCAACGTCGCCGGGGGTGAACTGGCGCAGCGCCAGCCGGCCGGTGAGCAGCACCGTTCCCACCCGCCGCATCGTCCCTACGGGCCAGCCCAGCACGCACTTTACAGAGTCCGGCAGGCGCGGGCGCCGAGCACCCCGCCCACGACGCACAGGACCGCGCAGGCCAGCGCGCAGGCGATCAGCGCCGGCCCGGCGCTGGACTTGCCCAGCACCGCGCTCAGCACACCGCCGAGCGCCAGCACGACGCCGCCCGCCGCGGTCAGCGGCGCGGCTACCTTGTTGGCCACCTTGAACGCCTGGTCGCTGCGCATCGTGGATGGCGTCCTGACCCCGGCAAAGCTGTTGCGCGGCAGCCGTTCCTGCCAGCTCGCCCCGGCCACCACGATCAGTACCAGGCCCAGCACGATGACTAAGACCGCTGCGACGATCATCCTTTGTTCCCCTCGTAGCAGCGGCATTTCCGGGACGCCGCTGCGGTCATTTTAGGCCGGTACCTCACGTTTGGCCGACCCGCCGCGTCTACTGGGCATGAGCACACAACCTGCCGAGCAGACCATGACCCGGCCCCCGGCCGGGGGACAGTTCCGGTTCGAGCCGATCCGGGCGGCCACCCTGGACGGGATCCGGGCCGCCGGGGTGGACGAGGCCGGGAACCAGTTGACCGTGCAGACCGACACCGGGGGCGGCAGCCCGCTGCGCTGCTGCCTACGCGAAACCGTGCCCGGCGAGCGGGTGCTGCTGATCGCCTACACGCCGCCCGGTGGGCGGGGCGGGTACGCCGAGCGCGGCCCGGTGTTCATCCACGCCGAGCCGTGTGACGGCTACCGCACCCCGGACCGGTACCCGCCCGCGCTGAGCCACCGCCAGCAGGTGGTCCGCGCCTACGACCGGGACGGCCGGATCGCAGACGGCGTGCTGGTCGAGGACGGCGAGCACGCCATTACCGCGATCCGCGAGCTGCTGGCCCGGCCGGACATCACCCTGGTCCAGCTGCGCAACGTGGGCTACGGCTGCTACAACTTCGCCGTCCGCCGCGGATGATGATCAGCCGGACCAATCGTCAGCCGGGCAAATCGTCAGATCAGCTGACGATCAGCATCAGCTAACGATCAGCCCAGGCTGACGATCGGCTTAGCTGACGATCAGCTGTGCCTGATGATCAGCCCGGGCTGACGATCAGCTCAAGCTGGCGAAGAACTCGCGCACGTCGCCGACGACGAGATCCGGGTCGGTGGTGTAGGCGAAGTGGCCGCCACGGTCGAATTCGGTGTACCGGACGATGTTGTTGGCCCGCTGCGCGCAGGCCCGGATGGTCCGGAAGTCCTGCGGGAACACCGCGACCGCGGTCGGGGTCTTGTTCGGCTCGTCCCGGTACCCGGCCCCGCTGTGCGCGTCCTCGAAGTAATGCCGTGCGCTGGAGCCGGCCGTCCGGGTGAACCAGTAGATGCTCACGTGGGTCAGGAACGTGTCTACGTCGAGGTAGTCGGCGTAGTCGCCCCAGCCGGTCCACAGCTCCGCGTTCCAGGCCAGCTGGCCGGCCGGCGAGTCGGTCAGCCCGTAACCGAGCGTCTGCGGCCGGGTCTGCTGGATCTTCTGGTACCCGGACTTGCTCTGGAAGTCGGCGGTCGTCCCGGCCAGGCTCTGCCGGTCCGCGTCGGTCAGCGCGGCCATCTCGGCGGGGTCGCCGGACGGGAAGGCGAAGATCTGCATCAGGTGCACGCCGATCAGGCCGGCGCCAGGATGCCAAGTTCGCGCCCCACCAGGGCGCCGGTGTCCCCGCCGACGGCGCCCCACCGCTGGTACCCCAGCCGGTCCATGAGCATGCCGAACGCCATTGCCATCCGGCTGCTATCCCAGCCTGGCGCGGCCGTCGGGCCGGAAAACCCGTACCCCGGCAGCGACGGCACCACGACATGGAACGCGTGGGCCGGGTCGCCGCCGTGCGCCCGCGGGTCGGTCAGTGGGCCGATCATCCCGGCGAACTCCAGTACCGAACCCGGCCAGCCGTGCAGCAGCAGTAGGGGGAGCGCATCCGGCTCGGCCGACCGGACGTGCAGGAAGTGGATGGTCTGCCCGTCGATGGTGGTGCGGTACTGCGGGAACTCGTTGAGCCGGGTCTCGTGCGCCCGCCAGTCGTAGCTGGTGCGCCAGTGCTCGGCCAGCCGCCGCGTGGTGCCGAGCGGCATGCCGTACTCGGTGCCGGCCCCGGCCACCTCGTCAGGCCAGCGGGTGGCGGCCAGCCGCGCGGCCAGGTCGTCCAGGTCACTGCGCGGGATGTCGATGCGGAACGGCTCGATCTGCGCTGATGTCGTCATGCCAGCTACGCTACGGACCGTTCCGGACAACCTCTGTCCTAAAGATGAGGCAGACTTCCGCTCATGTGGGAAACGTCGGCCCGGCTCCTGAAGCTGCTGTCGCTGCTGCAGGCCCGCCGGGACTGGTCCGGTGCGGACCTGGCCGAACGGCTGGACGTCACCGAGCGCACCGTGCGCCGGGACATCGGCCGGCTGCGCGACCTCGGCTACCCGGTGCACGCCACCCGGGGCACCGACGGCGGGTACCGGCTGGGCGCCGGGGCGGCCATGCCGCCGCTGCTGCTCGACGACGACGAGGCGGTAGCCGTGGCGGTCGGGCTGCGCACCGCGGCGCGCAGCCCGGTCACCGGCATCGAGGAAACCTCGGTGCGCGCGCTGGCCAAGCTGGAGAACGTGCTGCCGTCCCGGCTGCGCCGCCGGGTCAGCGCGGTGGCCGACTACACCGTGCCGGTCCCGCCCGACTCGCCGCCGCCCGCCGTCGACCCGGCCGTGCTGACCACGCTGGCCAGCGCGTGCCGTGACCATGAGCAACTTCGTCTCGACTACCGGACACACGACGGCACCGGCACGGTCCGGTCCGTCGAGCCGCACCGGCTGGTCTCGTGGGGCCAGAAGTGGTACCTGCTCGGCTGGGATACCGACCGCGCTGACTGGCGCACGTTCCGGGTGGACCGGATCCAGCCGCGTACGCCGGCCGGTCCCCGGTTCACGCCGCGCGAGCTGCCGGAGGGCGGCGACGTCGCGGCCTACGTGGCGCGCGGGGTGTCCGCGGCCGGCTTCCGGTTCCGGGCCCGGGTCACCGTGCACCTGCCCGCGGCCGTGCTGGCCGCCCGCGTCCCCCCGGCGGTGGGCGGCGGGATCGAAGCCATCGATGACCAGTCCTGCGTGCTGGCCTGCGGCGCGGACAGCATCGAGAGCCTTTCGTCTACCTGGGCCTGCTGGACGCCGACTTCACCGTGACCGAGCCGCCAGAACTGGTCGACCGGCTGCGCGTGCTGGCCGCCCGCTATGCGCGCGCGGTCCAGCCCGCCGCGCGGTGACGCTCAGCCGTCTAGCTGGAGGATGGTCTCTTCGATCTCCTGGTTCCGGGCGGGGGCGAACGAGATCTCGGTTCCGATGTCCCGGAAGCCGGCCTTGTGCAGCACCCGCAGCGAGCCGGTGTTGTCGCTGGCCGCGCGGGCGTACAGCGGCCGGTCCGGCACCAGGCCGAGCAGCAGCGCCACCGCCCGGGTCGCGATGCCCTGGCCCCAGGCGGCGCGGTCGATCCAGTAGGTGATCTCGGTCTGGCCCTCGATGGGGAAGCTGGCGATGCTGCCAACCACCTGGCCGTCACAGGTCACCACGCGGTGCGTGATGTCCGGCGCCGCCCGCACCCGGGCCTGGTGCGCGTCGAAGGCAGCCCGGTCGCTGGGGTCCTCTGGGGTGAATGCCGCCATCCGGACCGCCTCCGGGTCACGCATCATCTCGAACAAGGCGTCCAGGTCGCGGTCTTCAACCGGCCGCAGCGCAACATCTGGCACGTGCCTCCCCCTTCATCTGGCCCAGAACCCGCGAACCGGCAGAAGGTTATGCTGCCAGTATGGGCGACTCAAGGCTTTCCCCTGAGGAGATCCGCGCCGCGGCCGAAGTCCACACCGAGCTCGGCCCCGATTACCACGATGCCGTCGTGCAGTCGTTCCTGGACAAGCTCGACGGTGAAGTCAGCGCCCGGATCGACGCGCAGCTCGGCGCCCGGCCCGCCAGGAAAGCGGCAGCCGACCCGGCCTTGCTGGAGCGCAGGCGCGCCCAGCTCGGCGCGATGGTCGCGGGCTCGGTGCTGACCGCGGTAGCTTCCGGGGCCGCCGTCGAATGGTCGGTGCACTACCCGGGCTCCTCGCCGGTCAAGGCGCTGGCCGTGGTGTGGGCCGTGCTGGCCGTGCTGTACCTCGGCTACGCCTGGCGGCTTCGGCGCCGCTGACAAGATCACCGCTATGCTCGGCGGGCGTGGCGGAGGGGAGCACGGTGGTGGGGAGCACAATGGAGGGGAGCCTGCCCGAGCAGGCGTTTGATACGTCGGTGCCGAACCATGCCCGGGTCTACGACTACTGGCTCGGCGGCAAGGACAACTACGCGGCCGACCGGGAGGCGGCGGAGCGCCAGGCGTGCGCCATCCCGCAGCTGCCCTGGCTGGCCCGGCAGAACCGCGAGTTCCTCCGCCGCGCGGTGCGGTACCTGGCGGGCGAGGCCGGGATCCGGCAGTTCCTGGACATTGGCTCCGGGCTGCCCACCGCGGACAACACGCATGAGGTGGCTCAGGCGATCGCGCCGGATGCCCGGATCGTGTACGTGGACATCGACCCGGTGGTGGTCGCGCACGCCCAGGCGCTGCTGTCCGGCGGTCAGACCGCGGCCATCCGGGGGGACGTGTGCGACCCCGACGGCATCCTGGCCGCGCCGGAGGTGGGCCGACTCATCGACTTCAGCCAGCCGGTCGCCGTGCTCGCCCTGGCGGTGCTGCACCTCATCCCGGAAACCGCCGATCCGGCCGGGGGCGTGGCCCGGCTGCGTGAGGCCATGGCGCCCGGCAGCTACCTGGTCATCTCGCACGCCGACGTGTCGCCCGCCCATGCGGTCGGCACCCAGCGGCTGAGCCAGGCCACCCGCGAGCTGACCGACGCGAACAAGGGCCTGGCCGCGGTACCCGCCCGCAACCGCGACGAGATCAGCGAGTTCTTCGGCGGCCTGACGCTGGTCGAGCCGGGGCTGACCGACATCTGGGCCTGGCGGCCGGATGCCGACGCGGCCGTGACCACCACCGAGGTCATGCGGATCCTCGGCGGGGTGGCGCGCAAAGAATGACGTATCAGGGCTTGCGTCCGACGCCCGCGTAGCACGGGATCATGTGCGCGGGATTGGCCAGCGCCCGCCATTCCGGCATCAGGACCAGCCCGGGCTCTACCATGTCCAGGCCGGTGAAGTAGGTGGCCATCTGCTCGCGGGTACGGCGGTGCAACTGGGCAGGCCCGAGCCTGCTGTTGAGCCGCGCGGTGGCGGTGGCGACCCGCTCGGTGTCGATGTCCCCAGTGGTGTCCGAGTGCACCAGGTAGCTGCCCGACGGGACCGCGTCCATCAGCTGGGCCACGATCTGCTGCGGCTGCTCTTCGTCCGGGATGTACTGCAGGATCATCAGGAACATGACCGCGATCGGCTGGCTGAAGTCCAGGACCTTGGCCGCCTCGGTCAGGATCGTGCTGGCGTCCCGCACGTCCGCATCCACGTACGCGGTAGCGCCTTCGGGGGTGCTGGTCAGCAGGGCCCGGGCGTGCGCCAGCACGATCGGGTCGTTGTCCACGTAGACGACCCGGGCATCCGGCGCGATCGCCTGAGCCACCTCATGCGTGTTCTCCGCGGTGGGCAGCCCGGTGCCGATGTCCAGGAACTGCCGGATCCCCGCCTCGCCGGCCAGGTACTCCACCGCGCGGCGCAGGAACGCGCGGTTGGCTCGCACGCCGGGCAGGATGTTCGGGTTGGCCGCCACAGCCATCTCGGCGGCCTCCCGGTCGGCGGCGTAGTTGTCCTTTCCGCCGAGCCAGTAGTTATAGACCCGGGCGGGGTGCGCGACGCCAGTATCGAATGCGTCCTCGTTGCTCACGGCGGCGCCTTTCTCGCGGGGGTGCTCGTATCGTATGCGCCCGCCGTGAACGGGGCCGCCGGGGTACCCCGATGCATACACCGGGCCATCGCGGGAAGCTCCAATCTCCGGCATAACGTACATTGCCGGACCGCGCCCACCGGGACGGCCACCCCAACCCCGTGACGCAGGTCACGGCGCGGGTACCCAGCGCAGCGTGAACTGCTTGAGCGTGTAACCGAGCGCGTTGAGCGTCGGCTGGATGAAGTTGTCGCGGATGGTCGTGGTGGCCTCAGTCTCCGCGCTCCGGATGAGCGGGCCGCGTCACCTGCGGCGCGTGCGTGGCCTTGTAGAACGCGATCTGCTGGGCCTGTGCGTACAGCACCGACTGGGTGAACTGCGGCCGCAGCAGCACGCCGCAGCCGAAGCCGGGGTAGGTCCAGCTGTGCTGGGTGGCCAATGGCTTGGACGGGAGATTGTCGATCGTCACGTCGTGCGCGGACCGGGGGAGTTGCGGGGCGGGCAGCATCATCGTGACCGTCACCTGCCCCGGCTGCCCGCCCCGCGGCCTGCTCAGCACCTGGAGCCGGTAGTGCCCCTGGGCCGGGGTCCACCAGGCCGGGCCGGGGTTCAGGTCGACGGTGGCCGACGCGTGACCCACGGCGTAGAACGTGCTGGCGTACCAGCACGGCCAGATGCCGATGCTCTTGGACACCTTGTGCGTGAACACGAAGCTGAAGTTGGCCTGGCCCAGCGCGGGCCGTGAGATGCCCTCGATCTTCTGCAGCACCCACGGGCCCAGGTCGGTATTGGTCGTGGTGCCGGCCGTGATGGTCTGCCACGGCCAGGCGAACCGCACGGTCGGCAGGTGCACGTTGAGGCCGAGGAAGTGCAGGCTGGCGGCCAGCGCGCTGAGCACCACGGACGCGATCGCGCGGCGGAAGATGAACGCTGCCGCGGCCAGCACCAACCCCCATTTCACTGAACGCCAATGGCCGAACCGGGGGGACCGCGGCCCGCGCGGGCCCGGCCGGTAGCCGGTGGTCACCGGCGGCGGTGGTCCGCTCGCCGGGTCGGCTGCCTGGTACCTCAGCTCATCCGTGATGGCCCGGCGGAGCCGTGGCGGCGGGGCGGCCGGGAAGAGCAGTGAGCGGAGCATGGGCGTCACCTTTCCTGGGACATGGGCTTAGACCACCGCCGGATAACCGAGACCGAGCACGATGGGCACCGCGCCGAACGGCTTACGGAACCGGGTGCCGGGCTTATCCGGAGCGTCCGGCTCGGCGATCTTGGGCCAGCGCATGTGCAGGTGCGCGGTGGTCAGGCCCGCGACCGAGAACGGGAACTCCAGGGCCGACGTGCGGTGCACCACCAGCAGCTGGCCCCAGCGGAACGCGGCGAACACGCTGGCCAGATCGCCCACCGACAGCGGCCGCCGCTCGGTCAGGTCAACCTGGTACACCGACCAGGCCAGGTCGCGCAGGTCGTCGGCGCACTGTTCCAGCGCGGCCGACCGGGTCGTGTAGCTGGTCCCATCCAGGTTGACCGTGCCCAGCCTCTCGCCGTGCACCGGCGAATACCCGGAGCGCGCCTCGCACTGCATCCAGTCGGCCGCGGCCAGCACCTTCCACGGGATGTCGGCGTGCGCGGCCACCTCGCGGTACATCGGCTCCTCGCGGCGCAGCGGCACCTTGGCCGAGGCCAGGAACGCGGTGTGCACGGACGGCGGGATCTCCGACCGGTAGCGGCGCAGCGTGGTCCAGTTGCGGCTGCTGGCCGGACGTGCGGGCGGGCTGGTTGGGCGGGCCGGGCGCGGGGTTGCGCTGGACCGGTGCGCAGCTGGGCTGGACCGGTGCTCAGCTGGGCTGGACCGGCGCTCATCTTGGCTGGACCGGTGCTCGGCTGGGCTGGTCCAGTGCTCGCCTGGGCTGGACCGCTGCTCAGCTGGGCTGGACCAGCGCTCGCCTGGGCTCGACCCGTGGGCGGCGGGGCTGGCCTGCAGCGGCATCTCCTCGGCGGTCAGCACCGCCGACTCCGTCGCGGCCCGCCTCGCTGGCCGGCGCGCTGCGGGCCGAGACCCGGTCAGCCGGCGGTCCGCGCGGGTGACCGCGCTGTCCGGCGATTGCGCCGTGCCCCGGCCCGCCTGTCCCGTGGCTGCGGGTGCGGCGGCTGGCGCGTCCGGCACCCCGGGAATGGTGGCCTGCCCGGCCAGTCCGGCCGGGCTGGCGGTAGCGGTGTGGCTCGCAGACGGCGTGTGGCTGGTGGCCGGCGTGGCCTGCGCGGTGTGGCTAGGCGCCGCGGCCGCGGAGTGGGTGGGAGCGGCGGACGTGTGGGCCGGCGTGGCAGCCGGCGTGTGGGCCGGTCCGGCGTCCGCTGTGTGCGTCCGAGTCGCGGTGGGCGTGGGCTCAGCCGTGTGCGTCGGGGTCGCGGCCGGGGTGTGGGTCGGGGTGGCCGTCGGTGTCGGCTGAGCGGTGTGCGAGGGGGTGGCGGTCGGCGTGCCGGACGGGCTGGCCGTGGGCGTCGCTGACGGAGGGGGGTCGGTGACGTCGTCCGGTGGCTGGGCGCCGGGCGGGGCCGGTGCCTGGCCACCGGAGCAGACCCGGCCGCCGAGCCCCCCGCGTCGTACCGGTACAGGTTGTACTGCCGCATCAGGCCGATCAGCTTGGTGCCGTAGCCCGGGTCGGTGGCGTACACCCCGGTGAGCGCGGAAGCGAACGCGTTGGGCGCCCGGCGCACCGCCATCGCCTGCCGGTAGTAGCCGCTGTCGGCCAGCAGCCGGCCGTGGTCATCGATGCTCTCGGCGAAGTTGTGGTACACCCGGAACGGCGCCGTCGTGGTGATCCACTGGCCGTTCTCGTATTCCTGCGTCGGCAGCGCCTCGCTGCCCGCCGGCCCGGTGCCCTTCATGCCGAACAGGTTGTGATCCTTGCTGGCCAGCAGGCTGTGGCCCCAGTCCGACTCCTCGATGGCCTGGGCGATGGTCACCGCCGCCGGCACCCCGTAGGCACGCTGCGAGGCGATCGCACCCGGCGCCACCGCGTTGATGAACGCCTGCCGCGTGGCCGCCTCGTCCACCGGCGCGGTGCTGGCCGGGTGGTCCTGGCGGCGGGCCGCGGGCCGCGACCCCGGACCGTCGTGCTGGCCCGGGGTGGCTACCCCCGGAATGGCCGCGCCGCCGGACGCCGCGGCCAGGTCGGTCGCCCCGCTACCGGCCTTCCCCGCACCCCCGTTCCCCGTGCGGTCGTGCTGCTGGTGCTGGCCCTTGGCCGGACCGGCCGCGCCCGGGATGTCAGCCTGCCCGGGAACCGCGTCGGTCTCTGTCGGCCGCTGGTCGCCGGATGGTCCCGGTGGTGCGCCTGGGCCGGTGAGCTGGCTGGCGTGGATCCGGGGATGGCCGCGAGCCCGGCCGCCGGATTGGCCTGCGCCTGACTGGCCTCTGTCTGACTAGCCGCGGTCCGGTCCTTCCGGGACTTCGCGGCCGCCGGCCTGCCCCTGGCGGCCCGCGAGTGCCGCTTGGCGGCTGGCTGCTGCTGCGACCGCGCATCGGCCGAACTGGCCGGGCAGGCGCGCCGGCCGCGGCGGTGCCGGGGATGGCGGCCTGGCCCGCGGCCGTCGCCGCGGCGTTCTGGCCGCCGGAGGTCTGCGACCGGCCATGGTCACCGTGCGCGGTGCCAGTTGGGCTGGGCGAACTGGCCGGGCTGAGCGCCCCGTTGTTGACGAACCCGGCCACGCCCTCGCTGGCCAGCGGGTCGGCGTACTGGTGCGCGTTGACCGAGAAGTTCGGCAGCGAGTCCCCGCCGATCGTGTGCAGCACCCCGTGCGGTACTCGGTGATCACCTCGACGTGCCCCTGGAACAGCACCCAGTCGCCGGGCTGCGGCTGGTAGCCGTCACCCAGTGGATGCCACCGCCCGTGGGCCTGCGCGTCCTGCTGGATCGAGATGATGCCGGGCGAGGCCGGGTTTTCGTCCACCCGGACATCGGCCCAGGTGTGCAGCGGCCACGGATACCAGCTGCCGCCGGTCACCCAGCTCTCCTGCCCGACGACCTTGGCCGCCAGCTCCAGC
>CAVVGF010000047.1:0-61443 GCA_963747705.1 uncultured Actinomycetes bacterium | reverse complement strand
TCGCCCGCCGAGGTGCCGATCGGCGTGATCACCGCACTGGCCGGCGCGCCCTTCTTCCTGGTGGTACTCAGCTCCCGGCGGGCCAGGCAGGACTTGTCATGATCAGCTTCGACCGGGTGACGGTGCGATACGGCGCGGCGGTGGCGCTGGCCGGGATCACCGAGCGGGTCGAGTCCGGGGAGTGGCTCGGCATCATCGGGCCGAACGGGGCGGGCAAGACGACGCTGCTACGGGCCGCGGCGCACCTGGTCCGGTACGAGGGCGCCATCGGCATCGCCGGGCAGCCCGCGTCCGGGCTGCGCCGCCGCGCCCTGGCCCGGCTGGTCGCTTACGTGCCGCAGCTGCCCGAGCTGCCGCCGGAGATGAGCGTGGCCGACTATGTGCTGCTCGGCCGGACCCCGCACATCGGCTACCTGCGGATGGAAACCGCCGCCGACCGGGAGATCTGCGGCGGGCTGCTGGACCGCATGGGGCTGGCCCCGATGGCTGCCCGGCGGCTTGGCACGCTGTCCGGCGGCGAGCTGCAGCGGGTGGTGCTGGCCCGGGCGCTGGCCCAGCAGGCCCCGGTGCTGCTGCTCGACGAGCCGACCAGCGCGCTGGACCTCGGCCGCCGGGTGGCCGCACTGGAACTCGTGGACCAGCTGCGCCGGGAGCAGATGCTGACCGTGCTGTCGGTGGTGCACGACCTCACCCTGGCCGGGCAGTTCGCCGACCGGCTGCTGCTGCTGGACGGCGGCCGGGCGGCGGCCGCCGGTGACCCGGCCAGCGTGCTCCGCGATGAGGTGCTGACCGGCCCGTTCGGCGCCGGGCTGCACGTGCTGACCACCCCGGACGGGGAGCGCGTGGTGACCTCGCGGCGGATCGCAGGAGGTGCCGCGGGAGGTCAGGCGGCGGTGGACTCCGGCAGGTAGGCCGCCCACTGTGGATCGCCGTCGTGGGCCGCGCCAATCAGCCGCCAGTGCGCGCCCCGCGGCGCGACCGGCACCCGGTTCATCGTCCAGCCGAGTTCCTCGATCAGCCGGTCGGCCTTGCTGTGGTTGCACCGCATGCAGGAGGCTACGCAGTTCTCCCAGGCGTGCGGGCCGCCGCGGCTGCGCGGGATGACGTGATCGATGGTCTCGGCCTTACGGCCGCAGTAGGCGCACATGTAGTTGTCCCGGCGCATCAGCGCACCCCGGGTCAGCGGCACCCGGCTGCGGTGCGGGATGCGCACATACCGGCGCAACCTGATCACCGAAGGGGTGACGATGACGACCGAGGAGGAGCGCAACAAGACGCCCTCCGAATCGTCATGCACGACTTCGGCCTTCTCCCCCAGCACCAGGCACACGGCACGGTGCAGGCCGACCGTGGTCAGCGGCTCATACGTCACGTTGAGCAGCAGCACCCGTCGCACACGCGCCTCCTGCCTGGTGCGGTAGGCGAGCACCGTGTGCCAGATAAGCACAGAGTGCCGTGGCCAAGGACAGCCTAACCGGCCGGCCCCGGCTAGACATAACGCCGGCGTGCGTGCCAGGTAAAAAGACTGATGAACGGGAACCGTCTGGGTGGCGCTGACCCGGCGGCCAGCCGGGTGGCGCCCGCCGTCTGCGGCAGGTGTGCCGGGCAGTTGTGCTGGCGTGATCGCTTAGAGTGCGGCTCATGACTGAATCCGGCCCGCACGCACCTTCCGTCGCCGCACCGGTCCCGGGATACCCCCGCGCCGAGCGCCTCGAGCTCACCGAGAACCTGTTCGGCCACGAGGTGGCCGACCCGTACCGCTGGCTGGAGGACACGGCCAGCCAGGAGACGAAGGACTGGCTGGCCGCCGAGGACGAGCTGTGGCTCAGCCACGCCGCCGACCTGTCCGCCCGGGCGCCGCTGGCCAGCCGGATCGAGGAGCTGATGGCGGCCGGGTTCGTCGGCACCCCGGTCTGGCGTGGGGAGCGCCAGTTCTTCCTGCGCCGTCTGCCCGGCCAGGAGCATGGGGTGCTGCTGACCGCCGCGCCCGGGGAGCCGGAGCGGGTGCTCATCGACCCGGTGGCCATCGATCCCACCGGCCTGACCACGCTGGACGCGTGGCAGCCGGACAAGGAGGGGCGGCTGCTCGCCTATCAGCTGTCCGCGGCCGGGGACGAGGAGTCGGTGCTGCGCGTGCTGGACGTGGCCACCGGCGCGGCGGTGGACGGCCCGATCAGCCGGACCCGGTACTCCCCGGTCGCCTGGCTGCCCGGCGGGGCCGCGTTCTACTACGTGCGCAAGCTCCCCCCGGACCAGGTCCCGGCCGGCGAGGAGCAGTTCCACCGCCGGGTCTACCTGCACACGGTCGGCGCCCCGGACGAGTCAGATGTGCTGATCTTCGGCGCGGGCCTGGACAAGACCAACTACTACGGCGTCTCCGTCAGCCGGGACGGCCGCTGGCTGACGGTCAGCGCGGCCCAGGGCACCGCGCCGCGCAACGACCTGTGGCTGGCCGACCTGAGCGGCACCGGGCCGGCCGCGCCCGCGCTGCGTGTGGTGCAGCAGGGTGTGGACGCACGGACCGGCCTGCACGTCGGCCGGGACGGCCGCCTCTACGTCTTCACCGACGCGGGCGCGCCGCGCGGCCGGCTCGCGGTCGCTGACCCGGCGGAGCCGGAAGCGCCGAACTGGCGCGACCTGATCAGCCAGGACCCGACCGCGATCCTGACCGACTTCGCCATCCTCGATGGTCCCGAGCTGGCCCGCCCGGTCCTGCTGGTGTCCTGGACCAGGCACGCGATCAGCGAGCTCAGCGTGCACGACCTGGCCACCGGGGAGCGGACCGGCACGGTGACGCTGCCCAGCCCCGGGCCGGACGGCACCGGTGCGCAGACCGGCCGGCTGGGCACCACCGGCGGGATCAGCGAGCGGCCCGAGGGCGGCCACGAAGCCTGGTTCGGCTACACCGACAACACCACCCCGCTGATGATCTATCACTATGACGCGCGCGACGGTTCGGTCCAGGTCTGGGCCACCGCGCCGGGCGCGGTGCAGGTGCCGGACGTCAGCACCCGGCAGCTGACCTTCGCCTCGAAGGACGGCACCGAGGTCCGCATGCTGGTCATCAGCCAGGAGGCGGGCGGCACGGGGCCGGCCTCGCCCCGGCCCACCATCCTGTATGGCTACGGCGGCTTCGACATCAGCATGTCGCCCGCCTACTCGGCGTCGATCCTGGCCTGGGTGGAAGCCGGCGGGGTGTACGCGATCGCGGCGCTGCGCGGCGGCGGCGAGGAAGGCGAGGACTGGCACCGGGCCGGCATGCGGGAGCATAAGCAGAACGTGTTCGACGACTTTCATGCCGCCGCGGCTACGCTCATCTCCGGTGGCTGGACCACGGCCGGCCAGCTGGGCATCTCCGGCGGTTCCAATGGCGGCTTGCTGGTCGGCGCGGCCATCACCCAGTGGCCGGACCAGTTCGCCGCCGCGGCCTGCTCCGCGCCGCTGCTCGACATGGTCCGCTACGAGCGGTTCGGTCTCGGCCAGACCTGGAACGACGAGTACGGCACGGCGGCCAAGGCGGACGAACTGGGCTGGCTGCTCGGCTACTCCCCCTACCACCACGTCCGGCCCGGGACCCGCTATCCGGCCACGGTGTTCACCGTGTTCGACAACGACACCCGGGTGGACCCGGTGCACGCCCGCAAGATGTGTGCGGCGATGCAGTACGCCACCTCGGCCCGCTGGCCGGACCGGCCGGTCCTGCTGCGCCGGGAGGCGGAGGTAGGCCACGGCGCCCGCGGCGTGAGCCGGTCCGTCGCACTGTCCGCGGACACCCTGGCCTTCCTGGCCTTTCACACCGGCCTCAGCTGGTGACCAGGGCCTCCCGGTAGTCGCGGAGGGCCGGGAAGTCGCCGTGCTTGGCCGCCACCGTCTCGCCCAGCGAGTACGCGGCGCGCAGCACCAGCCCGGGCCGGTGCTGGCTGGGCAGCCGGGCCAGGGTCTCACGGCTAAGCCGCAGCGCTTCTTCCGGCTCCCCGGCCGACAGCCGGCACCGGGCCTGGCCCAGCGTGATCAGCGACCGGTCCAGGAACTCGGCCGGTGAGTACAGCCGCAACGCCTGCCCGAACGCGTCGTCCGCGCCCCGGTAGTCGCCCAGGGTGACCAGCGCGTCGCCGGAGTGGAACAGCAACTGGCGTTCGGTGTAACCGAACGCGGTGCCGCGCCGCTCCTCGGCGGGCAGCCCGTCCAGCGCCTGCTGGGCCTGTTCCAGAGCCGCGTTGACCCGGGACACCGCTCCGCCGGCCACGCCACCCCCGCCGCCGGCCCCGCCCCGCCCAGCCGGGCCGCCCTTCCCACGGGCCCGGGCCAGCCGGGCCAGCGCCCGTGCCTCCACGATGGGCGCCATCGCGCTGGCCACGCAGGGCCGCTGGCCGGCCAGGTCGGCGCTGGCCCGGGCGGCCGCGGCGGCCTGCGCCGGGTCGCCGTAATACAGCGGGACCAGCGCCTCGCGCACCGCCACCCAGGCGCGCAGCTGCCGGTCGCCGGTCTCGTCGGCGGCGGTCCGCGCGGTGTTGAAGAACGACCGGGCCAGCCGCTGGTCGCCGACGTCGATCATGGTCATGCCGGCCAGCCCGGCCAGCCGGGCGGCCAGCTGGCACAGCCGCTCCGCGAACTCCAGCGGCTGCCGCTGCTCGCACATCCGGCGCACGTCACCAAGATCGAGCAGCACGTCGCACAGCAGCCGCATCGGCGGCACCGTCATGTACAGCCGGCCGTACTCGCCGGCCATCTCCTCCCAGTGGTCCAGCATGGTGACCGACACCGTGGCACCGAGCAGCGCGTCGTCCAGCCGCCGCCGGATCCGCTCGGCCGCGCCGAAGAACCGCCCCTCGGCCGCGGCGCCGGGATCGGCCATCAGCCGGAGCAGGTTCCGCCGGACCAGGTCGTCGTCTGCCTCGCCCGGGCTGGGCTGCGCGGCCGGGACAGCCACCCCGGCCGGCTGGCCTGCTTCAGCCGCCAGCCCCGGCCCGGCCTGCGGCGGCGCGGCCTGCTGGGGACCGGTCGGCTGAGGCGCGGCCTGCGGCGGCGCGGGCGCGCCCAGCGCCTGGCCGGACCCGGGGGCAGCCGGCATTAAGGCTGGCGCGCGGTGCGTCCGGCCGCACAGGCACTGCCCTGGGTAGCCGAGATTGGCCGGCTCGGCCTGGTACACACAGCAGAGGTAGTGCAGGTACTCCGGCCCGGGCCGCTTCTGCCCGCTCTCGTAGGACGACAGCAAGGTCTCACTGAACCGGGGCGGCATCCGCCCTTCGGTTACGTACCTGGCCCGGACCTGGGCCACTACATCGGCCAGCGCGATACCCAGCGCGAGCCGGTGGGCCCGGATCAGCGTGGTGCCGAACGTCGGCTCGCAGCGGCCATGGATGGCCAGCGCGATCTCGGCGGGTGAGAGCCCGTCAGCCAGGCACTGCGCCCGGATACCCCGGGCCATGGAGACTTCCTGGCGTGCTTCGCCGATGCCGGGTTCCGGGCTGCCGTCGCCGTCGGCGTCGCACTCCGCCTCGGCGTCGGGCCGGCCATCGTCACCGCAGGGCAGGTGTCGCGTGTACCCAAGCTCAGCGACCGACTGGGCGCGTCGTGCTCCCATCTCATCCCCTCCTCTGGGCGCGCCCCCGCGACCGCCCGGTCCGGATATCCGACTCACAGCGATCGAGTGATTACTCTCCGCCGATCATTTCGGAGAAATATCCGAATTATGTGCACTAACTACGAAGTAGAACATGCAATTCTCTCTCTACACGTTGCATACTGCACGGTCTACGTGGCGCCGTCACCACAATCAGGCTGACTGATCCCAAAAACTGCCCCGATGGCACCCCGGGAGCGGCTCACCCGGGGTTGCCTAGGTCAGGGCAGGCTGCGCCGGGCCGACTGGGCCGCGGCGCGCGGCTCGCTGGGGTCAGGCGCGCTGAGCTGGACGAGCTGGGGCGAGCTGGTTAGGTCACCCGCAATGGCCGGCCACTATGGGGAGTCGGCTCGCCCCGGCCCAGCCAATCCGCGAAAGGACTTCCCCCCGTGACCTCGCAAGCGCTCGGCACGGCGCTCCGCCTCGCCGCCCACGCCGAAGACTCGCTCACGAACGCCTGCGGGAAGGACCCCGGCATCGCCTGCCGCCTGACCTGGAATGTGACGCACAGCGAGACGGCCGCCCAGCTGGTCAACGTGTGGCTGGCCCGCCCGGTCGCCCTGGTGCTGCAGATCATCCTGGTGCTGGTGGTGGCCATCGTGATCCGGCTGATCGCGCTCCGGCTGATCAGGAAGATCACCAAGCACGCGGCCGAGGTGGGCAACGGCAAGACCGATCCGGCGCACGTGCTGATGGGCGAACGGCGGCGGCAGCGCTCCCAGGCACTCGGCTCGGTGCTGGGCAACGCGGCGTCGGTGCTCATCTTCGGCATCGCCGCGGTGACCATCGCCGGTGATCTCGGGCTGAACCTGGCCCCGGTGCTGGCCAGCGCCGGGGTGCTCGGCCTGGCCATCGGCTTCGGCGCGCAGAGCCTGGTCCGTGACTACCTGTCCGGGATCTTCATGATGCTGGAGGACCAGTACGGCGTCGGCGACGTCATCGACGCGGGCGCCGCCACCGGCACGGTCGAGGGGGTCAGCCTCCGGGTAACCCGGCTGCGCGACGTCAACGGCGTGGTCTGGCACGTGCGCAACGGCACCATCAACCGGATCGGCAACGAGTCCCAGGGCTGGGCCCGCGCGGTGATCGACTTCCCGGTGTCCTACGACCAGGACCTGCCCCGGGTCCGGGAGACCATGAAGGACACCGCGACCCAGATGTGGCAGGAGCCGCGCTGGCATGACGTGATCACGGAAGAGCCCGAGGTCTGGGGGGTCGAGTCGGTGACCAGCGACGCCATCGTGATGCGGCTGGTGGCCCGGACGCTGCCGCTGCGCCAGTGGGAGGTGGCCCGCGAGCTGCGCGAACGGCTGAAGACCGCGCTGGATGAGGCGGCCGTGCCCGGCGAGCCGATGGCCTCTGCGATCAGCGCCGGCGCGGCCGCCAAGGCCGAGGCGCAAGCGCACGCAGCGGCCGGTGAAGCCCACGCCAGCCAGACCGGCTCCGACGACCCCACCGGGGACCAGAGTTAGCCAGGCCAGCCACTAGCCTGGAGCTGCGATGGACGACACCAAAGAGATCAGCTTTTACGAGGCGGTCGGCGGCGAGGAGACGTTCCGCCGCCTGACCCACCTCTTCTACCAGGGCGTGGCCACCGACCCCGAGCTGCGGGCGGTCTACCCGAGCAAGGATCTCGGGCCCGCCGAAGAGCACCTGCGGCTGTTCCTGATCCAGTACTGGGGCGGCCCGGCCACCTACAACGAACTGCGCGGCCACCCGCGGCTGCGGATGCGGCACCGGCATTTCGTCATCGGCGAAGCCGAGCGGGACGCCTGGCTACGGCACATGCGGGCCGCGCTGGACGAGATCGGCCTGCCCCCCGAACTGGACGCCCAGCTATGGGATTACCTGGTGATGGCCGCGCACAGCCTGGTCAACGCGCCCACCGAGCCGAGGCGCCCCGACCTGGGGCTGAGCCCCACCTGAGTCTGGGACCCAGGCGGGGCGAGCCGCGGGTACTGGCCGTTCAGCCTCTGGTGAGCTTGCGGTAGGTGACGCGGTGCGGGCGGGCCGCATCCGGCCCCAGCCGCTCGATCTTGTTCTTCTCGTACGCCTCGAAGTTGCCCTCGAACCAGAACCAGTCCGGGCCGCCCTCCCAGGCCAGGATGTGCGTGGCGATCCGGTCCAGGAACCACCGGTCGTGGCTGGTGATCACGGCGCAGCCAGGGAAGTCGAGCAGCGCCCGCTCCAGCGAAGCGAGCGTCTCCACGTCCAGGTCGTTGGCGGGCTCGTCGAGCAGCAGCAGGTTGCCGCCCTGGCGCAGGGTGAGCGCCAGGTTCATCCGGCCGCGCTCGCCACCTGACATCAGCCCGGCCGGCTTCTGCTGGTCCGGGCCCTTGAACCCGAACGCCGCGACGTAGGCCCGGCTGGGGATCTCCACGTTGCCCACCCGGATGGTGGCGTCGCCGCCGGAAATGGCCTCCCAGACCGTCTTGTCGGGTTCGATCCCGGACCGCAGCTGGTCTACGTAGGAGATCTTGACCGTGTCGCCGACCCGGATACTGCCCGAGTCCGGCTTCTCGTCGCCGGTCAGCATCTTGAACAGGGTGGTCTTACCGACGCCGTTCGGGCCGATCACGCCGACCAGGCCGTTGCGCGGCAGCGAGAAGCTCAGCCCCTCGATGAGCTGCCGGTCACCGAAGCCCTTGGCCAGGTCGGCCGCCTCGACGACCTGGCTGCCCAGCCGCGGGCCCGGCGGGATCTGGATCTCCTCGAAATCCAGCTTGCGGTACTTGTCCGCTTCGGTGGCCATCTCCTCATAGCGCTCCAGCCGGGCCCGGCTCTTGGCCTGGCGGGCCCGCGGGCTGGACCGGACCCATTCCAGCTCATCTTCCAGCCGCTTGCGCCGCTTCGCGTCCTTGGCCCCCTCGACCTTGATCCGGGACGCCTTGGTCTCCAGGTAGGTCGAGTAGTTGCCCTGGTAGGGGTAGGCGTGGCCGCGGTCCAGCTCGAGGATCCACTGCGCCACGTTGTCCAGGAAGTACCGGTCGTGGGTGACCGCCACCACCGTCCCCGCGTACTTCTCCAGGTGCTGCTCCAGCCACTGGACGCTCTCCGCGTCCAGGTGGTTGGTGGGCTCGTCGAGCAGCAGCAGGTCCGGCTGGGAGAGCAGCAGCTTGCACAACGCCACCCGCCGCCGCTCGCCGCCGGACAGCGTGGTCACGTCCGCGTCGGGGGGCGGGCAGCGCAGCGCGTCCATGGCCTGCTCAAGCTGGCTGTCCAGGTCCCACGCTTCGCGGCGGTCGAGCTCCTCCTGGAGCCTGCCCATCTCTTCGAGCAACTCGTCGGAGTAGTCGGTCGCCATCTGCTCGGCGATCGCGTTGTACCGGTCCAGCAGGCCCTTGGTCTCGGCCACCCCCTCCTGGACGTTCTCCAGCGCGTTCTTGCTGTCGTCAAGCTGCGGCTCCTGGCTGAGCAGCCCCACCGTGAAGCCGGGGAACAGCCGCGCGTCGCCGTTGGACGGCTGCTCCAGGCCGGCCATCATCTTCAGCAACGTGGACTTGCCCGCGCCGTTCGGCCCCACCACGCCGATCTTGGCCCCGGGGAAGAACGCCAGCGTCACATCGTCAAGGAGCACCTTGTCGCCCTTGACCAGCCGGGCGGCATGCATTTGATAGATAAATTCAGGCATGGTTCAAGGTTAGGGGCAACGGTGCCGAGGGTCGGACGGGCATGCGCCCAGCGGCAGCGTGCACACCCGGTCCCGGCCGAACTGCTTGGCCCGGTATAGCGCGGCGTCGGCCGCGGCCAGCAGCTCGAACAGCTCGTTCCCGTCCCGGCCGAGGGCGGCCACCCCGATCGACACGGTGACCGTGGCCTCGGCGCCGAGCGACGGGATGGCGCTGGCCCGTACCCGCTCCCGCAGGCGTTCGGCGATCCAGCACGCCTGCTCCTGGCTGGCGCCGGGCAGCAGCGCGACGAACTCCTCGCCGCCGAACCGGCCCAGCACGTCGCCGGCCCGCACGTGGCTGATCAGGGTGCTGGCCGTCGCGGCCAGCAGGTCGTCCCCGGCCAGGTGGCCGTAGCGGTCGTTGACCCGCTTGAAGTGGTCGATGTCCACCAGCAGGACGGCGGCCGGCACCCCGGCCCGCCGGGCCCGGCGCACCCAGCCGTCCGCCTCCCGCTGCCAGGCGACGGCGTTGAGCAGGCCGGTCTTGGCGTCGGTCCGGGCCGCCGCGCGCAGCTGCTGGTGCAGCAGGCTGCGCTGGAGCAGGATCACCGGCGGCAGCGCGACGGCGAGCAGGACCGGGTTCAGGGCACAGGCGATGGTGACCAGCAGCCCGGCGCACAGCCCGGCCAGGCCGATCAGCAGGCCCTCGGAGTCCCAGCCGGACCGCAGCCGCGGCGCACCAGCCGCCAGCCCGGGCTGTGCGGCACCGGCCTGCCCACGCCGGGGCGTACCGCCCGGCCCGGCTGGCCCGGACTGCGCGGCCCGCCCGGCCATGCCCACCAGGACGCCGTTGACCAGCACGAACAACCCCGCGCAGCCAGCCGCCACGGCCATCTTCGCCGGGTTCAGCGGCCAGTGGCCATGCGCGTGCACCTGCTGGAACAGAGCCGAACTGGCCCCGCCGGCCAGGCCCAGCGACGCCGCCGTGAACGCACGCCAGTACAGCGGTCCCTGCCTGGCCCGCCAGTGCGCGAAGCCGCCGATCAGCGCGGGCCCGGCCAGCGCGCAGGCGCGGGAGCAGCAGCGCGGCGGGCAGCCACCACGCGGTCAGCAGGTCCCGGGGGCCGGGCTGTGGTACGCCCCAGCGCCGGGTCGCCTCGACGCAGGCCGCCGCGCAGCCGAGCAAAGCGGCGAACAGGGCCAGCTGGCTGGCCCGCAGCCGGGTCCCGCCGAGCTGCCAGCTGGCCAGCGCCACTTCAGTGGCGATCACCGTCAGCAGGTAAGCCGTGAGCCGCGGCCGTCCGGGAAGGCGTTCCCAGGACCACGGTGCTTCGGTACCGGAGCCCGGCGGGTATCCGGGATCAGTGTGCATCGTGCCTTGGACTGCCGACATGCCACCTGTCCATGACCGCCGCAGGCGGGCCCCTGGTGCCCCCGCCCCGGTCACATTCCGTATTCGAGAAGCGGCCGATCTATAACGCTGGGTAACAGCGTAGAGGCATGGGGCCCGCCGGGCGGCGCTTTCCGCGGATCCCGATCAGAATGGCGCTGCCGCCGCAACGGCCTTCCCACCTGGGCCTGGCTCATCCGGATCCGGGGCCGGCGGCACCATGGCGTCGCCGTCCGGGCCGTCCGGGCCATCGGGCCCCTCCGCGCCGGCCAGCGCGGCCACGGCGTCCTCGGCGAACATCCCGTCCGGTGGCGTGCCGTCGATGTCGTCCCCGGCCCCGGCCTCGCCGGGCCGCGCCCCGGGTATGGCCGGTTCGCTGATGCCCGGCTCGCCGGCTCCTGGTTCGGCCAGGCCCTGCGGGTCTGCGCCCGGCTCGCCGGGCGGGGCCAGGCTGGCCGCCCGCTCCAGCGCCGTCTCCCCCGTCGGCCGGTGAGCCCGCTGGAACATCGCCACTCCCCGGTTCAGGTCGTGCCCGATCGAGCTGGCCTCGACCTCCACCGCGACTCGCTTGCCCCCGTCCTTGTCGGTGTACGGCCGCACCTGCAGCTTCCCCTTGAGCAGCACCGGATCGCCCTTGCGCACGCACATCGCGACGTTCTCGGCCAGCCCCCGCCAGCAGAACACGGTCACGAACGACGTGCCGCTGTCGGACCACTCGCCGCTGTCCCGGTCCATCCGGCGTGGGGTATAGCCGACCCGGAGCGACGTGTACGAATAGCCGTTGTGCGTCTTGCGGTACTTCGGTTCGCGGGCCACATAACCCGCCAGGACCACCTGCGCCTCGTTCATCACGGACCATCCCGTCATCCTGGGCTGTCCCGGCAGCCCCAGCCGGGGCGCCGGCCAGCGGCCCGGTGCCGCCGGTGAGTCCACCATCACCGGCTCGGCCGGGCCGCCCCAGGCCAACTGTGGTTCTGTGGATGCGGACGCTCATCCGGCCGTGCTGTGCATAACCAGGCCGGGATTGGCGGTACCGGATGCGACAATGCTCCGTTTTCTTGCGCCTCCGGGCGCGCTGGACCCGCCGAGCTTCCCTCGTCGCTCGCTCGCTCGTTCCTCGCTCCCTCGACTCCTCAGTCCAGTCGGCGGCGCGCGCCCTTTGGCGCGGGGGTCAGGCTGCGACGAGCTCGGATGGCTCGGCGATCACGTCGACCAGGGCCCCGTTTCTCATCACGGTGATCGCCATTGGGCGGCCGATGGCCTCGGCGAACATCAGCCGCTGCAGGTCCTGGGCCGCGCTCACCGGGTTGCCGCCCGCACTGACCAGCAGGTCCCCGGCGCGCAGCCCGGCCCGGTCGGCCGGCCCGCCGGACACCACCTCGACCACCCGCAGGCCCCTGTCCCGGCCCACCCGCTCGGCCAGCGCTGAGGGGAGGGGCGCGGGCGCGCTGACCAGGCCCAGGTAGGCCCGCCTGACCCGGCCGTGCCGCATCAGCGCCGAGATGATCCGGCGCGTGGTGGCGTTGACCGGGACGGCCAGTCCCACCCCCAGGCCAGCCACCGCGGTGTTGATGCCGACCACCCGGGCGTGGCTGTCGGCCAGCGCGCCGCCTGAGTTCCCTGGGTTGAGTGCCGCGTCGGTCTGGATCACGTCCTCGACCAGGCGGGCCGCGGTGCCACTGCGGGTCGGCAGCGACCGGCCCAGCGCGCTGACCACGCCTGCGGTCACCGAGCCGGCCAGGCCGAGTGGGTTGCCCACGGCCACCACCAGCTGGCCGACGACGAGGTCATCCGCCTCGCCCAGCTCGGCGGGCGAGGGGGTCTGCCCGGCGGTGCGCAGCACGGCCAGGTCGGACAGCGGGTCCGCGCCGACCACCCGGAACGGGCTGGTGGAGCCGTCGGAGAAGGCCGCGGTGCCCGCGCTGGCGCTGCCCACCACGTGCGCGTTGGTCAGCAGGAACCCGTCCCCGGTGAACACCACGGCCGAGCCGAGGCTTTCGCCCTGCCGGCCCGTTCTGGGCACCCGGAGACTGGCCACCTTGCCGGTGAGCTCGGCCGCCACCCCCGCCACGATCTGCGAGTAGGCGTCGAGCGGCTGAGGATCGGTCATGCTGTCTGCCTCATGGCTCGTTCACCAATTACATGATTACACCAGTTGATGAAGAAGCAAACGCCGCCCGGCCGGCCCCTCTTCCGCGTTACGCCCCCAGCGGACGCCCGGCCACGCTCCCCCGTGCGGCCGGGCCAGCTGTGACAGCAGATGCAGCCGTGGTGAATGTGCCGAGGGCCAAGTTCGTGATCATGAGCTTGGTGCTACTAGATGCACACCGGAGTCATGATCACGATTGCCGGCGACGGGCTGGCCTGCGCGGAGAGCGGAGGCGGGCCATAGGGGCGGGCGGCGCGGAGATCACCCAGTGGACCCGGGCTACTGGCGGGCGGTGCGGAGGGCGGTGCAGAACCGGCTGTATTCGGACAGCTCCTGCTTGACCGGGACCAGCACGTACTGCTCAGCCACCTGCTCCATGGCCGTGTGCATCTGCTGCTCGATCTGGCTGCGCTCGCGTACCGCAGCCGAGTTGACCACGCTCATACAGCCCTGGGCGGTCAGCCAGCCCAGGGTGAGAATGGCGGCGATCAGCAGGATCACCCAGGGCAGCAACGCGGCATCGCTGAAGATGGCCACCGCGTGCCGGGTGGCATGGAACACGCCGATGGCCACCAGGGCGATCACCCAGGCCAGGCCGGCCACCGCACAGCCGAGCAGCAACCCCTGCCAGACGGCCACCATCCGCCACCACGGCTCCGCGCTGTTCTCGGCGGGCAGCGTGTCGCCGATCACCGCGCCGAGCGCCCCGGGGATCTCGTCGCGCCGGGACCGGGCCGCCGCGCGGACCGTCTGCGACCACGGTTTCGGCAGGGTGGGGCCGATCTGGTCGCCGAGCGCGGTCAGCGCGTTGTCGATCTCCGCCTGTTGCGCGCCGGCCGGCCCGGCGGCCACGCCGCGCAGTTCTTCCCACAGGTTGCCGAGCCGGAGCTTGCGCACCGGGTCGCGGCCCAGCACCCGGTCCACCAGCCAGGACACCGGCCAGCCCACATAGTCGATGGCCCGCAGCTCGCGAGCGCTCTGCAGGGCCTGGCCGACGCCAGCCGCCCCGGCCGCCCGGCCGAACGCTTCGGCCAGCGTCGCCACGCTGTTCGGCGGCACCTCGGAGAAGTCATCGTCCTCGCCGCTGCCACGGCCTTCCCCGGCGTACGGCAGGAACCGCACGGCCATGACCTCCAGGTCGGCCGCGATCCGGTTGCTGGCCGCCTGCCGCTCGGCCACCGTGCGGGCCAGCAGCTTGCGCAGCTCTTCCACGCCAGCGCCGGTCCGCGCCGAGGTGACCAGCACCTGGGCGTCGTGCAGGCCCTCGGAGTCGAGCAGCCGGACCAGGTCGGCCTCGCAGTCCTCGACCTGCTCGGGGGTGAGCAGGTCCGACTGGTTGAGCACCACCGCGATGACCGACGAGTGGCCGGCCAGCGGGGTGAGGTAGCGGCTGTGCACGGCCGCGTCCGCGTACTTCTGCGGATCCAGCACCCAGACCATCAGGTCGGCCACGCCGACCAGGCGGTTCGTCTCGTCCGACGCGGCCGCCGCCACCGAGTCATGGTCCGGCAGGTCAATCAGGATCAGGCCGCGCAGCGACGCCTCGCCCTCGCCGAGCGCGCTGGATCGCGCGTACCGGTTGCGCGACGGGATGCGCAGCCATTCCAGCAGCTGGGCGGCGCCGTCCATGCCCCACACGCAGGCATGCGGGTCCTTGGTGAACGGCCGGATCACGCCGACGGCCGAGAAGTCGGCCCCGGCCAGCCGGTTGAACAGCGAGGATTTGCCGCTCCCGGTGCCGCCGGCCAGCACGGCCACGGTGTGGTTGGCGGACATCCGCAGGCGCTCCCCGGCCCGGGACACCAACTGCTCCGCGTCGCTCAGCAGGGCCGGGCTGAAGCCGTCCGGGCCACCACGGGCCGACCCGATCTGGATCACCCGGGCCAGCGCGGTCAGCCGGGTGGACAGGTCAGCCGCGGCCACCCCGCCCGGCTGCGGGCTGGCCGCCACGGAGGCGCCCGGCCCGGCGGTGGCCAGCCCGGGACTGGCCAGCCAGGCCGACCGGTATTCGCCGATACTCATCGCGCCATCTCTAGTGAATAGGTTGCCTGGTACAGCCGGACCGGGACGGCCGCGTCCAGGTCCCCGGCCGAGTCAACCACCTGCACGAACCGCAGCAGCTCCTCATCGAACAGCCTGTGCATCCGGTCCCGCAGGTCGGCCCGGGCCCGGGTGCGGATGTCGCGCACCGGGCCAGCGCCGAACAGCGAGGTCAGCAGCAGCTGCGGGACGGCCCCGGTGCCCTCGGCGGTACCCTCACCCTCCCGCTGGCCGAGCATCGCCACGGCCAGCACAGTGGACAGCGAGTCGTCGTCGAAGGACATGACCCGGGCGATCGACCGCTTGGTCACGCTCTCCGCCTGGACCAGCCGCATCATGTGATCCTGCCAGCCGCTGACCGCGCGGGCCGCCCGGGTTGGCAGGTCGGGTGAGCAGTGGGCCAGGGACAGCGCCGCCTGGCGGAGCTGGCCGTCCCCGGCGTCCGGGGCGTCGTCGGCCAGCGCGGGCTCGCTGGTCAAGCCGAGTACCAGCCCGGCGTCGGCGGCGAACTGAGACCCGGTCCAGCTGTCGTCGTTCTCGGCGGCGGCGACCCGGTCCAGCAGGGCCACGCCGGCTGGGTCGTTGCGCCAGCGCCGGACCGATTCCTCCGCGGCCTGGCTGGCGACCGAGATGATCAGTGACTCGATGCCGGTGCGCAGCGCGCTCTTCAGCGCGCGGGCGCGGGCCTGCGCGCCCCGCTTGCGCTGGCGGCCGGGCTGCCGGCCCGGGGTGCCTGCAGGCCGCGTAGCAGCTCGCCGGTGCCGGCGAAGTCCTGCCAGCGGGCCAGCGCCTCGCCGCGGAGCAGCGAGCCGTTGGACAGCGCCTGGTCCGCTTCGGCCAGCCCGGCCGCATACGCGCCTTCCACCGTGGCCTTCAGCTCGGACCGGATGGCCAGCTGAGCTTCCACCTCGGCGGCCAGGGCGGGCACCCGGCTGCGGAACGTGTCCAGCGCGCCGGCCATGGTCTGGGTCAGGATGGCCACCCGGCGGTCGGCTTTGACCGCCATCTCCTCCAGCCACTCACGCACCGGGGCAGACACCTCGACGGGCAGCCGGGCGTCCGTGATCACCGTCTCGTTGATCACGAAACGCTGGTTGTCGGCCAGCCCGTTGGCCTCCAGCATGGCCCCGAAGTGCTTGGTCAGCTCGGCGCTGCTGGACGGCGGCACCCGGGACAGCACGATGCCCAGCGCGGCGCCGCGCTCCTTGGCGTACTCCAGCAGTTCCCACACGGCCGCGTCGGCGTACCGGCTCGATGTGGTCATGAACAGCCACAGGTCCGACGCGTCCAGGAACTGGTGGGCGAACTCACGGTGCGCCTGCACCACCGAGTCGATGTCCGGGGTGTCCAGCAGGGCGACGCCCTTGGGCATGCCCTCGTTGGCCGCCAGCACCAGCAGCCCATCCCGGCCAGACCGGGCCAGCCCTTCCTGGCGGACCCGGGGCACGGTCGGCAGGAACACGTTCTCCGCGAACCAGTCCACGTCGTCCGGGTGCGAGGCCAGCACCGGGCTGTTGGTCGTCGGGCGGCGGATGCCGGTGTTGCTGACCTGGGCCCCGACGATGCTGTTGACCAGCGTCAACTTGCCCGCGCCGGTGGAGCCGACCAGGGCTACAAGCAGCGGTGCGCCGGACTGCCGCACCCGGGGCAGCAGGTAGTCGTCGATCTGGCTGAGCAGCTTGACCCGCTCGGCCCGTGCGCCCTCCGCGCCGGCCGTCTCGAAGACCAGGCTTACGTCAACGATGCGGCGGCGCAGCTCGAGCAGGGCGGCCTCGAGCAGGCGGGCATCCACCCGGCGGTGCCGCCCGGAGTCCGCGGCCCGGGGCACTGCCCCGGTATCCGGTGGCTGCTCCGGGCTAGCCGCCGGCTGGCTAACCGGCGACTGGCTGTCCGCCTGCTGCCCTGACTGGCCAGCAGAAGGCGTGACCGGCTGGCCAGCGGGCGGCTGCCCCGGCTGGCTGACCGGCGACTGCTGCCCCGGGGGAGCGGGGTCAGCTGAGACGGCCGCATCTGCCCCGGCAGCACGTGCGCCGGTGGCGGCGAGGCCCGGCCGTTCCGTCATGGTTCTCCGTCACTGCCCTTCCCGCGTCGGCTTTGCTCCGGCAGATCCCCCCGGTGACGTGGGCACAGCTACACTCCGGTCGTTGCTAAGCACCTCCCGGGACAGTTCAGCGATCTCTGCCCCGACCTGCACTACTTCACCTATCACAACAATTGCTGGCGGGCGCAGGCCGGCCTCACTGACCGCTGTGGCTACGGCGCTAAGCCCTGTGGTAATTATGTGCTGCGTGGGCAGGGTACCGTCCGCAATGACCGAAACTGGAGTCCGCGAATCCGCGCCGGCCCGTATGAGCGTCTCGGCCACCTGGCTCAGGTACTCCAGGCCCATCAGCAGCACCAGCGTGGCCTGGGATATCGCCAGCTCCGCCCAGTCCACCGTGGAACGCGGGTCACCCGGCGGAAGATGCGCGGAAATCACGCGGAATTCCTGGGTAACGCCGCGGTGGGTGACCGGGATGCCGGCCGCGGCGGGCACCCCGACCGCGCTGGTCACCCCGGGCACCACGGTGACCGGGATGCCTTCCGCCAGGCAGGCCAGCAATTCCTCGCCGCCCCGGCCGAAGACGAACGGGTCACCGCCCTTGAGCCGGACGACGGCCAGGCCCTGCCGCGCCCGCTCCACCAGCAGCGAGTTGATGTCCTCCTGGGTCATCGCCCGGCCCCGCGGGATCTTGCCCGCGTCGACCAGTTCCACGTCGGGGCCCAGTTCGTCGAGCAGCGCGCGTGGGGCGAGCCTGTCGGCCACCACCACGTCCGCCTCGGCCAGCAGCTGCCGGCCCCGCACGGTGATCAGGCCTGGGTCGCCGGGCCCGCCGCCGACCAGGGCGACCCGGCCACCGCGCCGCCGCCGCCGGGTGCGCAGCGTCCCGTCCTGCAGGCCGGCCAGCACGGCGTCCCGGATCCCGGCGCTGCGCTGCGGGTCGCCGCTGACCACACCGAAGCGCAGGTCCCCCGCGTGCCCGGAGGCCGGGGTCCAGGCCGCGCTGGCGGCCGCGTCGTCGGCCCGGACGGACCAGATCCCGGCCGCCTCGGCCTCCGCGGCGACCGCCGCGTTCACCCCCGGGTCGTCGGTGCAGGCGCAGACCAGCCAGGCGGCGGCACAGTCGCCGGGCGCGTACCTCCGGGACTGCCAGCTGATCCGGCCGGCCAGGACCAGGTCATGCAGCGAAGGGGTCACCTCAGGGGAGATGAGCAGCACGTCCGCGCCCGCGTCGAGCAGCCCCGGCACCCGCCGGGCGGCCACCGAGCCGCCGCCGACGACCAGCACCCGGCGGCCGGTCAGCCGGAGTGCGAGCAGGTAAGGCGCAGCCGCGTCGGCGACCATGGCGGTCCGCCCTCCTTCGGCTACGGCTGGGCGCGCCCAGCGAGGTCAGCAATGTCCAGCATGGAATCGAGCAACGGACCGGGTAACGGGTTGAGCAACGGTCGGGTAACGGTTCAGCCGCGAACCGGGCGGGGGTGAGCCCGGATCGAGCAGTTCAGCAGGTCAGCCTAGCTGCGGCCGGATCATCGGCTATTGAGCGTAGTGGCATCGGGCTCGCCGCTGGCCAGCGCGGCGGTGGCCAGCGCGCAGAACGCCGCGGCCGCGACGGCCGCACCGCCCTTCTCCGACACGTTGGTCAGCGCCGGGAGCCCGCTGGCCCGTACCGCGTCCTTGGCTTCCGCGGCCCCGGCCAGTCCGGCGGGCAAGCCGATGACCAGCGAGGGCTGGACGTTCCTGGCCATGATCTCGCCGAGCGCGGCGGGCTCGCAGCCCACCACCCAGATCGCGCCTGGGCCGGACTGGCCGAAGGCCAGCCGCACCGCGGCCGCGGCCGGGCTGATCCCGGCGGTCCGGGCCAGCCGCGCGGTGAGCGCGTCCTCGCTCTTGCAGATCACCGGATACCCGCTGATCCCGGCGGCGACCATGGCGCTGTCCGCGACCACGGCCGCCCCGGCAGCCAGTTCCGCGCCGGCGGCGGCCAGCACCTGCTCATCGCAGAGCAGGTCAGTGGCGTAGTCGAAGTCGGCGCTGGCCGCGATGACGTGCTCGGTCACAATGCGGCACAGCGGTGGCAGACGGCTCAGGTCAATCCGGGATCGCAGGATCCGGTAGGACTCATCTTCCGCTGCCAGACCCTCCGCCATCCAGCCAGGATGGCACAACCAGGGGCTCAGACGCTTCGTCATCGGAACCAAGACAGCCCACCCCCGCTACACTGTCCACGCGAACCCGCGAATAGCGGGCAGTCACTGGCACGGTCCTGGGCACAATCTGAATCACCCGGCCCTGCCGTCAGGTAATTCTCAGTCGGTCAGGTGGCAAAATCCGGCGCGACCCGGTACAACCGGGTGGCAACTGACCGGCGTGAGTTGCGAATGGAGAGTTGATGGGCGCTGTGGAGCGTTCCCAGTGGACAGCGGACGAAGCCACCGACGACGCGGCGGCCAAGGCTTTCCTCGCCGAATATGGCGACCGCGCGGAGCATCTGCCCCCGGTGGCCATCGTCGTCGCCGCCTACAACGAGCAGGGTGTGCTCGGCTCGGTGGTGGACGCGCTCCCCGCGGCCATCTGCGGCCTGAAGACCGCCGCGGTAGTCGTGTCGGACGGCTCGCGGGACGAGACCGTAGCCGAGGGCCGCGAGCATGGCGCGCTGGTCGCGGACGTGCAGGTCAACCGCGGTCAGGGGGCCGCGCTGCGGCTCGGTTACCGGCTGGCCCGCGAGGGCGGCGCCCAGTACATCGTGACCACCGACGCGGACGGCCAGTACAACCCGGCTGAGATGGAGCGGGTGCTGGCCCCGGTGGTGGCGGGCGACGCCGACTTCGTCACCGGCTCACGCAAGCTAGGCAGCCAGGAGACCAAGGACCCGGTGCGCCGCCTGGGCACCTGGGTCTTCGCCACCACGATCACCCTGCTGACCGGCACGCACATCACCGACTCCTCGTTCGGCCTGCGGGCCATGCGGTCCGAGGTCACTGGGGCGGTCCGGCTGGAGCAACCGCAGTACCAGTCGTCCGAGCTGCTGATCGCGGTGCTGGCCCACGGCTTCCGGGTGATCGAGGTCCCGGCCACGATCCACAAGCGGCAGGTCGGGCAGAGCAAGAAGGGCCACAACGCCATCTACGGCCTGCACTACGCCCGCGTGGTCGGCGGCACCTGGTGGCGGGAGCGGCGCCGCCGCGGCACCGTCCCGGTCACCGCAGCGCCGGCCACCGCAGCACCGGCGCAGCCCGGCCGCCAGCCGCCCGCCGCCGAACAGGCCAAGCGGAACTAAGCCCAAGCACACGGAACCCGGCCGGGCCTCACGCCCGGCCGGGTTTTCTTTTGGCCACCGTCGCACCCCTGGCCCCGGCCACCACCGCACCCCCGGGCAGGGCTGAAGCTTTTAGGCCGGGGTCATCCGGCCCCGGCCTGGAATCCTTTTACAAAACTTTGCTAAGTACGAACTAAGCCGTTACCGGCGGCGGCCCGGATCGGGGGCGACCCGCCCATCGAGGCTGGCGTCCCCGGACGGCATCCGCCCCGCGGTGCCATTGCCGCTGCCGTTCCCCCAGGAGGCCGCGCCGTTGACCGGCCCCGATCCCATCGCCCCGCCGACGCGGGCCGGGTCCGTCTGGCCGCCGGGCCCGGCGGCACCTCGGCCCCGGGCACCTCGATGCCCGCCGACGCGGACTCGGCCAGCAGCGGCTCCCGGCCCTCGACCACGGCCAGCGCCTCCCCGGCGCTGCGGTCGCGGAACAGCACGAAGTGGAAGATCAGGAAGCGCAGCGCGAACGTCAGGCAGTTGGCCGCGAAGTAGAAGGCGTCCGCCACGAGAACCTTGCCGACGCCGTGGTGCAGCCCCATGTCGGCGGCCACGCTGTTACCGAACTTGCTGGCCAGGGTGAGGATGATGCCCGCGCAGATCGAGACGATCGCGAACGGGATGGTCTCCTTCAGCACGCTGGGCCGGCCCTTGCGCTCCCACGCCCAGCGGCTGATCACGTAGCTGACGGACGCGCCGGCGAACCAGCCCAGCGCCCCGGAGATACCGGCGGTCAGGTTGGCCGGCCCGATGCAGATGATGTACGTGATCTGGGTGGCGGCCACCGCGCACACGGCCGCCGGGGCGAACCGGACGAAACGCTTGACGACGTTGCTGCGCAGCCTGTCCCGCAGCGGCCCAGGGACGATCCGCCACAAGGCGTCGGAAATCCGGGGCGTAATCAGAGTCATTAAGCGTCCTAGATGTTTGGAGACCGACGGGCCATCCAGTCAGGTATACCGTACGGAACCCCGCAGATGTCCCTGGTCCCGGCCTCTTCTCAGTAATCGCTCAGCATCAGCCGTATACAGCATGCCCCGCGCCCCCAGCAGGCGGTCAGCTGACCGCGCCGCCCAGGTCGCCGGCCCGGACCAGGTGCCACCCCGGTACCTGGCCTGCCACAGGTGCCCGTCCGCGGAGCCTTTCCAGAACACATTAGCCACACCACCGGGCTGCCCGGCCGCGAACGGCGCGCTGCCCAGCACCCCCATCCCGACGGGGGCCGGCCGGGCCCAGCTGGTGCCGTGGCCAGCCGACCACCACAATGTGCCGTTGCTTCCCTTCCAGAACACATCTACACCTGTGGCGGGCGCGGCGACCGCGACCGGCCCGGCCGACACGCCGGCGGGCAGGTCGTGGGCCGTGCCCCAGCCGTGGCCGGGCAGATAGCTGAGCTGCCACACGCTGGCGTGCGACTTGGCCGGCCAGAACACGTCCACCTCGCCGCTGGCCAGGCCGGTAGCCGCGGGCGCGCCGCCCAGCCGGCCCATGCCCAGATTTACCGGGCGGGCCCAGCTGGCACCCGGCTGGCGCCGGATCACCCACAGGTGCCCGTCCCGGCCCTGCCAGAACACGGTCAGCGTGCCCCGGCCGGACACCGCCGGGGCGGGCACGGAGCCGAGCCGCCCGCCCAGGCTGTGTGGCTTGCCCCAGCCGTGGCCCGGGGTGTACTGGGCCTGCCACAGGTGGTGGTCCGCCGATCCGCGCCAGAACACGTCGATCACGCCGTCGGCCTGCGCCACCGCGGCCGGGCGGCTGCCCAGGCGGCCCATGTTCAGCGGGCGCAGCGCCGACCAGCCCTGGCCCGGCCGGGTGACCGCCTCCCACAGCCGCCCGTCGGTCCCCTGGGCGAACACGGCCCCGGTGCCCGGCCCCGAGGTCACCGCGGACGGCCGGGTGGCCAGCGAGCCACCCAGGCCGGCCGGGTGCCGCCAGCCGGTGCTGGGCGTGTACGAGGCGCGCCACAGCCGGCCGTCGGCGCCGCGGAAGAACGCGTCCACCGCCCCGGTCGGCTGGGCCGCCGCCGGTGACGCCTGCGGGCTGCCGCCGGCCAGGGCCCGCTGCTGCACGTCCAGGTAGTCCTGGTCGATATTGATCGTGGTGCCGCCGTAACGGACGTTCCTGCCCGCCCAGGTACTGGTGAATACGCTGATGCTGGGCCCAGTCAGCGGCCGGCACGACGGGGTCGGCGGTGTTTGCCGCGCCATTCCACAGCGCGTCATAGATGATGTCCGGCATGGCATAGCTGGGGTTCGCGTAGTTGCTGGCCAGGTCGCTGATCCCGGACAGCGAATTGCTGTACACCCCGGCGGCGTACTGCAGCACGTGCACTTCCCTGGTCCAGGCGGTCAGGAACCGCAGCACCTGGGCCCCGCGGGCGGCCGGATAGGCCTCCATGTCGTAGTAGATCGGGGTGCCCGGCCCGAAGCCCAGCATCCGGGCCTGGGTGACCGCGTCCTGGGCCGCGCTGGCCGCCTGCCGGGCGGCCGCGGTGATCTCGCCGAAGCTCTCCTGCGGCCCGACATAAATAGGCATGAAATGCCAGCCCGCGGCCTGCTGCTGGCGCACCCAGGACGCGGTGAGGTCGGGCTGGGCGCAGGCCCGGTCGGCGCCGCCGATGTAGATGCCGGCCGCCCGGTACGGCGAGTGCTGCCGCCAGGCCTGCATCTGCGCGGCGCTCGGCGCGGTGCACGCATCGAAGCCCAGGCCGGTGTAGCTGGTCGCGGCGGCCGGCAGCGCCGGCGGGGTGGTGGCCCGGATCCCGGCCGGCCGCAGCCCGGTCATCCCGGGCGGCGCGGCGCCGCCGTTGCTGCGCCGCGCGGGCATCCGCAGCCCGGCGCTGGCCAGCATCCGGCCGATCTGGGCCCGGTCGGAGCGGTAGCTCGCGGTGACCGTGATCCGCCTGGTCACCACGGTGATCATCCGGTCCTCCGGGTACTCCACCGAGCGCGGCACAGCGTGCCGGGCGGACGGCTGCACCAGCATGGCCTCGGTCGTCCCGACCAGCCCGGCCGGGCAGTCCTGGACCTGGCCGGGCGTGCCGAGGTACAGCACGTGCCGGTCGAACCGGACGCACTGGCGCGGATGCGCGGCCAGCTCGATGACCCGCCAGCCACGCGGGACGGTGAAGGCGGTGCCCAGGTACCGGACCGTACCGGCGGGCCGGGCGCCTGCCGCCGCGGTCCCGCCGGTCAGTGGTACCGCGACCAGGACAACCAGCATGCCCAACGCCAGTACGTACCGGCGGTAGCTAGCTGCCCCCAGTCGCCGGGCAGCGCGGTCAGGAAAAACGGCACGGCACATGATGAATCCCCCCGGAACGCCGCGTTAACCCCCATTCCCGGTATGACCCAGCCATTTCTGGTAGTCACCTGAGTTACGCGGCTCTTCATCGTTAGCAGGAGTTTAAATGCCCGGTTCCCGGATGACCAGAGTGCCATGCCTTTAGTCCACCATTTTCCGTAACACACTTCTGGTGACCCTAAAGCAGAGAATGTCGGTACCCGGGGCCATGATGGTGCCATGACTGATCCCGGGCCCGAGGTCGATGACCGGCACCCCGCCGACGTGGTGACCGGCATGGTGGACTACGTCCTGCTGCTGGCGGAGTCCTGGCCGGAATGGGATGGCGTCCCGGCCGCGACACCGGTCGAAGGCGAGCCGCCCCGGCTGTACACCCCGCACAAGGCCATCCGGCGGGTGGCCGATCATCTCGTCGATCACCTGGCCGAGCTGGAAGCCCGGCTGGCCGGGCGGCCCACCGAGCCGGACCGGTGGCACGCCTCGGCCATCACCACCGCCGCCGACCTGGCCCTGTTCACCCAGGACGACCTGGACGAAGCGCACAGCCGGCTGCGGCGGCTCGCGCTGATCTGGGATGTTCGGCTGCGCTCGCTGACCGCTGAGCAGCTGGACCAGCAAGATGGCCCCGCCTGGACGCCGCGCCAGCTCGCGTTTCACCTGGCCGAGTCGGCGTTCTACGCGGACGCGGTCGGAATGCTGCCGCGGTAGCCGGCCGCCGCGCCGGGTAAGACCGGCCCCGAACTGCCCGGGCTGGCGTGCCACAGCGTGCGCGGCGGGTCTTTCAGTGCCCCGCCCGGCGAGCCGGTTTCCGCATACGGAGACTGGACGAATCCGTTCGGATAAATGATCTTGGGGTTGGCCTCGCCGGTGCCCGGGCGGCCGCTGGCCGGCCCGCCGGATGCGGGCACGTCGCCCGCGGCCATGGCCGCCCGCACCGCGCCCATGCCGTGCGCGGTGCGGATCTCCTCCAGGGCGGCCAGGTCCCAGCATTCCTCCGCGTTGATCGAGACCGACTCGCCGGTCCGGCGGACCCGGCCGCGCACCACGAGCAGCCAGGAACCGAACACCCGGGCCGCGCACCGGGGCTGGACGGACTCGAAGAACGCCAGGTCCACCGGCCCGGTCGCGTCGTCCAGCGTGGTGAAGATGATGCGCAGGCCGGACCGGATGGCCGGGGTCTGGGTGGCGATCTTCACCCCGGCCACCAGGATGCGGTCGCCTGCCTGGCAGCGGTGCAGCCCGGCGGACCGGGTCACGCCGAGCTCGTCGAGCAGGCCGGTGTAGAAGCTCAGCACGTGCTGGCTCAGGTCGATGCCGAGGATCTCCAGCTCGGCCGACACCCGCTCGGCCGGGGTCAGCTCGCGCAGCTCACCGGCCGGGACCAGCTCGGCGAACCCGTCCCCAGCCAGCCCGTCGGCGGCGAAACCCAGCGCGGCCTGGCCCGCGCCGCTGGCCCGCCCCCGCCGGTCCAGCACCCCGACCCGCGCCAAGAGGTCCCGCCTTGTTAGCCCGGGGGGGCGACCCCCCGGACCCCCCGATCGCCCTCCGGCCGAGGCCGGCGGGCCGGCCGTGCGGGCTGAGGCTCCGATCGGCGCTCCGCGCCGAGGCCGCTGTCGCGGCCGAGTTGGCGGCTCGGCAATCCCGTAGATCGCATCGAGGGCGCCGACCAGGACCAGCCGTTCGGCCACCGGGCGGGACACCGCGGCCCGCTCCCACAGATCCCGCAGCGACGTGTACGGCGGCCCGGCGGTGATCCGCGCCACCTCGGCGTCGCTGATCCCCTTGACCTCGCGCAGCCCGGGACGCAGCCCCTCGCCGGGCAGCTGGCCGACCGGCTCGACGCGCCAGTCGGCGGCCGAGGCGTTCACGTCCACCGGCAGGATCGGCAGGCCGGCCAGCCGGGCGTCGGCCACGATCACCCGCTTGGGGTACATCCCCGGATCGTGGGTGAGCACCCCGGCGTAGAACGCGGCCGGGTAGTGCCGCTTCAGCCAGGCCGACTGGTAGGTCGGGATGGCGAACGCGGCCGCGTGCGCCTTGCAGAAGCCGAACCCGCCGAACGACTCCAGCACCTCCCACACCCGCCCCACGGTGGCGGCGTCGTAGCCCCGGTCCCGGGCGATGCCGCGGAACCACTCCCCGGCCTGCTCCCGGGACCGCTCCTCGGTCAGCTGGCGCCGGACGTACTCGGCCGCGGACAGCCCGCAGCCGGTCATCGCGTGGATGATCCGCAGCACCTGCTCGTGGAAGATGACCACGCCGCCGGTCTCGGCCAGCGTGGCCGCCAGGTCCTCGTGCGGGTAGCTGGCCGCGCGCCGGCCGTGCCGGATCTCCAGGAACGGCGTGACCATGTCGGAGTTGACCGGGCCCGGGCGGAACAGCGAGATGTCCACGATCAGGTCAGCGATGTCCCGTGGCAGCAGCTTGCCGACCAGTTCCCGCTGTCCCGGCGACTCGATCTGGAAGCAGCCCAGGGTCTGCGCGCGGCGGATCATCTCGAACGTCGGCTCGTCCGCGCGGCCGACGGTGTCGATGTCCACCTGCTCGCCCCGGGTCCGCTCGACCTCGGCCAGCGTGTACGCCATGGCCGACTGCATCCGCACGCCGAGCACGTCGAGCTTGATCATGCCGGCGATCTCGACGTCGTCCTTGTCGAACTGGCTCAGCGGCAGCCCCTCGAAGCTCCGCTCCACCGGGGTCCGGTCCAGCAGCGAGGTGTCCGACAGCACCACCCCGCAGGGATGCATGGCGACGTGCCGTGGCAGCCCGTCCAGCCGCTCGGCCAGCCGGAAGATCCGGTCAGCTGCGGGATGGCCAGCCCGCTGCCGCGCAGCTCCGGCAGTTCGGCCAGGGCGCCCTGGATGCTGCGCGCCCGGATGTGCGGGAACGCCTTGGCGATCCCGTCGATCTCGTACGGCGGCAGGCCCAGCGCGGCCCCGACGTCCCGGATCGCGCTGCGCGCCCGGTAGGTCTCCATCATCGACACGCAGGCGATGCGCTGCTCGGTGTAGCCGTCCACGATGGCCCGGTAAGCCTCGATCCGGCGGGCCGACTCCACGTCGACGTCGATGTCCGGCAGGCCCTTCCGGCTCTCGGACAGGAACCGCTCCATGATCAGGCCATGGTCCAGCGGGTCGATGCCGGAGATGCCGATCAGGTAGTTGACCAGGCAGCCGGCCCCGGACCCGCGGATCGAGCAGTGGATGCCCCGGCTCCTGATCAGCGCGGTGACGTCGGCCACGGTCAGGAAGTAGGCGGCCAGCCCGGTCTTGGCGATGATGGCCAGCTCGTGGTCCAGCCGCTCGGCCGCGCGCCGCCGCACCGCCCGCGGCCCGGCGCCCCGGCCACGGCCCGCGGCCGGGTACCGGCGGTGCATCCCCTCGGCGCACCGGGCGCGGAGCAGGGCGAGCGGCTCGCCGCCGGTGATCTCCGGCATGAACCGGCCGCCGATGCCCAGGTCCCGGCCGGGTTCCAGGGCGCACCGCCCGGCCAGCGCCACGGTCGCCCGCAGTAGTTCCGCCCCGGCCTCGTCATCGCAGCTCCGCGCGGCCGCCTGGGCCATGTCCGCGCCGCTGGCCAGGTGGGCCCGGGCGTTGCGCCGGGCCAGGTGCCGCTCCCCGAGCGGGGCCAGCTGCCGGGCCGCGTCGAGCACCTGGGCGATCGCGGCGTCCGCCGGGTCCAGGTAGCGGACCGCGTTGCTCAGCACGGCCGGCACCCCCGCCTCGCGGCCAGCCGGAGCATCCGGGCGGCCCGGTGGCCGCTGCCCCGGGTGCGGTGGTCGACGATCTCGATGACCACCTCGCCGCAGTCCCGCCAGCGCGCCAGCGCGGCCGCGGCCAGGCTGGGCCGCCGCGCGGCGACCGCCCGGCCCACGTCGCTGCCCGGGCCGAGCAGGATTATAAGCCCGGCGGCATGCCCGGCGACCAGCTCCGGGGTGATCAGCGGGGCGCCCGCTGGCCCGCCTGGTGCGCCGCGCTGACCAGCCGGCACAGCGACGCCCAGCCCCGGCTGCCCTCGGCCAGCAGCGTCACCCGGGCGGCGTCCTCGCTGTGCAGCCGGGCCGGGGCGGCCGGGTTCAGCACGCGGGCTCCGGGCTCGCCCGGGCCGTCCAGCGCCCCGGGCCGCCCAGCGCGAGGTCGGCCCCCAGGATCGGGGCGATGCCCGCGTCAGCGCACGCCACCGCGTGCTTCACCGCCCCGTACAGCCCGTCCCGGTCGGTCAGCGCGAGCGCCCGCATGCCCAGCTCGGCGGCCCGGGTCACCAGGGCGGCCGGGGTGGCGACCCCGTACCGCAGCGAGTAGGCCGACGCGACGTGCAGGTGAACGAAGTCCTGGGCCCAGCTCAGTCCGGTAAGTCCCATACCCGGGCCAGCATCCACTGCTCGGTAGCCAGATCGCGGCGCAGCTCGTACACGCTGGCCCGGGTGTTCCGCCCGGCCGACGCCTCCACCCGCCAGAACTCGCGCTCCGCCGGGATGTCCAGGTCAGGGTGCTGCTGCCGCCACCACTCCCGGCTGATCACCCAGTGGTCCAGCACCCCCAGCACCGTGTACAGCCGCCCGCGCCAGGCGAACCGGGCGGGCTTCCCGTCCTGCACCCAGACATCCACCGGCTCCCCGTAGGTCCTGCTCACGCGCTGGCCCGCCCCTCCCTGCACCTACCTGGACAAATTCCCGGGGAAGCAGGCAGCGATCATATCTCGAACACAGATTCGAGACAAGGGTAACTCGGGCCACAACCACCACTACGGGTTGATCGGGTACCCCCGCTCCTCGCACCAGTCCCCGCTGAACCCCCTGGCCAGGGTTCTCGTTCTCCTCTTGGGATGTCGTGGCCCGTCCTGGACCACGAACTTCCGGATTCCGCGGCAAAGCGGGATCCCCGGCCGCCTGAGTTTGCTAGCGGGAGTGCGGATGAGGCGTTGGATCTTCCTGGTGATCGGCGTGGTGCTGGCGATCGCGGGCGTTGTCTGGCTCCTCCAGGGCCTGAACCTGCTTGGTCAGTCGGGCGGCATGAACGGCCAGCACATCTGGGCGATCATAGGCGCGATCTGTGTGCTCGCGGGCCTCGGCTTCATCGCGGCAAGCCTGCGGGCACGCCGGACAATGGCACGGATACCGGGATCACACTGAGTCTCCGCGCGGAACGCCGTCCGCTTCCCGCCGTCCGTGAAACCCCCCTGGCTCCCCCTGGCAGCCCAGCGAGGCGGCGCGCGCCCGGCGGCATTTCGCTCGGCCCGCCTACGGCCCGTCGGCCCCCTGCCGAACCGCTGTTCCCAACCCTCGCTTCTCCAGGTCAAAGGCCGATTGGCTGCTGCCGTACTAGTGCTGCGTCCATCCGCCAGGACCGCGCCGCAGGTCAAGGACGAGACCCTACGCACATGATTCATGCGGTTACCCTTCGCCAAGGGCGGTGGCTAGGGTGTGGAGCTATGCCGGATAACAAAGCCGACCTCAGTTCTCCCGGTGGTTCCGCTTCGCCCGGCTCGGGGGCGAGTGCCCGGCGCGTGGTGGAGCACTTGGATGAGGCCGCATGCATGGAACTGCTCGGCACCGCAAGGATCGGGCGCCTGATCTACAACAGCCGGTATGGGCCGGTGGCGGTGCCGTCCGAGTACAAGATCCATGAAGGATCGATCGTTTTCCGCACCTACCGGACCACCTTCACCGAGGAGGACTTGCGTACTGGTATCGCGCACGCCGAGTACAAGGTCGCCGTGGAGGTTGACCAGACTGATCCGGAAGCGCGGGAGGGATGGCTAGTGCTCGTCCAGGGCGCGGCCCATCACATAGACACCCAGGCCGAGCGTGCAGCCATCGCAGGCCTCGGCCTTGAGTCGTGGGTAGAGGGCGAACCCGAGCACTTTATCCGGGTGATTCCCAGCCAAATCACAGGCCAACGTCTCCGCCAGGCCTGATGCCAGCGCTGTCACCCGGGATTCACCGAAGTCCCCGGCGGCTTTCACCGGCCGGAATTTCAGCAGTTCAGCCAGGCAGTTCAGCTGGGCAGGCCGGCGAGCCCGCCCAGGCCTCGCACGGCGTGCGCGAAGAACGCGGCCCGGTCGCTGATCACGTTCTCGAACTGGCCGAACAGCTCGAAGCTGAGCAGGCCGAACAGCCCGGCCCAGCTGGCCACCGCGGCGGCGATCACGTCATCGGGCAGCCCGGGCATGATCGACTCGCGCAGCCCGGCAGCGTCCGCGGTGAACGCATCCGGGGCCGCCGGGCCGTCCGCGGGCAGCCACAGCGCACCGGCCTGGTACGCCTCGCTGAGGATCGCGCCGAACACGGTGGCCGCCCGGGCGGCCGGGCCGATGGTCTGCTGTGGCGCCTGGTAGCCGGGCACCGGCGAGCCGTAGACCAGCGCGTACTCGTGCGGGTGGGTGAGCGCCCAGTCCCGGATGGCCTGGCTCACGGCCAGCCACCGGCCGGGGTAGTCTGCGGCCGGGCAGGCCCGGTCGGCCTGCTCGGCCACCTCGCCGATCGCGTTGTAGCCGTCCACGATCAGCGCGGTGAGCAGGTCGTCCCGGCTCGGGAAGTAGCGGTAGATGGCCGAGGAGACCATGCCCATGTCCCGTGCCACCGCGCGCAGCGACAGCCCGCCCGCCCCCTCGGTGGCCAGCTGGCGCCGGGCCACCTCGGTGATCTCCCGGGTCAGCTCGGCCCGGACCCGCTCACGGGCGGTACGGCTCGCGTTCACGCCACGATCATAGCAGAGCGCCAGAACAAAAAGAGAGCATCGCTCTTGCATCTCCGCGTCTGAACGAGGCCGCCGCTGGAGCTAGTCCAGTGGGTCAGTTCCTTGCAGCCGGATCAGCCCCGGGCCGTCTGCCGTCTCCGCCCGGGCGTAGACCACGAATCGCCGTCCGTTCGCCCGCTCCGCAGCCCATTTCTGGACCTCGGCGACGTCAGCGCCGGTGATCTCCCACTCTTCTGAGCCCACCCGGAGCCGGGTTGCTGGGGAGCCAGAAGTAGACCCGGTAGGCGGGATCGTCCATCTCCCAGCGGATGTCCCGCGGGTCAACCGGCCGGATATCCACGGCAAGCGGCTCCTGACCTAGACCGTAATGACCTCGTTCTCAGGCTTTCGTACCCCGGCGGGCGGGCTGACCTTTACATTTTCTTGACATGGCGCACAGCCAGCACAGCCGCCAGCACGCGGCCCGGCGGCGGTTCCCCAGGTGGGGCATGGGCGCGGCGGCGGCCGCGGGGGTGGCCGCCGTGGTGGCGATCGCGGTCGGCATCTCGCAGGCCACCGCCAGCCCCGCCTGCGCCTCCGTATCAGCCAAGCCGCGCAGACCAGCGGCGAGGCCACCCACTACGTGCTGACGCCGGGCGACGGCAACTGCTCCTACCCCGGGCTGCCCAACGGCGGCCTGTTCGTGGCGCTGTCCCCCAGCGAATACGGCGGCTCGGCGGCGTGCGGCAGCTTCATCCAGGTGACCGGGCCGGACGGGTCGGTCACCGCCGAGGTGGTGGACCAGTGCCCGCCGTGCCAGGCCGGGCACGTGGACCTGAGCGAGGCGGCATTCGAGCGGATCGCCCCGCTGGCCGCCGGCGAGGTCCCGGTGACCTACCACACGATCGTGGACCCGCCGCTGGCCAGCGCGCTGTCCGTGCTGGTCAAGACCGGCTCGAACCCGTTCTACCTGGCGCTGCTGCCGATCGGCGCGGGCAACCCGGTGGCCAGCGTGCAGGTCAGCGGCCCGGGCGGCGGCTGGCAGCCGCTAACACGGACCACCTATGGCTACTGGCTGGCGGCCGGCGGCGCGGGCGCGGGCCCGTTCACCGTGCGGCTCACCGACTCGGCCGGCCACCAGGCCACGCTGACCGGGATCACGCTCTCCCCCGGCGTGGTCCAGCCGACCAGCGTGCCCATGTACGGCCCGGCCGCGGCCATGGCCCCGGCCAGCCCGGCCGCCCAGGCCAGGGCCAAGGCGAAACACCGGCACCGTGCTCGCATCCGCCGCACCGCCAGCCCGGCCCCGAGCCAGGCCACGCCTCCCCGGCATAACGCCAGTGCCGTGCTGGCCGCCTCGCCCAGCCCGTCGTGTAGCGGCTAGGACGCCGCCCGCCCGGCCTCCAGCCAGGCATCGCCGGTGGCCGCTGGGCCCAGTCGGCGGGCAGCCCGAGCACCTCGGGCAGTTTGCGCTGGCCCAGCTCGGTGACCTGGACCACGCGCCGCCGCTGGGTGCGGCGTACCCAGCCGAGCGCGAACAGCCGGCCGGCCAGTGCGGTGCCCAGCGGCCCGGCCAGGTGGTGCCGCTGCTCGGACCAGTCCAGGCAGTACCGCGCGGCGGGCCGCCGGGCCAGTACCGTGTCGAGGTCGATGCCGAGCTCACCGAGCACGTCCTCGCCACGGCGGGTGAGCCGGTAGCTGAGGTCACGGCCGGGTCCGGACAGCCGGTCGTGCACCGCCTGGTCCGGGTGGTGCCGGCCGTCCCCGCCGGCCAGCAGGCCGTCGCTGAGGAACCCGGCCAGCAGGCCGGTGCCCAGCCGGCCCGCCAGGTGGTTGTAACAGGTCCGGGCCTCGCGCAGGGCCCGGGCGTGGCTGCCCTGGCGGAGCGAGCGGATCTGCTGGTCCGGGGCGATCCGGGCCAGCGCCTCCAGCGCCTCGGCCACCTCGGCCGAGGCCAGCCGGTAGAACCGGGACCGGCCCTCGGGCCGCATGGTGACCAGCCCGGCGGCCAGCAGCCGGGCCAGATGCTCGCTGACCGTGGACGGGGCCACCCCGGCCTCGGCGGCCAGCCGGCTGGCCGGCAGGGCCCGGCCGTCGGTCAGCGCCATCAGCACCCGGGCCCGGGTCGGATCGCCGATCAGCGCGGCGATGGGCGCGATGTCGGCATCGCCACGCAACGGCTGCTCAGCGCTCATACCGCCACGCTAGCAACGGGATGCTTCGGCATGGACCGAACATTCTGGCGGGCAGAGTGCATCGCATGGACACCGCACTGCGACGTAGGCCAGGCGGCCCGCCGCGCCTCCTGGGTGCCGCTGATCGCCGTGGCCCTCGGCTACTTCATGGTGATCCTCGACGCGACCGCGGTGAACCTGGCGCTGCCCGCGATTAGCCGCGAGCTGGGCGGCGGGGTGACCGGGCTGCAGTGGGTGGTGGACGGCTACACGCTGGCCTTCGCCGCGCTGCTGCTGTCCGCGGGCGTGACCGGCGACCGGTTCGGCCCGCGCCGGGTGTTCCTGGCCGGGCTGGCCCTGTTCACCGTGGCCTCGGCGGGCTGCGCGCTGGCCCCGGGCATCGGCGCGCTGGTCGGCATCCGGCTGGTGCAGGGCGCCGGGGCCGCGCTGCTGGTGCCCACCTCGCTGGCCCTGCTACAGGCCAGCTACCCGGACCGGGCCATGCGCGCACGGGCGGTCGGCCTGTGGGGCGGCATCGGCGGCCTGGCCGCCGCGTCCGGCCCGGTGCTGGGCGGCGCGCTGACCACGGCGGTGAGCTGGCGGCTGGTGTTCGCGATCAACATCCCGGTCGGGCTGTTCGCCTGGTGGCTGACCCGCCGCCGGGTTTCCGCGCCGACGGGGTGCAGGACCGCCGCAGCGACCCGGCCGGGCAGCTCACCGCGATCGTGGCGCTGACCGCGCTGACCGGTGGCCTGATCGAGGCGGGCCCGCACGGCTGGGCCTCCTGGCCGGTGCTGGCCGGCCTGGTCGTGGCCGCGCTGGCCGCCGCCGCGTTCGTCGCGGTGGAGCACCGGGTGCCCTCGCCGATGCTGCCGCTGCCGCTGCTGCGGCGGCCCACGCTGTCCGCGGGCAGCGCGGTGGGGCTGCTCATCAACCTGGGCTTCTACGGCCAGCTGTTCGCCTACAGCCTGTACCTGCAGCAGGTCAGGGGCGACTCGCCGCTGATCGCCGGGCTGTCGCTGCTGCCCGAGGCGTGCGCCGTGCCGGTGGCCGCGGTGCTGTCCGGCCGGTTCACCAGCCACGGCGGGCCGCGGCGGACCATGGTGGCCGGGCTGAGCCTGGGCTCGGCCGGGCTGTTCGCCCTGCTCGTGTCGGGGCACGGCACGCCGTACTGGGTGCTGGTCCTGCCCATGCTGGCCGCGGGGGCGGGCATGGCGCTGACCATGCCCGCGGCCACCACGGCGGTGATGGACGCGGCCCCGGCCAGCCGGGGCGGGGCGGCCGCCGGGCTGCTGAACACCGCGCGGCAGGTCGGCAGCGCCCTCGGCGTCGCGGTAGCCGGGTCGCTGCTCAGCAGCCGGGCCGGGTTCCTGCCCGGGCTGCACCTGGCCCTGGCCGTCTCGGGCGCCGCGTTCCTGGCCGGCGTGCTGGTCACGCTGGCCTGGGTTGATAGACGGGTGGACCGGCGCCGGCCCGGCGTCACTGGCCCGCGGCCAGCGCCGGCAGCGGGTACACGCCCAGTAGTTTCAGCCCGCCGCCCGGGGTGAGCTCGAGCACCGGGAAGTCGCGCCCGGTCGGGTTGCCCGCCACCGGGTCGAACCCGAAGCTGCCGGCCGCCCCGGGCACGGCGTTGCTGGCCGACAGATCGCCGAGTTCTGCCCGCACGTTCCTGGCCGTGACCTGCCCCTGCGCAGCGCTGATCTTGATGACGGCCTGGTCGGCGGCGGCCAGCGCGTCGTGCGACATGATCGCCCAGCCGTCGCCGAGGTCGGCCGCGGGAAAGCGCGCGGTGAAGGCCTTGAAGAACGCCTGCCAGAGGTTCCGGTTGTTCCGGCCGTTGGGCTTCACGGCCAGCTCGGCCGGGTCGGCCAGGGCCGCGTAGACGATCCGCACCGGGGCGTCCCCGGGCGCCGGCTTGAGCTGGCCCTGCAGGCTGGACGCGTCGGAACCGGTGACCACGGTGATCAGCCGCCGGGGCTCGCAGTCCACCCCGCGCGCCCACAGGTGGTGGATGAAGTCGGGCAGGTCGTCGACCCGGCCCGCGTAGAGGATCATGTCCGGTGGGTTCCGGCCGCACAGGTTGCTGGAGAGCGCGCTGAACTGCGCGCCCAGCGCACCGGAGTTGGGCGGCGCGTCGAACGGTTCCTCCGGGAACCCGCCGGCCTGGATGTAGCCGGCCAGTCCGGTGCGGAAATCGGTGTTCAGCGACGCGGTGTACAGGTCGCCCTGGGCGTTGTCCTGGATGAGCATGGCCCGGTCGCCCAGCCCGGCGCCGTGCAGATAGTGGGCCAGCGCGCTGACCTCGTCGCGCACATCGGGGTTGACCCGGAACAGCCCGGGCACGGTGGCCTGGCTGAGGCGGTCGCCGGTGATGACCGCGCCCACCATGGGAATGCTGTGCGCGCTCAGCAGGTGCGCGGCGTCCAGCGTCTGCGGCACGCTGATGCCCATCCCGGTCACCGCGACCAGCGGGTCCGGGCCGGTGGTCATCCGGTCGAGCTGGCGCACCACCGGCAGGTACTGGTTCTCGCCGCTGCCGACGTTGGCCAGCACCAGCCGGATCTGCGGGCCAGCCCCGGCCCGGTTGGCCACCCGCTGGGCGATGTAGGCGCCTTCCAGCCAGGACCGGATCCGGCCGATGGACACGTCCGCGGACGGGGTGAGCGGGCCGAGGAAGGCCACCGTCACGTACTTCCCGCGGGCCAGGTGCTGGTCCGCCTGCCGGATGTCACCCTCGACGATGCGCAGCGCGGGGCTGAAGATGAACGAGCCGTCGGTGACGCCGACCTGCTGCCCGCCGTCGCGGATCACGCATGGCGCACACGGGGCGTCCGGGTGCGGCGCGCTGTTCAGCGTGAACACCAGGCTGACCACGGCCACCACGGCCACGCCCCCGGCGGCCAGCAGCCACCAGCGGCCGCGGCGGGCCCGCCGCGCCCGCTGCTCCTGCTCCTCCTGCTCGAACGGGTTCCGCTCGGTCATTGCCCGCCACCTCCGGCGCCCAGCGCGCGGTATCTCGCGGCCTCGTTGCGCAGCACGGCCAGGCCGTTGCCGGAGAACGGCGCGATGAGGTCGAAGTCGTCCTGGATCTCGTTGTAAAGGTCGCCCAGCTCCTTCTTGTGGCTGGCGAACAGCGGGTCGGCGGCGATCCACAGCGCCGCCAGCAGCCGGGCCAGCGGGGCCAGCGGCACGTCGCGGGGGTCGGTGCCCGCGGTCAGCTCGCGGATCCGGTCGGCCGCGGCGCCCGGCTGGCCCAGCCCACCCCGGCTCTGGCGGCGGCTGAGCTTGTTGGGCGCGGCGCTGACCGAGTGCAGCCGCCGCAGCCAGCTCACCGTGTCGCCGCCCGGCAGCTGGCTGGCCAGCCGCTGGGCCACCGGCACCACCTCGCCCAGGGCCAGCGCGTAGTAGAGCTCGCCGGCCTCGTCGTTCTCCTTGGCGCAGTCATCCCGGAACCAGGCGTGCACGGTGGCCCAGTCCGCGCGGCCGGCCCGCCGGGCGGCCAGGCGGCGCAGCAGGAGCCGGCGCAGCACCGGCAGCAGCACCGCCGGCCCGCCGCCCTCCGGCGTCACCCACAGCTCCGGCGCGAACAGCGCCGACGCGCCGCTCTGCGGGCCGACCAGCAGCCCGCCCTGCCGGGCCAGCCGCGAGGTCCTGTCGATGTCCCAGGCGGCGGCGCAGGTGACGAGATCCTCGACGGTGTCCTGGCCGAGCCCGGGCAGGAACTGGCCGAGCAGTTCCTCCTCTAGCGCCGGCCGGCCGCTGCCGGCCGCCGGGCCAGCAGGTCGGGCAGGCTCACCGGGCCGGGCGGCGCCATCGCTATCGCGTCCACCACCAGCCGGACCGAGCCCAGGTGCCCGCCGGTGAACTTGTACAGCGCGGGCACCAGGAACTGCTGGTCGGTGCCGTGAAACCCGATGTCGGCCACCATGTTGCCGACCTCGTCCTCGGTCAGCGGGCGAAGCCGCACCGGATACCACCACTGCGGCAGCCGGTGCTCCTGGGACCAGCGCAGGTACTGCTGGTAACCGGCCTGGTCGGCCAGCGGGATGGTCTCCCCGGGCGGCGTGACCCGGGCGGACAGCGCACCCCGGCTGGCCGCCAGCACGGTCAGCGGGTCGGGGTCGGCCGGCGAGTGCGCCGCGTGCCGCCGCCGGGCCGTGATGAGTTCGTCCAGGAACGACGAGTCACCCGCGGCATCGGCGTTGTCCACCAGGATCACGCAGTTGAGCGGCCAGTCGGCGGCGTGCCTGCCCGCCTGGAAGTCGTCCCGCAGGTCGGCCAGGAACGCCGCCCACAGCAAGGCGGACACCTCGCGTTTGTTGTCCCCGGTATCCAGGTCGTGCCCCTGGACGTTGAGGTCGACCAGCTCGTCCAGCGGGTCGCGGTGCAGCCCGCGGCCCTGGTGGCCGTACCAGTCCAGGCCCTTCCCGAGCAGCACCCGGCGGCCCAGGCGGGATGCGATCACGCCATTCAGGACCAGTTTGGCCAGGTACCTGACGCCGGCCCGCGAGACCGGGGGCGCCTGCCCGTGGTGCAGCACGGTCCAGGTGTCCTCGCCGATCTCGACCAGGAAATCGCGTAACGCGGCGATATTGCGGTACTCGGCGAGCACCTGGCGCACCTGGTCGCAGGCCCGGACCCGGTCGTCGGTGACCAGTTCCTGGCGCAGCACGAGTTGCCCGGTGATAAAGCGGGGAAAGGCCAGCCGGCCGTACCGGCCGGCCGTCCGGTTCAGCTCGAAAACTAACGCGGACAGCACCCGCGGGCTGGAGCTGAGGTCATCCGCGGCGCAATCGATCCGGGCGTACGGGGCCACCGGCTCCAGCCACTCTTCCAGCTTGTCCAGCAGGGCGGTCTTGCCCGACCCGTGCGGGCCGGTGAACACCAGGACCGGCTGCTGGCGGCTGCGCGCCGCGCCGTCGCGGTGCGGCCGGGCAAGAAATTCCTTAGTGAGTTCCACCGCGCCGGCCCGGCCGTACAGCTGGCCAATCTCAGCAGGCATGCGGTCTCCGAATTATCGCGGCAACCGCATCCTACTGACGAATGACCGTTATTTCCGTATCGGATAGATAAAGCCACCGGCCGCCGCACACCGGGCGGTGCGCGGGGCCGGTGGCGGGCACTGGCGTTAAATAGGCTGGTTTTATGGGGTTTCGGCGTAGCCGGGCATGGGGAAGCCGGCCAGCAGGTCGCGGACCTCGCCCGCGATCCGCTCGATGGCCGGCTCGTCGTCCTTGAGCGCGGCGCTGATCGCCTCGTCCATCCACGCCGCGATCTGCGGCATGTGCTCCTCGCCCAGGCCGCGGGTGGTGATGGCCGGGGTGCCGAGCCGGACGCCGGACGGGTCGAACGGCTTGCGCGGGTCGAACGGCACCGTGTTGTAGTTCAGCTCGATGCCGGCCCGGTCCAGCGCCCTGGCCGCGGGCTTGCCCGCGATCCCCTTGCTGGTCAGGTCGATCAGGATGAGGTGGTTCTCGGTGCCGCCGGACATGAGAGAGTAGCCCCGCTCCAGCAGCGCGCTGGCCAGCGCCTTGGCATTGGCCACCACCTGCCGGGCGTAGCCGCTGAACTCCGGCTGGGCCGCCTCGTGCAGCGCGACCGCGATGCCGGCCGTGGTGTGGTTGTGCGGGCCGCCCTGCAGGCCGGGGAACACCGCCTTGTCCAGCGGCGACGCGTACTCGCTGGTGGACATGATCATTGCGCCGCGCGGGCCGCGCAGCGTCTTGTGCGTGGTCGTGGTGATCACCGGGGCGTAGCCGACCGGGGATGGGTGCACGCCGCCCGCGATCAGCCCGGCGATGTGCGCGATGTCGGCCACCAGGATCGCGCCCACCTCGGCCGCGACCTCGGCGAAGAACGGGAAGTCGATGATCCACGGGATCGCGGTGCCGCCGCAGAAGATCACCTTGGGCTGCTCGGCCCGGGCCATGTCGCGGACCTGGTCGTAGTCGAGGCGGCCGGTGTCGGCCCGGACCCCGTACTGCACCGAGTGGAACCACTTGCCGGTCGCGGACACCGGCCAGCCGTGGGTGAGGTGCCCGCCCATCGGCAGCGACATCCCCATCACAGTGTCGCCGGGCTGCAGGAACGCCAGGTAGACGGCCAGGTTGGCGGGTGAGCCGGAGTACGGCTGCACGTTCGCGTGGTCCACCCCGAACAGCGCCTTGGCCCGCTCACGGGCGATCGTCTCGACCGGGTCGGTGATCTGCTGGCCCTCGTAGTACCGGCGGCCCGGGTAGCCCTCGGAGTACTTGTTGTTGAGGACCGAGCCGGTGGCCTCGAGGACGGCGACCGACGCGTAGTTCTCCGACGGGATCAGCCGGATCTTCTCGTACTCGCGGCGGGCCTCCGCCTCGATGAGATCGGCGATCTCCGGGTCGGTGCGGTGAACGTCCGGAATTGGCGGCTGGTGCATGCTGACCTCCCGGTCCTGAAGGCTACACGTCAGCCCTGCTGCGCGCCCTGCTCGGCCATGGTGATCACGCCGATGGCCTGGGCCTGGGTCATGCCCAGGTCGGCCGCGATGAACCGGGCGGCCCGGCGTTCCTGGTCGGTCAGCGGGCCGTCGGCCATGCCCACCCGGATCACCTCGGCCAGGAACCACTCCCGGGCGTCCGGGGTGAGCTGGCGGGCCACCTGGTTCAGCGCGGCGCGGGCCGCCTCGCCCGGCTGGTCACGGTCGCGGTCCAGGTCGGCATCGGCGTAGCCGGCCGCCCCGTGGCCCTGGACGACGGCCACGGCGGTCCGCCGCGCGGCCAGGCTGGCCGGGTCACCGGCGGACAGCATGATCACCGCGGCGGCGCGCATCCCGGCGGGCAGCGCGGCCTGCATCTGCGCCGCGGTCGGCAGGTTGAGCACATCAACCACGTAGCGGGTTTTGCAGGTCAGGCACTGGACATGCGTGCCGGTCCGGTTCAGCGGCACAACCGGGATGAAGAACACGGTGAAGAAGCGCCGCGCGGACCGGTGCCGGTACTGCCGGTCACCGCCGCACTTGCGGCAGTAGAAAACGCCCTTCCGGAGGGTGCGGTAAAAGTTCTGGAACCCAAGAATGATCAGCAACACGGTCCCCTCTCGGTCGTGTTCATTGATCCACTAAATGGTTCCGTAGCCAGCCCGGAACCGCCGGCTGGCGACCAAATCGTGACATTGCTCCCCGGCCGCGTTACCCAGCCGACCCCGCCCGCGTTACCGGGCAGACCCTCCACAGCGCGGTTAGTTTGCGGTCACCGGTGACCGCAAACTAACCGCGCTCCTGAAGTTCGGTGACGAACTCGCGGGGCAGGCCGTGCGTCTCGTGCAGGTAGCGGTAGTCCGCCTCGGTCAGCGGGCCGGTGCCGCGCCGCCGCCGCAGCACCTCGCGGCCCCGGCTGAGCAGGTCGCCGAACCGCTGCTGCTCAGTCAGCAGTACCTCGCGGACCCGCTTCTCACCCGGCTCCTCGGCCGGCCCGTCCTGGCCGAAGTGCCGCAGCGTGCCGGTGATCAGCCCGGACGGCAGGTCTTCGAGCGTCCCGGACGGGTCCACCTGCCACAGCTCGGTCAGCGCACGGCGGATCAGCCGGCGCAGCACGTAACCGCGGCCGGTGTTGGACGGCCACACCCCGTCGCCGAGGACCACCACGCTGGACCGCAGGTGGTCGGTGACCAGCCGCAGCTTGGTCCCCTCCAGGGGCCAGCGGTCGCTTACGGTGCTGGTCCACGGCTGCAGCAGGTCGGTGCCGAACACCGAATCGGTGCCCTGCAGCACGGTGAGCAGCCGTTCCAGGCCCATCCCGGTATCCACGTTGGGCTGGTCCAGCGGCTTGAGCTGGCCGTCGCCGAGCCGCCAGTAGCGCAGCAGCACGTGGTTCCACAGCTCCAGCCAGTGGCTGTCGCTGCCCGGCGTGCCGTGCGGCGGGCCGTCGCCGGTCCATACGAACAGCTCGGAGTCGGTGCCGCACAGCCCGGTCGGGCCGTTGGACCACCAGTTGTCCATGCCGCTCAGCTCGACCGGGACGCCCAGGCCGGCCCAGGTCTCGATCAGGTCGGTGTCCGGTCCGACACCGGGTTCGGAACCGCCCGAATCCGGCCCGCCGTACACGGTGGCGTACAGCCGGCTGACCGGGATGCCGAACCCGTCCCGGACCAGTTCCAGGCCCCAGCGCACGCTCTGCGTGCCCGGGTAGTCGCCGAGCGACCAGGAGCCGAGCATCTCGAACACGGTCAGGTGGCTGCGGTCGCCGACCTCGTCCAGGTCGGTGGTGCGCAGGCAGCGCTGCACGTTGACCAGGCGGCGGCCGGCCGGATGTGGCCGCCCCTCCAGGTTCGGCGTGAGCGGGTGCATCCCCGCGCTGGTGAACAGCACCGGATCACCCGGCGGCGGCACCAGCGAAGCCGACGGGATGGGCCGGTGCTGGCGTTCGGAAAAGAAATCGGTGAATGTCTGGATGACTTGCTGGTAGTTCATGGCCGGGCCTCCGGAGGATTGGGAGAGTGGCATCCGGAAATAGGCACGACGGCGCGGCCATGAACTAGCCAGGAAACGCTCCGGCGGCCATTTCCGGTCGCCAGGGCGGGAGAGTGCGGTCAGGCAGCGGCAACCGGCGAGCTGATAGCTCGCGCGGCCGCGGTGACGTACTGCTGCGTGCTGACCTGCATACCCTTTAGTTTACCTGGGTGGCGCAAGCCGGCTCCACCGGTTAATCGCCGCCCGCTCGGCCAGCGTCCAGGTCGCCGTGGTGAGCAGATACAGGCCCGCGGCCAGTGGCACGATCGCGGCCATCAGCAGGGACCCGAACGGCATGACCCGGCCGAGCAGGCCAACGACCCGGTCCGCCGCCCCGCTCTGGGCGGCCCCGGTCTGCCCGGCCGCACCCGCGCCCGCGCTCGCGCGCCGGCCGGTGGCCGGCGCCGGTGCGGCGGCCGTGGTCTGGGTGCGAGCCTGGGCGCGCCGCGCGGTCCGCAGCGCGGCCAGCCCGACGACCGCGAGCAGCACGAACAGCCCGGCGAACACCGCGCCCTGGGCGCTGACCGGGCCGGCCCCGCCCAGCCACCAGCTGCCCAGCGGGGCGGCCAGCAGCCGGTGACTGAGCAGCGTGTTCGGCGACCCGGCCACCGAATGGGACAGGAACAGCCGGTACATCACGCTGAAGAACGGCAGCTGCAGCAGCAGCGGCAGGCAGCCCGCGTACATGCTGGTGCCCTCGGCGCGCTGCAGCGCGGCCAGCTCACGGCGCAGCCGCTCCGGGTCCTTGGCGTGCCGCCGCTGCAGCTCCTGAACCCGGGGCAGCAGCCGGCTGCGGGCCCGTTCGCCGCGAACCGCGTAGTAACTGAGCGGCACCAGGACCAGCCGGATGAGCATGGTGAACACGACGATGGCCGCCGCCGCGGCCAGCCCGCCGAACAGCGGCGCGAGGACGGCGGCGAACCAGCAGACGAGGTGATAGGCGAGGTCGACAGGCATACCGAACAGGACAGACATGACGGAAGCACCCTCCAGCGGGTCATGGACTTGATTGACGGCTGGAGACGGCCGCACCGCGGGGCGGCGCGCGGCGCCGCCGGGGAGAGGGCAGGGTCAGGCGGCCGCCGGGGCCGCCGAGGGTGCTCTGGGCCGGGCCCGGCCCGGTGCGTCGGGATCCCGCTGCGGCAGGAACGCGGCCCGCCAGGACTTCTCCCGCAGCGCCGCCACCCGGCGGCCCAGCGGGATCGCGGTGGCCGCGGCCGCGACCTGGGCGCCCGCGGCGAGCAGCGCGACCAGCATGGCGGTCAGCGTGATCGCGGCCAGCATGGCCAGCCCGGCGGACGGCTTGCCGCCGATCAGCACGGCCAGCAGGACCAGCAGCGCGGCCTGCGCGCCGGCGGCGCAGCCGGCCAGCCCGGCCGCCGCCCGCACGCTGCGCAGCACCGCGTTCACGGCCCTAGCGTACGCTCGCGTAGACCGCGTCGAGCAAGCTCATCTTGCGCTGGTCGTCCACCAGGCTCCACGCCATCCCGTTCATCACGTAGCTGAACGCGAAGCCCGCTTCCGGGTCGGCGCACACCGCCGAGCCACCCGCGCCGTCATGGCCGAACGCGGCTGGGTTCGGCCCGAAGTGCCCTTCCGGCCCGGACAGCGCGACGCCGAGGCCCCAGTCCATCGGGATCCCCAGCACCAGGTCGGTGCACCGGCCCTGGCCGGTCCGGGCCGCCGCCAGGGTGCCCGCCCCAATCAGCGGGTGCGAGCTCAGCGGGCCGAGCCGCAGCCCGCCCCGTCCACCGCCGCGCCGAGGATGGTGGCCAGGGCCAGCGCGGTGCCGTGCCCGTTGGCCGCCGGGATCTCCGCCATCCGCCAGCCCCGGTCGTTACCACGGAACCTGGTCGCGGGCTGCCCCAGCGCGGCGGCCAGCGCCGGGTAGCCGCTGAGGTCGGCCGCGCCCAGCCGGGCCGCCCGCCCGGGCTGCTCGTCCGGTGCGGGTGCCGGGAGGTTGTGCAGCTGAGCGCAGCGCGCCAGGTCCGCCTCGGCCAGCCCGATGTGGAAGTCGGCGCCCAGCGGGCCCGCCACCTCGGCCGCGAAGAACCGGCCCAGGCTCTGCCCGGTCACCCGGCGCACCACCTCGCCGACCAGGTAGCCGAACGTGACCGAGTGGTACCCGCTGACCGTGCCCGGCGGCCATAACGGCGCCTGGGCGGCCAGCAGGCTGGTCATCGTCGCCCAGTCCAGCAGGTCATCCTGGGTCACCGGCTGGCTGAGCGCGGCCAGCCCGGCCCGGTGGCTGAGCACCCAGCGCACCGGGATGTCCGCCTTGCCCGCGGCGGCGAACTCCGGCCAGTACCGGGCCACCGGCGCGTCCGGGTCCAGCTCGCCCCGGTCGATCAGCACCAGCGCGCACAGCGCGGTCATCGCCTTGGTGCTGGACCACACGTTGGTCAGCGTGTCCGGCTGCCACGGCTGGGTCCGGGCCCGGTCGGCCCAGCCGCCCCACAGGTGCACCACCGGCTGCCCGCCAGCGACCACGGCGACACTGGCGCCGGTATCGCCGCGTTCGGCGAAGTTGGCCGCGAACGCGTCCCGTACGCGCTCGTATCCGGGGGCCACCGTGCCGTGGATGTCGGCGCTCACCGGGCCTCCGCCGCCGGTGCCGGGGCCGCGCCTGGGTCCTGCGCGCGGGCCGGTATCTGCGCTCCGCCCGGTGCCGGTGCCTGCGCTCCTGCCGGTGCCGGTGCCTGCGCTCTGGCCGGTGCCTGGGCTCCGGCGGGCGCGATGACCGGCAGGCCGGGCGGCGGGCCGTGCTCGATGAGCCGGTCCACGGCCGCCTGATCGAGATGGTCGGCCACCAGGTCGGCCAGCGTGTCCAGCCGGGCCTGCCGGACGGCCGCGAAGCTGGTGCCCGGCTGCGGCGTGAAGTCCCGCCCGGCCAGCGCGGCGATCTCGCCCAGAAACGCCCGCCGGAAGTCGTCGCACTCCAGCGTGCCGTGCCAGGCCGTGCCGAACACGGCGCCGGACCGGCAGCCACCCGGGAACGGCCCGGCCGGCCCGGTGAGCCGCGGGACCCCATGGTGGATCGCGTAACCGGTCACCGGCCCGCCGTACCCGGTGCCGCGCACCTGGCCCAGGACCTTGTCCGGCCCGAACACGGTCCGCGCCGGCAGCAGCCCCAGCCCGGCCACCTGCCCGGCCCGGGACTCCACCGGGTCGTCGATCTCGCCGCCGAGCATCTGGTAGCCGCCGCAGATGCCGAGCACCGGCCGCCCCGCGCGGGCCCGCTCCGCGACCACCGCGGCCAGCCCCCGCTCCCGCAGCCAGCCCAGGTCGGCCACGGTGGCCCGGGTCCCGGGCAGGACGACCAGGTCGGCATCGGCCAGCTCGGCCGGGGTGGTGGCGAACCGGACCAGCACCCCGGGCTCGGCGGCCAGCGCGTCCACGTCGGTGAAATTGCTGATCCGCGGCGTCCGCAGCACGCTCACCCGGAGAACTTCTTTACTCAACGCCACCTGGCCCGGCCCGGCCGGCGCAGGCCGCGCCGCCATCGCGGGCCGGGCCGCGTCCAGGGCCAGTGAATCTTCCATGTCCAGCGCCAGCCCGTCGCGCCACGGCAGCACGCCGAGCACCGGCCGCCCGGTCAGCCCGGTCAGCATGCCCAGCCCTGGCTGCAGCAACCCGGCGTCGCCGCGGAACTTGTTGATCACGAACCCGCTGACCAGCGCCTGGTCGGCCGGACTGAGCAGGGCCAGCGTGCCGTACAGCGCGGCGAACACGCCGCCCCGGTCGATGTCGCCGACCACGATGACGGGCATGTCCGCCGCCCGGGCCAGCCCCATGTTGGCGATGTCGGTGTCCCGCAGGTTGATCTCGGCCGGGCTGCCCGCGCCCTCGCAGATGACCACGTCATACTCGGCCCGCAAGCTGGCCAGGCTGTCCAGGGCGACCCCGCGCAGCCGGCCGGCATGCTCCCGGTACCCGGTCGCGCTGGCCTCCCCCGCTGGCTGGCCGAGCACGATGACGTGGCTGCGGGTGTCGCTGCCCGGCTTGAGCAGCACCGGGTTCATCCGCGCGTCTGGCTCGATGCCCGCCGCCTGCGCCTGCATGGCCTGGGCCCGGCCGATCTCCGCGCCGCTGGCCGTGACGAACGAGTTGAGCGACATGTTCTGCGCCTTGAACGGCGCCACCCGGACCCCGCGCCGGGCCAGCGCCCGGCACAGACCCGCGGTGAGCACGCTCTTCCCCGCGTCTGACGTGGTCCCGGCGACCAGCAGCGCACCCCTGAGTGTCATCGCAATGACCCTATCGATGTGTCCAGCACGTGACCTTGGACGTGCACAATAGGATCTCCGGCGCCGGTAGCTCAGATGGATAGAGCGGCTGCCTTCTAAGCAGCGGGTCGCGGGTTCGAATCCTGCCCGGCGCGCTCGGCCAAAATCAGATAATCCGCCCAGGTCGCAGCGTATCTGCGCGATCTTGCGGGCTGGTCGTCATGACGCCCGCTTGCGGCGCTGTGCCCGTTGCGTGCCCGTCGCTGGCCGGTGCGGCAGGCGGGTTGACTCTGCCCTTGGGGCAACCTTGATGATTCCGGCCATGAGATCAAATGATGGCGAAGAACTCGATCAGCTCCTCGGTGAACAGCCGCTTACTACCAGGCCTTGGCGGCCGACTATCTGGATCAGCGCCTGGGCCTCCCGGGCGCCGACGAGCTGATTGCAGCGTTAGCTGCATTCCAGCCCACGGGCAGTGTGCTTGAACTCGCCGGATTAACCCTCGGGTGTGGTGCGGTGCGGTACGGCACCGTCCCGATCAAGCAGTGGGCGGCTTCCGGTCCCGCAGCGAACGCCACAGCCACGTCACTCCCCCGGTCGGGACGACCACTAGGGCCAGGGCAATCACGGTGAATGCGGCGAAATGGGCCCATGAATGGTAGTACGCTGATTCAGCGTCGAGGGCGAGCAAGAACAGTAATCCCAGCGCGAAGATCAAATAGCCAGCCCAGGCCCCGGTAGGCTCTTGCTGCCGCGCTTCGGGTTCGTCAGTGATCGCTCCTGGCGACTCAATACCGCCCATAACTCGCACAGTACGTTGGCCAGCCCTGTCAAAAAAGGCAGCACAGCAGACCAGCGAGTTATCAGCAGGTGGCCCCCCAGTTACCCAGCCTGGTTCATCGCGGCTTCTTCGAGGCTCCACAGGTCGCACAGGCACGCCCAGACGTAGCATTCCGCTAACCCGAGGCGACGTGGACCCTGGCAGCAAGTGGAGAGCGACTAGCGCCCAGATCGAGGACGAAGCGGTGTCAACATGGGAGAGCCAAGCGGCTACCGTCCGGCGACCCAGGGTGGAGTGATCATGGCAAAGGTAGAATTCGGAAACCATTCGGCGATTCGAGTTCCCCGGGCAGAACGGGATCGAATCCGTTCTTTCTATCGCGATGTCCTGGGTGGCGAGATCACGCGAGAGAGCGAGCAGAAGGATGACTTCCGTCTGGGCGGCAGCTTCTACATCGCATTCCTCTACGAGGAGGATGGCGTCGCCCTGGATGAGAGCGGGTTCATGAAAGCGACCTACCTAGAGCTGAAGTCCGACAACGTCGAGGAGATGCGGCAGAGGATCGTGGCCTTCGGCGTCAAGGTGCTCGACGTACCGGACCCGCACCTCTACTTCCAGGCCCCGGGCGGGCAAGTCTTCCGGCTGGTCGGGATCGGCGAGGACCTGTCCAAGTACGAGGGGACCGAGCACGGCGAGCAGTTCGTTGGGCAGCCGTTTGAATGAGACCCGGCGGGTCAGCCACCCCACTGCCCGATGGGGGCGATGACATGGCCGCCAGCGTGGTTGCACCACCAGACCGCGGCCCCGCCATGCTCGCGAGCGTGGGCGCCTAGGTTGTGCGCGGGGCACACCGGCCAGACCGTGCCCCAGTGGATGTGCATGATCGAGTTCTGCAGGTCGTCGGCCACGGCCACCAGGGCCTGAACCGGGTCCTTGGCCCACCCGGAGTCGACGCCGACCGTGCTGCCCGAGCCGCCGCCGCAGTACACGGCATAGACGCACGGCGACGGGCCACCCCAGTCGTTGAGGATCAGGTCAACCGGGCCGTCCAGGCCGGTGGCCCGCACGTCCGCTTCGGCCACCCGCAGCGCCCGCTCCAGCGTGTCCATCCAGGGCGCTCTGTCCTTACTCCCAGGCTTGGGCAGCGGCGTTGTCATCTCCCCATCATGCCGGCTCACGGTCGCACGCTCAGCCCGGTTACGTGCGCCCTTGTTCCGCTTTGAATTGATCAGCCAGCATCCGGTAGACCGAGGCAAGGTCCAGGACTGCCTGGCAGGATCCGCACAGCAGCGCGGGATGAGCGGCACAGTCATCGCAGGGCCCGGCGGCCAGGCGGCACGGATGAGACGGCCGCCCGACTGCGGCATTTTCGGACACTCGGTGCGGTCAACTGCCCGTACGGTCAAATCTGGGGTCTTAGGACACAAGTGGGTACGACTGGGTACACAAGTGACGAAAACCTCAGGGGGGCGGGTAATGATCCGGAAGCTCGCGGTTGAGTTCCTCGGCACGGCGATCCTGGTGTTCTTCGCCGTGGGCGTGGCCACGCTGATGTTCGGCTTCAAGTTCGACGGGGCCAGCGTGGCGGCCGGGGTGGTGGCCACCGCACTAGCGTTCGGTCTGACTCTGCTCGCGCTGGTGTACCTGATCGGGCCGGTGTCCGGCTGTCACGTCAACCCGGCCGTCACCATGGGCGCCCTGCTGACCGGGCGGATCAAGGTGACCGAAGCGGTCGGCTACTGGATCGCCCAGTTCGCGGGCGGGATCGTGGGCGCGCTGGTGTTGTGGGGGACGTTCAGCACGTCGCCGCTGTACAGCCGCACGGTGACCGGGCTGGGGACCGATGGCTACGGCAGTGAGTCGATGATCCACATCGGGGCGGGCGGGGCGTTCATCTTCGAGGTGGTGCTCACGGCCATTTTCGTCTTCGTGGTGCTGCGGGTGACCTCGGCCACCGCCAATCCGGCTACCGCGGCCATCGCGATCGGGCTGGGCCTGGCCGTCGTGCACCTGGTCGGCATCCCGGTCACCGGCACGTCGGTGAACCCGGCGCGCAGCCTGGGCCGGCCCTGGTGGTGGGGGGCACGGCGCTGAGCCAGGTGTGGCTGTTCATCGTGGCGCCGCTGGTAGGCGGGGTCCTCGCGGCCGGGCTGCACCGGTCGCTGTACCGCGAGGTGGATACCGGGCTGGCCACCGAGGCGCAGCAGCCGGGCGAGGGGGAAGCCGAGACGGCCGCAGCTAGCCGCCCGCGCGCCTGACCGCGCGGGCGAGGACACCGGCCAGCACCACCGCCCAGCACAGCGCGGCAACCGCCCAGCGGTCCGGAAGTGGCCGCTGGTGAGCTGGTCGCGGGCACGCTAGCCCGGCGGACGCCTGCGGCCCCTGCGGGCCGGGCCGCAGGGGCTCCCGGCCGGCCGGGGCCGCGCCGCCCCGCTAGCCCGGGCCCGGCTGCCGGGCGAAGAACGGAGCGGATTCCTTGCGGAACAGCAGCACGATCACGGCCAGCCCGATCAGCCACAGGATCACGCCGACGATGACGTCGCCCACGCCGCGCCCGGCGGCGAACGAGACGATCAGGCCCAGCGTGCTGATGCCGAAGAAGACGGCCGAGACCACCCTGGCCCAGTTGTGCCCGTGGCCGTTGGCCCAGGCCATCCACAGCCACAGGGCCACCGCTATCAGCGCGCCGACGACCAGGACGACGGTCTGCGCGCTCTCCGCGGTATGCAACTGGGTCGCGGTGTAGTGCGGGTGCCTGCGCAGGATCGCCGCCTTCAAGGCGCTCCTGGTCAGCAGCGCGATGATCAGGGCGATCACCTCAACGCCGACGGCCAGGTACATCAGCCGGACGGCGGTTCGCACCGAGCGTGGTTGCTGGACTGGCTCAGGCGCTAAATCGGCCTTCGAGGCCCCCGATGACGGATACGGCTCATACATAGCTACCTCCATTTGCCCCTGCGATAAGCGTACCGGCCGGCCGGCCAAACGAATATTGCAACGGCGGTAACGCGCGTTACGCTGATTACTAGCGAACCTCAAGGAGGCGGACATGAACCAGAACGCTGCCGACAACCTCCAGGCCCTGCTCGACCAGCAGATCAAGGACCGATTCCCGGACGGCTCGGTCACCCAGGTCGAGCTCCGACGGTACGGCGACGACCCGGAGATCGAGCCAGGCAGGCTGCTGGTCCGGGTGCACGTCGAGCCGCCGGGCGAGCCCGGCGCCGATGACGACCCGATGGATGACTGGGAGCACGCGCACCGGGCGCTGACCCGGGGGCTGCATGACCAGCTGTCCCGTAAGGTCCCCGAGGTCAGCCGGATCGAGTTCGTGATGGACACGGCCAAGGGCCGGCATACCTCCCGGATCGGGATGCTCAACGTCCTGCGTGTCCGACATGGAGGAACGTGCCCGCAGCGGGGGCGGCCCGCTGACCCCGGTGATGGCCCGGCTGGCCGCGGTCGATCTGGAGACGCTGGACACCCTGATCACCGCGGGCATCGCGCCGACCCGGGCGGAGGCGGTCCGGTGGGCGCTGGCCCGGATCCGGGAGCGGCCCGCCTACGAGCGGCTGCGCGAGCATACCCGCGAGCTGGACCAGCTGAAGTCCCAGTTCTAGCTGGTCAGCCTGGCGGCGAGCAGGCAGATGTCATCGGCGCGGGAGGCCGAGCCGAGCAGCGCGGTCTGCACCGCGGTGCAGGTCTGCTCGGCGCTGCGGGACGCGGCCGGGCCCATCGCTTTGGCCAGCGCGGTGAAGCCCTCGGTAATGTCCCGCCGCCGGTCCTCGATCAGCCCGTCGGTGTACAGCAGCAGCCCGCTGCCCAGCGCGAGCCGCCGGCGGCCGGTGCTGAACGTGCCCTCGCCGGGCGCGCCGAGCATGGTCCCGCTACTCGTCTCCAAGTACTCGACCTGGCCGGACGTGGCCGCGTAGACCGGGGCCGGGTGCCCGGCGTTGGCGAAGCTGAACTCGCCGGTGGCCGGGTCGAGCACCGCGTAGACCACGGTGGCCATCGCGTCGGGCAGCAGCCGGGCCATGGCCGTGTTGGTGCGGTGCAGCACCTCGGCGGGCTGGATCGTGTCCACCGCGTAGGCGCGGAGCAGGTTGCGCACCTGGGCCATGATCGATGCCGACGTGATGCTGTGCCCGACCACGTCGCCGACCGCCAGGCCGACCAGGTCGTCGCTGAGCGGGAACGCGTCGTACCAGTCTCCGCCGACCTCGACCCCGTCGGCGCCCGGGATGTAGCGCACCGCGAGATCCAGCCCCGGGATCTCCGGCAGCGTGTCCGGCAGCACCGAGTGCTGCAGCGTCTCGGCCACGGTGTGATCACGGGCGAACGTGTCCGCGTTGGCCAGCCCGACCGCCATCCGGCGGCCCAGCTCCTCGACCACGGCCACGTCCGCCTCGGTGAAGGCGGGCCGGCTGGCGCTGCGGCCGAGGGTCAGCACACCCATCGCGCGCTGGCCCGCCATCAGCGGCGTGACCAGGGCGTTCTCTGGCTTGAGCCGGGTCCAGACGTCGCGGACCAGCGGGTTGGGCTCGCTCCGCCGGGCCAGCTGGGCGGCCACGTCGCGCAGTAGCGTGCTGGTCCCGGCAGCGTACGCGGCCTTGATCGTGAGCTGCCCGAAGCTGGGCACCGGCTCGTCGCGCAGATCGACGAACGCGATCTTCCCGGCCGGGTCACGGTACGCGAGCGAGCTGGCCTGCAGCGCGCCGTCCCGGGCCGGCAGGAACACCAGGCAGTAGTCAGCCAGGCTGCGCACCATCTGGCAGGACACGTGGTACAGCAGCTCGTTCCGGTCCTGGGCCGCGGCCACCAGGTCCGCCGCCCGGAGGAGGAAGCTGAGCTGCTCCCGTGCGCGCTCGGCCTCAGCCCGGGCGGCCCGTTCCCGGGCCTCCAGCGCGGCCCGCTCCTCCTCGGCCCGCTGCCGGGCGGACAGGTTGACCACGTAGGTGACCCAGCGCCGCGGCTGGTGGGCGGCCATGGCCGCGCCGACCAGCACCGGAACCCGGTGCCCATCGCGGTGCAGGTACTCCTTCTCGTACGGCCGGACCGCGCCGGTCTGCCGGAGCTGCCGCTGCGCCTCGGCGTCGCTGTCCGCCCACTCCTCGGGCGTCACGTTCTGGTAGGTGATCCGCCCGGCGTCCAGGTCGTCCCGCGAATAGCCGATCAGGTTCAGGAACTCGTCGTTGGCGTCGTAGACCTGGTCCTCGCCGACCAGGATCACGCCGAGCACGTTGGCCTCGCGCAGCCGGCCCATCAGCTCGGCGCCTTCGCGCAGGTTGACCTCGACCCGGCGCTGCGCGGTGAGGTCACGGAACAGCGCGTAGGCCCGCTGCGGCTGGCCCGCCTCATCCAGTGCGTCGGGGACCGCGGTGATGCCGAGCCAGCGCAACTCCTGGCCAGGCCCGGACGGCACGCCCAGCACCACCTCACCGACCACCTTGCCGGTGTGCAGCGCCTCCACGACCGGGAACTCCTCGGCCGTGCACGGTGTGCCGTCCTCGTGGACCGCGTCCCAGGCGGGCGGCGGCGCCCCGCTGGATGCCGCGTCGAGGTCCGGCCCGAGCAGTTGGTGTGCGGCCTGGTTCATGCCGATGACCAGCCCATCGGCGGCGTAGTGCACGACCCCGTACGGCAGCGTCTCGAACAGCGTGCGGAAGCGCTCCTGGCTGGCGGCCAGCTCGGCCGTCAGGGCCGCCCGATCCCGGCGGTCCAGCACGTCTTTGGTGACGTTCGGACACGAAGATCAGCAGGCCCGCCATCGTGTCGCGCTCGTCGCGTACCGGCTGGCAGGCGAAGTCGAGGAACACGCGGTCCGGCTGGCCGTCCCGGTGGATGATCAGCTCGACCTCGTGGCCACGCCACGGCTGCCCGGCGGCCAGCAGCTCGCCGAGCTGATCGAAGCGGCCCTGGCCGTGCAGTTCGGGCAGTGCCTCCCGGTAGGGCTGGCCGACGAGGTCACGGCCGCCGAACAGCTGCCGGTACTCGTCGTTGGCGTACTCGTAAACGAGATCGCGCCCGGCCAGGTAGGCAGCCGCGGCTGGAGCACCGTCCAGCAGCGGCCGCAGCAGGGCCATCAGATGGCCGCCGCTGTCGCGCGTACCCGTCATCGATCCCAACTACGCCCCCTGTGGCGCTGCCAGCGGCCGATACGCAGCCCGGTCAGGTGGCTGCGCCGCTCCCCCGGTAGGTCACCGTTGATCACCTACCCTACCCGCTGGCCGACCTGCGGGTATTTGATAGTAAATAGGACTCGTTGCAACGATTGTGTTGCGGGCGCTTGCCGCCGGCCGGTTGTCCTGTCACCATCAGCCTCTGCCCCGGTACGGTCATCCCGCTTGACCGGTCCACCCCCACGGAGGCGTCACAATGCGCCCGGTAATGCTCCGGTCACTGGTCGCGCCCGCCGTCGCGGCGGCGGCGCTGATCATGCTGACGGCGTGCGGCGGTGGCGGGCACTCCGGCGCCGCGCAGTCCTCCGCGTCGGCCACCGCCAAGGCGTCCGGCACGGCCAAGGCGCATCCGCTCAGCCAGACCACGGCCCGGCCGCCGGCCATGGTCGGGGTGACCACCCGGGGAGCGCTGGTCGTGCTCAGCTCGGTCACCGGGGCACCGGTCCGTACTCTGGTGCCCAACGGGGTGCTGGGCGACGAGATCTCGGTCTCACCGGACCATCAGCTGGTCTACTTCAGCCGGCGGCACGGCTGCGTTGACGACGTGTACTCGGTGCCGGTGGGCGGGGGCAAGCCCATCCTGATCTCCACCGGCAGCCTGCCCGCGATCAGCCCGGACGGCTCGGCCCTGGCGTTCGCCCGGCAGCCGACACTGACCCCGCACTGCATGTCAGGCAGCGACATGTCCAGCCAGTTCAACCTGGTCATCCACACGCTGAGCACGGGAGTCGAGCACGTCTTCCCGATGCTGCCGTCTGGCCAGACCTCGTCGCTGCCCGCGCCCATCTCGCACCTGTCCTGGTCGCCGGCCGGCACCCGGCTGGCCGTGTCGATCTCCGCCATCGAGGACAACGAGGGCTGGCAGATCGTGCTGCTGGATCCCGCCTCCGCACAGGACTACATGACCGGCCAGGGCGACACGTTCGTGCCGGTCACCGGGGCCGATGCCCGGCAGAGCTACTGGCGTGAGGGCGTGTTCATGCCGGACGGCAACCTGTTCGTCAGCCGGGCCTGCTGCGCCGGGGAACCGGTGCGCAACCGGTCCAAGCTGATGTGGGAGGTGACCACGGCGGGCCGGTTCCGGCACCTGGTGGCCATCGGTTTCCCTGGCCTGCAGCACACCAGCCTGGCCGTGAACCGGTCCGGGAAGTGGCTGCTGTACGTGGCGGGCACCGATCTGTACGTGTCGGAGCAGGGCGCCCGGCCGCGCCAGCTGAACGGCGGCCTAGCCGCCGCCGCCTGGATCTAACCGGCTGGGATCTAACCGGCTGGGCTGGGCCGCGCGCACCGACGGCAGGTAGACCGTGCGGCCGTCCAGCCGGGCCTGGCGTGCGGCGGGCACCCGGGCCGCGACGCTGGCCGCCATCCGGGCTTCGGCCTCGGCCCAGGTGACGAACTCGGCGTCGTCCAGTTCCTCTTCCTGCAGCCGGATGATGATGTCGCTGCCGACCGTCCCGCCGTCGAACAGGTAGCTGATGACCGCCCGCGGCCGGACCCCTTCCGCGGCGACCCAGTCCACCACCAGCAGGTCGCCCGCGGGCAGGTCCAGGCCCACTTCTTCGGCGACCTCCCGGGCCGCGCCCACGTGCGGCGCCTCACCGTCCTCGACGATGCCGCCCGGGATGCCCCAGTGCGGCCGGTAGTTCGGCTTCACGATCAGCATCCGGTCCGCGGCATCGGTGATCAGCATGCCGGCCGACACGTACACGGTGGGCAGGCTGGCGAACCAGTCGGCCTGGCTCAGCATTACGGGCACGTCCCGCACGCTACCCCGGCCCGGCGCAGCACGCTGTCGGCGGGGTCACCCAACGCGGCCAGGTGCGCACCGATCCGCACCGGGACCCGGACCAGGTGGCCGTGGATCAGATGCGGCTGCTCGAGCGCGGCCGCCACCCGGCAGCGCAGCGCCCCCAGCGTGTCCCCGCTGATCCGCGGGGCCAGCACGGCGAACTGGCCGCCGCCCAGCCGGGCCACCGTGTCCTGCCCGCGGACCTGGGACCTGAGCCGGTGCCCGATGGTCAGCAGCACCTCGTCACCCGCGTCACGGCCATAGCTGTCGTTGATGACCGGAAGCTGGTCCACGTCCAGGTACAGCAGGCCGGTCGAAGCGGCCGCCAGCCCGGCCAGACCAGCCAGGCCAGCCAGGTCCGCGGGGCGGTCCCGGCGGCCGGCCAGGGCCGCGCTCAGCCGGGTGCGCAGCAGCCCGCGGTTGGCCAGGCCGGTGAGCGGGTCGGCCGCGGCCCGGCCGGCCAGTTCCTGCTCGGCCAGCTTCCACCGGGTGATGTTGATGTGCGACGCCACCGCGCCGGTCTTGTCCCCGGGCAGCGGGGTGACGCGGAGCAGGAACCAGCGGTCCACCGCCGGTGACGGGCAGGCGTACTCCAGCTCGCGCTGCACCGCGGCGCCGTCCAGCACGGCCCGCAGCCCGGCGGCGGCGGCCGCTGGCGTCCGCGCAGCCGTCCGCGGCGGAACGCTCGCACAGCTCCAGGTAGTTCATGCCCACCCCAGTGGCCCCGGTCTGGCCGCCGTTGTCCACGGCGAACATCCGCCAGGCCTGGTTCACGGCCAGGATGCCCCCGGAGTGATCCAGCACCGCGGTCGAGTCGGGCAGCGCGTCGAGCAGGGCGTGGGCGAGCCCGTCGCTCCCCATCACGACCTCCCAGCCAGACGACCGACGGCGGGCAGCCGCAACCACGGCTACCAGCAGCGATCCTAACCCGGAGGTATGCAGCCCCAGCTAGCGGCGGTGCCGGGCGGCCGCCCGCGCGGGCGCCTGCCCGCCCGCGGGCGTGAACTCGGTGTTGTCCACGTTGACCTTGGTCACGGCCAGGTAGGCGACGAAGCCGAGGATCACGATCGTGAGGTACAGGGCGACATGGCCGCGGCCGAGCCCCAGGCCGCCAAAGTGATGCCCGATTCCCATCCAGTCCGCGTACGAGGCGCCGAGCGGCCGGGTCAGCACGTAGGCGGTCCAGAACGCGACCACGGCGCTGCGCCGGAACTTCCAGTAGGCCAGCCCCGGGATGAGGATGGCCACGGTGAACATGATCCCGGAGGCCAGGAAGCCCAGCCCGAACGTGGTCGCGGTCAGGTCGCCGACCGCGGTGCCCAGCGCGAACGTGGCGCACACCGTGGCCCAGTAGAACAGCTCCCGGCGCCGGGTGTTGATGCTGTGGATGGACAGTGTCCCCTCGGTCAGGTACCAGGCCACGAACACGATGACCAGGCAGACCGCGAACAAGCTGCTGGACACCGCGTACGGGACACCCAGCTTGATGTGCAGCCCGTCGGCGCAGAGCGTGCCGAACACGGCCACCATGGACACCGCGAACCAGTAGATCCAGGCGTTGTACCGCTTGGCCCGGAACTGCAGCACCAGCGCCAGCACGAACAGCGCCGTGCCCACCACGCCGGCCAGCACCGGGCTGTAGTTCAGCGCCATGAAATCGGCGAACGCCTCGCCCATGGCGGTGGTAAGGATCTTGATAATCCAGAAGAAAATCGTGATCCGGGGAACTTTGCTGAACCTGTACTGCGCCGGCGCGGTCAACCCGCGTTGCCGGATCTCACGCGTGGCCACCGCGACAGCATGCCATACCTACCTGAACGGCTTTACCTGCCTTAGGACAACATTTGCCATCCCTGGGGAAACGCGGGCCGTCTCCCCAGGGATGGCAGTAACCACACAGGTCAGGTGCCCGGGACGTGACCCCGGATATAGATCGGCGTGCCTTTGGTCTCATTGACGTAGACCAGCTTGTGGAAGAAGCCGGCGATGAACATCGGGATCCGCACGCAGCCGTGCGAGGCTGCGTACAGCGGGACGATGGTGTCGCCGTGAATGGCGTACGAGCCGCCGATGAAGAACACCGGGTTGTACATCTCGCCCAGCGGGACCTTCACCCAGCCCGGTGCGAACCAGTGCGCCCGGTAGTTACCGTCCGGAGTGATGGCCGGGCCGCAGGTGCCTGTCTGCGGCTTCGGGCACGGGTAGTAGTAGCCGCCGCCCGGTGAGATGTGGCTGATCAGCTCGGGCACGTTGTGCTTGTACAGCACCAGGTAGCCCAGCGACAGGTGCACCTCGATCCGCCAGCTGCCGCCCTTGGGCACCAGCACCAGCGGCTGCCTCGGATGCACCAGCGCCCGCTTCATGGCCCCGGTGACGCTGTTCGGGGCGATCGTGGTCTGGACGCCCTGGGCCTCCTTGAACGCCCAGACGGCTTCCTCGGTGTTCGCGCCGTACTGGCCGTCCGGCTTGCCCGAGTAGTAATGCAGGTAGTTCAGTCGCTCCTGTAGGCGCTTGACCGCGGCGCCGGTCGACCCGGGGCCCAGCGTGCCCTTAGGGGGCACGTACGTCGCTCCAACCGCCAGGCTGCTCTGCGCGGCCGGCTTCGCCACCGCCGCACCCGCCGACCCTGCCAGGCTGAGCAGCCCGCCACCTAGCGCGGCCACCGCGCCCAGAGCCACCACACAACCCCGCACCGTTCGCCTCATCCACGGCTCCTTCAGCACACTTCATTCCCTTATGGGAAATGTTGACCACTTCTACAGACGTTTAATCGTCGGCGCAGGTTGGCCACAGACCGGTAACAGATGGGGGTTTGTGGGGCTGCTGGGCCGGACACGAATGCTGCCACATCGCCCCCGCCGTGCCGAAGGGACGCGCCGCCCACAGCACGGGGTTGCTTCCCCACCGGGTAGCATCCGGTCTCGTGCGCACCTCGCGCTGGCAGGACTGGCCCGGCGCCCGGCTGCTGGCCGCCAAGCAGCAGGCCGGTACCCGGATCAGCGTGGTGATCCCGGCCCGGAACGAGCAGCGCACCGTGGGCCGGGTAGTCGCCGTCCTGCGCCAGGCCCTGATCACCGAGCTGCCGCTGGTGGACGAGATCGTGGTCATGGACTCCGACTCGACCGACGCCACCGGCACCGTGGCCGCCCAGGCCGGGGCCACCGTGCACCGGGCCAAGGACGTCGCGCCCGAGCTGGGCACGTTCCCCGGCAAGGGCGAGGCGCTGTGGAAGTCGCTTCTGGTCACCCGCGGTGACCTGCTGGTCTTCGTGGACGCGGACCTGACCCGGTGGGGCCCGCACTTCGTCACCGGCCTGCTCGGCCCGCTGCTGGCCGATCCCGGTGTCCGCCTGGTCAAGGGGTTCTACGAGCGGGTGCGCACCGAGGACGACGGCTCCACCTCGACCGAGGGGGGCCGGGTCACCGAGCTGGTCGCCCGCCCGCTGCTCAGCCTGTGGTGGCCCGAGCTGGCCGGCGTGGTGCAGCCGCTGGCGGGCGAGTGGGCGGCCCGGCGCGGCCTGATGGAGTCGCTGAGCATCCCGGTCGGCTACGGGGTCGAGCTGTCCACCCTGCTGGACACCGCGGCCCGCTACGGCCTGGACGCGCTGGCCCAGGTTAACCTGGGCTCCCGGGCGCACAAGCACCAGGCCGACCACGACCTGGCCGTGATGGCCGCGGAGCTGCTGGTAGTGGCCGAGGCCCGCCGCGACCGCCCGGCCCCGCCCCCCGAAGCGGCCGCGCTGCGCCAGTTCGTCCGGGAGAACGGCGCGGCCCGGCCGCGCTTCCGCCCGATCCCAACCCGCGAGCGCCCGCCCCTGGTGACCGTGCGGAGCGCCGCGGCCGGCCCGGACCGGCCGGCGACTTAGCATGCCGAACGCCAGTGCCCCCCACCCGCTGCACCTCGGCGCGCAGACCTACCCGCCCAGCCAGCGGCTGATCATGGCGATCGTCAACCGGACCCCGGACTCGTTCTACGACAAGGGCGCGACCTGGGACGAGGCCGCCGCCATGGACCGGGTGCACCAGGTAGTGGCGGACGGGGCGGACATCCTGGATGTGGGCGGGGTGGCCGCCGCCCCGGGCGCCCCGGTGGACGTGGCCGAGGAGATCCGCCGCACGGTGCCGTTCGTGGCCGCGGTCCGGGCCGCCTACCCGGACCTGGTGATCAGCGTGGACACCTACCAGCATGAGGTGGCCCGGGCCGCCTGCCAGGTCGGCGCGGACCTGCTGAACGACACCTGGGGCGGCCAGGATCCCGGCCTGCCCGCGGTGGCGGCCGAGTTCGGCGCCGGGCTGGTCTGCGCGCACGCCGGCCCGCTGGCGCCGCGGACCCGGCCGTTCCGTGTGGCCTACGACGACGTGCTGGCCTCGGTACTGGAGCACACCCTGGGGCTGGCGGCGCGGGCCGTCGCGGCCGGGGTGGAGCAGGACCGGATCCTGATCGACGCGGCCCACGACTTCGGCAAGAACACCTGGCAGTCGCTGGAGGTGACCCGGCGGCTTGGCGAGATGACCGGCACCGGCTGGCCGGTGCTGGTGTCGCTGTCCAACAAGGACTTCGTCGGCGAGACGCTGGACCAGCCCCCCGCCGGGCGGCTGACCGGGACGCTGGCCACCACGGCGATCTGCGCCTGGCTGGGCGCCCGGGTGTTCCGGGTGCACGAGGTGGCCGAGACCCGCCAGGTGCTCCGCATGGTCTCGGCCATCCAGGGCGAGCAGCCGCCGGCCCGCACCGTCAGGGGGCTGGCCTGACTTGATCACCGCCGCCGCGCCATGATCATTGCAGCTGCGCTGTGTCCCTGGCCCCCACTCCTGGTCCGCGAGCTGACCGGCGCCGACCCGGTCCTCCCCGAACTCCGCGACGCCTGCGCCGCCGCCGTCGCCGCGCTGCTCGCCGGCCAGCCCAGCCAGGTCGCCGTCGTCGCCCCCGGCCCGGCCACCACCACCTGGCCGGCCAACGGCCGCCTCAACGTCGCGGCGTTCGGCGGCCTGCGGCCAACCAGCCCAGATCCCGCCAGCCCCGTATCCGACATATGTAGCCCGGACACAGGCGACCCCCAATCCGACATATGTAGGCCGACAGCAGGCATTGGCGTTGGGGATGGCAGGCCGACGCTGCCGCCGGCCGCCGGGATGGGGGCCTACCTGCTGGACCAGGCGGCCTACCGGGGGCCCCGGGTGATCTGGACGGTCAGCGAGGACGAGACGCCGGCCGGCTGCCGGAAGCTGGGCGCGGAGCTGGCCGCGGGCGGCCAGCGGACCGCGCTGCTGGTGCTGGGCGACGGGAGCGCGCGGCGCGGGCCGAAGGCGCCAGGCGCGTTCGACCCGCGGGCGGCCGCGTTCGACTCCGAGGTGGAGCGCGCGGTCCGTGAGGCCGACCTGGACGCGCTCCTGGCCGTGGACCCGGCGCTGGCCCGCGAGCTGATGGCGACCGGCCGCCCGGCCTGGCAGGTCCTCGCGGGTGCGCTGGCCGGCCCCGGGCCGGCTCACACTGGGTCTGCTAACACGAGCCGGCCGCCGAGGTGCGCTATGCCGGCGACCCGTTCGGCGTGCTGTACCTGGTGGCCAGCTTCCACTGGGTTACCTAGAGTAATTTTGCCAACTCTTTACTTTATTAAAATCAATGGCTGCGGTTAAGGTTTGGTCACCACTCCTAATAGCGCCTGGGCCAAGAAGGAGGAATAGCGGGGATGAAGGCACGTGTCAGGTGGCGCTTTTTAGCTGCCGTTTTAACGCTCGGTTTCCTGTCCATCCCAGCGGTATGGTCTGGGTTAACTCCGGCCATCGGGGCGGCCGCTGGAGGGCCGGTGCACAGCCCGCCGGCTGCGCACAGCCTGGAGACCTCCCCGATCCAGCTGTTCGCCGAAAAGGCCCAGCAGCTGGGCGGCACAAAGTTCGCCACGTCCTTCGCCGGCGCCCGGCTGGCCGCCCGGAAGCTGGACATCTACGTGGTCGCCGGGAAGGCGACCGCGTTCCTGCACGCGGTGGCCGCCGCCGACCGGGCCCGCGTCCCCTACACGGTCATCCCGGTGCGGCACAGCTGGGCGGACCAGATGGCCACCCTCAACTGGCTGACCAGGCACACCAGCACGCTGACCCGCCAGGGCATCCGGCTGAACACCTGGGCACCCTCCCCGGCCGATGATGCGGTCCAGATCCAGCTCCGGGCGCCCGGCGGCCGGCAGTTGCAGCACCTGGCCAGCACCATCGCCCGGGAGCGCTCCGGTCAGCTGGCCGTGCGCGGGCCGCTGCGGCTCGCCACGGACGTAGCCGTGACCGCGGACAGCTACCCGCAGGTGGCCGCCGCCGCACTGAAGGCGGAAGTTCCGTCGGCCGCCCTGGTCACGGTCAGCCCGGCGGTGGGCGCGGCCATCCGCGCGGCCAGCGGGGCCGCCGATTTCTCGCCGTTCTACGGCGGCGACAACATCTTCTACGAGCTGACCAACAGCAACGAGTGCACCGGCGGATTCCCGGTCAAGTCCGGCTCGACCGACTACATGCTCACCGCCGGGCACTGCAGCTATGAGGTGACCGGCACCGCGACCGGACATGATTTCTACACCTGCTACACGTCAAGCTCCGGCTTGTGCAACTCGACGTGGGCCACGTGTCCGCGGTGTTCTGGGACGAAAACTGCGCGTCGGGCGCGGGCGGCTGCAATGACTTCGAGCTGATCGACTCCTCGGCCGTCAGCCGGTCCGAGAACGGCTATGTCTGGACGAACGACGGGTCAACCGCGTGGGGCGTCAACGGCTATGTCAACCCGACTGACGGAGCCCTCGTCACCACCGACGGCTGGCAGTCCGGGGCGGTCTACGACAATACCGTGGCCTCGGTCAACGGCTGCTTCACGGAGAGCTATTTCGGGAAACTATTCAGGAAGCCATACCGTCTGCAACGACGTGATAACCGGTCATGGCGGGAGCCAGTCCTGCAAAGCCGGCGACAGCGGGAGTCCCATTTTGCAGCGCGAGAGCAACGGAACCTATATTTATGCTGTCGCCATTCTCGACGCGGTGACCAGTACGCAATGCTTTGGCGAGCTGATCTCCTGGATTCGGACTGAGGCTGGGGTGGTTCTTATCTGGTATAGTGGCTGAGCATGGGCCGCTTAATACAGCGTGCCGTTTGCGCCGCCGTGTCCGGCGTGGCTCTGCTGAGCGGCGCGGTAGGCTGCGCCGCGGCCAGGAACACCGCCCAGACCAGCGGATCGGTCCCCCCGGTGCTTCTTGGGGAGACTGCGCCTGGCCGTGCCGCAGCCTAGACTAAGCCTGGCCAGCTCGTTACCGTGCGCACGAATGCCGCCCAGCTGGTCTGGCTCATGGAGACCACAAATTACGGCCTGTTCGGCAGGCTGAAAAACGGCCAATTCGCGCCGTCGTACTTCCTATTCGCCGTGCCCGGGAACATGAGGGTTGTTGCAGTCCGCTGGCGTGTTGCCCTACAGCACATCGGCGGCCACCGCCATTGCGGGCACCGGGCTCGGAAACCGGCCTTTCCACGTGCGGATTCCGCTGGTGCCACCGCGGGCACTACGTGATCAAATTTGCCTACACGGTCCGGGCGGGCGAGGCGAAACTGGCTAAGGCCCAGGGCAGGCACCTATAACTTGTGCGCTCCGGGTCACCGTGCGGTCAGCCTGATCCGCGGCGCGGGCGCCGTCACTCACC
>CAVVGF010000046.1:0-24779 GCA_963747705.1 uncultured Actinomycetes bacterium | reverse complement strand
CCACCACGCCGCCGCCCGGGGCCAACAATTTCTCCTGCCAGCCGAGCGCGGCGCATCCTTATCCGGTGATCCTGGTGCACGGGACGCTGGCCAACATGGATGACAACTGGCAGGCGGCCTCGCCCGATCCTCGCCAACCATGGATACTGCGTCTTCGCGTTCAACTACGGCGGCGCATCGGCCACCGACGACTTGCAGGGAACCGGTGACATCGCGGCATCCGCGGCCAGCTGGCCACGTTCGTGAGCACCGTGCTGGCCGCGACCGGGGCGGCGAAAGTGGACCTCGTCGGCCACTCCCAGGGCGGGATGATGCCGCGCTACTACCTCAATTTCCTCGGCGGGGCGGCCAAGGTGACAAGTTTGTCGCGCTGGCGCCGTCCAATTACGGCACCACGCTGGATGGGCTGACCATGCTCGGCGAGACATTGACCTCTCGACCCGGTAAACACCGTGCTGGGCACGGCCTGCAAGGCGTGTGTGCAGCAGGAGGAAGGCTCGGCGTTCCTGGCCAAGCTCAACGCCGACCCAACGGTGTCCGGCGTGAACTACACGGTCATCGAGACCAAGGGCGACGAGATAGTGACCCCCTACACCAACGCGTTCCTGCCCGCCGCCGCCAACGTCACCAACATCACGCTGCAGAACCAGTGCGCGCTCGATGGCAGCGACCATCTGGAAATCGCCAGCGACCCGGTGGCCATGGCCGACATGCTGAACGCCCTCGACCCGGCCCAGCCGGTCAAGGTGCCGTGCCTGCTGGTGCTGCCGCTGACCGGCCCGATCGGCCCGGTCCCGGCGTTCTAGCGCAGCCACGCCGGCTGGGGTGAGACCCCCTCCCCCTCGCCCCAGCCGTGCGGCGTGAACCCGGCCAGACGGACCGCCGGACCGTCTCACGCTGCCACCGGCGGGCCGGGTTAGAAAGGGGAAACTTCGCCACGTTTCAGTGCGGCCGGCGGCGCGGCCTGGGCACCGCCCAGCGCGCGGCGAACAGCCCGTCCAGGGCCTCGTCGGCGAAGAAATGGCTGTGTGTCTGGGCGAATCTTGCCAGTCTCAGGAGGTTGGCATGCCGGACCGCAGGGCCGGATCCCTGATGGGCCGGGCGGTGCAGCGCCCTCCGGGAACTCGGCTTGGATCCGGTCCACCACCGCGCACTTGCTGGCGGTGAACCGGTCCACGGTGCGCTCGTCCACGTGCGACGCCTGAGCCACCTCCCCGCGCTTGTCGAAGCGGACCAGCGCCCGCCACAGCATCAGGTCGGTCTTGTTCCGGATCAGTTCGTCCAGGCAGCCCGGTTGCGGAGCAGCCGCTCGACCGGCGACTCGGCCGCCCAGCGGTGCCGCCGCGGACCTGGACGCCGTCCGGCCCGGCGAACCCCGGCCCGGCCAGTCGCCCAGGTCGATCGCATCGATCAGCTCGCGCATCTGGGCCAGGCTGGACGCCTTGGACAGCAGCGCCACCGGGCGGAAGAACGCGAACGAGGCGAGCAGGAACAGCAGCCGGTTGCGCTCCTCGTCGGTGCTCTCGATGACGATGGCGGTGTCCGGGGACTGCCCGCAGGATGCGCATCGCGGTCAGCCCGGTCGGGCAGCCGGGCCCGAAGTTGATGTCCACCAGGGCCAGGTCGAACCGGGTGCCGTGGCCAGCACCTCCGGCAGGTCCCGCGGGTCGCGCACCCCGGTCAGCGTGTGCCCAGTGCCCTGCAGCACCTGGGCCAGGGCCAGCTCGACCAGGACGAAGTCGTCGATCACCAGGATCTGCACGGGCTGCGCTCTCTCCGTTTCACCACGGGCTCCGTTTCACCACGGGCTCCCTTTCACCATCGGGCCGACCGCCACCGGGCCAGCACCCGGGTGCCGCCGCCGGCCCGCGGCTCGGCCCGCACCGCGCCGTCGAACCGGTGCAGGTGCTCGTCGAGGATGCGCAGGCTGGTCCGGGCATCCGCGGCCAGCGGGGGCATCCCCGGGCCGTCGTCGTCCACCGACACCACCAGCCACGGTTTGCCCGGCGCCGGCCGTCACCGGCCGCGGCGGGCTGCTCGCTGATCGACACCTCGACCCGCTGCGCGCCCGCCTTCCAGGCGTTGGTGACCAGGTCCGGCAGTATCCGCCGGGCCAGCCCGTAGTCGGTCTTGCGCATCCGCAGCTCGCGGCTGCGGGTGTGCAGCACCAGCCCGGCCCGCTGGTCCCCCGGCACCGCCTGCAGCACGCAGTCCCAGAGCAGCCCGACCGTCTCCGGCTGCGGCCCGCCGGTAAGCATGAGCTGCCGGGCTTCCTCGGCCAGGATCAGCATGCTGGCGGCCAGGGACCGCGTCTCCGCACCCGCACCCGGGTCGGCCTCCAGCTGCCGGATCAGCGCGTGCGCGCCGTTCTTGACCAGGCTGTGCACGGTAATGGAGTCGCTGCGCCGGACTTCGTCCATGGCCGTCTCGGCGCCGTCGCGGCCGGCCCGGAGGATGACCTCGAACGCCAGCGTGAACGGCAGTAGCAGGGTGATCGAGCCGGCCAGCAGCAGCGGGACCGCCAGCCCGGCGGGCAGCCAGGTGACCCCGGCCGGGACCGGGGCCAGCATGAGCGTCAGGATGATGGCCGCCACCGTGACCGGGATCCACGGCCGCAGCCGGGTCAGCCCGCGGCTGACCGGCAGCTCCGGGTTGTACCAGCTCGCATCCGTCATCACCTGCGCGTAGGCGCTCCACACGTGCCCGGTGACCAGGACCAGGCCGAGCACGTACACGGCGGCAGGCAGCGGCGCCACCGCGCCAGGACCGGTGTAGAGCAGCAGGGCGGTCACGATGCCCAGGCTCTCCAGCACGCCGGCCAGGTCGGCGGTGGCCCGGCCGCGCACCCCGCGCAGGTGATCCGCGGTCCCCCGCAGCCCGGCGACCGGGGCCGCGGCCAGCCGGTCCAGCAGGCCGGGCTGGGTCTGCACCCAGGCCATGCTCACCCCGGCCGAGACCAGCAGCAGTTGCGCGGCGGCGCGCGGCAGCGCCGCCGCCGGGAACCAGCCGAGCAGCAGCCAGAGCCCGGCCACGCAGGCCGCACGGAACGCCGCCCCGATCCGCCACAGCGGCGTGGTGTACCGGACCGCGATGTCGTAGCAGAGCCGGGTGCGCAGCGATGCTTCAGTAAGCACGACGGTCCCCATTCGCGTGGTGCGCTGCTCATGATGCCGCAATGAGTGGCCGATGGCATACGGCGGCATATGCCGGGTACGCGGCTACGCCGGCGGGGCCGGTCCCGCGGCACGTGCTGGCGGCCGGCAGGCCCGGGCCTTCCCCGTACTGGCGGCGGCCGGGCATCGATCCGCCGCATCGGGATTTGCCGCCTGAGCAGGTGCGCATTGGGTCAATTTTCTGCAGAGCTCGGCAACCGTGTGCCTTTATCTGATTGCCGATAATGCAGGACAGGACGGGCAGGACCATTCCCCGGTGCTAACAGTTCCCGCTGGCGCGGGTGTCGTTACAGGCGCCGGGTCCGCTCGCCCGCGATCATCGTCCCGAAAGACTCCCGAAAAGGTATGGCAGAATCCACGGAATCCTTTCGGCAGCAAAGCCGCAATTGATACGGAAGGAACGTTGATGGACGGATCTGATACGGGCGGGAGCGGGATCACCCGCGCCGAACTGCTGAAGGCCGCTGCGGTCGCCGCGCCGGGACTCCTCCTCGGCCGGACAGCCGCCGCCACCGCCGCGGCGAAACGGGGCCCCTCGTGGCGCCTCGGGCGAACTCGCGGTCTTGGCGGCATGAACGTGCTGCTCTTCCTGACTGATCAGCAGCGCTCTATCCAGCATTTCCCGCGCGGCTGGGGCAAGCGCAACATGCCGGGCCTGACCCGCCTGCAGGAGCACGGCATGCTGTTCAAGCACGCCTTCACGAACGCTTGCATGTGCTCGCCGGCCCGCTCGACGCTGATGTCCGGGTACTTCCCGGCCCAGCACGGCGTGAAGTACACGCTGGAGATGGACATGCCCGCGCCGCAGTACCCGCAGGCCGAGCTGTCCATCAGCTTCAAGAACCTGGCCAGCGTCTCGCGGGCGGCCGGCTACACGCCGGCCTACAAGGGCAAGTTCCACTGCAACAAGCCCGCGAACGGCTCGGACTGGGTACCCGAGGACGTCAACAAGTACGGCTTCACCCGGTGGAACCCGCCGGACGCGGGCGCTGACCAGAGCATCCCCGAGGAGGGGGGCGGCCTCTATGACAACGACGGCCGGTTCATGAACTCGGTGGGCACGCCGCAGGCGGGCACCGAGGGCGCGGTTCAGTACCTGCGCGACACGGCCGCGCAGAGCCAGCCGTTCTTCATGGTCGTGTCGCTGGTCAACCCGCACGACGTTCTGCTGTAGCCCAAGACGTACGAGAGCGGGGGCTATGACCCGGCCTGGCTGGAGGGCGAGATCGGCCTGCCGGCGACGGTGGACGAGGACCTGTCGACCAAGCCGACCGTCCAGGCTGAGTTCCGGCGGATATTCAATCTCACCGGGGCGATCCCGACCCCGCAGATGAAGCTCAACTACCTGAACTTTTACGGCAACCTGATGAAGGCCTCGGACGAGTACCTGGTCAAGATCCTCGACACGCTGGAGTCACGCGGCCTGCTGGACAACACGCTCATCGTCGCGACGGCCGACCACGGGGAGATGGGCACGGCCCACGGCGGCCTGCGCCAGAAGAACTTCAACTTCTACGAGGAAACCACCCGGATCCCGCTGGTCTACTCAAATCCCCGCCTTTTCCCCCGGCCCGAGAAGAACAACTCCATCGTCTCGCACGTCAACTTCCTGCCCACCCTGGCTGGTCTCCTCGACGCGCCGTCCCACGCCCGGGCCAACTGGCAGGGGGTCGATTACTCCGACCAGATCCTGCGCCATTCAGCCAGGCCGCCGCAGACCTACACCGTCTTTACCTACGACGACTGGCAGTCCGGGCAGGCCACCGGCCCCTACCCGAAGCCACCGAACCACATCGTCAGCATCCGCGAGCAGCGTTACAAGATCGCCCGGTACTACGACGCCAACGGGAAGGTGCCGCCGCAATGGGAGATGTACGACCTCAAGACCGACCCACTCGAGCGCACCAACCTGGCCTATAAGCACTACCGGCGTACCCCCGAGCAAGAGCGGGAGTACCGGCGGCTGAAGCGCAAGCTGGCCCGGGTGGAGCGGACGCGGCTACAGCCGCTAGCCCAGCCGTAGCGGTCAGCCCGGATCCTGGCCGCGGGCAGCGCCCGGGCCGTCGGCCGGCCCGGGCTGGGCCCCGGCCCCGGGCGGCGGCTGGCCGCGGACCAGGCGCCCCACCGTGGCCCGGAGCTGCACGAACGCGGCCAGCTCCCGGGTGCTGATCTGGTCCCGCGGGGCGGGCAGGGAGACCGGCAGGTCGGCCCGGATCCGGCCCGGGCTGGGCGTGAGCACCACCACCCGGTCGCCCACGTACACGCTCTCGTCGATGTCGTGCGTGACCAGCAGGATGGTGATGTCCCGCTCCCGGCGCACGGCCAGCACCAGGTCCTCCAGGTCCTCCCGGGTCTGCGCGTCCACCGAGCCGAACGGCTCGTCCATCAGCAGCAGCCGTGGGTCGCAGGCCAGCGCCCGGGCGATGGCCACCCGCTGCTGCATCCCCCCGGACAGCTGCCAGGGGTAGCGGTCCCCGGTATCCGGCAGCCCGACCGTGGCCAGCGCGGCCCCGGCCGCGTCGCCGCCGCGCCCGCCGGGTCTGCCCGGTGCGGCGCAGCGGCAGCGCGACGTTGTCCCGCACGCTCAGCCAGGGCAGCAGCGACCGGCTGTAGTCCTGGAACACCACGGCCAGCCCGTCCGGCACCCGGTCCACCCGGGCGCCGTCCAGCCGCACCGTCCCGGCCGCCGGGGTGAGCAGGCCCGCGGCGCAGCGCAGCAGGGTGGACTTGCCGCAGCCGGACGGGCCGACGATGCTGACCAGCTCGCCGTCGGCCACCCGGAGGGAAATCTGGCTCAGGGCCGGGTGCGCGCGGTCCGGCGGCCCGTAGCTGTGGGTCAGGTCAGTGATCTCGAGCATGCTGGTCAGCTCCCCGCCTGCCGCTGGCCGCGGTGCCAGGCCAGCACCCGGTGCTGCACGGCCAGTTCCAGCCCGTTCAGCAGGTTGCCGAGTATCGCGATGAGCACCAGGGTGGCCCACAGCCAGGTCATGTTGAACGAGCTCTCCGCGTTGTTCATCTCGTAGCCGATGCCGCTGCTGCTGCCGGCCAGCTCGGCGAACACCATCAGGATCAGGGCCAGCGCGATGCTCAGCCGCAGCCCGGCGAAGAACTTCGGCAGCGCCGCTGGGATGATCAGCTTGGTCAGCCGCTGCCAGCCGGGCAGGCGGAACGCGCGGGCCGTCTCCACCTGCACCGGGTCGAGGTGCCGCGCGCCGTCCGCGGTGTTCAGCAAAATGGGCCAGACGGTGCCGAACGCGATCGTCGCCACCTCCATCTGGGTGCCGATCCGGAACAGGGCGATGAACACCGGCACCAGGGTGACGGCGGGCAGCGCCCGGGCGAACTGCAGGAGCGGGTCCAGGAAGCCGGCCGCGGCCGCGGATCGGCCCAGCGCGATGCCCAGCGCGCCGCCGACCACGATCGCGATGGCCAGCCCGGCCAGGATCCGGCCCAGGCTGGGCAGGATGTTGCCGGTCGCGTCCGGGGTGAGGAACAGGTGCGTGGCCGGCCCGGAGAACCAGAGCTGGTGCATCTTGGCCACGATGGTGGACGGCGGCGGGAAGAACGGGCTGCCCTCCGCCCGGGCCCACAGTTCCCAGACGGTCACCGCGGCCAGCAGCACGCCCAGCCGGTACCACCACCGTGACCGCATCAGGCCGCCTCCGCCCGGTACTGCTCAGCCCACGGCAGCAGCCGGTGCTGCGCGCCGAGCAGCACCCCATTGAGCAGCAGGCCGAGCAGGCCGGTCCAGATCGCGGCGGCCAGCACCAGCGCGGTGTTGCCGGCCCCGGTGTTCGCCTCGGCGATGAACGCGCCGATCCCGGCGCCGCTGATCCGGCCGGTCAGGAACCCGGTGCTGATGGACAGGATGAGCGCGATCGACGAGGAGAGCCGGATCCCGGTGGCGATGAACGGGGCGGCGCCGGGCAGGGCCAGGAACCTGATCTGGGCCAGCCAGCCGAAGCCGAACGCGCGCAGCGTCTCGCGTGCTACCGGGTCGGTGTCGTCAAGACCGTAGATCGTGTTGTACAGCACCGGCCAGACCGCCGCGTAGACGATCAGTGTGACGTTCATCCGCAGCCCGGGGCCGATCAGCAGGCCGACCAGCAGGATCAGCGCGACCGAGGGAATCGGCCGGAGGAACTCCACGATGGCCAGCGTGGCGCTGCGCACCCCGGGCAGGCTGCCCAGCAGCACCCCGCCCGGCACGGCCAGCGCTATCGCGATGGCCATGCCCAGGGCCCACGCGGCCAGCGTGGCGGCCACGTCGCCGAGGAACTGCGAGTTGGCCGCCAGCCCGGCGGTGCGGGCCAGCACCGTGGAGGCCAGCGGCAGCACCGACTGGCTGATAACGCCGGTCCGGCCGAGCAGCTCGGCCAGCAGCACGAACACGGCGATCCCGGCCAGCCCGCGGCCAGGCCGCCACGGCCCAGGCTCCCCGGCCCCTCAATGAACCAGCATCCTCAAGGCCGCAGCATCAGTGGAACAGCATGGGCTGCACGTTGAACGGGCTCTGCAGCACCCCGCCGGTGTGCATCAGGTCGGCCACCCGCTGCAGTTCCGCGGCGGACAGCGTAGCCGGGAAGGAGTTCAGCACGAGGTGCTGCGCCGCCGCCGCGGTGACCTTGGTGTAGGTGGGCAGCACCTGGCGCACCGCGTCCGGGTTGGCGTCGGCGTAGGCCTGCGCCTTTTCCATCGCACGCTGGAACGCCGCCGCGGTGTGCGGGAACCGCTGCGTCCAGGACTCGGTGGCGAAGTAGCCGGACAGCGGGAAGCTGGCCAGCGAGCCGGAGCACTGGGACAGCACCATCTTGGCCCCGAGCATCTGCTCCGCACCGGTCAGGAACGGCTCCACCACGCTGATCGCGCTGACCCGGCCGGCCTTGAGCGCGGCGCCCATGTCCGGGAACGGGACGACCACGTACTTCACCGAGGCCGGGTTGACCCCGTCCGCCTTGAGCGCGGCGTCGGCGGTGAGCGTCTGGATGTTGTTGGTCAGGTTGACCGCGATCGTCTTGCCCGCCAGCTTGGCCGGTGAGGTGATGCCGGAACTGGGCAGCGCCAGTACGCCGAAGCTGGCCGGCTTGCAGCTCCATCGCCGGCCACCAGGATCTTCAGGCTGAACGTGCCGCTGGCCTGCCCTTCCATATAGGACACATAATTGCCGCCGCCGACGATGTCCACGCTGCCGTGCAGCAGGTCAGGAAGGGCCAGCGTGCTCTGCGTGATGACCTTCGGGGTAACGGTCAGGCCCTGTTGCTTGAAATAGCCCTTCTTGATCGCCAGGAACAGCGGGGCGTCGTCCACGATCGGCAAGGCGGCCACCGTGAGGTGCGTCTTTTCCAGCCCGCTGGCGGACGGCTTGGCCCCGCCTGAGCTGCCGCAAGCCGCGATGACCAGCGCGGTCGCTAAGCTGGCGGCCAGGATCCAGATCCATTTCTGACGCATTGGCGACGCCTCCGGTGAGCCGACGGGCGGGGGTAAAAGAGGAACATACCCTAACAAATGGCCGTCGCGGTCAGTTATCGGCGCGCTGACCAGCGTGGAGATGGCTGGCGAACCAATCCCGGGCCAGCCCGGCCACCTGATCCAGGGTGCCTGGCTCGGCGAACAGGTGACCCGCCCCGGGCACCACCGCGAGCTGGTTCTCGGCCTGCAGCCGGGCTTGTGCGGCCACGTTGAGCGCGAGCACCTGGTCATCGAGCCCGCCCACGATGAGCAGGGTGGCCGCGCGGACCGCGCCGAGCTGCGGGCCGGCCAGGTCCGGCCGGCCGCCACGGGACACGATGGCCGCGATGCCGCTGCCCGGCTGGGCCGCGGCCCGCAGCGCGGCCGCCGCCCCGGTGCTGGCCCCGAAGTAGCCGACGCCGAGCTGGGCCATCCCGGGCTGCTCCCGCAGCCAGCTGGTGGCGCCGGCCAGCCGCCCGGCCAGCAGGCCGATGTCGAACACGTTCCGCCGGTCCGCTTCCTCCCCTTCGTCCGGGGTGAGCAGGTCAAAAAGGAGCGTGCCGAGCCGGGCCTGGTGCAGCGTCCCGGCCACGAACACGTTCCGCGGGCTGCTGCGGCCGCTGCCGCTGCCGTGTGCGAACAGCACCACGCCGCGGGCGCCCGGCGGGACCGTCAGCTGGCCCGCCAGGGTGACCGGCCCGGCGGGCACCCGTACCTCCTGGCCGGTGCCTCCGTCGGCGGCCGCCCGCAGCAGCCGGACCACTTCGGCGTCGCTGGTCTGGGCGAAGTCCTCATACCACTGGCCGATGGCGTAGAACGGCTCCGGGGACTCCAGGCAGACCACCTGGTCCGCGACCTGGCTCAGCGCGGCGACCGTGCCGCGCGGCGCGACCGGCACGGCCAGGATCACCCGGGCCGCCCCGTGCGCCCGGGCGACCTGGCAGGCGGCCCGGGCCGTGGATCCGGTGGCGATGCCGTCATCCACCACGATCGCGGTCCGCCCGGCCAGCACCGCCCGGGGCCGGTCCAGCCGGTACCGTTCCGCGCGGCGCATCAGCTCGGCGCGCTCCCGCTGCTCGACCTCGGCGAACACCCGCTCGCTAACCTGCTCGGCCTGCACTACCTCGGTGTTGACCAGCCGGACGCCATCCTCGCCGATGGCCCCCATGGCCAGCTCGGGCTGGGCGGGCAGGCCCACCTTGCGGACCAGGATCACGTCGAGCGGAACGCCCAGCGCCTGCGCGATCTGGTAGCCGACCGGGATGCCGCCCCGGGGCAGGCCGAGCACGATCGCATCGGCGCCGGGCCTACCCGTCAGCACACCGGCCAGCCGCCGCCCCGCATCGGCACGGTTGAGGAACGGCATGATCCTCCAACCCCTCCGGTTGCTCCCAGTCTGCTCGCTGGCCAGCGAGGACACCAGGTCCGAAGGTCCATGGCGGGGTCAGCCGAGCCGGGTGCGGAGGAACTCCCGGGTGCGCACGGCGTCCTGACCGCGGGCGTACTCGCCCGCCACGAAGTCGGTCACCCCGGCCTCGGCCAGCGCGTCCAACTGGGCGGCCACCGCCGTCTCGTCACCGACCAGGGCCACGTCGGCCGGGCCGGCCGCGCCTTCCCGGTCCAGCATGGCCCGGTAGGACGGCAGGTCACCGTAGTGACCGAACACCCGGGCCGCGGCGTCCCGGGCCGCGTCCGGGTCACTGGTCACGCAGATCGGCAGGATGCACACGATCCGCGGGCTGGGCCGCCCGGCTCCCGCCGCGGCGGCGGTGATGGCCGGCACAATGTGGTCGCGCACCGTGGCCGGCCCGGTCATCCACAGCACGGTGCCGTCGGCCAGCTCGCCGGCCACCCGGAGCATGGCCGGGCCCAGCGCGGCCAGCAGCAGCGGCACCGGTCCTGGCGCCGGGGTGCTCAGCGTGATGTGCGCGCTGAGCTGCTGCCCGGCGAACGAGACCGGCTCGCGGTGCAGCAGCGGGCGGAGGATGGACAGGTACTCCCGGGTGTGCTGCACCGGCTTGCCGAACGAGTAGCCGAACATGTCCTCGATGACGATCTGGTGTGACGGGCCCACGCCGAGGGCCAGCCGGCCGCCGGTGGCCGCGGCCACGGTCAGCGCCTGCTGGGCCAGCGCCACCGGGTGCCGCGGATAGGTGGGCACCACCGCGGTGCCCAGCTCGATCCCGGGCACCTGGCTGCCCGCCACGGCCAGCGCGGTCAGCGCGTCCAGGCCGAAGATGTTGTTCATCCAGGCCGACGGGATGCCGTCGTCCGCGGCGCGCTGCAGCTCGTCACGCACCCTGGTCAGCGCGTCCGGCCCGGCCGCGTCGCGCAGTGTCACACCGATCCGCATGTCTGGCCTCCAGGTCCGTCCGGATGTGCCCCGCTGTGCGCCGCTACTCTGCCAGTTCCGCGTGGGCCACCGCGACCTCGGCGGCCAGCGCCGCGTTGTCCTCGATGAGCTTCCGGTTGACCTCGGCACTGCGGCCGTCGCTCAGTTCGTGGACCAGGGCCAGCACGGCCGGGGTCACCGCCTGGCCGCGCACCCCCTGCGCCTGCACCCGGGCGACGGCCTCGGCCAGGATCGGCTCGATATCCAGCGACGGCTCCGGCGGGCGGGCCAGCAGCAAGCCGGTAGGGGCGTTCAGCAGAAAATGCTCCGCGGTGATGCGGGCCACCTCCGCGACCGCGGTCACCGTCGCGGACACTGGGGGTCCGCCGGCCGCGCTGTAGAACATGGGCAGCGCGGCGGTGCGCCAGCCGAGCACCGGCACGCCCAGGCTCTCCAGCAGTTCCGAGGTGGCCGCGACATCCAGGATCGACTTCACCCCGGACGACACCACCAGCACCGGGGTGCGGGCGATCTGGGCCAGGTCGGCGGATATGTCGAGGCTGGCGGCGAAGCCGCGGTGCACGCCGCCGGTGCCGCCGGTGGCCATGAACCGGATCCCGGCCGCCCGGCACACGGCCAGCGTGCCGCCGACCGTGGTCGCGCCGAGCGCGCCCTGCACCACGGCGGGCGCCAGGTCACGGGCGCCGCACTTGCGGGCGGACTCGCCCGCCTCGGCGAACCGGTTCAGCTCGGCCACGGTCAGCCCGGCCTTCAGCACCCCATCCACGATGCCGACGGTGGCGGGCACCGCGCCGGCCGCCCGGACGCGGGCCTCGCTGGCCAGCGCCACCTCGACGCCCTGCCCGCCCGGGAAGCCGTGCGAGACCAGCGTGGTCTCCAGCGCGACCACCGGCCGGCCGGCCGCCAGCGCGTCGGCCACTTCGGGGGTGAGCTGCGGTTGTGCTCCGTTCGTCACGGCATCGCTCCCATCTTGGCCACCGCCCGGGCGGCCGCGTCCAGGCCCAGGCTGAGCCCGCCAACCAGGTAGCCGGCGGCGAACGCGTCGCCCGCCCCGGTCGGGTCCACCGCGCGGACCGGCCGGGCCGGGTGCACCAGGCCGCCGGCCCGCACGCCCCGCGCGCCCAGCTTCACCACCAGCGCCGGGCCGGGCAGCTCGCCGATCAGCGCCACCTCGTCCTCGGTGCCGAACACCACCTCCGGCCGCAGCCGGCCCAGCAGGCCGCGGAACCGCTCCGCCCCGTACTCGCGCAGCAGCGCGGTGGAGGACAGGTCCACGCTCAGCCGCGGCGCCCGCGCCGCCGCGGCCAGCGCGGCCCCGCTGACCGGCTCGCTGGCCAGGCTGTAGGCCGGCAGGTGCAGCCAGTCGCAGCCGGCCAGCCAGCCGGGGTCGAGGGTATCGGCGGCCAGCCGCGGCCCCACCCCGCGGTCGGTCAGCATGGACCGGCTGGTGCCGCGTTCGGACAGCGAGACCACCACGCCGGTCGGGCCGTCCAGCACCGGGCCGGCCAGCTCGACCCCGCGCCCGGCCAGCTCCTGCGTGACCAGGCCGGCCGCCAGGTCGGTGCCACGGGCCGCGATCAGCCGGGCCTGGCCGCCGAGCGCGCTGACCCAGGCGGCCACGTTCGCCGCCTGGCCGCCCACCCCGACCCGGGTGTGTGCGGGGGTGTCGGTATCGGGTGCGACCGGCCCGGCGAGCCGGACGACCACGTCGAGATGGGCGTCGCCCAGGACGCAGATCAGTGCCACCCGGTTCTCCCCCCGGCCTGGGCATCCGATCATCTCACTGGGCGCGCGCAGGACTACGCTGAGCCCGGGGACCGCAGCTACGGGAGGAACCATGCCCCTGTTCGGCAGCAGCTCGAGCGACGCGCAGACCTGGGAGCCGCAGGCGGCGGACAGCCGGCTGGCCCACACCGCGGGCGCCGAGCCCGGCGCGGTATTCACCTCTGACCTGTCGGTATCCGAGTACGCGCTGCTCGGCGAGGCGGGCTTCGAGCCGCTCGGCTTCGTGGTCGGCTCGTCCATCTACCACGTCGGCCTGCAGGTCGGCCGGTGGTCGCAGAACGCCGAGCTGAACGTCCTGACCCAGGCCATGTACAACGCCCGCGAGCTGGCCATGGCCCGGATGCAGGCGGAGGCCGACCACCTCGGCGCGGACGGCATCGTCGGCGTCTCGCTGCGGATGCAGATGTACGCCTGGGGCCAGGAGGTGCTGGAGTTCGTGGCCACCGGTACCGCGGTCCGCGCGCTGGGCGGGGACGGGACCGGCACCCAGGGCGCGCACCGGGCCCCGGACGGCCGGGCGTTCACCTCGGACCTGTCCGCCCAGGACTTCTTCCGGCTGCTCGCGGCGGGTGCGGTCCCGGTGGCGTTCGTGCTGGGCACCTGCGTGTACCACATCGCGCACCAGTCGGTCATGCAGTCGCTCCGCCAGGCCGGGCGCAACCAGGAGATGATCCAGTTCACCCAGGGCGTGTACGAGGCCCGCGAGCTGGCCCTGGTCCGGATGCAGGCCGAGGCGTCGCAGGCCCAGGCGTCCGGCATCGTCGGGGTGAACGTGGCCGTGTCCAACCACATCTGGGGCGAGCACGCCACCGAGTTCCTGGCCACCGGCACCGCGATCCGCCGTCTGTCGGACGAGCACCGGCTGCCCGCGACCACCCCCAAGCCCACCTTCACGCTGGGCCTGGACAGCTGACCACGGTGACCGGTGCTGGCCGCCTGCGCTCGGTCTGCGTGTTCTGCGGGTCCAACCCGGGCCGCCGCCCGGAGTACCCGGCCGGCGCGGCCGCGCTCGGCCGGCTGCTGGCGGCGCAGGGCATCCGGGTCGTCTACGGCGGCGCCCACGTCGGCACGATGGGCGCGCTGGCCGACGCGGTGCTGGCGGCCGGCGGCGAGATCACCGGGGTCATCCCGGCCCAGCTGGCCGAGGCCGAGGTGGCCCACCCCGGGCTGGCCGACCTGCGCGTGGTCGGCTCCATGCACGAGCGCAAGGCCACCATGGCCGCGCTGGCCGACGGCTTCATCGCGCTGCCCGGCGGCATGGGCACGCTGGAAGAGTTCGCCGAGGTCGTCACCTGGTCCCAGCTCGGCCTGCACGCCAAGCCGACCGGGCTGCTGAACCTGCTCGGCTACTACGACGACCTGCTGCGCTTCCTGGACCACGCGGTGGCCGAGCGGTTCCTCCGGCCCGGGCACCGGGAAATGATCCTGGCCGGCACCTCCCCGGAGGCCTTGCTGGCCGCCATGGCCCAGTGGCGCCCCGAGCCCGGCGCTGCCATCAAATGGATGGACGCCGACGGCACCGACCTCCACCCCGGCGCCCAGCGCCAGCCCGGCTGACCCGGCCCTAGCTTCGGGCGAAGGCCAGCAGCGGCCGCAAATCCCGGTCGGTATCGGCGGCCCGCAAGGCCGCGATGTAGCGGCGGCGAAGCTGACCCGCTTCGGTCAGCGAGATGCCACCCCAGCTGAACCGGCGTCCGCCCAGGGCCACCACGAGCGCGTCCGAGGCCAGCCGGGACCAGCGGCCGTTGCCGTTGGGGAAGGGGTGGACGACCACCAGCCGGTAACCGAACCTGACCGCGCATTCGTCGGCACTGAACCGTGCCGGGCTGGTGTCGGCGAGCCAGGCCCGCACATCGGCTACCACGTCGCGCATGTCCATCCGGATCTGCCAGTACGGCACACCAAGACTCCGGTCCGTGGTCCGGTACTGGCCAGCCCAGCTCCACACCTGGTCATACATCCGCCGGTGCAGCAGCTTGAGCCAGGTCTCCTCGGTCACCGACTCCGGCCGTAAGCTGCGGCGGGTGAAGAACAGCCAGGTCATGGCCTGGTTGATGTTCTCTGCCTCGGCGCGGTTCAGCTCGTGGCGGGTGAGTACCGGCAGCCGCAGGCCCTGGCGCTCGCTGTCGGTCAGCGGAGTGCCGCCACCCGGCTCAGCGAGTGGACCGCTCATCGGCCCACAGACCGCCGCGCGCCAGCAACTGCTCGGCCAGCCGGGCTTCCATCTCGCTCGTCTCGCCGGTGGCCTGGTCTTCCAGCCGCATCGTTTGTTCAACCGCCGCGACCTGCTCATGGGCCAGTTCGCGGGCCCGTTCCTGGACCACGGTATGCAGCGGCCGGCGGGGTACCAGCAAATAGACGAGATCGCAGCCGAGCGCGTCAGCGGCACGGCGCAGAGTGTCAAGCCGGATCCGGTCCGCTGCTTCGGACTGTTCCAGCCTGGTCACCGCGCCCGCCGTGGTGCCGAGCCGGGCGCCCAGCACGGCGGCGCTCATGCCCAGCGCTTCCCGGACCGCGCGCACCCAGCCGCGTGGCGGGCGGGCCAGGCCGCGCAGTGGCTGCCACTCGGCATAGTGACGATCAAGCAGTTCCCGGCCCCGGACCGATACCTGGTTAGCGATCCTGGGCATCTGAGCACACCTCCAGACGGTCGAATTGTGAGCTGAAGCTCATCATAGATCTGATCTTAACATGAGTTACACCACACAATACATAGGGTTTTGATGAGCTGGAGCGCACGATAGATGCCCAGCCACGGTATGGCACGTGCTCGCTGAGCCGACAAAGCGGTAACAACAACCCGGAAATCGCGATGCCGGGCATAACTGGCGGGGCAAGGTGGCTACTACGGGTAGCCTCGGGAATGCGTTGCCACCCCCTCTGGTTGCATACCCTGGCGGGTATCCCACCGTGGGATACCCGGTGAGACGAGGAGAGATTCCATGGCGACGGTCGAGCTAACGGGCGAGAACTTCGAGTCCGTAGTCGGCAGCGCGGACATGGTCCTGGTGGACTTCTGGGCGGCCTGGTGCGGGCCGTGCCGGATGTTCGGGCCGATCTTCGAGAAGGCGTCGGAGCGGTACCCAGACGCGGTGTTCGGCAAGGTGGACACGGACGCGGAGACCGATCTGGCGCAGGCGTTCGGCATCTCGTCCATCCCGACCCTGATGGTGATCCGGGACAACGTGGTGCTCTACGCCCAGCCCGGCGCGCTGCCCGAGCCGGCCCTGGAAGAGCTGATCACCAAGGCCCGCGAGCTGGACATGGACGAGGTCCGGGCCAGCCTGGCCAAGGACCAGGCCGGGAACCAGGACGAGGCCCAGGCCCCGGGGCAGGAGCAGGCCCAGGAGCAGGCCAGCTAAGCAGTACCGGCGACGCCCGCGCGGCGCGGTCTACCGCGCCGGCCAGCGGCCCGCGCTCTGCCAGGATGACCCTGGCCGCGATGACAAGGGAGTGTCATCGCCCTAACACGAGCGGGGTTGCAGATGCCCGATATCCGAACCGCCGGCCTCCGTGGCGGGCGGCCGGTGAAGCCACCGGCGGAACGGTTCAACATCCAGTACGTGTCCAGCTATCTGAGCACGCCGTTGCCGCCGCCGGTCTACCCGGTCGATGTGTCAGCGGGCATCACCGACTGGGAGATGCTGGGCAACGGCCCGGACAAGACCTGCACTCACGCACCCCGACGGGGTCGGTGACTGCACGTTTCGCCGGCCGTCAGCACTACCGGATGGCCAAGGCCGCCGCGGGCCACGAGCAGGAGACATGGGAGACGTCGAACCAGCTCGTCGCCGAGTACCTGGCCTACGACCACGGCCAGGACGTCGGCGTCAACCTGGCCGACGTGCTGCTCTCCTGGTATCAGGCGGCCAAGATGCTGGCCTTCGCCCCGGTCGACCACACCGACCCGGCCGCGGTGGACGCGGCCATGGCCGCGTTCCACGGCGCGTACGTCGGGGTGAACCTGACCGACGACGCGGACAACCTGTTCGAGCAGCGGCCAGCCGTGGACGGTCGCGGCGGCCAGCAGCCCGACCCGGACGACGGGCACTGCATCGTCAAGGTGGCCGCGGACGGCCAGCAACTCGACACGTGGGTGACCTGGGGCGCATTGCAGCAGTCGAGCCGGGACTGGACGCGGGCCTGCCTCGATGAGGCGTGGGTCATCATTAGCCAGGAAGACGCGGCGGCCGCCAATCTGGACATCGCGGCGCTGCGCCGGGACATAGACGCCCTGCACGGCACCGGCGGCTAGCCCTTTCAGTTAGTGCGGTGCTTTTTGCCCTCCCCGCGAGGCAAAAAGCACCGCACTGACGTATTTCCCGGCTGGCAGCGGCCACCTGCGCCGGCGGCTAGCCGGTTTCCAGCGGGACGGCGGGCCAGTCGAGCATCTGGGCGCCGATGACGGCGACCCGCAGCGCCAGGCCCTGGGCCGGGTCGGCCGGATCCTGCCCGGTCAGTTCCCGTACGCGGGCCAGCCGGTAGGTCACCGCGCGCACCGACAGGTGCAGCCGCCGGGCCGCCTCGGCGGCGACGCCGCCGCTGGCGTAGTACTCCTGCAGCGTCTCCAGCAGCGGAACGGCCCCGCCCCGGGCCGCGGCCAGCGGGGTGAGCAGCGCACCGACCAGATCGGTGATGGCCGGCCGGTCACGCAGCAGCACCTGGTAGACGAGCAGGTCGGCGGCGTCCACCACCGAGTCGGGCATGGCCAGCCGCTGGGCCACGTCGAGCGCGTCCACCGCCTCGTCGTAGGACCGGCGGACGCCGCCCGGCCCGGGATACGCCCGGCCGAACGCCACCCGCCACGGACGCGGGTCATCGCCGACCTGCTCCGGATGCCCTCGGGTGAGCGCGCGGACCAGCGCGACCGCGACCCGGCTGGCCTCACCGCCATCGCTCACCCCGGTCACGGCCACCAGCCGGCCGCCGCGGGTCACGGTCAGCGAGGGGGACGGGGCGGCCGCGTCCGCGACCAGCCGGTCGATGTCCTTGCCCAGCGGCCGGGTCGCGGTGACCCCGGGCGCGTACCCGGCCAGCAGCACCTGGTGCGGGCCGGCCGAGCCGCAGGCCCAGCCGCTCGCCCCGGGTCAGCAGGTCGGCGGCGGCCCGGCCGGACAGCAGGTCGTCCACGAACTCCAGGCGTTCCGCCTCCTCGCGGCGGGCGATGGACAGGTGGGCCCGCTCGAACCCCTCCGCGGCCGCCGCGACCGCGTCGTCGGCCGCGTGCAGCACGCCCAGCCCGGCCGCCCGCGGGTCGGCCAGGCCGGGCAGCTCCCGCCACAGCCGCCAGGTGGCCGACAGGTACAGGTCCACCAGGCCGCGCAGCGCCACTCCGCTCTCCGCGGCCTGCTCCCCCGACCGGCCGTACCGGGCCAGCTCGGCGGCGGACAGCCGGCGCCCGGTCCTGGCGGCGTCCAGCACGGCCGGCAAGTAGTCGCCGAGCAGGCTGGGCTCTACCCCGCCGGCCTCCCGGCTGGCCGCGTTGGCAATCACTTCGAGATCGGGGTATTCCACCTGGTCAGGCTGATGGGGGCGGCTGTCGGGCAGACTCACCGGTGGCCCTTCGGGTAGATTCTTGCCGGGAAGCGGCAATCTTGAACCCCGATGTTAGCCGGATTGGGCGGCTGACTTGGGCTTCCCCGGCAATGGATAGTGGTCACAGTCGGCCCATAACCGGGCCGGCCGCCTGAGGAGAGCGCAGTGACCATGATCCGCCCGCCGGCTGACGCCCCTGCTCAGTCATCTCCAGATCCTCTCAGCCCGGGTGGCCATCGGGTGGCTGGCCTCCAGGTCCGGGTGACCACCGGCGGCTATCTGCTCGGCGTGCTGGCCGCGGGGGCGGGCGCCCTGATCCTGCCCGCGGTGACCCCGGACAGGCCGGTGGCCAGCTACCTCGCCGCCACCGGGGCCCTGGTCGTCATCCTGCTGGCCAGCATGATCGCCCATGAGCTTGGGCACGCGGTCATCGTCCGCCGGTACCGGGGCCATGCCGGGGCCACCGTCGGTTTCTTCGGCGGCATCGGGCACGGCCGGGCCGACCTGCCCAGCGCCCGGGCCCAGTGCCAGGTAGCCGTGGCCGGGCCGCTGGTCAGCCTGCTGCTGGCCGGGGTCAGCCTGGCCACCCTGGCCGCGCTGGGCGGGCCCGCCCGCACCAGCACCCTGCTGCCGGCCACCGTCGCCGCCGCGGCGGCCTGGATCAATGGCCTGCTGGCCGTGGCCAACCTCATTCCCGCGGCCGGCCTGGATGGCGGGCGGATCGTCCGAGCGCTGGCGTGGGCGCGCTCGGGCGATCCCACTCGCGCGATCCTGATCTCGGCCCGGTTCGGGCAGGTCACCGGCGCGATCCTGACCGCCGCCGGGATCACCGCGATAGTGCTGCACCACCTGACCGGCGTCTGGGCCGTGCTGCTCGGCGTCCTGATGATCACCGCGTCCCGGGCCGAGGCCGGCCAGGCGATGACCTCGGCCGCACTGGCCGGGCTGCGGGTACGGGACATCCTGCCGGTGGGCGACGCGGCCCCGGTCGCCCGCGGCTGGCAGAGCGTGCAGTCCTTCCTGGAGGGCGACAGCGAACTCGGCCTGGCGCCGGCCCCACCCGGGGTCACCGCGTTCGCCGTCCGGGACTTCGACGGCCAGCTCACCGGCCTGGTCACCCGGAGCCAGCTGAGCGCGGTGCCCCGCGGCCGCCGCCCGGTGACCCGGCTCTCCCAGGCCGCCACCCCCGTAGACCACCTGGTGTTCAGCACCCCCGATGAGCCCCTCAGCACGCTGCGGGCCCGGCTGAACGGCCGCGCGCCGGTCCCGGCGGCGCTGTACACGGCCGGGCACGTCCTGGTCCTCGGGGCCGGCGGGGAGCTGGCCGGGCTGCTCACCCCGGCCGATTTCACCCGCGCCGCCGAGCTCCGCGCCGGGGCCAGGACCAGCACCCGGACCGGGACCAGCGCCGAAGGGGGCCACCCGCCGGCGCCGCCAGGCCCGGGGGGTGCGCCGGGCTGACCCCCGCAGTGGCCACTTCAGCCTCGCCGATCCGCACCCTGCCCATCCCCACCTGGCTGTGGTGCGTGGCTCTCGGCGTGGTCATTTCGGTGGCCGTGGCCGACCTGATCGTCAGCACCCGCCGCCGGGGTCACGAGCCCGGGCTCACCGAGGCGGCGCTGTGCACGGCGGCGGTCGTCGCGCTGGGCGCCCTGTTCGGGGTGGCGGTCGCGGCCACGGCCGGAAGCCGGGCGTCCGGCCAGTTCTTCGCGGGGTGGCTGACCGAGTACAGCCTGTCCGTGGACAACCTGTTCGTGTTCATCCTGCTGATCGGCCGGTCCGCGGTGCCCGCGCAGCAGCGCAGCCGGGTCCTGCTGGCCGGTATCGGGCTGGCCCTGGTGCTGCGCGCGGCGTTCATCGCGGCCGGCGCGGCCGCGCTGAACCGGTTCGACTGGGTGCTGTACGTCTTCGCCGGGATCCTGCTGTTCACCGCGGGACGGCTCGCCTTCAGCGCCACCCAGCATGGCCCGTTCGGGTCAGTCAGCCCGGAGCCGAGAACCTTCGCCCGCACGCTGTCCGCCCGGGGCACCCAGGTCTCGCTGCTGGCGCTGGTCGGCGCCATCGCCGTGACCGACCTGGTGTTCGCGCTGGACTCGATCCCCGCGGTGTTCGGGCTGACGCACGACCCCTACCTGGTCTTCGCCGCGAACGCGTTCGCCCTGCTCGGCCTGCGGCACCTGTACTTCCTGATCGGTGGGCTGCTGAACCGGCTGGTGCACCTGTCCGCGGGGCTGGCCGTCATCCTCTCCTTCATCGGGGTCAAGCTGCTGGCCGAGGCACTCACCCAGTCGGGGGTCAAGCAGGTCGGCCCGGTGCCGGTACCGCACATCAGCACGGGGCTGTCGCTATGCGTCATCGGGGGGGTGCTGGCCGCCGTGACGGTGAGCAGCCTGCTCGCCACCCGGGGCGGCCGGCTGAGCCAGTCCCCGGCGGGCCGGCCCGCCCGGCCAGGGACGAGCCACGGGCGGCCTTCCGAGACTCGCCAGTGACCCCGTCCGGTCAGAACAGCCGCACCAGGCGGACCAGCACACCGGTGTCGATCAGCAGCAGCGCGCCGATGCAGATATACAGAATCGGCACCAGGAAGTGCCCAAGCCGGGAGAGCGTGGCGACGACCGTATCGTTCGTGCCGATGGCGGCGCCAATCGCGCACCACACGCCGAGCATGGCAAACAGCACCACCACGGCCAGCGCACTGGCCGGCCAGCCGAGAGTGCGCAGCAACGGCGTGTAGACGGAGATGTTGTCGCCACCCGTCGAAATTGTCGCCGCCGCGATAGCAAACGGCCCAGACCGGCCCCGGAACAGCCGCAGGGAAGGCAGGGAGGGCTGGTCGCCGGCACCACCGCGCGCGGACCACAGCCCGCGGATGCCGAGGGCCAGCGGGACGAAGCCGAGCAGCCCGACCCAGTGCAGTGAGACCAGCGCAAGCCCGAGAGCGGCGCTCGCACTGACCCCTACCAGGACGACAAATCCCAGGTACTGGCCGAGCACGATCTGCCGCGGCCGGGGAGCACCGCTGGTGCGGTAGCCGAGAAAGAGGACCGCGAGGACAACCATGTCATCAACGTCGGTGGCCACGAAGGCCCCAACGGTGACGAGAATTATCGCCGCGGCGTTTGCCATGTTCTAGCACACTTACGACTCAGGTTCATCAGCATGCTCTACCTTAGCGAGCGAGAACCAGGCGAATCCATGAGCCCCCAGCGCCAGCCGGTATGGCCGATCCTGAATTGGAAAGAACCTGGTGCCGCCCAGCAGTTCAACGGGCGTCTTGCCGACATGAGCCGGCAAATCAAGCTCGAATGGCTGATAAAAACGGGAGAAGTTGGCTACACAGAGCACACAGTTTTCATCGGTTTCCCGAACGTATCCCATGACGGCATGATTAGTCGTCGCGATCCGGATGAACGAGCCACGGCTAAAGGCTGCGTTGTGCCGCCGTACCTCGATGAGCCGCTTGGTCCACCTGAGCAGTGACGCGGGGCTGCGCATCTGAGCCTCGACGCTCGTGGCCTGGTAGCCGTACACCGAATCGTCGAGGACCGGCAGCGCGAGCCGATCAGCATCGGCCGTGGAGAAACCACCGTTGCGGTCGGACGACCACTGCATGGGTGCGCGCAGGCCGTCAGACCCGCTGAGCGACAGGTCATCGCCCATGGCGATTTCGTCCCCGTAGTACAGGACGGGCGAGCCGGGCAGGGAGAGCAGCAGCGCGGTGCAGAGCTCGAGCTGATCACGGTCGTTCTCAAGCAGCGGGGCCAGCCGCCGCCGGATACCCCGGCTGGTCCGCATGTCCTGGTCGGGCGCGTATTCAGTCAGGAGGTACGACCGCTCCTCCGCATTCACCGTTTCGAGTGACAGCTCTTCACCGTTGCGCAGGAACACCCCCCACTGGCACCGCTCAGGAATCTCCGGCGTCTCGGCCAGGACCTGCGACACGGGCGCGTGGCTCTCCTGCCGCATCGCGATGAAGATGCGCGGCATCAGGGAGGTGTAGAGGACCACGGCACACTCATCGCCAACGGAGAGATCCCCGAAGTAGTCCGCCGCCTCGGCAGGCCAGTGGTTCGTGTCGGCCAGCAGCATCCCATCGGGATAGAGGCTGTCAATCTCGGACCGCAGCCGCCTCAGGTACGTGTGGGTCTCATCCAGGCCTTCGCTGTCGGTTCCTTCGCGCTCATACAGATAAGGGGCGGCGGTGAGCCGGAAGCCGTCGACATCGAGGTCCATCCAGTACCGGATGACCTTGAGCATGGCGTCCTGCACGGCCGGATTATCAAAGTTGAGGTCCGGCTCGTGCGCCGCGAAACGGTGCCAGTAATACTGGCCACGCACCGGGTCGTACGTCCACGTCGCATGGCCTGGCTCAACATTCCCCGGCCCCTCATCCCGGTATACCGCGGGCGCGTCACGCCAGACGTAGAAGTCCCCATAGGGGCCGTCTGGGTCCCGCTGGGATTGCCTGAACCAGGGGTGGCTGATGCTGGTGTGGTTCAGGACCAGGTCCAGCACGACCCGTATGCCCAGGGCGTGCGCGGAGTCGATCAAGGCAACGAAATCGGCCAGCGAGCCCAGATCCTGGCGGATGCTGGTGAAGTCGCTGATGTCATAGCCGTCGTCCTGCAGAGGTGACTCAAAGATGGGCGACACCAGCATGCAGCCGATGCCCAGCCACTGCAGGTAGTCCAGCTTTCCGCGCAGGCCGCGCAGGTCCCCGGCGCCGTCGCCGTTGGAATCGGCGAACGAGCCGACCCGCACCTCGTAGAACACGGCCGACTTGTACCAGAGCGGTTCGCGCGGCCGGGCGCGAAGCGATGGCACCGGCACCGAGATGCCGGGCTGCTGCTCGGTCCGCGCCAGCAGCCGGCTGGCCTCGATCGCGACCCGTTCCACCGGATCAGAGCGCAGGCCGACCAGGGCGCGCCGGGCTGCCGCCGACATCGCTTCCTGGTCGGATACGAGCAGCGGCTCAAGTTCCCTGACCGCGGCCAGCCGGGCGGACGCGTGGCTGTTGGTGATCAGTACGGCCAGGTCCTGCGGCAGGCTCCCGGGCTGCACCGGCGCCCGGGCCAGCGCCAGGTCACCGGAGAAGCGCATGAGCATGTGCGGTTCCTGCGGGGTATCACGGCCGTCAGCCTCGCTGGCCAGAACCTGGTGCGCGTAGTCGTAGGCCTCACGAACCGTGATGAGCCCGTTGTTGTCCCGGTCGGCCTCCCCGGTGCTGATCCCGCCGAGAAACGCCCGGGCGAATGCGGACGGCCGGGCTTCACCGCTGGGCGCGGCGTCTTCGTGCGCCAGTTGGACGGCACTGCAGGCCATAATGACGTTGCGGTCAGATCCGCCGCGCAGTTCAAGCCCGCGCTGAAAAGCGCCCGCGTAGCAGCAGTCGAGCACCACCACCAGCCGGCGGGCCGGGCTGTCGTTGATGCAGTCGCCGATGTAATCGGCCGGGATCGCGGTCGGCGGCAACCGGTCAGGGTCGGTCTCAATGGTGGCGATATAGAGCTGGCCGTCGGCATTACGCATCCCGTGACTGGTCAGGAAGACCAGCAGGAAATCCTCGGGCTGGGCCGTATAAAAGAAGTCGTAGAGCCGCCCGCGCACGGCGGCCGCATCGGAGTTGTGTAGCGCTTCGACCGCGAAACTGCCCAGCTCAGGATTGCCAAGCACGTTCTGCACAAGATCCGCGTCGATCGCCGGTGATTCGAGGTCGTGCAGCTTGTCGTGCCGGTAGCGGCCGGTCGCCACCACGAGCGCCCGGCGGGACCCAGAACCCAGCGACGCGTGAGGTGTCACTGCGGCTGGGCGAGATCGTTCTGAGTGGGCGGACCGGCCGCGGCGGCTTCGAGCGCGGTCTCCACGACCCTGATCGCCTCGGCTTCGCCGAGCCCGGCCAGGTCGAGCTCACCGCGGCCGGGTATCCGCAGGGTGATCCGCTTGCCATCGTTGCGCGCCAGCCAGCCCAGGAAGACCTTGGCGATCTGCCCGGCAATCACCCGGCCGCTGACCCCGGTGGCGACCGACAACGACGCGAGGGTGAAGTAGGTAAGAGACTTCGTCCCGGGCGGGGATTCCTCGCCGACCGGCGTGACCTGCCCTACGCCATCGATGTCAAGGAGATCGCTCCGGAGGGTCTGGCTGGCTTCATCAAGCCGCTCCGCATCCACGGGATTATCACTATGCACGTGGATAACAAGATTTCGCTGGTCCATTACGCTCAACTTCTGCAAAGGCCGGGGAGGGCAGGAGCGTATCACAAGTGACGAACGATAAGAAAGAAGGCTCACCGTCCAGATCAGCCAATGACGCAAATGGGTGGATTGGTAACAAACTTCGCCGCCGGCTCAGTCGGTACCCAGCCGCTCAGTCAGTACCCAGCCGCGCGGAAAGCTCGGTCAGCACATCGCCCAGGGCGACCTTCCGGGTCTCACCGGTGAGCCGCTCGGTCAGCTCGGCGGTCCCGTCGGCCAGGCCACGCTTGC
>CAVVGF010000045.1:0-17204 GCA_963747705.1 uncultured Actinomycetes bacterium | reverse complement strand
CCCGGCCCGCCCCTCCCCGCGGTCCGTGATCAACCGATCGGTGTCGCTGGAGCGCTGGAGCAGCACCAATCGGTTGATCATCATGGTGGGCGGCTGGTCAGACCGGGCAGGTCCAGTCGGTGCGGCCGGGCCGGGGCGCTGGGTCATCGGCGCCGGGCGGCGGGAACAGCAACTTCAGGGTGAACGCCTGCTGGGTGGGGCCATGCGCGCGGAGCAGGCGGACCCGGTCCTCGGCGTCCTGCGTGGACGGGACGGTGCCGCGCGGGATCCACCACAGCGCGGTGTACGCCTCGGCCATCCGCTCGAACCACTGCCGGCGCTGGCGCAGCACGGCTCGGTGCACGTCGGAGTAGACGAACGCGGCCAGCGCCTCGGGTGACTCCCACACCGACATGTTCATGATGACGCCCGCGCTGCCCGCCTGGTCCCACTCGAACGCACGGACCGCGGTGGCGTTGCCGTCCTCGGTCTGCAGCCGCCACAGGAACCCGGGCGACTCGTCGGCGGCCGCGTTGACCGGGTCCAGGGCCGCGACGAAGCCGGCCAGCCGGGGGCTGTCCACCGGCTCGCGCAGCCGGCCGATGTTGACCTGAGCCAGCACGTAATCCATCCCGCCATGTTCCCAGCCCGGGACGCCCGCCGCCATCGCAACGCCCGCCCGGCACCACCCAGCCATCCCGGTGCTCAGACTAGGGCCACCAACTGACACGATGCCTGGAGCGCCCCAGGACCACTTATATGCCTTGACAGTTATATGCCTGCTGGGCATGCTGGGTTCGTGACGACGGTGTTTGAGGTGCTGGCCGAGTCGCGGCGGCGGCGGATCCTGGACCTGGTCCGCGACCGGGAGCGCTCGGTGAGCGAACTGGTGGCCGCGCTGGCCATGAGCCAGCCCGCGGTGTCCAAGCACCTGCGGGTGCTGCGCGAGGCCGGGCTGGTCGAGGTGCGCGCGGCCGAGCAGCGGCGGCTGTACCGCCTACGGCCCGGGCCGCTGCGCGAGCTCGACGCCTGGCTGGCGCCGTACCGGCAGGCCTGGGACACCAGCCTGGACCGGCTGGAGCAGCACCTGGACGAGATGGCCCAGACGAGAGGGCCATGACGAGATGGGCCGCGACGACGGGAGGACGCACTGATGTTGGGCACTCTGGAGCAGGCCAGCACCGGCTGGCGGCTGCGCTTCACCCGGGACCTGACCCACCCGGCGGAACGGGTCTGGCGGGCGGTGACCGAACCCGGGCACCTGGCGGCCTGGTTCCCGATGCGGATCCACGGCGACTGGGTGGTCGGCGGCCCGCTGACGTTCAGCGACCCGGAAGGCCGGGGCCTGGAGTTCACCGGGAAGGTGCTCGCCTGCCAGCCGCCGTCGGTGCTGGAGTTCACCTGGGGTCCGGACGTGCTCCGGCTGGAGATCGAGCCCCGTGACGACGGCTGCACACTCACCCTGCTGGACACGTTCGACGAGCTGGGCAAGGCGGCGCGGGACGCGGCCGGCTGGCACGTCTGCCTGGACCTGCTGGCCGCCGACCTGGACGGCGGCACAGAGCCGGGGCCGGGGTGGACCGAACTCAACCGGGACTATGTCCAGGCGTCGGCCCGGAAGCGGCCACCATCGGCCCGCCGCCCGGCTACGGCCCGGACGACAACGGCTGACCCGGCCGCCGGGCCGGGGCGGCGCATAGAGTGGCCCACCGTGGCAGGACGCGGCACGCCAGCGACCACGCTGCTGGCCAAGCAGGGCATCGCGCACACGGTGCACGTCTATGACCATGACCCACGGCGCGGCAGCTACGGTCTCGAAGCCAGCGAGGCACTCGGGCTGCCGCCGGAACAGGTGTTCAAGACGCTGGTCGCCCAGGTAGACGGCGCGCTCACGGTCGGCGTGGTTCCGGTCACCAGCCAGCTCGACCTCAAGGCCCTGGCCGCGGCCGCGGGTGGGCGCAAAGCGGCCATGGCCGACCCGGCCGATGCGGAACGGGCCACCGGGTATGTCGTCGGCGGCATCTCCCCGCTCGGCCAGCGCAAACGGCTGCCGGTCGTGGTCGATTCGTCGGCACTGGCGTTCAGCAGCATCTTCTGCAGTGGTGGGAGGCGCGGCTTGGAGATCGAGATCGCCCCCGCCGACCTGGTCAGGGTGGTGCAGGCGGTGGTGGCGCCGATCGCGCAGGGCTGAGCTCAGCCCGCACGTGTGGTCGGATGGGGGGATGAAGGTCCGGATCGGGGTGGCGCTCGGCCAGGCTGGGGAGCCCAGCCAGTTCGGCGCCGCAGTGGACGTCCTGGAGCAGGCCGGCATCGACTCGCTCTGGCTGCCGGAGATGGTCTACGGGTCGCTGGTGGATCCGTTCATCGGGATGAGCTGGGCGCTGGCCCGGACGCAACGGCTGAAGGTGGGCACCGGCGTGGCCGTGCTGCCGGGACGGCATCCGGTGCTGGTGGCCAAGCAGCTCGCCTCGCTGGCCGGGCTGGCGCCGCGCCGGGTGCTGCCGGTGTTCGGCCTCAAGCCGGCCCGGCCGTCCGAGCTGGCCGCGTTCCGGGTGCCGGCCGGCCGCCGGGCCGCGGTGTTCGACGAGTCCCTGGAGCTGATCCGGCGGCTGCTGGCCGAGCCCGAGGTGACGTTCCACGGCGAGTTCTTCACGGTCGAGTCCGCGAGCATCGGCCCCAGCAGGCCAAGCCGCTGGATATCTGGGTCGGCGGCAGCGCGCCCGGCGCGCTGCGCCGGGCCGGGCGGCTGGCCGACGGCTGGCTGGCCAGCTTCCTCACTCCGGCCGAGGCGGGCGCGGGCCGCCGGGCGATCGAGGCGGCCGCGGCCGAAGCGGGGCGCGAGATCGAGCCGGACCACTTCGGCATCAGCCTGGCCGTGGCCACCGGGCCCGCGCTGGCCGCGCTGCACGCGGTGGCCCGGCAGCGGCGGCCGGACACCGACCCGGCCGGGCTGGTGGCCGACGGCTGGGCCGGCGCCCGGCACAAGATCGAGGAGTACGTCGCGGCCGGCCTGACCAAGTTCGTGATCCGGCCTGGCGGGTCACCGGCTGACCCGGGGCGGTTCGCGGACGAGTTCGCCCGCGAGATGATTCCGCTGCAGAACTGATGCGGCCATGCGGGTGAGCATCCGGGTCCGGCCGGGGTCGGCGCGGACCGCGGTGGGCGGCGAGTACGGCGGGGCCCTGGTCGTCCGGGTCACCGCACCGGCCGTGGACGGCCGGGCCACCGAGGCCGCGCTGAATGCGGTGGCCGGAGCGTTCGGCGTCCGGCGGCGCGAGGTCACGCTGATCTCCGGGGCTACCAGCCGGACCAAGGTGGTGGATGTGGCCGGGGCCGATCAGGCGGTGCTGGACCGGCTGCTCACTGGCTGACCAGCAGCACCCAGACCTGGCCGCGGGCGAACGTCATCCGCTGGCCGGAGCCGGTGGTGAACGTGGTCCCGTCCGAGCCGTGCGGCCGGGACCAGTGCACGGTCCAGGCCTTGCCGCCGCGCAGCACCACGGCCCGCCCGGCGCCGGTGCTGTACGCGTACGGCGCCGGGCCGCCCCACTCCGGGAACCGGGAGACGCCGACCCGGGTGTACTGGATCACCACGGTGGGCGCACCCAGCTGGCCGCCGTCGGTGGTCATCGCCCGGGCCCCGTCCATCCAGACCAGCCACCGGCCGGCCGCGTGCGACCAGCGGAAGGTGAACTTCGCGGCCGGGTAGGAGGCCGAGGTGACCGTGGTGGGGGTGCCGCCGGGCGGGGCCGGGCCGAACCGGAACCCGATGTCGTGCGCCCGGCTGGCGCCGTGCGCCTCGGCCAGCAGCTGGCTGGTGTGCGCGTACAGGTTGTACGGGGCGACCCGGCTGTTGTCCCGGTAGTAGCCGCCGACCAGCCCGTCGTACAGATCGACGATGCGCGCGTGCTCGACCACCGGCAGCAGGTGAGGCTGCGCGCCGGAGTAGGCGAACGCGGGCCGCCCGAACTGGCGGAGCACCTGCAGGTCGTCGTCCCTGGCGCTGCGCACCGGCCCGACCACCGGCGGGAAGTGCGAGGAGTAGACGGCCAGGAACCGGCTCAGGCCACCCTCGACCGGCAGCACGTAGACGATGTCGGCCCGGCTCAGGCCGGTCTGCGGGCGGGCGTTGACGATGTTGTCGATCTTCACGGCCAGCACCGGCCCGAGCGAGCTCACCGGCTCGCCGGTGAACGGGGACCGCAGCGGCTGCTGGCCGCGGGCCGCCGGGCTCAGCGTGGCTTCCGGCCGGGGCCGGTCCGGCTGGCCGCGGAAGACCAGGAACCCGGCCAGCACCAGCACGCCGGCCGCTGCTACGGCCAGCGCCGCCAGCACGCCCTTGCGCCGGTACCAAGCCACGACGCCACCTCGAGCCCGCGGGCCACCTGGCCCGCCGGGTCAGGCCCGGCCAGCTTCACCCGCTACCTCTATTGTGCCGCCGGTTCGGCGGCACGCCGGCCAGCCGCCGGACGAGGCCGGGTTAGGTGCCGGTCATCGGCTGCGCGCTGGAGCCGCCGGACGAGGCCGGGGTTGGCGCCGGTCATCGGCCGCGCCGGCCAGCGCCGGAGGGGGCCGGTTAGGCGCCGGTCAGTTGCCCGGCCAGCTGTGCACCGGCTCGTTGCTGTGCATGTGCTCGATATACCGCTGGGTCATCCGGCGCAGCGCGGTAGGCCGGTCCACCCGGCCCCGCTCCAGCAGGTGGACGGTTTCGGTCTGCCAGGTGGCACCGGTCCGCCGGGCCCGGCAGCGCTGCTCGATGATGCCCAGGCACCGGTCGGCGTCGCGCGAGTCCACGCCCCACCGGCGCAGGCCCTCGCTGGCCAGCGGCAGAAGCACCCGCAGGGTCAGCTCGGCCACCGGCACCACGCCCAGGCCGGGCCAGTACACGCAGGCGTCGATGCCGTGCCGGGCCCCCTCGACCAGGTTCTCGGCGGCGGCGGCGAACGCCATCTGGGTCCACACCGGGCGCTCGGCCTCGGCCAGCGAGCGGACCAGCCCGTAGTAGAACGCGGCGTTCGCGGTGACGTCCGCGACCGTCGGGCCGGCCGGCAGCACCCGGTTCTCCACCCGCAGGTGCGGCCGCCCGCCGTCAACCGCGTACACCGGCCGGTTCCACCGGTACACGGTGCCGTTGTGCAGGGTCAGCTCTTCCAGCAGCGGCGTGCCGCCGGAGTCCAGCTCGGCCCGCGGGTCGTCGTCGGTGGACAGCGGCAGCAGCGCCGGGAAGTAGCGAATGTTCTCCTCGAACAGGTCGAACACCGAGGTGATCCAGCGTTCGCCGAACCACACCCGGGGCCGCACCCCCTGGGTCCGCAGCTCCTCCGACCGGGTGTCGGTGGCCTGCTGGAACAGCGTGATCCGGGTCTCACGCCACAGCTCACGGCCGAACAGGAACGGGGCGTTCGCGCCGACCGCCACCTGGATCCCGGACACCGCCTGGGCCGCGTTCCAGTAGTTGCCGAACGCCTCCGGGCTGACCTGCAGGTGGCACTGCAGGCTGGTGCAGGCCGCCTCGGGCATGATGTTGTCCGCGTGCATGAGCAGCCGTTCCGGGCCGTCGATGTCGATCCGCGCGTCCTCGCCCCGCGCGGCGCAGATCTGCTCGTTCAGCAGCCGGTACCGCGGGTTCGCCGACATGGCGTCCTCGCTGACGTCGGCCTGCCGCAGGCTGGGCAGGATGCCGATCATGGCCAGCCGGCTGCCCACGTCACCGGCCCGCTGGTCGGCATGTTTCAGGCTGGCCAGCAGGTGCGCCTCCAGCTGATCCAGCACGTCGGTGGCCAGCGGGCGCGGCGGCACGTTGATCTCCACGTTGAACCGGCCCAGCTCCGGGGCCCAGTGCGGGTCCCCGATGGCGGCCAGCACGTCCGGGCTGCGCATCGACGGCGCGCCGGACTCGTCCACCAGGTGCAGCTCGACCTCCAGCCCGACCTGCTGGCTTTCGGTCTCGAACCAGGAGTCCCGCAGCATGCGCGCCAGCGCATCCAGGCACTGCCGCACCTTCTCGCGGTAGTGGCGCCGGTCGTGCTGGCTGACTGTGATCGGCGGAACGTCCTTACCCATCGGCCCCTCCACGCCGCGACCATGGCAGATGGCCTCACCACACCCTGACACGTCGTTGCCCTTCTGACCAGACACGATGCCGTTGGTTTCAGGCCAAGCCGGGGCAAATTCCGGCTACCCGGTAAGTAGTGCGGCAGCACAGCCTGGGTCAGCCGGCCATTTCCACGGCGGCCCGCGGACCGGCCAGCCTGGCTGCCGCCGCGTCGGGCCGGGCCGCCGCCGCGCTGTGACTGAGGTCACCGCCCCTGGCGCGGCGGCATGGTTTCGGCGCCCAATCCCGCGGTTACGTTCCTCCGGCAGAAGAGGTCTGACCACGGAGGTCTGCGGTGTCCGAACCTGTTTCCTCCCCGGCGCCGCGCGGCGTCGATTTCCTGGCCCACCGGCGTGGCGACGACGTGGCGGTCGCGGTGCGCGACACCGGGCCAGGCCCGGCCAGCGCGGCCTACCTGGATTCCGGGGACCGCTTCGAGATCGTGGCCCGGGACGCCGTCCCGCTCGGGCACAAGATCGCCCTCCGGGACCTGGCCGAACGGGAGGACGTGCTGGAGTACGGGGTCCTGATCGGCCTGACCCGGGCGCCGGTGGCGGCCGGCGAACTGGTGCACACCCACAACCTGAGGAGCGCGCGGTGGCAGAAGAGCATCTGACCGGCTACCGGCGGGCGGACGGCCGGGCCGGCATCCGCAACCACGTGGTCATCCTCCCGGTAGATGACCTGTCCAACGCGGTGGCGGAGTCGGTGGCCCGGGCCATCCCGGGCACGCTGGCCATCCCGCACCCGTACGGCCGGCTCCAGTTCGGCGCGGACCTCGACCTGTTCTTCCAGACGATGATCGGCACCGGGGCGAACCCGAACGTGGCCGCGGCCGTGGTGATCGGCATCGAGCCGGCCTGGACCGAGCGGATCGCGGACGGCATCGCGGCGACCGGCAAGCCGGTGGCGCAGTTCTCCATCGAGCGGCACGGCGACCTGCGCGTGCTGGAGCTGGCCGCGCGCCGCGCCGCCCAGCTGCTGCAGGACGCCAGCGAGCTGACCCGGGTCCCGGTCGAGCGCGGCGAACTGCTGATGAGCATCAAGTGCGGCGAGTCCGACACCACCAGCGGCCTGGGCGCCAACCCGGCGACGGCACAAGCGGTGGACCGGCACATCACGGCCGGCGGGACGGTGATCTTCGGCGAGACCACCGAGCTGACCGGCGGCGAGCACCTCATCGCGCAGCGCTGCGCCACCGATGAGGTGCGGAAGAAGTTCCAGGCCTTCTTCGACGGCTACTTCGCCCTGGTCGAACGGACCGGCGCGAACCTGCTCGGCTCGCAGCCGACCCAGGGCAACATCCGCGGCGGGCTGTCCACCATCGAGGAGAAGGCGCTGGGCAACATCCAGAAGACCGGCACCGCGCCGGTGGTCGACGCGCTCGCGCCGGCCGAGCGGCCCACCCGGGCCGGGCTGAATTTCATGGACACGTCCTGCGCCGCCGCCGAGTTCATCACGCTGACCGCGGCCGCCGGGGCGGTCATCCACCTGTTCCCCACCGGGCAGGGCAACGTCGTCGGTCATCCGGTCGAGCCGGTGATCAAGATCAGCGCGAACCCGCTCACGCTGGCCACGATGAGCGAGCACATCGACGTGGACGTGAGTGGGCTGCTGCAGCTGGAATACGGCCTGGCCGCGGCGGGCGACCGGCTGGAGCAGGTCATCGACCGGACGGTCAACGGCCGCCTGACCTGCGCCGAAGTTCTTGGCCACCGGGAATTCGCGCTGACCCGGCTGCATCCGAGCGCCTAGGAGCCACCATGCCCGACCAGCCCGCCGCCCGCGCCGCGCCCGCCCCCGCTCCCGCCGCGATCGCACCCGCCGCTCCCGCCGCGGCCGCTCCCGCTCCTGCCGGGGCCGCTCCCGCTCCCGCTCCTGCCGGGGCCGGCCCGGCGGCTGGCCCGGCCCCGGTCCGCCCGGCCCCGGTTGGCTGGCACCGGATGGGCTCGACCGAGCCGCTGTTCCTGCGCGTCGCCGAGCAGGTCGAGCGCTACGTCCAGGGCAACGGTCTGGCCCCAGGCGACCGGCTGCCCGGTGAGCGCGAGCTGTGCGAGCTGCTCGGGGTGAGCCGGGCCTCGGTGCGCGAGGCACTGCGGGCGCTGGAAGCGCGCGGCGTGGTGCGGGTGCAGCACGGCAAGGGCGTGTTCGTGGCCGCGCCGGACCAGGGCGGGCAGTCCCTGCAGCGGTTCGCCCGGCTGCGCGAGGTCGGCCTGGAGGAACTGTTCGCCATGCGCGAGGTGCTCGAAGTCCCGCGGCCGGCTGGGCCGCCACCGAGGCCAGCGACGAGCAGCTGGCCCGCCTGATTGCCACGTTCGAGCAGCTGGAGCAGGCAGTACTGGCCCGGGCCAGGCCGGCCGAGCTGCGCACCATGGACGCCCAGCTGCATCTGCAGATCGCCGAGTACGCGAACAACCGGTTCCTGGCCATGACCCAGACGATCCTGCAGGAGATGCTGGCCCGCAGCATGGACACCACCCTGTCGGTGACCGGCCGCCCGGCCCGGTCGGTGCGCGAGCACGCCGACATCCTCAACGCGCTGGTCGCACGCGATCCAGCCCGGGCCCGCGCGGCGGCGCGGCGGCACATCCGCAGCGCCCGGCGCGCCGCGCTGCGCCGGTGGCCCAAGAACGGAGCCGCACCTCATGATCCCGGTGGACACGCTCACCGACTACGTGGACGAGGCCGTTAACCAGCTGGCCAGCATCGTGACCAGTCTCGGCGACGACCTGGCCAACCAGCGGCCCGACCTGCCCGGGGCCAACTCGCCGTACGTGATCCTGACGCACTGCCTCGGCGTCATGGCGGACTGGGGCGGCCGCGTGGTGGCGGGCCGGGACGTGGCCAGGGACCGGGCCGCGGAGTTCACCGCGGCCGGCCCGGTGGCCGATCTGGTGGCCGCCGCCGAGCAGGCCAAGCTCCAGTTCCGGGCGGACGCGCGGACCGCGGATCCAGCCGCCCCGATCCGCCCGGCCGGCCGCCGCAGCCAGGACGTGCTGGAGGCCCGCAGCCAGGGGCACGCTCTGCTGCATGTCGTGGAAGAGCTCTACCAGCACCTCGGCCAGGCCGAGCTGACCCGCGACCTCCTGCAGGCCCGCAAACCATCTGGCTGAACGCCACTACCCGGTGGCCGCCGCCATCCGCCGCACCGCTTCGGCCAGCAACCCGGGTGACGTGCCCATGTTCAGCCGGGCGAAGCCGTCGCCCTGGCGGCCAAAATCGCCGCCGGGGCTGAGTGCCACCCGGCCGCGTTCGAGGAACGCGGCGGCCGGGTCGCCGTCCAGGCCCAGCTCGCGGCAGTCGATCCAGGCCAGGAAGCTGGCCTGCGGTGGCTGGTAACGCGCCGCGGGAAGCTGCTCGGCCAGCAGGCGCCGCAGTAGCCAGCGGTTCTCGTCGAGCTGTGCCCGCACCGCGTCCAGCCAGGGCAGCCCGTCGGTGAACGCGGCTACCGAGGCGAGCACACCCAGGTGCCCGGGCAGGAAGGCCTCCCACCGCCCGGCCAGCAGCTTGTCCCCGGCCGCCGACCCGGCCACGACCAGCCCGCACTTCAGCCCGGCGATGTTCCACCCCTTGGAGGCGGAGGTGAACGCGAACGCCCGGGCCGTCATCTCGTGCTCGATGGACAGGAACGGCACATACTCCGCGCCCGCCAGGACCAGCGGTGCGTGGATCTCATCCACCACCAGCGCCACATCGTGCCGCTGGCACAGATCGGCCACGGTGTGCAGCTGCTCCCTGGTCCACACGCTGCCGGTCGGGTTATGCGGACTGCACAGCAGGTAGGCGCCGACCCCGGGCTCGGCCAGCGCGCGGTCCAGCGCGTCCGGGTCAAGCTGGTAGCGGCCGCCGGAGTCCACCGCCAGCGGCGCCTCGACGATCCGCCGCCCGGAGAACCCGAACCGGAACCAGAACGGCGGGTACACCGGCGGGTTGATCACCACCCCGGCGCCGGGCGGGGTGAGCGCCTGAACCACCTCGGCCAGCCCGGACATCACGTCCGGGATGGCGAACACCCGGGCCGGGTCGGGCGCCCAGCCCAGCCGGTCCGCGGCGAACCCGGCGAATACCTCGCCGAGCACGCCGAGGTGCCCGTAGCCGCTGTCGCCCAGGGCCAGCGCCCCATTGACCGCGTCGATGACCGGCTGGGCCAGGTCGAAGTCCATCTCGGCCACGAAGGCCGGCAGCACGTCAGCCGGATAGGTACGCCATTTGATGCTGCGCCGCTGCCGGAGCGTGTCCAGCGCGCAGGTACCGAGCAGAGGATCCACCCGACGCATGCTATGCGTAGCCGCCCAGCCCGATCCATTACGCTAGCCTGCGCTGAACGGCGGAACAGCCAGGGCCAGGGAAGGGTGCTGTGATGGCGGGCAAATGGTTCCGGGGCATCACTCCGCGCCGCCGCAAGTCGCCCGATCTGAACACCGGCGTCGCCCACCCGGCCCGGGTCTACGACTACTGGTTAGGCGGCAAGGACAACTTCGCCGCCGACCGGGAGGCCGCCGAAGCGTGATCGCGGTCCGGCCCGGCATCCTGCGCGACATCCGGGAGAACCGCAAGTTCCTCATCCGCGCGGTGCGCTACCTGGCCGCCGAGGCCGGCATCCGGCAGTTCCTCGATCTTGGCACCGGCATCCCCACCTCGCCGAACGTGCATGAGGCGGCGCAGGAGGCCGCCCCGGAGTCCCGGGTCGTCTACGTGGACAACGACCCGATCGTGCTCGCGCACGCCCGGGCGCTGCTGACCAGCTCGGCCGAAGGCGCCACCGCGTTCCTGGACGCTGACCTGCGCAATCCGAGCCGATCCTGGCGCGAGGCGCGCGCACACTGGACTTCAGCCAGCCGGTGCGGTCGATCCTGGTCGGGGTGCTGCACCTGGTCCCCGACGATGACCAGCCCCAGGCGATCATCGCCGGCTGCTGGCCGGGTGCCGTCCGGCAGCTACCTGGTGATCACCCAGCCCGCCAGCGACGTGGACGCGGAAGCGGTCGCGGCGGGCGCGCAACGGTACAACAGCCGGGTGACCACGCCGCAGACCCGGCGCAGCCGCGAAGAAGTGACCCGCTTCTTCGATGGCCTGGAGCTGGTGGACCCGGGCGTGGTGCAGCCGCACCGCTGGCGGCCCGACCCGGACGGCCCGCCGCCCGCCGGGGAGTCGTCCGCCTGGGCCGGCCTGGCCCGCAAGCCGTAGCCGCTCAGCTCAGCCCAGGTCACCGGTGAGGTAGCGGTCCACGGTGGGGCCGACGGCGGCGACCAGCGTGTCCAGGTCGGCGGCGGCCAGCGGTTCCAGCCCGAGCACGTATCTGGTTACGGCCAGGCCGACCACCTGGCTGGCCACCAGCGACGCCCGGTACCGGGCCCCGGCCGGATCGGCCCCGTCGCCGGCCGGGCCACCGCGGACAGCCTGCCCACGATCGCCTCGGAGACCAACTCGCGGAGCATCGTCGTCGCCTGCTCGCTGGTACTGGCCGAGCGGATCAGGCCGACGAAGATGTCCCGGATCTCGTGCACCTCCCAGGCTTGCAGCACCGTCCGGACCAGGAACTCACCCAGGCTCTCGGCCGGGCCGGACGGGCCGGCCGCGAGCGCCGCGGCGAGCAGTTCCCCGGGCACCACCGGCAGCCGCATGGCCGCCGCGAACAGGCGTTCCTTGGTGCCGAAGAAATGGTGCACCAGCGCCGGGTCCACCCCGGCGTCGGCGGCGATGCCGCGGATGGTGGCGCGTCGTAGCCGTGCTCGGCGAAGCGTTTCCGGCTGGCGGCCAGGATCGCTTCCCGGGTGCCGCTGTCTCCGGCGCGGCGCCCGGTCCGCCCGGCCGGCCCAGTCACAGACCCGCTCACCGCCCCAGCCCCCGCGCGGCCGCCAGCCTGTGCAGCGGCCCAGTCCCTCGCCCGGCCACCGGCCCGCTCACCGCCCCGGCCCTTCACCCGGCCACCGGCCCATTCCCCGCCCCACTCATCGGCCGCGCAAAGTGAGCTGGAAGAAGCGTTCTTCCAGCGTGGCCGGGGCCTCGCTGACCCGGGCCGGCAGCGAGCCGAGGGCGCGGCGCACCTCGGCCGGGCTGGCGCCGGGCACCCGCAGGGTGCGCCCGGCCAGCACGGCGGGCAGGGCCGCCGCCTCCAGCGCGTCCAGCGCCGCCGCCCACGAGTCCGCCTCGACCACGCAGACCCGCCGGCCGCCGGTAATCTCGGCCGCCGACCCCTCAGCCACCACCCGTCCGTCCGCCATGATGACCAGCCTGCCGCATTCCTCGGCCTCATCCAGGTAGTGGGTGGTGACCAGGACGCCGGCGCCGGCCTCCGCCGCAGCCGCGATCGTCTCCCACAGCCGGGCCCGGGCCAGTGGGTCCACCCCCGAGGTCGGCTCGTCCAGGATGAGCAGGTCCGGATGGTGCTGCAGGGCCGCGGCGAAGGCCACCCGGCGCTGCACGCCGAGCGGCAGATCGCCGACCAGTTCCCGGCCGTACCGGCGGACCTCGGGCGGCGCTGCCGCGGGCGCGCTGCGCGGCGCCTGCCGCGGCGGCCGGGCGATACCGAACACGGCGGCCGTGAACGCCAGGTTCTCCGCCGGGGTGAGGTCGTCGTACAGCCCGAGGCCCTGCGGCACGTAACCGAGCCGGCGCCGGGCCTGCCGCGACGGCGGACCGCCGAACAGCCGCACCTGGCCGGCCGAGGCGGGCAGCAGCCCGAGCAGCATCCGGATCAGCGTGGTCTTGCCGGCCCCGTTCGCGCCGAGCAGGCCCACCACCTCGCCGGGCCGATGGCCAGGTCCACCCCGTCCACCGCGGTGAACCCGCCGAACCGCCGGCTCACCGCCACGCACTCCGCCAGCGCCCCGCCCATCACCGCTCCCCCGCCCCGGCCGCAGCCATCACCGCTCCCCCGCCCCGGCCACGGCCAGTTCCCGTCCCAGGATGGCCACGGTGACCGCATCCTGCAGGTCCGGCCGGGCATGCTCCCCTTCCGCGGCCCCGCCCGGGTCCCAGATCCGCCAGCGGCCGGCCCGGCGCCAGGCGCGCGGCCGGTCGGCGTCCGGCGGCACCGTGTCGCTGATCCGAAGGCCGCCCGGCATGGCCGCGACGATCTGGTCCGGCGTGCCCACCGCGAGCTGACTGCCTGCGTCCAGCACGAGCACGTGCGCGGCACGTTCGGCCTCGTCGAGGTAGCTGGTGGCGACGACGACCGCGGCGCCGTCGGCGGCCGCCCGGGCGATCAGCGACCACAGGTCGGCCCGGCTCACCGGGTCCACCCCGGTGGTCGGCTCGTCCAGCACCAGCAGCGCCGGGCTGGTCAGCATGGCCGCGATCACGCCGAGCTTCTGCCGCATCCCGCCGGACAGCCGCCCGGCCAGCCGGTCCCGCGCCGCCGTCAGCCCGGCCCGGGCCAGGAAGGCGGCGCTGCGCTCGGCCGCTGCCGCCGCCGGGAGCCGGTAAGCGGCCGCCCGGAAGGCCAGGTTCTCGGCCACGGTCAGGTCCGGGTAGGTCCCCGAGCTGGCTGGCAGGTAGCCGATGTCGCGCCGCGGCGGCCGCCGGACCGCGCCCGAGCTGGGCGCGAGCGCGCCGCCCAGGCAGCGCAGCAGCGTGCTGCGCCCGGCGCCGTCGCCGCCCACCACCGCGCTCACCTGGCCCGGCCGGGCCTGGAAAGTCACCTGGTCGAGGGCGAGCCGCCGCCCATACCGCACGGATACCTCCTCGGTCCCCCACCAACCCGTCTGCCGACCCCACCATCAGCCGCGCCACCCGCCGGCCGCCCGCCGCTCACCCGAACTCCCCGCCGACGGAGGCCACACACCGGACGCCGCCCAACGGCTAGGGTGCCTGCCGGGTCCGGCCCGGTGCCCGCCGCATGCGCGCGTGGCCGGGCGCCCGCCGCGGCGGCCACCGGCGCACAGGTAGCCGCGGAAGCGCAGCATGGCCAGGCTCATCACGGCCAGCCCCAGGAGGGCCAGGAACAACAGCGGCTGCCACAGCCCGCCGATCGGTTCGGCCCGCAGCATCACCCCGCGGGAGATCTCGTTGAAGTAGGTCAGCGGCAGGATGTAGGAGATCCAGCGCACCCCAGCGGCGATCGAGGTCAGCGGGAAGATCAGCCCGGACAGCAGGACCTGGGGCAAGGTGAACATGAAGGACAGCTGGATGGCCTGGCCCTGGTTCTCGGACACGCTGGAGATCAGCACGCCCAGGCCGAGCGTGACGAACAGGAACAGCAGCGCGCCCAGCCCGAACACCGCGTACGAGCCCCGGAACGGGACCCCGAACAGGGCCACCCCCACGGACAGCACGATGGCCAGGTCCACGCAGGCCACCGCGAAGTACGGAACGATCTTGCCGAGGAACACGTCCCGTGGGTGCAGCGGCATCACCGCGAGCTGCTCCAGCGTCCCGGTCTGCCGCTCGCGGACCACGCCGAGGCTGGTGATGATGATGCCGATGAAGGCCAGCACCACGCCGGCCAGCCCGGGGATCATGATGTAGGACGTCTTGAGCTGCGGGTTGTACAGGATGCGGACCACCGGCGCCTGCCCGGCCGGCAGCGTCCGGCTGCGCGTGGCCAGCGCGGTCAGCGCGTCCCGCGCGGTGAACAGCTGGCTGCCGTCGACCAGCACCACGGTCCTGGCCCCGGTCACCACGGCCAGCGCCGCGCCGTCCCGGTTGTCCCGGAGCTGATCCTGTGCCCAGCTCACGCCCTCGGCCGGCGCCCGGGCCACCACGTGGAACGGGGCTGGCAGCGGCAGTTCCTGGGCCTGCGGGCCGGCCACGACGGTGGGGATGCTCTTCACGTCGAAGCTGGCCGCGTAACCGAACACGACGAGCAACAGCACCGGCAGCACGATCATCATGGCCAGCGTGCGCCGGTCCCGGCGCAGCTGCCGGAACTCCTTCACGATCATCGCCCACATCGCCGCAACCCTCTCCGCCGGAGCCCACGAACTCATCGCACGTTGAATTCTACGCCCGTTGAATTCCCGGTCAAGGGCAGTTACCCCGTGAGTGCGGTGAGTTTGCGGTCACCGGTGACCGCAAACTCACCGCACTAAGGAAAACCGGGCTGGCCGGGACCCGGACGGGTCTGATTCGGTAGGGGTATGGACCAGCTACGAGGGACCAGATGAGCGTGACGCGGCACCGCGGCCGGTGGACCCCGGAGGACCGTTGCGCGTCGCCGTATCACTACCTGCCGGTGCCGGTGCCGGCGGGCACCGCCGGGCTGCGCGTGACGCTGGACTACGACCGCTCCGGCGCCGTGCTGGACCTGGGCTGCTTCGGCCCGGCCGGGTTCCGCGGCTGGTCCGGCGGCGCGCGCTCCGAGTTCGTCATCAGCGCGGATCAGGCCACGCCCGGCTACCTGCCAGGCGAGCTGGAACCGGGCGACTGGATGGTGGCCCTGGGCCTGTACCAGCTGCCCATGGACGGAGTCAGCTACACCGTGACCGCGGAGCTGACCAGCACCCCGGGCCGGCTGAATCCCGAGCCGGCCCCGGAACCGCCGACCCCGCTCAGCGCGCGGCCGCCGCGCCGCGAGCTGCCCGCCCGGCCCGGGCACCGCTGGCTGGCCGGCGACCTGCACGCGCACACCGTGCACTCGGACGGCGCGCTGACCGTGCCTGAGCTGGCCCGGCTGGCCACGGAGCAGGGGCTGGACTTCCTCGCGGTGACCGACCACAACACGGTCAGCCACCACGCCGAACTGGCCGGCGCGTCGGCCCGGTACGGCGTCACGCTGATCCCGGGCCAGGAGGTCACCACCGATACCGGGCACGCCGGCGCGCTCGGCGATCTGGGCTGGGTGGACTTCCGCGAGCCAGCCGACTCGTGGCTGGCCGCCACGGAGCGCGGCGGCGGGCTGCTGTCGGTCAACCACCCGATCGGCGGGCACGTCAGCTGGCTGCACCCGATGCGGCGGAAGCCGCCGCTGGTCGAGGTGTGGCACTGGAGCTGGCTGGACCCGCGCTGGACGAACATGCTGGCCTGGTGGCTGGCCTGGGACGCGGGCGCGATCCCGGTCGGCGGCAGCGACTGGCACCGGCCCGGCTCGGAGGCCGTCCCGGGCACCCCGACCACCTGGGTCGAGTCCAGCGAGGACGGGAGCGCCGCGGTACTGGCCGGGCTGCGGGACGGCCGGTCCGCCATCTCGGCCCGCCGGGACGGCCCGGTGCTGCTCCGGCTGGACGGGGAGTTCGCCGCCGTGGGCGGCGACGGCACCATCCTGGCCGGCCCGGACGGTCCGCGCGCCGTCGTGCGCGGCGACCTCGCGACGTTCCCGGCCGCCCCGGGCTGCCACCGGCTGGTGGACCCGGCCGGCGCCACCCTCGCCCTTACCGGCTAGCGGCCGGCCCGCATCCGCGTGGCACCCGCACGCCGATCATGAGCGCACCGACTTATCACCCCTGCGTCGCGGCCATTCCCGGGCAAAACGGGTATTTTTGCCGTGTACCTGGGGTGAAGAGTCGCCCAGGCTGGTGCCGGTGCGCCCGATGTGGCGGGCGGGATGGCTGAGGTTCGCGTCAGGGCCGCGTCAGTGCTTGGTCTGATCTTGAAGACGGGGAAACCGGGGGCGATGCCGACCAGTTGCTCATCGCTGGCGTCCTTGGTGACGCCCTCGAAGAACCGGCCCACTTCCCAGCCCCACTTGCGCAGGTACTCGCGGAGCACCGGCGGCTTGTCCGCGTCGGCCAGCTCGGTGGCGCTGAACGGCTCGGTCCGGCGGCCGACCCGCAGCTCACCCGAACCAGCAGCGCGCATGTTGCGCACCCACTGAGCCTGGCCCCGCGGCGCGACCAGGTAGCGCTGGCCGTCCACGATGAGCGGGTTGACCGGCGTGGTCCGCCACTCCCCCGACTTGCGGCCCCGCACGGCCAGCACCCGGGAGCCGTAGACGCTGATCCCGGCCCGGGTCAGCGCGCCGACGGTCTTGTTGAACACGCGGTCCACGCCGGTCGGGATGACGTAGCGCTGCTGCGGGGTGGCGTTCATCGCATTCTCCTCTTAACTCTGAGAGCACCGCTCTCGTCTAAGAACAGTATGCACGTACTGGCGTTCAAAATCAAGAGCAGTGCTCTCGAATTTGACAGACAGTCTGTGGCGCCCTAGAGATCAGCCAGCAGCCCCACGCGGGCCCGCAGGATGGCCCGGGTGG
>CAVVGF010000044.1:0-35279 GCA_963747705.1 uncultured Actinomycetes bacterium | reverse complement strand
CGAACGTGACCACCGCGTGGCTGAGCTCCGCGTCCCGGCCGACCGTGGCGTAGTGCTGCGACAGGTGCACGGCGTCGTCGGCCCAGTCCTGCAGGCTGACGACCGACAGCGAGGCCCCGTCACCGACCACGAACTCGACGTTGTCCGCGTAGGTGGCCGAGCCGCCATGGTCCAGCACCACCACGGCCCTGGCGTTATGCCCGATCTCCACCACGGTGTGGCCGAACGCGGCACCTTCCACGGACTCGCCGCGGACGGAAACCACCGTGGGTTCCAGCACGTCCGTGTCCGGCGGCACCGTGATGACGGTCGCCTCGTCGAACGATGCGAACGCCCGGGCGCTGACCCGGTCGGCGGGCACGAACGAGGTGCCCAGCCGGGAGTCGCCACGCCGCGCGCGCACCGCGGACACGCCCGGCGCGGTGTCGAAGTCCACCGCGACCTTGCCGGACGCGGGCGTGGTGTCGCTGTGCAGCCCGCGCAGCCGGCGCAGCGGGGTGAACCGCCACTCCTCCTCGCGCCCGGCCGGCACCGGGAAGTCGGCCACGTCGAACGACCTGCGTTCGTGCAGCCGTGAGACCGGGGCGGAGGATTCCACCGCCCCCTGGAGCGACGTCATTAGCCGACCGCCCCCTCCATCTGGAGCTCGATCAGCCGGTTCAGCTCGAGCGCGTACTCCATCGGCAGCTCACGGGCGATCGGCTCGACGAAGCCGCGGACGATGGTGGCCATCGCCTCGTCCTCGGTCATGCCCCGGCTCATCAGGTAGAACAGCTGGTCCTCGGAGATCTTGGAGACGCTGGCCTCGTGGCCCATCTCGACGTCGTCCTCGCGGACGTCCACGTACGGGTAGGTGTCCGACCGGCTGACCGTGTCCACCAGCAGCGCATCGCACTTGACCGTGGACTTCGAGTGCGCGGCGCCCTCCTGGACCTGGACCAGGCCGCGGTAGGACGTCCCCCGCCGGCCCGGGCGACCGACTTGGACACGATGGTGGACGACGTGTTCGGCGCGCAGTGCACCATCTTGGCCCCGGCGTCCTGGTGCTGGCCCTGGCCGGCGAACGCCACCGACAGGGTCTCGCCCCGGGCGTGCTCGCCCATCAGGTAGACCGCCGGGTACTTCATCGTGACCTTGGAGCCGATGTTCCCGTCTACCCACTCCATGCTCGCCCCGGCCTGGGCCACGGCCCGCTTGGTGACCAGGTTGTACACGTTGGCCGACCAGTTCTGGATGGTGGTGTACCGGCAGTGCGCGCCGGGCTTCACGATGATCTCCACCACCGCGGAGTGCAGCGAGTCGGAGGAGTAGATCGGCGCGGTGCAGCCCTCGACGTAGTGCACGCTGGCACCCTCGTCCACGATGATCAGGGTCCGCTCGAACTGGCCCATGTTCTCCGTGTTGATCCGGAAGTAGGCCTGCAGCGGGATGTCCACGTGCACGTTCTTCGGCACGTAGATGAAGCTGCCGCCAGACCACACCGCGGTGTTCAGCGCGGCGAACTTGTTGTCGCCCACCGGGATGACGGTGGCGAAATACTCCTTGAACAGGTCCGGGTGCTCGCGCAGCGCCGTGTCGGTGTCCAGGAAGAGGACGCCCTTCTCCTCCAGGTCCTCACGGATCTTGTGGTAGACCACCTCGGACTCGTACTGGGCGGCCACCCCGGCGATCAGCCGCTGCTTCTCGGCCTCGGGGATGCCCAGCTTGTCGTAGGTGTTCTTGATGTCGGCGGGCAGCTCGTCCCAGCTCGCGGCCTGCTTCTCGGTTAACCGGACGAAGTACTTGATGTTCTCGAAGTCGATGCCAGACAGATCAGAGCCCCAGGTCGGCATGGGCTTGCGCCGGAACAGCTGCAGGCCCTTCAGGCGCAGCTCCAGCATCCACTCCGGCTCGTTCTTCTTGGCCGAGATGTCGCGCACGACGTTTTCGGACAGCCCGCGGCGGGCCGCCGCCCCGGCAACGTCCGAGTCGGCCCAGCCAAACTTGTACCGGTCAAGCCCGTCAAGCTCCGGGTGTGCGGTCGTGGTCATACGGAGATGCCTCCGGTTGCGTTATCGGTGTTGTTGGTCCGCGCGCCGAGCAGGGCCGGCGCGGTGACGTGCGTGGTGCAGATCCCGTCTCCATGCGCGATCGTGGCCAGCCGCTGCACCGGCGTGCCGAGCAGCCGGGCGAACGCCTCGGTCTCGGCCTCGCACAGCTGCGGGAACTCGGCGGCCACGTGCGCCACCGGGCAGTGGTGCTGGCAGAGCTGCTGCCCGGGACCGGCCGTCTCAACCGGCGAGCCGCTGGCGGACGCGGCGTAGCCGTCCGCGGACAGCGCCTCGGCCAGGATCTTCACCCGTTCCGCTGGGGCCGCGTCGGCCAGCACGCTGCGGTACCGGTCCTCCAGGTCGGCCAGCTGCCGCCGGGCGAACTCAGCCACCGCGCCCGGCCCGGCCGTCTCGGCCAGGAACCGCAGTGCGCTGGTGGCCAGGTCGTCGTAAGCGTGCTCGAACGCGCTCCGCCCGACGTCGGTGATGGCGAACAGCTTGGCCGGGCGGCCACGGCCACGGCTGGCCGGGCGCCGCGCGGTCCGGGTCTCGATCATGCCGCCGGCCAGCAGGTTGTCCAGGTGCCGGCGGACGGCGGCGGGCGTCAGGTTCAGCCGGGTGCTCAGCCCGGCCGCGGTGACCGGGCCGTTCTCCAGGATCAGCCGGGCGATCCGGGCCCGGGTGCCCGGCTCGGAACCAGCCTGCGCCGGGGCGTAGGCCTGGCCGTGCGCTGGGCCGTGGGCCGGGGCAGCACCGAGCGCGGCGCCACGCGCCGTACCCACGCTGCTAGTCCGCTGGTCCACGGTTTTCACAACAACATTGTGCCGTAAATGCTTCCGGCTCCGCAATCGGACCCCAGTGAACCTAGCCATAACGTCCGCAACCATGGCAAACCCGCCGGGCCGCGCCGATGTTCCCGGGCCGGCCCCAGCCGGGCCCTCGTTTAACGCTCAACGCGCCGGGTAATCGATAAGTTGCTGAGAGTTATCCCTATTGCGCGTACCGGGGGATATTCCATGCACCTCGTCCCGCGCCTGGCCGCCGTCGCGGCCCTGATATCCGCACTGGCCGGGCCCGTGCTGGGCTCGGCCACGGCCGCGTCGGGCAGCACCGCGCCGGTCGGCATCACCCCCAACCCGTCCACCGCCGGGACGCGGACGACGTTCGCGGTCAACTGCAGTTCGCTGACCGCGTCCGGGCCGGCCTCGTCGGCCACGCTGATCGGGACCACGCTCGGCCTGCCGGAACACATCCCCATGCAGGCCAGCACGCACAGCAACGAGTTCGTCACCACGGTGCTGCTGCCGGCCAGCATCAAGGCGGGCTCCTACCAGCCGGATATCGACTGCTCCAACGGGGTCACCGCGAGCAGCACGCTCACGGTGAGCCCGGGCGGCGCCCCGGCCACGGGGGACGGCAGCACCGCCACGGCCACCGGCGGCCCGCTGACCGCGGCCGGGTTCGGCCTGGCTGGCCTCGGGGCGCTGGCCGCTGGACTGCTGGCCGGCTGGCGCCTGCTCGGCCGGTACCGGGCCGCCAGGCGTGGCTGACCAGGGTGGCCCGCACCGGCTGGGTGGCCCGCACGGGCTGCTGCGCAGGCTGCCCGTGGTGCTGATCGCGGCCTCGATAACCGCCGGGATCATCCTGGCCGTGACCGGCCAGAACACGCTGCGCTGGTCGCCGCCACCGGTCCCGCCGCACGCCATGGCGCTGCCATTGGCCGCGCCCCCGGCCACCCCGCCCCCTGCGGCCCACGCGGCGCTGCCGCGGCCGATGGCCCGGTCCCGGCCGGTGTCGCTGGCCATCCCGGCCATCCACCTGCGGGCGCGGGTCATCGCTCTGGGCCAGGCCCCGGACGGCGCGCCCGCCGTGCCGTCGCTCGGCACCCCGATGCTGACCAGCTGGTATGACCGTGGGCCGACGCCGGGCGCGGCCGGGACTGCGATCATCTTCGGGCATGTGGACGCGGCCGCGGTGGGCCCGGCCGTGTTCTACAACCTGGCCGGCTGCGCCGGGGCGACCTGGTCTACGTCACGCTGGCTGACCGGCACACCGGGGTGTTCCGCGTGTACGCGGCCGAGCTGTACGCCAAGTCGGCCTTCCCGCCGGCCATCTACGGCGCCACCTGGTGGCCCACGCTCCGGCTGATCACCTGCGGCGGCCGGTTCGACCCGGCCACCGGGCACTATCTGGCCAGCACCGTGGTCTTCGCCGAGTACGCCGGCCAGCGCGGCTAAGCCGGCCTGCGGGCCCAGATCAGCGTGCCGCGCTTGGTCAGCCGCACCGGCACCCGGACCTGCCCGGCCGCCTGGCTGGCCGCCTCCTCGGTCAGCCCCCGGCCACGTAGGTAGCGCCGCGCGTCATCCGCTGTGGCCAGGTCGATGAGCGGCGCGTCCCAGCTCTGCGTGCCGGTGATCTCGAAGAACCGGCCGGCCTGCGGCGCCGCGTTCTCCGCGTCGAAGGTCAGCGGCGTGCCCCAGCCGGGCAGCACCGTAGCCAGCTCAGGATCGTTGCGCCGGCTCGGCGCGCAGGCCACGAACGTCCCGCCCGGGCGCAGCACCCGCCGTGCCTCGCGCAAGGCCAGCGCCGGCTCCGGCAGGTGATACAGCATCCACAACGCCATGACCGTGCCGAACGACGCCGCCCGGAACCCGGCCGCCCGGGCGTCGGTCCGCACCGCGGGCCGGGGCGCCTGGCTGAGCAGGCCTTCGGCCAGGTCGGCGACGACCACCTGGGAAACACCGTGCCCGGCCAGTTCGCGGGCCAGCGGCCCGGTGCCGCCGCCCAGTTCGAGGACCGGGCCGGCCGCCGCCCCGGCGATGATCCGCCGCGCGAGCATGCCGAACACGTCAGCCGCGGGCGTCCCGGCCTCCGGCTGGGGCCGGAACGCCTGGTTGGCCGCGAACCGGGCCGGGTCGGTGTCGTAGTCGCACGGCACTACCCTGGGCCGCTCAGCATCCGGCATAGCCGCACGCTAACCCCGGCCGGGGGTGCGGCCCAGCGAATTTCCCGCCCGGGCTAGCCGCGCCGGTAGTCCAGCATCAGCTCCGGCGGCTGGAAGCCCTCGGTGAGCTCGATCCCGTGCACCTCACGGATCACATCCCGGAACCAGCTGTCGAACGGCTCCTGCGACGAGCCGAGACTGGCGAACGCGGCCGGCAGATCCTCCGCCTCCAGGTAGACGACGGCCACGTCGCCGCCGGGAGTGGGCTGGATCCAGACCGCTTCCCGGGTGATGCCGTGCCGTTCCCTCGAGGATTCATACGCTGCCTTGCGCTCCCCCTGGACGGACGCCATGGCGGCGCGATCGGCCCCAGTCTTGCCTGGCAGCACGGGTGCCGCGAAAGCTATGCATTGCATCTGCTGTCTCCCCCCGTTGACCTGGGACAATTATGGCAAACAGTCCAGCATCGGAGGAGCCCCATGCCAGCCTCGGTACCCATAGTCGATCTTGCTCCCTGGTTCCGCGCCGGCCCAGCAGGCCGGGCCGGCGTCGCTTCCCAGGTGGACGCGGCGCTGCGCAGCGTCGGTTTCTTCCTCATCTCCGGGCACGGCGTGCCGGCCGCGCTGCCGGCCCAGGTCCGGGCCGAGGCCCGCGCGTTCTTCGCGCTGCCGCCCGCTTCCAAGCAGCGGTATGCGGTCACCGTGGCCGGGCGGGGCTGGCTGCCGACCGGCGTCGAGGGAAACGGGTACGCCGAGGGCACCGAGACGCCACCGGATCTGAAGGAGTCCTTCGCCGTCGGCGCCGACCAGCCCAGCGGTGACCCGGTGGCCGACGGGTACTGGTTCCAGCCCAACGTCTACCCGGCCGAGGTGCCGGGACTGCACCCCGCCGTGGTCAGCTACCTGGCCCGGATGCGCGGCCTGGCGGATGAGCTGCTGGTGATCTGCGCGGCCGCGCTGGGCCTGGGGAACGACTTCTTCACCCGGCACACCGGGCACGCCACGCACACGATGAACATCAACTGGTACCCGCCGATGGCGGTGGCGGGCGAACCCGAGCCCGGCCAGTTCCGGATCGGCCCGCACACCGATTTCGGCACCGTCACCATCCTCGACCGGGAACCGGGCCGGGGCGGCCTGCAGGTGTGGACCGAGGCGGACGGCTGGGAGTACGTGCCGTACCACCCGGGCACGTTCACCATCAACGCGGGTGACCTGCTGGCCCGGTGGAGCGGTGGCCGGTGGAAGTCCAACCGGCACCGGGTGCTGCCGCCCCAGGCCGAGGCACCCGGCGAGGATCTCGTCTCGCTGGTCTACTTCTACGAGGCCGACCATGACGCGGTGATCGAGTCGCTGCGGCCGCCGGTCGGCCAGCCCAACGACTGGCCGCCGGTGATCTCCGGCGAGTTCATCAAGCAGCGGCTGGACGCGATCACCCTCGGCTAGCCGGGTCCGGCTCAGCCCGCCACGTCACGCAGCTTGAGCAGGTTCATCGCGGTCAGGCTGAGCACGCCGCGGTCATCCTGGTTGAGCAGCTCGGCGTGGGTGAAGACCAGGCCGCGGTCGGGCTTGGACCTGGATCGCCGGGTCTCGGCGATGGTGGTCCGCAGCCGCAGCGTGTCCCCGGGCCGGACCGGGGCGGGCCAGCGCAGCTCGTCGATCCCGGGCGAGGCCAGGCTGGCGACGCGGGACAGGTAGTGGTCCGCGAACAGCCGCATGAAGATCGCGCTGGTGTGCCAGCCGCTGGCGATCAGCCCGCCGAACGGCCCGGCCGCCGCGAACGCCGCGTCGGCGTGGATCGGCTGCGGGTCGAACCGCCGGGCGAACGCGAGGAGCTCCGCCTCGTCCACGGTCGCGTACCCGTACTCGTAGACCGCCCCGGCCTGGTAGTCCTCGAAGTACCGGGCGCCAATCGCGGCGGTGAAGTCCACCGCGCTCAGTGTCCGGGTCGCGGTCTGCCCCGCCGCCGCCCATGAAGGTGTCATGACGGCAGTATCGCGGGGGGTCAGCTGTCCAGGCCGGCCGACTGGGCTTCGATGAAACTGAGCAGCCGGGCGTGCTGCCGCAGCAGCCCGCCGATGGCGGCTGGGTCCAGGCCGGCCAGGCCGGTGAGCGCGGCGGGCAGGTCGGCCAGCGCCTCGGTCATGCCCGCCACCACCGCCGCCGGGTCGGCCGCGATCTCCAGGTTGCGATCCGGCCCGCGGATGACCGTCGCGTTGACCAGCTCGTCGGCAATGTGCTGGGAGCACCCCAGGCCCGCCTCGATCAGGTCGGTCCAGCGGCGGCCCTGGGTGCGCAGGCCGGTCCAGGTCCGGTAGCCGACGAAGATCGACTCCCACTGGCGGAGGATGAACTCCTCCCAGCCCAGCTGGGCCACCTCGTCCGGGTCATGGTCATACACGGGCCAAGGTTACGGCGGCGCGGCCGTGCCCGGGCACTGCTACGAGACGTTCTTCAGCCGCTGGTCGAGCACCTTGACGCCGTTCTTGGTGATGACGAGCCGGTGCCTGGACACGTAGTACATGTAGACGTTGTTGTGGGCTTTGTACCCGTGCCGCGCTTTCTCGGCTGGCAGCGTGATGTACAGGGCCGGATTGTGCCGGTCACTGCCGTGGTAGTAAATCTTCCCCGCGCTGGTTTCGCAGAGCGTGACCCTGAATTTGGCCGATTCATAGACGGCCATTTCTATGCTGTTCCCGCCGCCTGGGATGGTGGCGGCGACCCTGGCCGGGCAGGGCGGTCCCGTCGGCTGGGCGGCCGCGGGTGTCCCGCTGGATGCGGTCAGCCGATGGAAGGCCGGCAGCCAGTCGCTGCGCGCGAGGTAACCGCCTGCGGCCAGTGCCAGCAGCACAAACACGGTGACGATCTTGCCTCTTCCCCCGCCCCGCGGACGGCGCGGCGACGGGGGCGTCCAGGACTCGCGGGATCGGGGCGGGCGCGTAGGCCCAGCGGTGGCCGGGGGCCGCCGGGCCGTGCCCGCGGTGGAACCATGGCCCGCGAAGTCGCCTGCCCGCGGGGAGAAAGGTGCCGAAGGCGGCGGATCTGTCCGTGGACCGCGCGCTTCCCGGCGCCCGCTGTCCGGCGGTGCCGGCCCGGGAGAAGAACCGGGACAGGTCGCCCAGGCCGGTCAGCCCGAGGTCAGGAGTGGGCGGCTTCGGCTCGCCCGTCCGTGGCGGCCGTGGCGTACGCCGCGGTGCGGCCGGGCCGGTGCCCCTGGCCGGGCGGACCGGGGCACCGGTCGGGCCGGCCGGCTTGCGGGATCTCTTCGGCCTGGCTGACGGCGGGCGCGCGGTGGGTTCTGGTCGGCGCTGCTTGCACGCGGTACAGGCGACCGCCGTCGCCGCATTGACCGTCTCGCATCCGGCGCAGGCCCAGGGCGCCCCGCCGGCGCCGGGGGCCGCCCGGCGCCCGGCCCGGGCCGGGGCCGCCGGCGCTGTCCTGGCCGGTCTAGCGGTGCCGCACGCCCGGCAGGCCGTTTTGCTGTCGGCGTTGAAGGTCTCACATTCGCCGCACTGCCACGTGTCCCCCATCCGCTGCTGCCTTTACCGGTCACCCCAGCCGGCTGGCGGGCCGGGGACGGGCGCCCCGGCTGCGCCTGCGGGGGCACTGGCCGGCATGTCCGCCGCTGGGGTGGTGAGCAGTTCCTGGGTGGTCGGGGCGGCGAAGCTGAGCCACTCGGGGCTGTCGGGGACGCCGGCCACCGTCACGGCCAGCGGGTGGGCAGGTGGCCGGGTGTGCGGTCCGGCCGGGGCGGGGTGGGGCCCGGGCGTGGCGGGGCGGGGCCCGGCTGGGCCCGTCCGGGCGGCGGCTCGTGCTGCGGGCCAGCCGGGTGGGCCGGCCCGTCGGCGGCTGGTGGCGCCGGGATGCTCTCCTGCCGCAGCGGACGCCGGCACATCTGTTCCACCAGCGCACAGAGGTCAGTGAGCGCTGGCTGATGCTCACGGCCGAAGATGACGGTCACGCCGATCCGGCCGGGCCCGCTCTGCGCCTGCGCTCCTCGCGGGGCCAGCGGAAGGACCTGGGCCCGCACCACGAGCCGCACCTGCTCGGGGTTGTCCATCACCTCCACCTGAAAGAGTTCCAGTGCCTCGAGGCCGGCCGATACTGAACCGGGCCCGCGGTGCGGGTAGGTGGACCAGCCGAAGCGGACATATCCCTCGGTCAGCTCCACCCAGTTCCCGCCATCGGCGAGGACCACGCACTGCACGTGCTCCCTTTCAGTGCGGTCGGGCGCGTGCCCGCTGAACCCGAGATCCCAGGCCACGCGGTCGGCATCGGCCGCACCGACGTACGGCGTGGGCTCGCGCTGCCGGTAATACCGTTCCTGAAAGCAGCCGATGCTGTCCGCGAGCCAGCCCGTACCCTCGGCGGTATCGGAGCCTGGCCAGAGGCGAGGACGGCGCGACATCCCGGGCCCCGTTACAGGCTGTTGACGATCGTCTGGATGATCTCGTCCATCTCCCACTCGTCCAGGCCGTCGCCCGCCTGGGAGGGGAAGAAGATGGTGTTGTTCCAGTTGTCGGCGATACCACGCCACGGTTCCTCGTCGGGGGCGAAGAGAAGCAGCCGCTTCGCGGAATTCTCCATCACCGATGACTGGCTCGACTGGTAGCCCCATTCCTCGAACAGCTCATCCTCAGACGCCGCGATGGACTGCGGGTACGTGCCGCTGCTGACCGCCGCCGCGGAGCGCAGCGGGTGGGCTGGGGCGTCGGTGAACATGACGACGACGTGCCGCCGCCGGTCCAGGCCTTTTTCCCACGGCGATCGCACGGCCAGGGCCAGGGCCTCCAGCCCGGACTCCGGCGCGTCGCCCCCGCCGCGCGGTTCCAGCCGGCGGACGAAGTCCTCATACGCTCCGGCACTCACGGGGAGCTGGAGGAAGTCGGTTTCCTCCATCGCGTCATCGGCCCGGTCACCGTAGTCGCGGAACGCGATCACCTTGACCCGCAACTGGGAGATGCCCTTTCCTTTCTCGGCCATGACCGTGCTGAGCCGCTCGTGGAAGGACAGCGCGCTGGACTTCACGTTCTCCAGCACCGGCCGCATGCTCATGGTCGTGTCGATGCACAGCACGATGTTGACCGCGTACCTCAGGTTGCCGCTGTACTGACCAGGGGTTTCTGACATGTCTTAGCTCCGCTCTGCTTGTTAGTTGCTGGGCTCATTCCGGCGGCGGTGCGGCGGGTGGCCGGCCGTCGAGGTGGAACCGCACCCGGCTGGGCCTGCCCTCTGGTTCGGCGCGGTCGGCACCGGGTGCTGGCAGCAGGCTGGGAGTGGTGCGCGCCGCGGGAATCCCGCCGGTGCCGGGCGAAGTGCCCCGCCCGGGACCCATGTTGATCTGCAGCCGGCTGCCCCGGCTGGCGCTGGGCCGGGCGGTGCGGTGGTCGGTGACGCTGCTCGGGTACTCCAGCACGGACTCCTCGTCCATGGCGTCCAGGAACGCCTCGATCCGGGGCCTGCGCGGCGGGCGGGCGTCGGTCAGGCTCAGCACCAGGTGCTGCATGTCCGGGTGGAGCAGTGGGTTCGGGGTGACCTGCTGCCCGGCCCGGACCGCGTCGGCGGGGGAACTGAACGCCGGCGGGAAACCTGGCCGCTGCCCGGTCAGGTACTCGTGCAGCATCAGGCCGAGCGCGAACATGTCCACCGCTGTGGTCAGGGTGGCGCCGTCGGTGCCCGTCTCGTCGCGGATGTAGTCCAGCCATTCCGGCGCGCCGTAGAGGGTGTCACCGCCCACCGTCCCGGGCTCGGGTGGCTGCCCGGCCAGGTAGGAGTCGTCGAAGTCAATCAGCTTGGCCGTGTAGAGGTCGTGGCCCGGCCGCTTCTGGACCAGCACGTTGTCCGGTTTGAGGTCCCCGTGCACGACGTTGATCTTGTGCAACTGCTGCAGGCTCAGCGCGAGAGTGCGCAGCACCACGGCCTTCTGATGGGTGCTGAGCGGGGCCAGCGTGGTCAGGTTGGACGGGTCGATGCGCTTGGTCACCTTGTAGTAGGTGGTGCCATCACGGAAGAAGGCCTCGGCCGTGACGATGTTCCCGCCGCCGACGGCGTCGGACTTGAGCCGGTCCATGACGTGCTCATGGCGCTGCTCGAAGGCCAGGCAATCCGCGCGGCGCCGCCCCTTGCTGGCGGCCGAGCCCGGGGAGGTATCCAGGGGCCATTTCGGCTCGAGGAATTCCTTGATGAAGAATTCCTGCCCGCCGCGGGTCGCGAACGCCCACACGCACTTGCCGCCCCCGGCATTGGTGGGCTTGGTGGTCACGGCGTAGCCGTTTAGCACATCGCCTTGCTTCATCCCCGTTCCTCCGACCGCTGTGGCATGCGCTGCTCGTACCCCTGCCGGTAGCGCTGCCAGGAGTCCAGGCGCGCGGCCCGGTAGGCGCCGACGTCCCCGGCGGCGAGGCCCTGCAGCGGCACCCAGTGATCGGCCCGGACCGCGGCCAGCCGCGGCGCGAACGCGGCCCGCAGGTCGCCTAGCTCCCGGTAGCCCAGGGCGACGATGGCCAGGCTGGCATCGTCCTGGGTGTAGCCCTGCACCTCGTGGGCCAGCAGTTCCCCCCACTCGGCCGCCCCGGGCGAGCGGGCCAGGGTGTCCAGCAAGATGTACTCGAAGTGCGCCGGGGTCTGCACGTAGTTGAAGAACCCGTCCGTCGCGCAGACCAGCACGCAGGGCAGCGGGACCTGGCCCGCCTCATTGTGGACGTTGTAGCGCCGGTCCGCGGCGATCTGATTGGTCATCGGGGGGTCTTGCTCCAGGGAGCTGAGGGCATCCGGTGTCTCGGTGTCGTCCCGGCTCAGCTGCTGCAGCCCGGCCCCCGGGGTCAGCAGGTAACACCGCGAATCACCGGCCCACCGGACCTGGAGCCCTACCTGCGGGGTCTGCAGCCGGTACAGGATGGCGGCCAGCGTGCTGGGCAGTTCCCGCTGCATGGTGCCGCCGATGCGGCTGCGCGCGGGGTTGCGCAGCTGCTGCAGCACCCGGTCGATGCTCTCCCGCAGCGAGGGCGGCCCAGCTGGATCCACCCCCGGCGGGCCGGAACCCGCGTGCTGCGCGAAGTACTGCTCGAGGGCCAGCCGCACCGCGCGGGAGGACACCCAGGCACCCGAGCGCTCGGTCCCGGACCGGGTGCGCCCGGCCAGCTGCACGCCCGCGCCGCCGACCCCGTCGCAGACCGCCAGCATGCCCTGGCCGGAACCCTCGTGATGCAGCACGAGCGGTTCACAGTCCTCGCCCCGGCCCGGTTTCTTCTCCGTCCAGACCCCGAGCGTGATCACGGCGCCGCCTTCATGAGCCCACACGGCTGACCCGTCCTGTGCGGCCGGTGTGATGCGCATCGGTCAGCTGTCCTCGTCGCTGTCGGGATCGCGGCGGGCTGTCCTCGGCTTCACCACCCGGGACGGCCGCGGGCCGCCTCCGCCCCCGCTGTCCCGCTCGGCCGGGGCCGTGTCCGGCGGGGGCTCCTCGTCGTCGCTGACGACCGACCCGATCATGATGCGGCCGGGGTCGCCGGCGCCGGCCAGGCTGCCGCGCAGGCGTGAGCCCCCCGGTGGCCGCGCGCTGGCGGCTGGCTCACCGCCGGCGCCTGGCCCGCCGCCGTACAGCGTGCCCGCCGGGAGGGCACGGGTCAGGAACCGGTCCATCAGCTTGCGCCGTTCATCCCGTGACTCGAACGGCTCTTCCTCTGAGCCGCCCCGGCCGTACATGATGCTGATCGCCTGGAGCATGTTCCGGGCCTCGGCGATGTCCCCCGCGACGAGCATTTCCATGACCGGGCCGGTGTCTTCGGGATGGTTGGCCAGGTGCAGCGCGAGCAGCGCGGGATTGCCGCCTTCCAGCAGCTCGCGCATGGGCTCGACCTTCATCCCGGTCAGCCGGGTCGCCCGGTGTGTCTCACGGAAGCTGAGGGCGCTCGAGGCGGCCTCGTCCGCGTGCACCGGCAGGTCCGCCCGGCAGGCGGTGATCTCCACGGCCGGATCGGCAGGCGCGGTGCCCAGCGCCCGCTGGATTGCTTCCTCGGCCCGGGCCGACTCGGCGATGTCCATCCGCCGGGTGGCGTCCCGCATCGTGGCCACCAGGTGCGGCGCGACCAGGCCGCCGATGTCGCGGATCTGGCGGCGGGCCACGGCCGCGGGATCGGTAACCCGGCACCGGTAGGTCAGGTGGGCCTGGAAGAAGAAACCCGGGTCGGAGCTGGCCAGCTGGGCGTCCAGGAAGAGCTGATGCTCGGCCGTGTCGATGTAGTAGACGCTGCGGTAGTTCCCGAACCGGGCGGGCGGGACGGGAGACCCGCCGGGCACGGTGACCAGTTCCCCCCGGGCCGAGACCAGGACCATCGCCAGGCCCAGCCGGGGCGCGGCCAGCGGCCGGAACTGCAGGTACGGCAGCGGTTCCGGCCCGCCCGCGATGGGGTCGTAGGTGCTCTCCATGCTGCGTGTCCTTCCGCTCACCGGGCGGCCGGAGCGATCGTGGCCAGCACCCGCTGCGCGGACCGCAGCGGCGCCTTCGGGTCGTCCGCCCATTGTTCGAGGTAGTACTCCATGCGCTCGGGGTGCTTGCCGCCCAGCCGGATGACCGACGCGATGACCTGCGACACCGGCGCCAGCGCCGCCGCGTCCCGGTCGGCGAGTTCCAGCCAGGACCGCATGGCCTCGAGGGCCAGCGGCCGCACCTGCCTCGCGGCGAACGCCCGGCCCCACAGGTCACGCAACGCCTCGCGATGGCTGCCCGCCTCAGCCAGCAGCACCGGCCATGACCCGTGGCGCGGCCGGTCCGCCCGCCCATCCCGGCCATCTCGGCCATCCCGCCGGCCGTCGGCACTGGGCGGGCTCGCTGGGCGGCCAGCCGGCTCCGGGTGCGCGGCGCCACGCGCGGCGACCGCTGTCCCGCTCAGCCGGGACCGCCCGGGCACCCGCTCCGGAGGCGGGCTGCTGGCGGGTGCGGCCGCAGGCTCGGGCGCGCTGGAATCCGGCTCGGCCAGGGCCGGGGTACGCGCGGTCAGCACGAAGGCGAGCAGCGCCTTCAGGGCCTGCGGTGACCCGTCCATGGCCGCGCTCCATTCCAGCAGGGCGCCCAGCACCTCGCGCAGGCAGCCGTTCTCGGCCAGATTGAGCACGGCCACCGCCAGCGCGGCCAGGCAGTCCCAGCCATCCCGGTTCAGCACCTCGCCCAGGACGCTGACCGCTTCCGCGGGCCGACTGCGGCCCAGGGCGCTGCCCGCGGCCTCCGCCGCGGTCCACGGCAGCCGGCTGCCCGGCCCGTCCGGGGCGCTGGCGGCCCACTCACGCAGCAGGGCCCATACCCGCGCCGCGAACAGCGGGTTGCGGCCGGGCACGGCCAGGGCCAGGGCCGCGCACGACCGCGTGCCCGGGGACGGGCTGACGGCCCACGGATAGACGAAACGGTGCAGGACGTAGGAGAAGTCGAGGGTGGCCAGCAGCCCGGCCGAGGCGGCCGCCCGCGCCCGTACCTCTACGTCGGGATGACCGGCCAGGTCACGCATCCAGCCGGTCATGGCCGGGCGCATCCCGTCAAGCCAGGTCCAGGCGTACTGCAGGACGGTTGCCCGCAGCAGCGGGCTTCGGAAGCGCAGCAGTTCCGGGGCGGGATCCCCGTAGGAGCTCGCGGCTTCGCCGGGCACGATGAGCTCGATCCACTGCTGCTGATCCGCCAGTGAGCGCCGGAACCGCAGTGGCGGCGGCTCATCCTGGTCCGGGAACAGCCGCCGGTACAGCGCGGCCGCGGCGTCGCCGATGGTCAGGTAGCTGGACTCTTCCAGCACCGACACGGCTACCGGCAGCACCATCTGCTGGTAGCCCGGGCCCGTGGCGGTGTCGGCCTTCGCGAACCATTCCTGTACGCGCCGGCCCGGGTTGAGCAGCGCCTGCATCGTGGCGGCCAGGTCCTTGCCGCCGCTGAGCGCTTCGGCGATCTGCTGGCCTGCCTGTGCGGCCGAACGCGGGCCGCCATCCTCGGCCAGTAAGGTGGCGACCTCGTCCCGGTCCAGCCACACCTTGAGGTCGCCGCCCCGGGCGGGCCCCAGCACCGCGCGGGCCCGCTTGGTGGCCACGGCCAGCGGGTCGGGCCGGCCGAGTTCCTCGAACGTGAGATCGGGCCGGCTGAACCGCGGTCGCCAGGGCCCCGCAGGGCCGGTCCGTCACGATCACCATGTAGTTGCTGTTGCCACTGAGATTCCTGGCCGTCGCCTGCAGCCACACGTCATCAAGCCGCCCGGCCAGGTCCGCTTCTGTCAGCGGCACCACGAACGTGGTGCCGGCCGGGCCGCAGCGCCAGCCCCGCTCGGCCAGCAGCAGGGCACTGGCGACCAGGTGCATCCGGCTCCGGTCACCGGCCTCGGCCAGCAGCGCCATGGCCGCTGACTTGCGCCCAGAGCCGGGCGGCGCGCACAGCACCAGCAGGTGGCGGCGGCGGAGGATGTCCAGCGCCCGGCTGAACCCGGCCGGGCGGACGTAGGCCCCGATGTGCGCCTTGAGGTACGCGCTGTCCAGCGCCACGACCGCGTCAGCTGGCGGAGCGGCGCCCGGAGCGCCCCTCCGGTCTGCGGCCCCGACCGCGAAATCGCCCTCTTCCAGGGTGACCGCGTCATTGAATACCGTCAGCGAGCCTATGCTGAGGTTCGGATCATCGCCCAGCCGGCGGAATAGCTGGTTGAGAATATCCCGCGAGCGCACGGAGTCCGCGCGGGCCGGTATCTGCCCGGCCAGTGAGCGGATGGCCTCCTCTTCCGTGATTCCCTCACCCGGTGGGCTGCCGCTGGCGTCGGCCGGGTGGCCAGGATCACTGGATGGCGCCGCGGGCCTGGCACCCTCTCCCGGCCGCACCGCGCCGGGCGGGTGCCTGTCGTCGCTGCCGTCCGCTGCCAATACGCACCCCCCCCTGAAGCGGAAACCCGCTCTTCCCCAGCATTCAGCCGATATTGAAGTCGCCGTGCTCGAGGTGGATGGGCGCATTGAAGACGGTCATTTTCCCGATCCAGCCGTAATTCGCGAAGAGCTGAGATCCGGGACGGTACTCCGGCCGCTGCCGTGCCTCATCGATCAAGTCCCGCAGCTCCGCGGCGAACTGCTCGTCCTGTGCGGTGTAGCCCGCTAGGGCCTGCTCAAGGCGGGTCACGGCGGCATCGTCGCGCGGGTGCTGTTCGGCCTGGGCCAGCGCGCTCATGGCCTGGCCGTCGCCGTGGAACTTGCGCTGGACTAAGGCCCTGAGCCGGGCCAGGCCCGCCCAGGCCGATTGCCCCGCATCCTTGCCCAGTTCCTCGGCTCCGCTTTTGGAGGCCAGGATCAGCGCTGCGAGCGCGATAGTAGAGATCGGTTCCATCTGTCCCCTCCCCCAGGGCCCGATCAACAAGGTGCTAGGTTAGCCACCTTGCGTGCCATTCCACCATAACGGCGTCACATTCTTTCATGACGGCCAGGAAAATCAAACAGCGATAAATCAGGGTGAATCGGGCAAATGTCATTGGCTACCAGTAGCCCGGACCCACCAGACGAGACGCGCGGGCCTCACGGACGGTTTACTGGCATGGACACCCCGGATCCACTTCTGCCCTGAGAGTAAGGCCGCCCTACCCTCTGCCCTGGCAAACCCGGACAGAATTCATTTACCGGGACCAAGCGCCAGCGTGCGCCGTAACCGCTCACCCTGCGCCGGCTGGTGGTAGGTTCCGGGCATGTCCGCGCCTGATCTCCGCGCGCCCGGGCAGACCGGGTCCGAGGCGCACCCGCCGCCGGCCAGCGACCAACCGGTCCGCGCCATGCTCACCGACCTGTTCCCGGCGCCGGCCGAGTCAGCCCCGCGCGGCGGCCTGCCGCGCTGGGCGTTCCTGCTCATCCAGGTGGCCCTCGTCGCGCTCGGCGCGCTGGTGATGCTGGCCCGTATCGGCGGCGCGGCCTGGCACGACGCCTACGCCGAGGACCCGGGCATCTACCTGCCCTGGGCGCTCGCGCATCCGTGGCACGTGCTGCAGTCCTATGGCGGCTACCTGCAGTTGTTCCCGCGCCTGATCGGCCAGGTGGCCGCGCTCGTGCCGCTCAGGGACGCCTCGGTCGTCTTCGCCGCCGGCGGCGCCCTGGTCGCCTCCGCGTGCGGGCTGTTCGCCTACCACGCCAGCGCGGGCCAGGTCAGCTCGCGCTGGCTGCGCGCCCTGATCGGCCTGTCCGTGCTGCTGCTGCCGGTGGCGCAGCTCGAGATCGCCGACAACGGCGTCAACACCATCTGGTATCTGCTCGTCGCCCTGTTCTGGGCCGCGCTGTGGCGGCCGCGCACCAGAGGCGGCGTGGTGCTGGCCGCCGGCGTGGCGTTCGCCGCGGCCGCGTCGACCTCGCTGTCACTGCTGTTCCTGCCGCTGTTCGCGGCCCGGGTGATCGCGCTGCCGCGGCGGCCGCGCGAGCACGCCGCGACGGCCGGCTGGGCGCTCGGCGCCCTGCTGCAGGCCGTGATCATCCTGACCAGCCACCTGTCCCGGCTGCACCCGCATAACCCGGTCAACGCGGTGCTGTACTACGCGCACGAGGTCGTGCTGCCGGCCCTGGGCTGGCACCTGTCCTGGCACCTGCGCCACCTGCTGGGGGCGAACGGCGCCGCCGCGCTGGTGGGCGGCCTGATCTTCCTCGTGCTCGGGGCCGCGGTGGTCAAGCAGCCCGGGCGGTGCCGGGCGTTCGTCCTCGCCGCCGTGGCTTACGGCTTGCTGTTCACGGCGTTCACCTCCGGGTTCGCCTGGGGCGGGCCGCAGCAGCGGGTCACCGTCCGGGTGGAGCACGGCGCCCGGTACTCCACGCTGCCGATCCTGCTGCTCGACGCGGCGCTGATCGTGGCGGCCGACGCCTACGCGCGCCGGTGGTGGCCGCGGCCCAAGGCCATCGCCGCGGTCGCCGTGCTGGTCGCGGTCCTGGCGGCCGCTGGGCCACGGACTTCCGGTACCCGGTCCGGCACTACGCCGGGCCGGCCTTCAACTGGGTGCTGACGGCCGACCGATGGCTGCGCTACTGCAACCACCGGCCGGCCGGGACGATCACGGTCAGGTTCACCGACTGGTGGGGGCTGGGGCCGAAAAACCTGGCCACCACGTTCAGCTGCTCCAGGCTGCGCCGCTGACCCGGGCGGTCCCGGCTCAGTTCCGGGCCGCCTCCCAGGCGAACCCGTCCGGGTCGGTGAACGGGCCCGCGTCGCCGCCGACCATGAGCCGGTGCGATCCGGTGCCGCCGACCGCGACGCCGGCGTCCTTGGCCAGCGCCCGGCGCCCGTAGAGCGCCAGCTTGACGGCGCTCGACGGGGTGTCGAACTCGACGTACTTGCGGCCGAAGCTCTTCGCCACGGCGAGGCCATGGTCCAGGTAGAACCGCTTGCTCACGGCCACGTCCGCGGCGCCCAGCAGGAGCACCATCTGGTTGACCTGCCGGTTGGCCGGGCCGGTGTCCTTCTTCGCCGAGGTGGCCACCTTCCAGATCGTCCCGTCCGGGGCCTGGACCACGCCGCCGTAGCCCCAGAACGACTTCGCGACTGGTTTCAGCGGCGTGGCGCCGGCGTCGAGGGCGGCCGTGATGAGGCTGCTGACGGTGGCTGGCTGGGCCACCGTGAGCGACAGCGTGAAGCCGCGGAAGCCGCTCGTGGGCGCGTCTGAGCCGCGCACACGCAGCCGTGGGCCCAGCCCGAAGGCGGCGGCGTAGAAGCGGTCGGCGGCCGTGGGGTCGGCTACTTCGAGGGTGACAGATTCGATGGAAGTCATGCTGGTCACGCTAGGTGCGGCGGCGCGGCTAAGGCTTCTTGATTCCTGACCGGTCTGGCTAGCAGCCGACCGACCCGTCGGTCAGCTCCCTGATCAGGTCGGCGTGCCCGTTGTGCCGGGCGTACTCCTCGATCATGTGGGCGTAGATCCAGCGCAGCGAGCAGGGTTCACCCGCCCGGGTGCGCCCGGTGTCGCCGAGATCGCGGCCAGCGGCCGCGTCCCGGCTCGCCTCGCACTCGGCCTGCCATGCGGCCAGGTCGGCAGCCCAGTCGGCGTCATCGAGGGGCACCAGATCGCTGTCTTCGGCAGCGGGGTCAAAGCAGATGAACGGCGCGCCGGGCTCCCGCTGCAGCACCCGCCGGAACCAGGAGCGCTCGACCTCGGCCATGTGCCGGACCAGGCCGTGCAGGGACAGCCGGGAGGTGGGCACGGGGCGGGCTTTCCGCGCGTGATCGTCCAGGCCTTCGCACTTGAGCAGCAGCGTCGTCCGGTGGAACTCCAGCCACTCCTCAAGCATCTCCCGCTCACCGAGGCCGTCTTGGGCGGGCTCGGTTCGCCGCGGGTCGACGAGGTCTTTAACCATGAGCCCGGAGCCTAGTTCAGAGCGAGGTCAGGAACTCGATGAGGCCAGGGAAGTAGTGCCCGGGGTCGTCGAACTGGGCCAGGTGGCTGCCGTCCGGGCAGTGCAGGTACCGGCCCTGCGGCAGCTGCCCGGCCATCCAGCGCATGTGGCCCGGGTCCATGGTGTCGTGGGCCGCGCCGATGACCAGCGCCGGGACGTTGATGCTGGCCAGGTCCGCGGTGCGGTCCCAGCCTTCCAGCGTGCCGCTGAGGCCGAGTTCGCTCGGTCCCTGCATCGGCACGTAGATGGCCGGGTTGATGTGCCCCAGGGACCGGGTGACCGGCTCGGGCCATTCGCTGAGCGGCATCCGGCAGACGTGCCAGCGGTAGTGGTGCTCCATGAGCAGCTGCTCGTACCGCGGGTCGCTGGTCGTCCCGTCGGCCTCGTAGCGCTTGATGTCGGCCAGCGCGGCCTGGTCCATGGCCGGCATGAGCACATCTCTGGCGTAGTCGTTGTACTGCCGGGCGCTGGCCATCATGTTGGAGATGACCAGTCCCTTCAGGTTCCGCTGATGGGTGACGGCGTACTCCATGGCGAGCAGCCCGCCCCAGGACTGGCCGAGCAGGACGAAGTTGCTGCGGTCCAGCCCCAGCGCCTGGCGGACCTGCTCGACCTCGTCCACGAAGCGGGCCAGATCCCACAGCGCCCCGTCGCCGGGCTGGTCGCTGCGCAGCGACCCGAGCTGGTCGTAGTAGTAGTACTCGAGGCCGGCCCGCGGGAACCAGGTGTCAAAGCATTCATAGAGCTCGCTGGTGGCCCCAGGGCCGCCATGCAGCAGCAGCACCTTGAGGTCGGGGTTGGTCCCGGCCCGCTTGGTCCAGACCCGGAACTCACCGGCCGGCGTGCTGACCGGGATCATGCGCGCTCCCCCGGAGATGACGTTGGGGCGGGCCCAGGTTGAGGTGTCGAAGTAGCCGGCCGGCGGTCCATCCATGGAGACAACCTAACCGGCGGGCCCGGCCGGGCCCGCCGCCGCCGCCGCGAACCGGCGGGCAGCCACAGCGCGAGCAGCACGGCGAGGGCGGAGAACCCGGTGGCCCACCAGAACGCGACGTCGAACGCGGCGGCGGGTCGCCGTGCCGGGCGGCGATCGCGCCGGAGAGGATGACGGCCAGCACCGCGGTGCCGAACGAGCCGCCGATCTGCTGCACGGTCCGGGTCACCACGCTGGAGTGGGCGATCTGCTGCTTGTCCAGGCCGAGGAAGGCGACGGCCATCACCGGGATGGTGACCGCGCCCAGCCCGAAGCCGCGGATGACCAGCCAGAGGGCCAGCAGCCACGGGCTGGTGCCCGGCCCGGCGAACGCGAACGGGACGGTCGCCGCGGCGACGATGGCGAAGCCGGCCACGGCGATCGGGCGGGCGCCGATGGTGTCGGTCAGCCGCCCGGCCAGGCCGCGGGACAGCAGCGCGCCGACGCCCTGCGGGACCAGCATGAGCCCGGCCGTCAGCGCGGAGACACCGCGTACCTCCTGGTAGTACAGCGGCAGCAGCAGCATGGCGCCGTAGAGCGAGAACCCGGAGAAGAACAGCACCGCCGAGGCCGAGGCGACCGGGCGGCGGGCCAGCAGGCGCACGTCCACCAGGGCACCGGGCCGGCGCAGTGCGTACCCGGTGAACGCGGCGATCAGCGCGACACCGAGGCCGAGCGGGGCGAGGACATCGGGGTGAGCGAAACCGGCGGCGCTGCCGGCGTTGCTCAGCCCGAGGATGACCGCCGCGATGCCCGGGGCCAGCAGGGCCAGGCCCAGCAGGTCGAGGTGCGGCCGCGGCCGGTCCGGGCCGGGCTTGTCCGGCGGGCATGTGCCGCGCGGCCAGGATGAGGCCGACGACGCAGAACGGCACATTGACCCAGAACATGTACCGCCAGCTGAAGTGGGTGAGGATCGCGCCGCCGACCAGCGGGCCCAGGATCGGGCCGAGCAGCGCGGGCAGCGCGACGATGGTGACCGTCCGGCCGAGTGCCCTGCCCCCCGCGGCCTGCATGATCAGCGTGGTCAGCAGCGGGAAGATGATGCCGCCGCCGACGCCCTGGACGACGCGCCAGGCGATCAGCGAGCCGACGTTCCAGGCCAGGCTGGAGCCGATCGAGCCGGCCAGGAAGACCACGAGCCCGGACATCCACAGCCGCTTGCCGCCGAACCGCTGCAGTCCCCAGGCGGACAGCGGCACCGCCATGCCGAGCGCGAGCAGGTAACCGGTGGTTACCCACTGGATCGTCGCTACCGACGTATGCAGCTGTGCGGCCAGCGTATGCAGCGCGACGCTGACGATCGTGGTGTCGAAGATGACCGCCAGGGCGCCGACGACGAGGACCAGCGCGCTCTTGAGCACCTTCGGGTCGATCTTGTCCGGGCCTGCGTCCCGGGTCGTGACGTCGGCCATGGCACCTCCCTCTCAGATAAGAGATGGATTCATCTCTTATCCGAGAGTACAGTCGGACGATAAGAAAGGGAAGCCTCTCTTATCGAGAAGGCTGGCGGCTGGCTATGGTGATCGGTGTGACCGGGCAACTACCTCGGCAGCGGCGGCGCGGCGACGAGCTTGAGGCCGCGCTGCTCGACGCCGCGTGGGACGAACTCGTCGAGGTCGGGTTCGCCCGGCTGACGATGGAGTCCGTGGCCGCCCGGGCCAGGACCGGCGTCGCGGTGCTGTACCGGCGCTGGCCCGGCAAGGACGCGCTGGCGATCGCCGCGATCGCGCACTACGGCAAGACGCACCCGGTCGAGATACCCGACACCGGGAGCCTGCGCGGCGACATGCTCGCGCTGCTCGGCGCGGTCAACGACTCGCGGTTCTCCTTCACCGTCGTCATCACGGCCGCCTTCTCCGGCCTGCTGACCAGCACCGGGCTCACTCCGGCCGAGGTGCGCGCCAGAGTGCTGGGCGACCGGTCACTGTGGTCAGACCAGATCTTCCTGCGCGCCCAGGAGCGCGGCGAGATCGACCTGGACAAGACCCCGGCCGCCGTCCTGGCCCTGCCGTTCGACCTGATACGTCATGACCTGCTGATGACGCTCAAGCCGGTGCCACCGGAACGGATCGCGGCCATCGTCGATGACCTCTTCCTGCCGCTGGTCGCCGCCTGCCGTCCGGCCCAGGCCTGATGCACGCGACGCTGGCCGCCTGGGGCCAGCTCGACGTGATCGGCCCGCTCGGCGGCGGGCACCGGAACCCGGTCCTGGAGTTGCGCCGCGGCCGGGACCGCCTGGTCGCCCGCTGGTCCCGCCGGCCACCGGCCAGCCTGGACTGGGAAATCGGCCTGCTGGACCATCTCGCCCGGCACGGCCTGCGGGTCCCAGCCGTCGTCCCGGCCCTGGACGGCCGCCGTCACGTGGACGGCGTGGTCGTGCAGACCTGGCTGGACGGCACCCCGCCCGGCCCGCACGACTGGCCCGCCATCACCGCCGCAGTCCGGCACCTGCACGAGATCACCACGGGCTGGCCACAGCGCCCCGGCTTCGCGTCAACCCAGGACCTGCTCACCGCCGGCCGCGGCGGCGACGTGGACCTGTCCGCCATGCCGGCCGGGGCGGTGACCGCCTGCCGCCAGGCCTGGGCCGGGCTGGCCGGCACCCCGCAGGCCGTGGTGCACGGCGACCTGGCCCCGGCCAACATCCGGGTGTCCAGCGCCGGCCCGGGCTGCTCGACTGGGACGAGGCCCGCGTTGACTGCACCGACCTCGACCTGGCCGACCTCCCCGGCAGCGGCCTGCCACCGGCCCGGCTGGCCGCGGCCCGCAGCGCGGTGACCGCCTGGGAGGCCGCTAACGGCTGGATCACCGAACCCGGTTATGCCCAACGCCAGCTGGCCGCACTCGCGGCGGAGCGGCGATCGCCGATCTTGGCCGTGGGTGTTCGTGCGCCCGCTGATCTTCCGCAGCAAAATGCCGCACGTGAAACCGCACATCTGGGAGACACGAATGACTGAGCCCGAGCCAGTAACCGAATTGAGCGCCTTCAGCAGTCCCGACGCGATCCCGACCGAGTGGGGTAAAGGGCGCAGGGAGTTGCAGGACGCGGAAGTGTACTGGTTGTCAACGGTGCGTCCGGAGGGCCGTCCGCATGTCACGCCGCTGCTGGGAATCTGGCTGGACGGCGCCCTGTACTTCTGCACCGGCCCGGACGAACGCAAAGCCAAGAACCTCGCGCGCAACCCGCGTTGCATCCTGACGACCGGGTGCAACAGGCTCGACGGGCTGGACATCGTTGTCGAAGGTCAGGCTGCAAAGGTGAGCGACCCCGCCGAACTCCGAAGCGTCGCCGGCACATTCGAGTCGAAGTATGGTGCGCATTTCACGGCGCCCGAGGGCACCTGGTTTGGTCTCGGTGACGCCATACGGCGGAACGAAGCCCTCGTGTTCCGGGTCGCACCCTTGACGGCTTTCGGATTCGGTAAGGGCACCCTGTACAGCCAGACTCGGTGGGGCTTCCCGGCCGGGCAGTCGTAGCCGGCCGGCGTAGCGCTGGCCGTTAGCTGGTCCGGCCCGGCTGTGGCTGACTCAGACAGGGTGCGGATCCCGGCTGGTTGGCCAGGTCAGCCGGGACGGCGCAGTCCAGATCAGCGTGCCAGGCCGGGCCTGCGCAGCACGATCATCGCCGTAACACACGGCTAGCAGCAGGCCCGCCGACTCCTCGACTTAGACGCATCAGGCAGTACGCCGTAGCTCATGTTCCATGGCCAGACGGATCCAGGACGACAATGAGCGGTCGTCAGCATCGGCTGCCCGGAGTCGCTCCAGCAGACCGGCATCGGAGCGCTCAACTGCGCGTCACGGCGGGTCAGGGCAGTCCAAGACCACAGAGAACAACTGGCCGATCATCAAGCCTCCACCCCGCGATGGCTTGCCCCGGCTAAGCGACGGCACAGGGCGGCCTTGATGGCGGGCCATTCGGAAGCAACGACCGAGAAGATCGCTGAGTCGCGGAGCAGGCCGGCCTCACCCGGCGCCCGCGATGGCGACCAGTGTCGCAGGACGCCCTCGAACCGTGCGCCCAGGCCTTCGAGGGCACGCCGGGACCGTCCATTGCGGGCATCGGTGGAGAAGCCCACCCTGACCACTCCCAGGGTCTCGAAAGCGTACTCAGTCAGCAGGAGTTTCGCCTCGACGTTGATGCCCGTCCGCTGAGCCGACGCGGCCAGCCACGTCCAGCCGATGTCAATGGCGCACAGCCCAGGATGCGGCTCGGCGCGCCCCGGCCAGAATCTGGGATCCCAGTACGCCGTGACCCCAATCGCGCGCCCGTCGCCCTGGCGGATCTGGGCAAACGGTGCCAGCATGCCGCTGTTTGCCCGCTCGGAATGTGCGGCGAGATACTGCTCGACCTCCCACGCGCGCGGGACCACGGTGAAACCGTACGCCGCACGATCTTCCTCAGCTGCGACGGCCAGGTCCGCGGCATGTGTGGGCGACAGTGGCTCCAGCCGGACCAGGGAACCGTCCAGGACCGGAACGTCAGGCAGGAAGCCCATGATTAACTCCTCATCGATCCTGGCATTGGCACCTTGCGGCGAGCGCAGGTTGCCGGACCGTCACCGGGCCAGGTCCCTCAGATCCTCTGGATGACTACAAGACCGGGACCCTAACCGGCGAACTCAGCGGAGTCAACGCGCGGCCACGGCGGGAAAACTGATCCTGTGTGCCAAGCAGTGGGCGCTGGGCGATGACGTGGAGGAGGACTGCTACGGCCCGGTAGGGGTCGGTGCGGCCTGGTCGCTCCAACTGCAGTCACTAACGTGTGGGCAGCGGTGCGCCTTGGCCGTAGTGCATGCCGCAGGCTCTCAGGTCAGCCTGCTGGATGGGAAAGTCCCAGCTCAGGCCGGTAACTCACACTGCACATTTACTCCTTCGCGCAAGCGATAACCACACAGGTGATCCACCCGGCTCCTACCCGAAGGAGCCAGGTACATGGACCAGGTCAACGACGGCAGGTTCCCCGACGACAGCCCGGTGGAGGTCCGCTACCCCCGGAACTTGAGGGAAGAGCAAGGCGACCGGTCGGCGTGGCCGTGGCTGCCAGGGTCGATTCTAGAGCAGTGCGGGCCGGACGGATGGTACGTGTACGTGGAGGTCCGCGAGCTGGCCGTGCTGCGGGACGGGCGGCGCGGACCGCGCGGCACAGCCTCGCGGAACCTGTACTACCCGTGCTGTTACCGGGATAGCTCGGAGATCCGGCCCCGCGCAGCCGGGGGCACCGTGCCGGACGCGGATGGCGGGGCGGGCCGGTGAGCGGGGACCGGCTGATCCGCTCCGCGACCGCGGCCGTGGTGTGCGCGGTGGCCGGGTTCGCGACGAAGGCGGTTCCACGTGGATGGTGGCCGCGAGCTGCACTGGGAAGCCGCTCCCTGGCGAGCATTGCATGCCCAGCAGCCGGGTGGGTGCTCCGCCGATCGTGACCGCCTGGCCGGTTGGCGGACCCCCGGGCGGATGTGCGGTGGCGGCCCGGGCAGCCGCTCTCGCGCAGGCCGCCAGATTCTGCTTGGCCGGTGCTTTGATCGCCCGTGCCTCGACGCCGCCAGCTCCTTCGAAGAGGTCAACGGGCAGGGCCTGGCTGTAGCCGTAGTGCCGGGAGGTGGGCCTTGGATCCAGCGACTGGCTGATCCGCCGGCCGGGTCCAGTACCGCGTCAGTGGCTGGGATGGTCGTCAGAGATCCAGGGCGCCTGCAGCTCGACCATCCGCCGGGTGGCGTAGTTCATCTCCGCTACCGTCAACCGGAGCCGGTACCACAGGCACCGGAGCCGTTCGCGGCCGGACCAAGAGACCGACTTCTCCAACTGCTGCCTGTGGGCGAGGTCAGCTGAGCCGGGGGCGGGGCTCGCCATGGCTGCCATATCCGGTGCGGGCAGGCGGTGGGGGCGTTGATCCCCTGGTAGGGGAGGATTTCGAGGCATTGTGGTCTCCTTGGTGGCTTGGCCGGGCTGCCTGCCTGCTGCCGGAAGCTGATGAGCTCAGCGATGCTGGGATCGCGGCTGGCTTCACTGTCGCGAGCGGCGGAGGTGTTGACCAGGCATAACCGCCCACAAGAGGGCCCACAAGACAGCCCACAAGAATCCGCACGCCCTGCGTTCCGGTGATGGCTGCGCGAGGCCGGCGCGGGCCCTGCTGGCTGTTCCTGGCGCTTGGGGTGCGGGCTTCGGTAGGGCCTCGTGGCGGTGCCACGGAAACCGCAGGTGGAGGCTGACTTGTGGTGGCGGGACATGGCGGGAGTGGCTGGGCCTGCGTACTGTTGGTGCAGGACTGGTTCCGCCCGGTGCCGGTAGTCGTGGCGGACAGGTTGTGTGGGGGGCACTGGGATGGTGACCGAGCAGCCTGCGCTTTCTTTTGCCGGGCTGCTGCGGCAGCTGCGGGCCAAGGCGAAGCTGACCCAGGAGGAGCTGGCGGCGGCGGCGGGGGTGTCCGCGCGGTCGGTCAGCAACCTGGAGCGGGGCATCAACCGCACCGCGCACAAGGACACCGCGGTATTGCTGGCCGGTGCGCTGGGCCTGACCGGGCCGGCGGAAGGACTGTTCGTGGCGGCGGCCCGCGGCAATGTCCCGGCCGCGCAGGTCCTGGCGGCCGCCGAGGGCGCGGGGCGGCGGCCGGGACCGGTGACCGGTTCCCCCTACCGCGGGTTGAGCGCGTTCGGGGAGCAGGACGCGGCGTTTTTCTTCGGCCGCGAAGCGGCCACCGCCCAGGTGCTGGAGCGGATGTCGCGGCACGTGGCGGGCGCGGGGCTGCTGGTGGTGTCGGGGGTGTCGGGGGCGGGGAAGTCGTCGCTGCTGCGGGCGGGGGTGCTGCCGCGGATCCGGGCGGCGGGGCTGGCGGCCGCGCCGGGGGCGGCGGCGTGGCCATGCCTGGTGTTCACCCCGACCCGGGCGCCGCTGGATGAGCTGGCGCTGCGGGTGGCGCTGCTGGCGGGAACCGACGCGTCCGCGGTTCGGCGGGGGCTGGAGGCCGATCCGGCTGGGTTTGCCCTGCCCGCGCGGCAGGCCGCCCTGGCGCGGCCACCCGGGCCGGCCGGGGATGGGGATGGCCCCGCGGCCGGGGGCGGCCAGCCCCCGCGGCAGCGCCGGTTGCTGCTGGTGGTCGACCAGTTCGAGGAGCTGTTCACCCAGTGCGCCGATGAAGAGCAGCGGCGGGCGTTCATCACCGCGCTGCACGCGGCCGCCACCGCCGGGCACGGCCCGGATCAGGCACCGGCGGCGCTGGTTGTGCTGGGTGTGCGCGCTGACTTTGAGGCCCGGTGCGCGGACTACCCGGAGCTGGCCGATGCGGTCCAGGACCGCTACCTGGTCACGGCGATGACCGGGCGGCAGCTGCGGATGGCGATCACCGAACCAGCCAAGAAGGCGGGCTCCGGCGTCGATGACGACCTGGTCGATGTCCTGCTGGCCGAGGTGCGCACCGGCCAGCCCGGGGCTTCCGGCGCGGGGGTGCTGCCGTTGCTGTCGCACGCCCTGGACCAGGCCTGGCGGTCCCGGGCCGGGCAGGCTGTCACCCTGGCCGACTATGAACGCACCGGCGGCATCGAGGGCGCGGTCGCGGGCAGCGCGCAGCGCGCCTACGAGCGTCTTGCGCCCGGCCAGCAAGCCGCCGCCCGGCAGGTCTTCATGCGGCTGACCGCCACCAGCAGCGAGGGTGTGGACTCCGCCGACCGCGCCAGCAGGGCGGAGCTGACCGAGGGCAAGAGCGCCGCCGAGGCCCAGGATGTGGAGGCGGTGCTGGAGGCCTTCGCCGCCGAACGGCTGCTCACCCTGGCGGCCGGCACCGTGGAGATCAGCCACGAGGTGCTGCTGACCGCCTGGCCGCTGCTGCGCGACACCTGGCTGGCCGACACCCACGCCGACCGGATCGTCCGCACCCGGCTGCACACCACCGCCGCCGAGTGGGCCCGCCACTCCCGCGACCGGTCCTACCTTTACAGCGGCAGCCTGCTGCAGGCCGCGACCGACACCGCCACCCGGATCGGCGCTGACCCCGCCCGCCACCCACCGCTCAGCCGGACCGAGCGTGACTTCCTGCACGCCAGCAGCCATGCTCACCGGCGGACGGTCCGCAGGCGGCAGGCAGTGATCGCTGGCCTGCTCGCCCTGACCCTGACCGCCCTGACCGCCGCCGGGATCGCGGTCCACAACGCCGCCAGCGCCCGCCATCAGCATGCCATCGCCCTGTCCCGCCAGCTCGCCGCCGAAAGCCTCAACATCGACGGCACCGATCGCGTGACCGCGCGCCGGCTCGCCGTCGCCGCCTGGGCCGTCTTCCCCACCAGCCAGGCCGCGTCCGCCATCACGACCCTGCTGGCCGAGCAACAGCAACAAGGCATGCTGCCCGCCGACCCGTACAGGGTGTGGGCGGTGGCGTTCAGCCCCGACGGCAAGCTGCTGGCCAGCGCCGACTCCGACGGCACGGTGCGGCTGTGGAACCCGGCCACCGGCCGCGCCGTCGGCGCGCCCCTGCACGCCACCGCCCGCCACGGCGTGTACGGGGTGGCGTTCAGCCCGGACGGCAAGCTGCTGGCCAGCGCCGGCGGCGACGGCACGGTGCGGCTGTGGAACCCGGCCACCGGCCGCCCCGTTGGCAAGCCCCTGCACGCCAGCGGCCGGACCACCGCCCGGTATGGCGTGCGCGCGGTGGCGTTCAGCCCCGACGGCAAGCTGCTGGCCAGCGCCGGCGCCGACGGCACGGTGCGGCTGTGGAACCCGGCCACCGGCCACCGCGTCGGCGCGCCCCTCCACGCCAGCGCCCAGTGGCGGCGTGTTCGGGGTGGCGTTCAGCCCCGACGGCAAGCTGCTGGCCAGCGCCGGCGGCGACGGCACGGTGCGGCTGTGGAACCCGGCCACCGGCCGCCCCGCCGGCAAGACCATCCAGACCAGCGTCGGCCCTTTTGGCGGCCATGGCGCGGTGGCGTTCAGCCCCGACGGCAAGCTGCTGGCCATCAGCAGCGGCGACGGCACGGTGCGGCTGTGGAACCCGGCCACCGGCCGGCCCGTCGGCGCGCCCCTCCAGACCGGCGCCGTCTACGGCGTGTACGGGGTGGCGTTCAGCCCCGACGGCAAGCTGCTGGCCAGCGCCGACGCCGACGGCACGGTGCGGCTGTGGAACCCGGCCACCGGCCAGCCCGTCGGTGCGCCGCTCCTGGCCGCCAACGTCCTACAACAGCGTGTACGGTGTGGCGTTCAGCCCCGACGGCAAGCTGCTGGCCAGCGCCGGCGCCGACGGCACGGTGCGGCTGTGGAACCCGGCCACCGGCCGCCCCGTCGGCGCGCCGCTCCAGATCGGCTCCGGCCTTGCTAACGGCGTAGGCGGGGTCGCGTTCAGCCCCGACGGCAAGCTGCTGGCCAGCGCCGACGGCGACGGCACCGTGCGGCTGTGGAACCCGGCCACCGGCCAGCCCGTCGGCGCGCCCCTCCACGCCACCAACGCCCAGTACGGCGTGCTCGGGGTGGCGTTCAGCCCCGGCGGCAAGCTGCTGGCCAGCGCCGACGGCGACGGCACGGTGCGGCTGTGGAACCCCGCCACCGGCCAGCCCGTCGGCGCGCCCCTCCACGCCAGCGCCCGCAACGGCGTGAACGGGGTGGCGTTCAGCCCCGACGGCAAGCTGCTGGCCAGCGCCGACGGCGACGGCACGGTGCGGCTATGGAACCCAGCCACCGGCCAGCCCGTCGGCGCGCCCCTCCACGCCAGCGCCCAGTACGGCGGCGTTCACGTGGTGGCGTTCAGCCCCGACGGCAAGCTGCTGGCCGGCGGCAGCGGCGACGGCACCGTGCGGCTGTGGAACCTGGCCACCCGCCGCCGCGTCGGCGTGCTCCAGACCGGCACCGGCCCTAATACCGGCGTGTGGGGGCTGGCGTTCAGCCCCGACGGCAAGCTGCTGGCCGGCGGCTGCGGCGACGGCACCGTGCGGCTGTGGAACCCGGCCACCGGCCGCCCCGTCGCGACCCTGCACGCCACCACCAGCAGCGTGTACGGCGCGCACGCGGTGGCGTTCAGCCCCGACGGCAAGCTGCTGGCCACCGGCGAAGGCGACGGCACCGTGCGGGCGTGGAACCCGGCCACCCGCCGCCCCGTCGGCGCGCCCATCCAGACCGGCTCCGGCCCTGCTAGCGCCGTGTCCGTGGTGGCGTTCAGCCCCGACGGCAAGCTGCTGGCCGGCGGCGGCGACGACGGCACCGTGCGGCTGTGGCAAGTATCGCTATTCGCGCATACCTATGCGGCGCTTTGCGCCGACGTGGGACCACCGACACCGCAAGAATGGAACCACTACGCCTTCGGCGAACCGCAGCCGAAGGTCTGCGCCTGAACCCCGGAAAGCTGCATCACACAAAGGTTTCCAGCCGCCCAGGCTGGGCCGCGGGTAAGGGCCGCCGCAGGCGTGTGTCAGCGCACCGCCGCCGAGCCTCGCAGCCATGGCAGCCCAGCGCGCAGATCACGTAGATCTGAACTCTCACTGGCGGCACCGTCGGGGGCCAGACAGCCGCCCATATCGGCGGGTATTTTGCCCGGGCGATCCCTCCGTCATCGCGGAAAGTGATTGCGCAGTATCGGTATGTCGGCAGCCGCCGTCGTGCCAGTGATAACCACACAGGTCATCCACCCGGCTCCTACTCGAAGGAGCCAGGTACATGGACCCGCCGGGCCCCTCGGACGCTCCCTCGTCGTCCAGAGTATCGGGCTGGGTGGGCCTCTCCGGGTCGGGCGAGATAGTGCATCAGCTACCGCCATAGATGGGGAGCTCAGCTAGATGGACCTGGGCTGGGAAGCGGCCCCCGGGGCGCACCAGCCGTTAGGAAGGTAGCCCCCGGCCAGCGGCGGGGTGGGCGTGAGGGCTGGTCAAGTTGCGGATGAACACGCCGATCTGGTCGAGTGCCTTCGTAGCTTCGGGGAGGAAGGTCCAGAAGGCGTGGAAGTCGTGAGTGGGCACCGGGTACACGGTGATCGTGGTGTCAACACCGCATTCTTTGCCGTGTTTGGCGAGCAACTGGGCTTCCTGCAGTACCGAGTCGCCGGATGCGGCGTGGATTAGGAGGGGCGGCAGCCCTGCTAGGTCGGTGTGCAGCGGGGTGAGCACGGGGTCGTCGGCGGACTGGCCACCCAGGTATGCCTGGGCGAGGCGCCGGGGCTGCTCGGAGGAGAACAGGGTCGGCGATTCCCGGGGTGGCCGCTGGGTGCGGCCGTCTAGGTCGACCCAGGGGCACATGAGGACAGCCCCGGCCGGCCGGGGGATGCCGCGCTCGCGCAAGGTGAGCAGCAGGGCCATGGCCAGCCCGCCGCCGGACGAGTCCCCCGCGACGATGATCTCGCCGGGAGAGTCCGCGGTGTCGAGGAGCCATAGGTAGGCGTTCACCGCATCCTGCACGGCGGCGGGATACGGGTGCTCGGGCGCCAGTCGGTAGTCAACGGCCAGCGCGGCCGCGCCTGCAGCGACGGCGACCGCGCCGGCGAGGTGGCGGTACCCGAACGCCGATCCGGTGACATACCCGCCGCCATGCAGGAACAGCACCACGCCATCGGATGGCTGACCGGGCGTGACCCGCAGGGCCGGTACGCCGCCGGCGATCACCGGGACAACCGTCACCTCGGGTGGGGGAGCGAACCGCCCGTGAAGTTCCTCGGTGGCGGCGCGCGCCTGGTCCCAGTCAACACCGCTGGCGGAGGCACGTGCCCACGGTTCCCACAGCAGGGCCATCCGGGCTGCTAGCTCGCCGCCGACCGAGCGGGCCGCGGTGACCGCATCATCCAGGTCGGCCAGCAGGGTGCGGGCCCGTGCGAGCAGCGCCTCCCCGGCCAGAGTGAGTTCCACCCGCTGGGTTGACCGGCGGAACAGGTCGCAGCCGACAAGGCGCTCCAGGTTGCGGATCTGGCGGCTGAGTGCGGGCTGGGTGATGAACAGCCGCTGCGCCGCCTTGCTGAAGCTGAGGTCCTGAGCGACCGCGACGAGCGCACGCAGGTGCCGCAACTCGATCGCTTCGGCTGCTTGCGGCAGAGCCCGCACCCTCCGGTCGCCGTCCACCGCTCAAGTGTGGCTCACATTCGCATGCCAGGGACAGCCGCGCGTGATGCAGGCCTGGCATAGGCGTCATGTCCAGACGGCATTTCCCTTACCGGCCAGGCGGCCACCACGCTGGCCGGGTAGCCAGATCACCCCAGCCGCGGCAACCAGACGGGAGGCCGACATGACCGACAGAGCCAGCGGGCCCAGGGACCGCACCGTGGTCGGCAACATCTCCCTGTCCCTGGACGGCCGCGTGGCCGGGCCAGGCGGGGAGCGCGACATGAGCTGGATCGTGCCGCACGCGCCGACTGACGGGGCACGCGACCATCTGGTGAAGATCACCAGCACGGCAACAACAGCGCTGCTGGGCCGCAAGAACTACCAGAGCTTCGCCTCGTTCTGGCCCGCGGTCGCCGGGGACGAGGAAGCCGACCCCAGGGATCGCGTCTTCGCCCAGTGGCTGGATGCGGTCGAGAAGCTCGTATTCTCCCGCACCCTCCGGCAGGCGGACTGGCGCAACTCCCGCATCGTCACGGCCGATCCGGCCACCATTGTCCGGCAGCTTCGCAGGCGGCCGGGCGGCGACATCATCGTTCTGGCCAGCAGCAGCGTCATCCGCGGCTTGCTCGAGGCCGGGGAACTGGACCGGCTGAGCATCACCTTGTGCCCCGAACTGCCAGGCGGCGGTGCCCGGCTGTTCGGCGACGGCCCTGGGGGCTCGTCCTGGTCCCTGACAGAAATGGCCAGTACCGACAGCGGAGCGCTCTGCCTGCTCTACGACCGGATCCGGCCAGCGTAGCTCGCTTCCGGTCCAAGTCCGGCGCGGCTTCCGGGCCGGTCCGGCGAAGGATTGACAGCCCTAACGAGAGGACACGCAGATGACACGACACCGGTTCAGCAAAGTTTCGTTCGCCCGGCTGAGTCTCGGGCTCGTCGCGGCGGGCGCGCTGCTCGTCACATCGGCCGCGGCAGGGGCCAGTGCGGCGGCGGCCGGCCCGTCGCCCACCGCTGCCCGGCTCGTCGTACCCACGGCCGACGGGGCCGTCCAGGGCAAGGCTTCGGGGGCCATGGATGAATTCCTCGGCATCCCCTACGCGGCCCCTCCGGTGGGACCATTGCGCTGGCGGGCGCCGCAGCCGCCCGCGCGCTGGCACAGCGTCCGCCAGGCCACCAAGTTCGGCCCGCACTGCCCGCAGCCGGCCTCACCCTTCGGCATAGCCAGCACCTCGCAGAACTGCCTGTACCTGAACGTATTCACCCCGGCCAGCAACGCTGCGGGCCAGCGACTGCCCGTCATGGTGTGGCTGCCCGGCGGCGCGTTTGTGTTCGGTGAGAGCAACGACTACGATTCCGCCGGGCTGGTACGCAACGGCGTCATCGTGGTCACCATCAACTACCGGATCGGCGCGCTCGGCTTCCTGGCCGAGAAGGCGCTGGCCGGGCCGGGCGGCTCGGCTGGCAACTACGGGCTGATGGACCAGCAGGCCGCGCTGCGCTGGGTGCAGGCCAACATCGCCCGGTTCGGCGGTGATCCCGGGAACGTGACGCTGTTCGGCGAGTCCGCCGGGGGCGTGAGCGTGCTGTCGCAACTTACCTCGCCCGGCGCCCAGGGGTTGTTCGCCAAGGCCATCGCCGAAAGCGGCACCTACGACCTGGCCCAGCAGCCCCTGGCCACCGCCGAGTCCGCCGGGCGGGCGTTCGCCGCCAAGGTGGGCTGCACCCGCGATGTCGCGGCCTGCCTGCGCAAGCTGCCCGTCACGACGATCATCGACAACGAGGACACCACCGGGTACGAGCCCGACCTCGACGGCCAGGTGCTCACTCAGCCGATGTACACGGCGCTGGCCAGCGGCGAGTTCAGCCGGGTGCCGGTCATCATCGGGACCAACCGGGACGAATGGCGGCTGTTCGTCGGGATCGACACCCTCCAGGGCAGCCCCGTCACCGCCTCGAACTACGAGTCGATGATCGAATCGACCCTCGGCGTCCCGGCCTCGGTGGCCGCGGTGATCGAGGCCAAGTACCCGCTCAGCAAGTATTCGAGCCCTTCGGTCGCCCTCGGCGCCGTCGGTACCGACGCCATCTTCGCCTGCCCCGCGGTGGTGGCCGAGCGTTCGCTGTCCACCTATGTCCCCACCTTCGCCTACGAGTTCAACGACCAGAACGCGCCGCAGCGGTACCTGCCGCCGGCCGGTTTCCCCTACGGTGCAGCCCACGCATCGGAACTCCAGTACCTGTTCACCCTGCACAACACCCCCAACCCAGGCACGCTCTCCCCAGCACAACGGCAACTGGCGGCCGCGATGAAGCAGGACTGGACGAACTTTGCCAAGTCCGGCGTTCCGGCCCAGCCGGCCGTGTGGCCGCAATTCACCAGCACCGGCCACCAGGTGTTGTCGCTCCTCCCGCCGCAGCCGCAGACCGAGACGAACTACTCGGCGGAACACCACTGCCCGTTCTGGGGAGTACCAGGAAGCTGACCGCCCTAACTAAGTGCTAGATCGCGGGGACGACCCGCGGTCAGGGCGCGCCCAGTAGCGAGCCTGGAAACCAGCTGAGAATGTGGGCATAGCCCCGCGTGCAAGCTATAACGACACACCTGGGGCAGGGATTCGTCTGGAGGCTGCCGCAGGCCTGCCCGCTCATCCGTCTTGATCGGCGAAGATGTCATTTAGGAGGAGCCCGAGCCGCGCGGGCGGTTCCTCTTCCGGGAAGATCTCGCGCACCGAAGCGAGTACCTCATCGGCAGTGTGCAGGCCGAGCACCTGCGTGAGTTGCCGGATGTCTTTCGCGTCACGAGGCCGGGCTGCGAGCGCTTTCATAGCCAGGAGATGCTCGGGAGAGGCGGCGAAGACGCGAAGACCCGGGTGGTCGAATACCCGGGAGGCCGCCGAGTCCCCGCCAGGCGCGACATAGGAACTGGCCTGCTCATTCAGCCACCAACGGGGCAGGTCGAGTTCGGCCGCCACC
>CAVVGF010000043.1:0-72956 GCA_963747705.1 uncultured Actinomycetes bacterium | reverse complement strand
AAGGGGCGTTCGAGGCAGAGCTGGGACTCTAGCGCCAGCCAACGCTAGCCGACATATGTAGCCTACATATGTCGGCTAACGGGACGGGGGATCATGAAGGTTGCGGTCACGGGGGCGTCCGGGCTGATCGGCAGCGCGCTGGCCGCCGCCCTGCGGGAGGATGGCGACCAGGTGGTGTCGCTGGTGCGGCGGTCGCCCGCTGCACCAGACGAAATCGCCTGGGATCCGCGGGCGGAGCGGGGCGGTGTGCCGCCCGGCGCGCTGGCCGGGACCTCCGCAGTGGTGCACCTGGCCGGGGCCGGGGTGGCCGATCACCGCTGGACGGACGCCTACAAGCAGGAGATCCGGGCCAGCCGGGTAGCTGGCACGCAGGCGGTGGCCAGCCTGCTGGCCGCGATGGATGAGCCACCGGCCGTGCTCCTGTCCGGGTCGGCCATCGGCTGGTACGGCGATACCGGCGGCCGCCAGGTGGACGAGTCCTCCCCGGCCGGGCACGGCTTCCTGCCCAGCGTGGTGCAGGACTGGGAGGCGGCCGCCGGGCTCGCCCGGCAGGCTGGCATCCGGGTCGTCTGCCTCCGCTCCGGAATCGTGATCTCGCGCCGGGGTGGGGTGCTGGGCCGGCTGCTGACGCCGTTCCGGTTCGGCCTCGGAGCCCGGCTCGGGCCGGGCACGCAGTTCATGAGCTGGGTGACGCTGGCCGACTGGATCCGGGCGGCCCGGTTCCTGATCGGCCAGCCGGGCCTGTCCGGTCCGGTGAACATCACCACGCCCAACCCGGTGACCAATGCCGCGTTCACCGCGGCGCTGGCCGGTGTGCTGCACCGCCCGGCGCGGCTGGCCATCCCGTCCCCGGTGCTGACCGCGGCGCTCGGCGGGGTCACCAGCGACCTGCTGTCCAGCGCCCGGGTGCGGCCCACCCGGCTGCTGGACGCGGGCTTCACGTTCAGTTACCCGGACCTGGCGGGCGCGCTGGCCGCAGAACTGCAGGCGGCCGGGTCGGCCGCCTGAGGCGGCCCGCGGTCAGCGGGCCCGGCTCTCTTCGCGGGCCGCCGCGTCCAGGTCGGCCGCTGGACCGGCAGGCACGGCTCGGCCGGGATGAGGTTGCTGAACCCGTGGCTCTCCAGCCCGTACAGCGGCACCTTCCACAGCGGCGGCACCGGCCCGGGCAGGCCGCGGAACCGGCCCAGCGCCCGGATGTTCATCCGCAGCAGGCGGCGCGCCCCGATCAGGGCCAGCGCGGCGATCGGCAGCTCGACGCACAGCGCGAGCAGCAGGCTGACCCAGAACCCGCTGGTCCGCACGTCCAGTGTGACGTTGAACCAGGCGTCGCAGCAGAGCAGTGTGGCCAGCACGATGAGGCAGCCGATCACCAGCTGGCGGTGCTTCCAGGCCGCCCACGCGGTCGCCGCGAACGCGATGAGCAGGCCGACGTTGAAGCCGACCCAGGCACCCCGCCAGCCGCCGGTGTGGTAGTAGCGGGGCAGCGTGACGGCCAGCACGCCGATCCACGCGGCCAGGCCCATGCAGCCACCGATGATCACGACCAGCGCGATGGCCCGGCGCACCGGCCCGGCGGGCAGGTCGGCCTCACCAGGAGGCACCGGGTCGTCCAGCGCGGAAAGGGCACGGCTGAGTTCGGCTCGCTGCTGCGGGCTCATCCGGCGCAGCTCGTCCACATTGATCACGCGATGTACCTCCCTAGCCGGTAACTACCCCACTGGGGCCGTTGCTTCCCCTCCTGGCGGCGGTGGTTTCGCTGGACCCGGATATCGTGGGCAGCGTGACGAATGAGCTGGTCTATGTGCACGCCGGCCTCGGCGATCACCCACTGCCCTACCTGCGTGGCTGGGAACTCCAGCGTCAGGTGCACGAGCAGCGGGTCAGCGGCGCGATCCCGGATACCTGCCTGCTGCTGGAGCACGAGCCGGTGTACACCGCAGGCAAGCGGACCAGCCCGCTGGACCGGCCGGGCGCGGACGCGGGCGCCCCGGTCATCGATGTGGACCGCGGCGGCAAGATCACCTGGCATGGCCCGGGCCAGCTCGTCGGCTACCCGATCGTCCGGCTGGCCGAGCCGGTCGACGTGATCGCCTACGTGCGCGCGCTGGAGGAAGCGCTGATACACGCGTGCGCGGACGCGGGTCTGGCCACGGTGCGGGTGGCCGGGCGCAGCGGGGTGTGGGTGCCGGGCCGCCGATCCGTCTGGGGGCCCAGCCCGCCCGGACCGCAAGGTGGCCGCGATCGGCATCCGGGTGTCCCGCGGCGTGACCATGCACGGCTTCGCGCTGAACTGCGACTGCGACCTGGCCTGGTACGACCGGTTCGTGCCGTGCGGCATCCGCGACGCCGGGGTGACCAGCCTGACCGCCGAGCTCGGCCGGCCGGTCACCGTCCCGGACCTGCTCGGCCCGGTCCAGCGGCGTCTCGCCGCCGTGCTCGGCGCGACCAGCTGGCGCCGGCTCCCCCGGCCTGCCCAGCGCGGTGATCGCGGCCGCGTCCTAGGCCCGGGCGGCCCCGCGGCCGGCCAGCCCGGCCAGGTACCCGGGCAGTTCGGCGGCGGGTACCGCGGTCTGCTCGCCGCTGTCCATGTCCCGTACGGTGACCGTGCCCTCTTCCTGGTCATTGCGGCCGTAGATCAGCGCCCACCGGGCGCCCTGGTCACTGGCCCACTTGAGCTGCCGGCCCAGCTTGCCCGACCCGCCCAGGTACACGCTGGCCCGCAGTCCCGCGTCCCGGGCGACGGCCGCGAAGCCGAACGAGCGTTCGGCAAATTCGCCGCCCATGACCGTGACGGCCACGTCCAGCCGGCGCAGCCCGGCCGCGCCGCCCGCCCCGGAGAGCAGCAGCAGGATGCGCTCGACGCCGAGCGAGCCGCCGGTGCCCGGCGTGTCCGGCCCGCCCAGCTGCTCGATCAGGTGGTCGTACCGGCCGCCCGAGGAGATCGACGAACTCACCCCCGGGGCGACCACCTCCCAGATCGGCCCGGTGTAGTAGCTCAGCCCGCGCACCATCCGCGGGGTGAACTCGACCCGCCCGGCCGGGAGCTGTGTGCTGGTCAGCGCGAGCACCTCATCGACCTCGTCCAGGCCGGCCGCGCCTTCCTCGCTGGGCTTGAGCGCGGCCCGGATCCGGTCCACGGCATCCGCCGCGGTCATCGCGCCGACCAGGTCCGCGGCGGTGGTTTGGGCCAGGCCCCGGCCGGCCAGCTCCGCGATCACCTCATCTGGCGCCAGCTTGTCCAGCTTGTCCAGTGTGATCAGCACGCCGGCGCCCAGCCCGGCCGGGACGTGGAAGGACTCCAGCAGGCCGGCCAGCACGTGCCGTGAGTTGAGCAGGAAGCGGAACCCCTCGATGCCCAGCCGGTCCAGCACGTCGTGCACCGCGCAGATCACCTCGGCGTCGGCCAGCACCGACGTGCTGCCCAGCGTGTCCAGGTCGCACTGGGTGAACTCGCGGTACCGGCCCCGGCCGGGCCGGTCGGCCCGCCACACCGAGCCGATCGTGTACCGCTTGTACGGGCTGGGCAGCTGGCTGCCGTACGCGGCCGCCACCCGGGCCAGCGGTACGGTCATGTCGTAACGCAGCGCCAGATCCGCCTCGCCGGACGCCTCGTGCTCACCGCGCCGCAGGATCTTGAAGATGAGCTTGTCGCCCTCTTCCCCGTACTTGCCGAGCAGCACGTCGAGACGCTCAAAGGCGGGCGTCTGCAACGGCTCGAAGCCGTACTGGGCGAACACCGAGCGGATGACCGCGAACGCACGCTCCCGGGTCTCGTACTCGGCGGCGAGGAAGTCACGTGTCCCCGACGGGGGATCGAACTGCGTAGGCATGGGCTCCATGCTCCCCGACAACGGCACCTCCCGTCACATCGAAATGCGTTCGGGAGCAGGGCGGCGGCCATGCTAGCGTGGATGGCGTGTACTAGGACCAGCGGCCGCGCATCGCGCAACCACAGCAGCCACCCGCCCTCGTCCTAGGAGTCTTCCCGTGTTCCCCTCCGTGCGCAGCCCGCGCGGCGGGATGCCGCTGGCCGTCCTGCTGCAAGCCCTGATCTCCGCGGGAGACGGGCTGGCCATGGTCGCCCTGGCCAGCCGGGTGTACCAGAGTTCGCACGCGTCCTGGGCCGTGGCCTCGGTGTTCCTGGCCGTCACGGTGCCGATCACCGCGCTGGCCCCGGTGGCGGGCGCGCTGCTCGACCGGTTCCCTGTGCGGCCGGTGCTGATCATCGCGTCGGTGGTGCAGACGCTGGTCGCGCTGGCGCTGACCAGGTTCACCGGGACCGGCGCGACCCTCGGGCTGGCCATCGGGTTCGGCCTGTGCGCGGCCGTGCTGCAGCCCGGCCTGGGCGTCATCGTGCCGCAACTGGCCGGCCGCGCCGGGCTGATCCGGGCCAACGGCTACCTGCAGGCGGCCACCTGGGGCGGCTTCACCGTGGGCCCGCTGCTGGCTGGCGGGCTCACCGCGGCGGGCGGCACCGGCCTGGCCCTGGCCGCGGTCGCGGCCATGTACGGCCTGGGCGCGGCCGGCCTGGGCCTGCTACGGCTCAGCCCGGCCCCGGCGGGCAGCCCGGACCCGGACGTGCCTGGCGTGGCCGATGGGGGCAGTGAGCGCGGCGCCGGCCAGTTCAGCGCCGGGCTGCGGTTCCTGCGCGCCGACCGGGAGGCGGGGCTGCTCGTCCTGATAGTCAGCGTCATGGTCACGTTCGCCAACATGGCCAGCGTGGCCGAGGTCGCGTTCGCCGAGGGCGTGCTCAGGGCGGGCCCCACCGGCTACTCGGTGCTGGTGTCCGCGTGGACCGCGGGCATGCTGGCCGGGACGCTGGTGGGCGGCCGCCTGCCGCGGCGCCGCCTGGTGCTGGCCGTGCTGCTGGGCAGCCTGGTCACCGGCGTCGGGGTGGCGCTGGCGGCGGGCGCGCTCACCCTGTGGCAGGCCGCGGCGGCCTACGGGATCGGCGGTGTGGCTAACGGGATGGAAGTGGTGGCCACCCGCAGCTTCCTGAACCACCGCGTGCCGGCCGCCATCTCCGGGCGGGTCTTCGCCATGTACTCGGGGCTGCTGTTCGGCGCGGCGTCCCTGGGCATGGCCGTGGCGGGCGGGCTGCTGGCCCCGCTCGACCCGCGCCTGGTGCTGCTCATCGCCGGGGCCGGCGGCATCGTGGCCACCATCCTCGGCTGGTGGCGCTACGCCAGCCTGGGCCGGCAGGCCAGCCACGCGAGGCTAACCAGGCTCGGGCCAGACGATGCCGAGGACGCGCTGGGCCCAGTCCGCGCGGATGCGCTCGCCGCGCACGTAGCAGGCGTACAGCGACCCGGTGAGCAGGCTGACGGTCAGGCTGGGGTCGAGTCCGGCCGGGAGGCTGCCGCTAGCCACGCCGCGGACTAGCGCGGCGCGCAGCCGGGCTTCCCGCGGCTCGGCCACGTGCCGCCGGAAGCGGGCCAGCAGCTCCGGGTAACGCTCGCGTTCGGCCATGACGGCGGCCAGCACAGCCAGCCCGTTCTGCCGGATCATAATCTCCCGGATGTGCTCCAGAACGGCCAGCGCGTCGGCGCGCGGGCTCGCGGCGGCCGCGGGCAGCTCGGTGACCCGCAGCGCGTCCACTCCGGCCAGGGCGAGGGCCAGTTTGTCGGGGTAGCGGCGGCGCAGGCTGGGTGGGCTGGTCCCGGCGGCGGCCGCCACCCCCTCGATGGACATCCCGGCGTAGCCGCGTTCGGCCAGCTGGCTCACGGCGGCGGCCAGGATGGCGGCGTCCAGGCTGGCGTCCCGCGGGCGCCCGGGCGGCCGCCCAGTCACGCCGCCTGCCGCCCTGTCCCGCCCCTGCGCTGCCTGCATGCTGCTGCCTCTCCCGCCCGCCGATACGGTCCCGCAGGGGCAAGCGCCGCGGGACCCGGCGCCGTTACGTTTGGCTAAGCTCACGCAAATCGGCTGCGCTGGTCACCGCCCGGTGCAGATACTCACATCTGTGATCGGCGAGGACTTCCCGGCTCTGCTGGCCGCCGCCCAGGGCGGCAGCGAGACGGCCTTCGCCACGCTGTGGCGGGATGGCAACCACGCGCTGCTCCGCTACCTCCGGGCCGCGGCGCCGGCCGCCGCCGAAGACGTTGCCGCCGAGACCTGGGTGCAGGTCGTCAGGGGCCTGGCCGGTTTCCGTGGGGACGAGCGGTCCTGGCGGTCCTGGCTGTTCACCATCGCCCGGCACCGGGCCATCGACGAGGGCCGCCGCCGGTCCCGGCACCCGGCCACGCCGCTCGACGAGCTGCCACAGGCCAGCGAGCCGCGCACCGGGGACGCGGCCGCCGCGGCCATGGCCAACCTGACCACCGACGCGATGATCGAGGCGATCTGGCAGCTGCCGCCGGCCCAGGCCGAAGTGATCCTGCTGCGGGTCCTGGCCGATCTGGACAACGAGACGGTGGCCCGGATCGTCGGCCGCAGCCCCGGCGCGGTCCGCATCGCCGCCCACCGTGGCCTGCACTCGCTCGCGCAGACCATCTCCGCGATGGGTGTAACGCGATGACCGGCGGCGGAGTTTGGGACGGTATGCCGACGCCACCGTGGCCCGCGGGCGGCGAGCTGCCCCGGCCCGGGGATGCCGCCTTCGACGCGCTGCTCGACCGGGCCCCGCTGCCCGGCGACGCCGCGACCGGGCTGCACCGGCTGGCGGGGGCGTTCGGCGAGCTGTACGCGGCCCCGGCGGCCGCCCCGCCCGCGGCCGAGCAGCAGGCGATGGCCGCGTTCCGCGCGGCGGTGGGGCGGCCTGCCACCGCCCGGCCGGCACCGGCCACGCGAGCCTCCGCACCACCGGCCGGGACCCGCCCGTTCCCGCCCCCGCCGACCCGCCCTTCCCCCCCAGGCCGGGCCCCAGCCCTCCCCCGCGGCGCCGGCCGAGACCCGCCCACGCCCCGCCGGGCCGGGCCGGCGCCGGGCCCGGCGGCCACGGCTGAGCGCCCGGCTGGCCGCGATCGGCGCCGCCGTCGTGGTGTCGCTGGGCGGGGCGGCCGCCGCGGCCGCGTACACCGGCGCGCTGCCGGACATGCTGCACCGGCTGACCCACCACCCGGCCAGCCCGGCGGCCACCGCGCCCGGGTCGCCAGCCCAGCCGACGACCGAGAGCAGGTCAGCCGCACCCGGCAGCAGACCCGGCCGGTGTGCCGCTTACCAGCAGGCCCTCGCGGATGGCAGCCCCAGTGCGCAGCGAAAGGCGTTCAGAAAAATTGCCGCCGCCGCGGGCGGTGCGGGCAACGTGACGTCCTATTGCGCGGGGGTGGTTGAGCCGCAGCCCACGCCGGACGGTCAGCACACGCACCCAGCCCATCCGGCGCACCCGACCCATCCGGCGCACCCCACTCACCCGTCGCACCCGCCGCATCCCAGCCACTCGCCCAAGTAGGCCAGCCCCGGCCAGGTGACCTCGGCCGGGACGTACGCTGGAGTCGTGGTACTCGCACCCGAAGGACGCAAACTGCTCCGGCTGGAAGCCAGGAACAGCCAGACCCCGATCGAGAAGAAGCCGCCGTGGATCAAGACACGGCTGCGCACCGGCCCGGAATACACCGCGCTCAAAGGGCTGGTGCAGCGGGAGGGGCTGCATACGGTCTGCCAGGAGGCCGGCTGCCCGAACATCTTCGAGTGCTGGGAAGACCGTGAGGCCACGTTCCTGATCGGCGGCGACCAGTGCACCAGGCGCTGCGACTTCTGCCAGATCGCCACCGGGAAGCCGGCGCCGCTGGACACCGGCGAGCCACGCCGGGTGGCCGAGTCGGTGGCCACCATGGGCCTGCGCTACGCCACCGTGACCGGGGTGGCCCGGGACGACCTGCCCGACGGCGGCGCGTGGCTGTACGCGCAGACCGTGCACGAGATCCACGCGGCCGTGCCCGGCTGCGGGGTCGAACTGCTGATTCCCGACTTCAACGCGGATGACGGCAAGCTGGCACCGGTGTTCGGCGCCCGGCCGGAGGTGCTGGCGCACAACATCGAGACCGTGCCGCGGATCTTCAGGCGGATCAGGCCCGGATTCCGCTACGAGCGATCGCTGGACGTGCTGGCCAAGGCCAGGGCGGCCGGCCTGGTCACCAAGTCCAACCTGATCCTCGGGATGGGCGAGGCGCCGGACGAGATCACCGGGGCCCTGGCTGACCTGCGCTCGGCCGGGTGCGAGCTGCTTACCATCACCCAGTACCTGCGCCCGTCGCCGCGGCATCACCCGGTTGACCGGTGGGTTGAGCCCGCCGAGTTCGACCGCCTGCGCGACGAGGCGCTGAGCCTGGGCTTCTACGGCGTGATGTCCGGGCCGCTGGTCCGGTCGTCCTACCGGGCCGGGCGGCTGTACCGCGAAGCCATGGCCCGGCGGGCCGAACCGGGCACCGCGGTTTCCCACCCGGCCCGCTGACTCGTATCCTGCCCTCCATGGCGAACAAGGCCGCAGGCGGCGCGGACGGCAGTCCCCAAGGGCCGCATTAAGCAGATCCGTTTGGTCGCGGGCATCATCCGCGAGCACAACCCCCGGGCGCTCCCGCTCATCGCGCTGACCGCCGTCGGCATCATCGGCGTAGCCGTGCTGGTCGGGCTGCTCACCGGCCTGGCCGGGCTGATCATCCCGCTCGGCGTATTCGCTCGGGCTGGCCGCTGCGATGCTCCTGTTCGGCCGGTTCGCCCAGTCCGCGCAGTACGCCGCGGTGGAGGGGCAGCCGGGCGCGGCCGCCGCCATCCTGCAGAGCATGCGCGGCGGCTGGACGGTCACCCCGGCGGTGACGGCCAACCGGAACATGGACGTGGTCCACCGCGCGGTGGGCAAGCCCGGCGTCGTGCTGGTCGGCGAGGGCTCGCCGAACCGGCTGCCCGGCCTGCTGGCCGCGGAGAAGAAGCGGATCTCCCGGGTGGCCGACACGTATATCTACGACTTCCAGGTCGGCAACGAAGAGGGCCAGCTGCCGATCAGCAAGCTGCAGCGGAAGATCATGCGGCTGCCGGGCAACCTGAACAAGACCGAGATAGCAGAGCTCAACTACCGGCTCAAGGCGCTGCCCCAGTCGCTGCAAATGCCCAAGGGCCCGATGCCGAAATCGGGCCGGATGCCCAAGCCGCCCCGCCCCGGACGAGGTAAGAGCGGTCGAACCGGACCACCGGGGGGTAACGGGACCACCGGAGCTCGCCGACGAGGGCCCGGGCCGCAGGCGGGTGCTCGCCGAGGAGACGTTCGGCGCGTAGCGGCGATCGGGGGGTCCGGGGGGTCGTCCGGATCAAACTCTGAGCACGATGGTGTTGGCGGCGCGGTCGTGCAGGCCGCGCAGGTCGCGGTCGGTGACCAGGGGCGGCAGCACGCAGAGCAGCAGCAGCGTGCGGACCAGCGCCCAGAGGAAGCCGACCGGCCGGCCGTCCAGCCGGGCCACCCGGATGCCGCAGACCCGCTTGCCGATGGTGAACCCGGTCAGCGCGGTCAGCACCCAGACCTGCACGGCGAAGATGAGCAGCGTGATCACGGTCACGTCGCTGTGCCCGAAGAACGAGCGCGCGATGACCAGGCTGATCAGCCAGTCGATCAGCAGCGCGAGCAGCCGGCGGCCCATGCCCGCCACCGACCTCGGGCCCTGTTCCGGCAGCCCGAACCGTTCGCCGGGATATTTCTCATCACCGGGGGTGGCCATGCCGGGCAGCAGGATCCCGCCCCACCGTCGCTCGCTCACCCTCTAACCGTACCGCTCCGTTATCGCCGATTAGCGCCCTGCCTGGCCGGATACGGCGCCGCGGCCGCGGGCCGCGGGCTGGCCCGCAGGAGCACCCAGCCCAGGCGCGTCATCGCGGCCAGGCGTAACACGTGTGAAACACTAGAGACACGGGTCGGTAATCGCCGGGAACTAACGTCCGAATCGTTCCTGCCGCAGGCAGACCCCCATGCGGCCAGATCTGCGTGGCCGCCTTCCCGCGGCCTTCAGCCCCGGCAGCCCGGGAGGCAACACCAGTGTCAGCTCCGTTCAGGGAGGCTTGATGTTCCAGAACGCCGACGAGGTCCTGAAGTTCATCGGCGATAACAAGATTCAGTTCGTCGATGTCAGGTTCTGTGACCTGCCGGGGACCATGCAGCACTTCACGGTGCCGGTCGAGTCGTTCGACGAGAAGGTCTTCACCGAGGGCCGGATGTTCGACGGTTCCTCGATCCGTGGCTTCCAGCAGATCCACGAGTCGGACATGCTGCTGCTGCCGGACCCGGCGACCGCGTACGTGGACCCGTTCCGCCAGCACCCCACCCTGAACCTGACGTTCTTCGTGCACGACCCGCTGACGGGCGAGCCGTACACCCGGGACCCGCGCAACATCGCCCGCAAGGCGCAGACGTTCCTCAAGGGCACCGGGATCGCGGACACCGCGTTCTTCGGCCCGGAGGCGGAGTTCTACATCTTCGACTCGGTGCGCTACGACACCGGGGCCAACTCCGGCTACTACTACGTCGACTCGGTCGAGGGCGCGTGGAACACCGGGCGCGAGGAGGAAGGCGGGAACCTCGGCTCCAAGCCGCCGTACAAGGGCGGCTACTTCCCGACTCCCCCGGTAGACCACTACACCGACCTGCGCTCGGCCATGGTCAGGGCGCTGATCGACGTGGGCATCACGGTGGAGATGCAGCACCACGAGGTGGGTACGGCCGGCCAGGCGGAGATCGACATCCTGTTCGCGCCGCTGCTGGAGCAGGCCGACAAGCTGATGCTCTACAAGTACGTGATCAAGAGCGTGGCCCGGGCCGCGGGCAAGACGGTCACGTTCATGCCCAAGCCGATCTTCGGCGACAACGGCTCCGGCATGCACTGCCACCAGAGCCTGTGGAAGGACGGCTCGCCGCTGTTCTACGACGAGGTCGGCTACGCGGGCCTGTCCGACACCGGCCGGTACTACGTCGGCGGCCTGCTCAAGCACGCGCCCACGCTGCTCGCGTTCACCAACCCGACGGTGAACTCCTACCACCGCCTGGTGCCGGGCTTCGAGGCACCGGTCAACCTGGTGTACTCGCAGCGGAACCGGTCGGCCTGCGTGCGCATCCCGATCACCGGCTCCAACCCCAAGGCCAAGCGGCTTGAGTTCCGGGTGCCGGACCCGTCGTGCAACCCGTACCTGGCGTTCTCGGCCATGATGATGGCGGGCATCGACGGCATCAAGAACAAGATCGAGCCGCACGAGCCGGTGGACAAGGACCTGTACGAGCTGCCGCCGGACGAGGCGTCGGCCATCCCGCAGGTGCCCGGGTCGCTGGAGGCGGTACTTGACGCCCTCGAGGCGGATCACGACTACCTGCTCGAAGGCGGCGTGTTCACCGAGGACCTGATCGAGACCTGGATCGACTACAAGCGGTCCAACGAGCTCGACCCGGTCCGGCTGCGCCCGACGCCACACGAGTTCGCCATGTACTTCGACGTGTGAGTACTTCGATGTGTGACCGGTAGCTGAGCACGACCGCGAGGCCGCTGGCCCGCCACCTCCCAGGGTGGGCCAGCGGCCTTCGCTTTGCCCGGGCGGCACCGAGGAGTCACCGGCACCAGGCAGGATGGAGTCCGTCAGGCCACAGCCGCCGAGCGCTTACGGGACGGGGATGAACCACGACGAGCCGATCACTCTGGCCAGCCTGAACCTGCACGGCGGCCTGACCGCCCGCGGCGCGCCGTTCGACGTGGCCGAGGCGTGCCATCGGCTGAAGGCCGACGTGATCACCCTGCAGGAGGCATGGCGGCCGGATGAGCAGCCGGACGTGGTGACCGCGGTCGCGGCCGAACTCGGCGCGCAAGTGCGGTATCGCGGGCTGGCCAGGAACACCAGCCGGGCCCTGCTCGGCGTCGGCACCGACACCGGTTCGGGCAGCTGGGGGCTGGCCGTGCTGTCCCTGCTGCCGGTCAGCGGCTACCAGGAGATTGAGCTGGGCCGGGCGCCCGGGGACCGGATCAGCCGGGCGGCGCAGGTGGTCACGCTGACCATGCCGGGCGGCGCGGCGCTGCGCGTGGTGAACACGCACCTGACCCACCGGTTCACCAGCCCGGCTCAGCTGATGCTGCTGGCCCGCCGCCTGGAGGCTGGCCCGGGGGCCGGGCCGGACCTCCCGACGGTCATCGTCGGCGACCTGAACATGCCACGCCTGGGCACGCTGGCCGCGCCCGGGTACCGGGCCACCGTGCGTGGCCGGACCTACCCGGCCGGCCGGACCTGGATCCAGCTGGACCACCTGCTGTTCCGCGGCCCGGTCCGGGTGTCGGCGGCCGAGGTGGCCGACCCGGTTGGTTCTGACCACCTGCCGATCCGGGCCGAGCTCAGCGTGCGCTGACCCTGGCCCGGCTCAGCTGGGGCAGCGCGGGGCTGGGGAGTAGGTTCAGCGCGGGTTCGACCCGGCCGCCACCCGGGCCAGTTCCGTCGACGGTGGACCGGGACAGCACGTGCACGGTCCGGGCGGCCGGTGACTTGCGCAGCGCATGCCGGGGCAGCCGGACCCGCAGCGCGCCGGGCTGGACCTCGAAGACCACCGGCGGGGTCATCCGGAGCGCCTCGCCGTCCACGCCGATCTCCACCTCCGCGGCCGAGGTGATCTCGAACCGGGGCGCGGTCCACTCCATCCAGCCCGCGTACCGGCTGGCCTGGCCCAGCGCCTGCAGTGCGAAGAACCTGTCGGCGCCCGCCGCGTCGCTGATCTTGATGGCCACGATGCCGAGCAGCCCGGTGTCCAGCCGCTCCCGGGTGCCCGCCCCGCCCTCCATCGGCACCAGCTGGTAGGGGTTGTTGGAGATCAGGATGAGCTGCGCGGTGTGGTGCTCCGTCCCGTCCGGCCCGGTGAAGCACAGGTCGAGCGGGTCGGCGGCCGGGCCGAGCAGGTCAGGCAGCATGGCCGCGGCGGTACGCAGCTTGGCGTCCCGGTACTCGGGCGACTGGACCACCTTGGCATACAGCCCGAGCGAGGCGTTGTTCACGAACGTGCGCCCGTTCACCGTGGCCAGGTCGATCCGCTGCTCCACCCCGTCCGCGAACGCGTCCAGTGCCCCGACCACGTCGTCCCGGTTCAGGCCCAGGTCGAGGGCGAAGTGGTTGCGGGTACCCGCCGGGATGCAGACATACGGGATACCGGCCTGGGCCGCGACCGAGGCGACCAGCGCCTGCGAGCCGTCGCCGCCTGCCATGCCGATGGCGTCCGCGCCCTGATCGACCGCGTCCTGGGCCAGCTGGCGCAGGTCATCGCCCTGGCTGAGGAGCACCGGCCGGATCCCGCGGCGGCGGCACTCGTCGGCCAGCTTGAACCGTTCGGCCTTACCGCCCCCGGACTTGGGATTCATGATCAGCACCGGGCGCTCGGCGTGGTGTGCCCGCTTGGCCCGCACCGCCCGTACGCGCATCGCCCGCTTGGTGCGGCGCAACGCGTGCCGGGCGGCCAGCACGGACAGCCCGGCCAGCACGGCGATCACCAGCAGCAGCGGCCAGTTGATGTCGGCGAAGAACAGGCCCGCGATCGTGCCCGCCAGGGCCAGCACGACCACGGACAACGCGATCATCCGGCGCAGGCCGCTCCGTGAGACCACGTACCAGCCGCTGGTCACGCAGATCAGCAAGCCGGCCGCGACGATCACGATGGCCAGCAGATGCAGCGCGACGCCGATCAGGCTGAACGCCACGGCAGCGATCAGCGAAACCAGCGCGCCGACCGCGGATGCCCGCTCCCCCACCGTCGGCGGACCGCGGCCGCGGCGGCCCGCGGCGCCGCCCGTCTCCGGCCGATCTGCCGTCTGCGCCCGCCGCATGGTCGGCCACCCGCACCCCCGGTACGAGATCGTCGGCCCGCGGGCAGCCCCCGTGTCCCGCAGTACTGCCTTGCTATCTGGGTGTTAGCATACGCGCGTGGCGGATCGGGAGGCAGAGCGCCAGCCGGCGATGGAGAGCGTCGCGGACTGGCTGGCCAGCCGGGCCGGTGAGTACGGCGGCCCGGTCCGGCGTCAGATCGTGGACTCGGTCCGCCAGCTCGGGGCGGTGGACCGGGCCACCTATACGGCCATCGCCACCACGCCGACCCCGGCCCTGGATGAGCCGCTGCGCCGGCTCTCACGGGCGGCCGACAAGTCCCGGCTCTGGTTGGCCATCGCGGCCGGGCTGGCTATCGGCGGCGGCACCGCGGGCCGCCGCGCGGCATTGCGCGGCACGCTGGCCATCGGGGCCACCTCGGCACTGGTCAACCTGGGCATCAAGCCGGTGTCGTTCCGCACCAGGCCGGACCGGGCCCGGGCCGGCGTGCCGGGCCAGCGGCAGGTCGAGATGCCCGGCTCCACGTCGTTCCCGTCCGGCCACTCCGCGTCGGCCTTCGCGTTCGCCACCGCGATCAGCCGGGACCGGCCCTGGGCCGCGCTGGCCTGCGGCTTCCTGGCTGCCGCGGTGGCCTACTCGCGCGTGCACACCGGGGTGCACTACCCGGGCGACACCATCGTTGGCTCGCTGATCGGCGCCAGCACCGGCCTGGCCGTGGCCGGCCTGCTCGACCATGGCTCCCCCATCGCCCGCCCTTAGGCGTCCTGCCCCGGCCGCCACAGCGGAGAAATCAGCAAGAACCCTTTTGCTACGCCGCTTACTGAAGCAAGTAAAAAAGGGACCGGTATGGCATGCCGCGCTGACGCTACTGTTATCTTCAGCCTCGGGCGGGAACCGCCTCCACAGACCCGAAACAGCCTGTTTCCCCAGGACCAGGGTGCGGACGGGGGCCACGGCAGCAGATAGCGCGGCCCCAGGAAAATGGTCAACCCGGTCATCCCGGACCAGAAAATTCACCCGCACTCAAGCAAGTCTGACATTCTCCCACTCAGTTCCCGGCCACCAGCCGGGGAAAGGAATAATGGTGATGAACAGGCATCTCACACGGCTGTTGGCGACCGCAGCGGCGGGCGTCTCGCTGAGCATGACCGGCTTTGCTGCCACGGCGGACGCGGCCCAGTCCGGGCCCGCCGCGGCGGCGACCTTCTCGGGCCGCCTGTACAGTGTCGCGGCCCTCTCAGCCACCGACGCCTGGGCGGTTGGGCTGCATCCCAACTCCTCGCTGATCGTGCACTGGGACGGCCACTCCTGGACTCAGTCGCTCGCCGGGGCCGGCTACTACAACGGCGTAGCCGCCGACTCCGCTGACGACGCATGGGCGGTCGGCGGGACCAACTGGTTCTCGCCCGCCCGGACCCTGGCCGAGCACTGGAACGGCACATCCTGGACCAGGGTGCCCAGCCCGACTCCGGCCGGGGGCGGCATCTTCGCCGCGGTGACCGCCACCTCCCCCAGCAACGCCTGGGCCGTGGGCCGGACCGGCGGAGGCCCGGGGGTCACCGGCGTCTTCAAGCCCCTGATCGAGCACTGGAACGGCACCACCTGGACCCAGCAGCGCTTCCCGCTGCCCACCAACGGCGGACTGTTCACGGCGGTCACCGCGACTTCCGCTACTAACGCCTGGGCGATCGGCTGGACCGGCTCCACCAGCCCGGGCGCTGGCACCCAGACCCTGATCGAGCACTGGAACGGCAGGACCTGGACCCGGGTGGCCAGCCCTAACCCGGCAGGCACGTTCAGCCTCCTCGACGGCGTGGCCGCCTCCGGGCCTGGCAACGTCTGGGCGGTCGGCTACACCGGTACCAATGGCGGCCCGGACCAGTCCCTGATCTTGCACTGGCAGGCCGGCGCCTGGGTGGTCGTGCCCAGCCCTTCCCCCACCGGTGATGTCGCCCTCCAGTCCGTCGCGACCACTTCACACAGTGACGTCTGGGCCGTCGGCCTCACCCACCCGACTACCTGCGACCCTCAATGCGGGACCCTGATCGAGCACTGGAACGGCAAGACCTGGCGGCAGGTGCCCAGCCCCAACCCGCCCGCCGGTTACCTGAATGCCTTCGAGGGAGTGGCCGTCCTCAACTGCCACGACGCCTGGGCCGTGGGCACGACCGACTACGCCTCGACCCTGATCGCCCACTGGAACGGCAAGAGCTGGAATTAACCGGCTACGCCGGACCGTCTCAGCCGCCCGGGCTGCCGCCGCAACTGGCAGCCCGGGCGGTCCTGGTCGACCGCTGGTTAGCGGCATGTCTGCCGTATCCGCCTAAGCTCATCGCATGGCCAGGTACTTCGACGTCCATCCGGCCAGCCCGCAGCGGCGGGCGATTGTCCAGACCGTGGATATCGTTCGCGAAGGTGGTGTGATCGCTTACCCGACGGACTCCTGCTACGCGCTCGGCTGCCAGCTAGGGAACAAGGACGGCATTGGCCGGCTCCGGTCGATCCGCCAGCTCGGTGACCGGCACCACCTCACGCTGATGTGCCGGGACTTCGCCCAGCTCGGCAGGTTCGCCTATGTGGCCAACCCAGTGTTCCGGGCCATCAAGTCGGCGACACCGGGCAGTTACACCTTCATCTTGCCCGCGACCAAAGAGGTCCCGCACAGGTTGCAGCACCCGGGAAAGAAGACGGTCGGGGTGCGGATCCCCCGGCACGAGGTGACCCAGGCGCTGCTCGCCGAACTGGGCGAGCCGCTCGTCTCGACCACCCTGCTGCTGCCGGGCGATGACGAGCCCATGACCCAGGGGTGGGAGATCGCCGACCAGCTCGGCCAGACCGTTCACGCGGTCATCGACTCCGGTGACTGCGGCACCGAGCCGACCACGGTCATCGACTTCTCCCAGGGCAAGCCCGAGATCCTGCGGCACGGAGCAGGGGACACATCCGAGTTTGAGTGAGCCCTAGCCGGAGTGAGCCCGGGGTTGAGTTGAGCCACGGCGCCGGGCTCAGCGGCGCAGACTCGTCTCCTGCTCCAGATGTGACAGCTTCTCGGGGTTGCGTACGGTGTACAGCCCGGTGACCAGGCCGTCGTCGATGCGTACCGCGATGACCGAGTCGATCTGGCCGTGAATGCGGAGGATCAGCGCCGGGTAGCCGTTGACCTGGACCGGCTGCAGCGAGGCTTCGCCAGCGATCCGGCCCAGCCCGATGGTCAGCAAGCGGGCCACCTTGGCGGCGCCCACGACGGGTGCCCGCACGGCCTGCACGACGCCGCCGCCATCGCCCAGGAACACGACGTCCGGGGCGAGCATGTCGAGCAGGCGCCGCAGATCGCCCGTTTCGGCCGCACGCTGGAACGCCTTGAGCGCGGTCCGCGTCTCGGCCGGTGAGACCACCCCGCGCGGCCGGCGCGCCGCGACATGTGCCCGCGCCCGGTGCGCGATCTGGCGGACCGCGGCCGGGCTCTTGCTGAGGGATTCGGCGATCTCGTCGTAGGCCAGATCGAACACCTCGCGCAGCACGAACACCGCCCGCTCGGTGGGCGTGAGGGTCTCCAGCACCAGCAGCATCGCCATCGAGACGCTGTCGGCCAGTTCGACGTCCTCGGCTACGTCGGGCGCGGTGAGCAGCGGCTCGGGCAGCCAGGGGCCGAAGTAGGACTCCTTGCGGCGGCGCAGCGTGCGCAACCGGGTGAGCGCCTGGCGGGTGGTGATCCGGACCAGGTACGCACGCTGATCCCGCACGGTTTCCAGGTTGACGCCGGCCCACCGCAGCCAGGTCTCCTGCAGGACGTCCTCGGCGTCGGCGGCTGAGCCGAGCATCTCGTAGGCCACGGTGAACAGCAGGTTGCGGTGGGCGACAAACACCTCGGTGGCGGGGTCCGGGCGGCCACCGTGGCCCTGGCCCCCGTCGCGATGTGCGGGCGCGGTCTGCGGCCTGCCGGCCATGGCTAGCTCCCCTCCGCTCTCGGCTGTATTACCCACCAGACGCCGGGCCCCGCCGTCTTGTGACACGGGACGGTGACCACCTGCCCGTGGCACACGTCACGTAAGCGCGCCTGTCACAACGATCAGGCCGACGGCATCTCGTGTTCGTCCGGTACGCAACCACCAGGAGTGAGGACGAAGCCATGGAACCCCGGTTCAACATGTTCGGCAACGAGATCGGCGCCAAGTTCACCAAGCGGTTCGCCAATACCAGCCTGGTGATCGCGCAGTCGCCGCTGCCGAGATCCACGCAGGAACTGGTGGGACTGCGCGCCAGCCAGATCAACGGCTGCGGCTGGTGCGTCAACCTGCACACCAAGGAGGCCGCGGCGGCCGGCGAAACTCCGGTCCGGCTCAGCCTGGTCGCCGCCTGGCGCGAGGCCAGTGTGTTCACCGAGGCTGAGCAGGCCGCGCTGGCGCTCGCCGAGGAAGGCACCCGGCTCGCCGACGCCAGCCACGGCGTATCCGACGAGACCTGGGCTCAGGTGCGCAAGCACTACGACGACGACCAGGTCGCCGCGCTGGTCTGCCTGGTCGCCATGATCAACGCGGCCAACCGGCTGGGCGTGATCGTGCGCCAGAAGGGGGGTTCCTACCAGCCCGGCATGTTTGCCGACATGATGAGCTGACCGGCGCCAGCCCGGCATATGGGGCGGCGCCAGCCCGGCATCTGGCGCCGCCCCAGCCGGCCTGACGAGCGGAGCGGCGCAAATTGAGCCGGCAGCTGGGCTGCGGAGCCCGCACAATGACGTCATGCCTGTCGTCCGCCGGCTGGCCGCTGCGGACCGCGCCGCGGTCCGGCGCATCGTCTGTGCTCTGCCGGACTACTTCACCAGTGATGTGCCGGACAAGGCTGAGCGGGATGCCGCGGATCATGAGGGCTGGGTGTGTGCCGACTCCGGTGCGGTGGCCGGCTTTGCTGTGGTGGCCCGCCGGTCGGCGGGCGGGGCGGAAATCTTGTGGATGGCGGTCGATCCAGCCCGGCGCGGTCATGGGCTCGGCACCGCACTGTTGCAGCGCATGCTGGGCGAGCTTGCCGCCGACGGAATCAGCGTCGTTGAGGTCAAAACCCTGGACCGCTCGGCTGATTACGAGCCGTACGCCGCCACCCGGGCGTTCTGGGAGCGCAGGGGGTTCGTCTACGTGGACATGATCGACCCGCTCCCCGGGTGGCCGCCGGGCAACCCCGCGGCCATCTACGTGGCGGCCCTGCGGCCCACCAGGTAGCCGGCACCGCTGGCCAGTCCGGCCACCGCCGCGGCCGTCGCCTACTTGACTGGTCAGGTGTAGTCGCTGAGCAGGCGAGCTTGGTAGGGCGTTTCGAGCCGGGCCTCCTCCTCGCCGGACAGTCGCAGGGCCAGCGCGGCGGCCGCGTCATCGATGTGCTGTTTGCGGGTGGCGCCGACCAGCGGTCCGGTGACGCCGTCCCGGCCGAGCAGCCAGGCGATGGCGACCTGGGCCGGAGGCAGGCCATGTTCGCGGGCCACAGCCTGGACGGCGTCGGCGACGTCGTAGTCGGCGGGCCGGTCACCGCGGTCGGCGCGGGCCCGGGTCGTGTGCCTGGTGCCGTCGCGGGTGCGGGTCCCGGCGAGCAGGCCGCGGGCCAGCGGGCTGTAGGGGATCACGCCGACGCCGAGGTCACGGCAGAGCGGGATCAGTTCCCGCTCGTCTTCCCGGTTGACCAGGTTGTAGCGATTCTGCATGGCGGCCAACCCGGTAATCCCGGCCGCCGCGGCGTGCTGCAGCTTGGCCAGCTGCCAGGCGTACATGGCGGAGGCCCCGAGGTAGCGGGCCCGGCCGGAGCGGACGATGACCTCCAGCGCGGTCATGGTCTCCTCGACGGGGGTGCGGGCATCGAACCGGTGCACCTGGTAGAGGTCCACATGGTCGGTGCCGAGCCGGGCCAGGGAGGCGTCGATGGCGGCGAGGATGTGCTTGCGGGACAGGCCCCGGTCGTTCGGCCCGGGCCCGGTCGGATAGTAGGCCTTGGTGGCCAGCACGTAGTCCTCGCGGCGGGTGAACAGCTTGCGCAGCAGCCGGCCGGTGATCTGTTCGCTGGCGCCGTCGGAGTAGGTGTCGGCGGTGTCGAAGAAGATGATCCCGGTCTCGACCGCGTGCCGGACGATGGGCTCGGCCTGGTCCTCGGTGAGCGCCCAGCTCTGCCGGCCCGGGTCGCCGTAGCTCATCATGCCCAGCCCGATCCGCGAGACCATCAGCCCCGATGAGCCCAGCTGCCGGTAATCCATCTCAGGCTCCTGTCCTGCCCTCGCGCTGACCGTGCGGGGCCACAGCTGCTGCCCGCGTGGCCGGGCGGTGTATCGCGACGCCGGCGATGACCAGTGCGATGCCGGCCAGGTCACGCGCGGTGGGGCACTGCGGCGGCGGCGATCCGCAGCCACATCACGCCTAGCGCCGCGACGTGGGCGAACAGCAGCACGGCCAGCGCGGGACCCAGGTAGTGGAAGACGGCGGACACCATGAAGAACGAGACCGGAGGCAGCCTGCCCGCGGCACCCGCGAGCCGGTCCCGTGAGGCGGCACCGACCGGTGATGCCGCAGTTGCCATGGTTCAAGGGTGACAGCTAAACCCCGCAAGTCACCGAGTGTTACCGGATTACCGGCGAGGACTGCTTCCTCCTCAAGCTGCACACCCCCACGATCGGCGACCTCGAAGCCGTGCTCGACCGCTTCCTGGCCTACGGCAACACCACCACCTCGATCGTGGTTTCCACCCCCGTGCCCAGGCGCCCTCCGCCACTCCCCGCCCCGCAGCCCGGTCCCTGAACCGGACCCGCCAGCGGTCCCTGACCAGCATCCCGGCACCCGGCACCCGGCGGGCCTGCTGCCGGAATGCCGCCGTTCTCCGCATGGGCGGCACCAATCCGCAATACCTTCGGTGAGGTCGCGATTTATTGGCATCCGGCGGTGGGTGCAGACCGGATCGGCGGGGTCTGGCGAAGTGATCGGAATCTCGGTGGGCAGCAGGGCGGGTGGCTGGCCCAGCACCCAGGAACTGGCCCACGCGCATTCAGGGATCTGCCGTGCGGTGGCCCTGGGGTGGCAGGTGGCTCAGCTGTTCCACTCTCCGGTGCACCGCGGCCCGGCCTGTGACCCGGAACGGGGCGATCACCTGCCGGGTCGTTCCGAGTTCCCAGGCGCCAGCCAGTTGACGTGGCTGGGTGAGCAGATTCAGTCGCAGATGGGCCTGCTCCTGACCGAGCTGCCACCGGTGCTGGCCGAGGCCACGTCCGATGTCCTGGCGCTGCTGACCGATCCTGGCCGCAGCCGGGATGCCACCCTGGACGCCATCTTCACTCTGCACTGCCGCCTGCTGGAAGCACTGACGGTCGCGGATTTCCTGCTGGGCAAGGCATATGGGCTGGGCCGCGCCATGGCGGAAACGACCATGCTCCCGGCCAACGCGATCACGAGCGCTCAGCGCCTGGAGCAGTTCCAGAACATGTTCGAAGCGGGCCGGCTGATAACGATCAAGGACTGGCTGGCCGATCTCAAGACCCTGCTGCCCGATCACACGGCTTACGCCGTGAGCCGGGGGTTGCATGACTGGCAGCACTGGGTCGAGCAGAACCCGCCAGCGGGTGACTGGGACGACGCACGGTCCGCCATCCGGGTCCAGGGCCGCATCTGGCGGGAACTGCTCACCGGCGAAAAGGCGGCCCGGGACGTCCTGTCCCTGTCCGACTATCTAGCCACCGCGAAAAGGGAACGGGGCAGGTCATCAGGCGCTTCTGGTGGGCCATAGCCGCCACCGCCATCCTGGCCGGGGGAATCATCTACGCAGGCTCCTACCTGCACACCATCCCCGACCTCGTCCGGGTGGCCGGCAGCATCGCCTGGCTCGCAGGCGCAGCAGGCCTGTTCTCCAAGGCAGCCAGCGTTGTGCTCGGCCAGGGGATCACCCGGACTGAGGGCTGGCTGTGGCGGACAGAACTGGATGGCTCGGTTGCCGCGGCCTCGACCTACCTTCCCCCAGGCGCCAAGAAGTCCCCAGCGGGTGGCGCGTCAGTGGGCGAACTGGCTCCCGACCCGGATCGTGCGGCCGAATTCCGGCACCGCGACCAGCTCAGGAACAGCGCTGAAGGAAGCACTCAGGCTCCAGCCTGAGCTGGGGAACGTCGTCAGGCGTCAGGCTTCCACTCCCCGGTCTCGTCGGGCTTCCACGCGCCGGCCACCTGGCGGGTCGCGACGTTGAGCCGGTTCCACAGGTTCTGGTTCGCGATGGCGATCACCAATCCGGCCAGCGCCTGCTCGTCGAAGTGCCGCGCGGCCTCGGCCCAGATCTCGTCGGGGACCGGGTCGGTGCGATCGGCTAGCCGGGTGACCGCCTCGGCCAGGGCCAGCGCGGCTCGCTCGGCGTCGCTGTAGTAGGGCGCCTCCCGCCAGCCGGCCAGCGCGAACATGCGCTCGTCCGTCTCGCCCAGCGTCCGCTGGAAGCGCCAGGCGCCATCGAGGCACACTCCGCAGCCGTTGATCTGGCTAGCGCGCATACCCGTGAGATGGACTATCGAGTGCGGGACACCGCTCTTGCCAACGGCATCGCCCAGTGCCTGCAGGGCCTCCATAACACCGGCGACGCTTACCGCCGGGTTCGTGATCCTCGCCTGCATAGGTGATCTACCTCCAGTTTCCGCGCTCCAGGGTCATGACCTTGACACCTGGCACCGGGCAGAGGTGACAGCGGGACGGCAATTCAGCTCTTGGATGTCACCACGAACCCGGTGAAGGCCAGCAAGAACAGGACGAAGAATCCGCCGTAGTAGGTAAGGAAAGCGGCTCCCAGCGTTGCCGGGATGAGCACGCACGCCGCGCACGCAGCCGCCTTCCTGCTCACCGGCTTCCGAGTGCGTCCCGCAGGGAGCACGGGTGGCCTCACGACGCCGATCATCCGGGCCGGGATGCCGTCGGTCACGGCCGCAAGCTCCGCATAGGTCCGCGACACCAGCGCCTGGCCCGCCCGAACGCCGAGCTGATCCCTGGTCAGCCAGCCCCGCACGAACGCGGCCTTGAGGGTGTCGATCACCTGCTCGCGGTCTGCATCCGAGGCGCGGAGGCGGCCACGGTCCATCGCACCCGCTGCCCCACGCTCTCCAGGTCCTGCGGTCACCGCGCCTCCCCATCAGCGCATCTGTCAACAGCGTAACGCCACCGGCGGCGCCGCGATCTGCTGGGCGATCGCGTATGCGCTACGCTCGAAAACTAGAACGTGTTCCAAATCCGGTCACGGGCCCGAGGAGTATGTGCCATGGCCATTGTGCGAACCCTGTCCCCCGCCTCGGACGGCCACCGCCGGCTCGGCCTGGCCAGCCCGGCGACGCGGGAATCGGTCGGCGAGATCACCCTGAGCACGCCGGAAGAGGTCACCGCGGCCATCGCGCGGGCCCGCGCGGCCCAGCCCGCCTGGGCGGCGCTCCCGGCGGCAGAACGGGCCGCGATCATCGCCGCGGCGCTGGACGTGCTGCTGGCCCACAAGGACGAGATCTGCGCGACGGTTCAGGGAGAATCCGGCAAGCCGCTGGTCGAGGCGCTGGCCATCGAGATCGTGCCGTCCTGCGACTTCATCAACTACTGGGCTGGCCGCGCCGCCAAAGATCTCGCTGATGAGCGGATCGGCCTGCACGGTTACCTGAAGCCGCTGAAGAAGCTCTACATGCACTACCAGCCGCTCGGCGTCGTCGGCGTGATCACGCCCTGGAACGGCCCATTCGTACTGTCGATTAACCCGACCGTTCAGGCGCTGCTGGCGGGCAACGCGGTGGTGCTCAAGCCGTCGGAAGTCACCCCGCACTCCGGCGGCTGGGCCGCGAAGGTGCTATGGGAGGCGGGCGTGCCCCGGGACGTCCTGCAGCTGGTGCATGGCGATGGCGAGTCGGGCGCGGCGCTGGTCAACGGCGACATCGACATGATCTCGTTTACCGGCAGCGTCGGCACCGGCAAGAAGATCGCCGCGGCCTGCGCCGGGCGGCTCATTCCATGCTCGCTGGAGCTGGGCGGCAAGGACGCAATGATCGTGTGTTCAGACGCCGACCTGGAACGCGCCGCCAACGGCGCGGTGTACCTGTCGATGTTCAACAGCGGCCAGGTCTGCGTGGGCGTCGAGCGCATCTACGTGGTGGACAGCGTCGCTGATGAGTTCATCAAGCTGGTCAGGGAAAAGGCCGCGACGGTGACCTATGGCCAGGGCAACGATGTCGGCCCGCTGTTCTGGGACCGGCAGCTCGACATCGTCAGCCGCCACGTCGAGGACGCCAGGGCCAAGGGCGCGACCATCCTGGTCGGCGGCGAGGCCGATACGGACAAGGGCCTGTTCTACCGGCCCACCGTCGTCGTCGACCTGACCCACGACATGGACCTCATGAGCGAAGAGACCTTCGGCCCGGTGGTCGCGATCATGCGGGTCAAGGATGAGGACGAGGCGGTGCGACTGGCCAACGACTCCAAGTACGGCCTGAGCGGCAGCGTCTTCACCAAGGACCCGGAAGAAGGTCATGCGGATCGGCAAGCAGCTCAAGACCGGATCGGTGGTTCATAACGACGCGTCGGTCATTTACGGCGTCGCCGAGGCGCCCTTCGGCGGCCGCAAGGACAGCGGATTGGGACAGGTCAACGGCCGGAACGCGATCCGGGGCTACACGCACGCGCTGCCGATTCTGATCGACCGCTGGGGCCGGAAGAAGGAAAACATCTGGTACCCCTACGCCGATAAGACTGTCAAGACCCTTGAATCCACCATCAACCTCCTCTTCGGCAACCACCTCGTTCGCCGCTTCATGCGCTAACCCACCGGTCCCGCTCTGCCTTGTTCGTGCCACCCGCGCTATTCGAGGGTGAGGATGATGCGTTCGTGGACGGTGCCGCTTTCCAGCTGGCGGTGGGCGTCGGCGGCCTGCTGCATCGGCATGGCTTTGTGCGCGCGCAGGCGAAGCCGGCCGTCGGCGAGCAGGGCGATCGTCTCATCCAGGGCCCCGGGAGCACGGTCGGGGGTGGGCTGGGAGAGCGTGACGCCGTAGTCAGCGGCGGCCGGGTCGGACAAGGTGATGACCCGCTTGGATCCGCCAGCCAAGGCGATCGCGTCAGCCAGCACACCCTGACCGGCCGCGTCGAACACGGCATCCACCCCGCCTAGCGCGCGGACCCGGGCGGCTACGTCTGCGCCGTAGCGCACCGGCGTCGCTCCCAGTTCGCGGGCGAGCGTTTCGTCGTGCTCGCCGACCGCGCTGATCACCTTGACCCCCCGGGCGACCGCGAGCTGCGTCGCGATGATGCCGACGGATCCACCACCCCCGAACAGCAGCAGCGTCTCACCGCTGGTGACGTTCAGCTGCCGCAGGACCCCGACGGCCGCCTCAGCCGAGCTGGGCAGTGCGGCGGCATCGATCCACGAGACGGCGTCTGGCTTGCGGGTCCAGATCGACGCCACCGCGTACTCGGCGTAACCGCCCAGGCTGAACAGCAGGGCTGTGACGGCGTCGCCGATGGACGTGCCAGTCACCCCGGGCCCGACCGCGTCGACGGTGCCGGCTGCCTCGAAGCCGAGCACGGCGTTAGGGGGCAGCGGAATGGCCTCCTTGAGATACCCGGCGCGCAGCGCGAGGTCGGTCGGGCTTATGCCGGCGGCTTTGACCTTGATCCTGATCTGTCCTTCGCCTGGTTCCCGGACCGGGACCCCGGCCCACTTCAGCACCTCGGGCGGTCCGTATCCGGTCATCGCTACCGCGTTGGGCATGGCAGTACCTTCCTTCGTCTGGCAGTGGCCTTCGCGGGGTCGCGGGCGCGCCTTGTCGTGCCTAGGCACCCGATGTCGGTGGTCACGTGTCCCGGCCCCTACGGGCTGGCCACCTTCTCATTGGCAACTTATGTGATATGTCACGTAAGTGTCAACGTGACGTGTCACGTAATGATCAGTACGGGAACTCCGGGCGCGCCAGATCACCTGAGCCAGCCCAGGTTCCGCGCGACCGCGACCTCCGACGGCAGGGCCGCCTGGTCAGTCCTCCGCGGGGCACCAGTCAACCGGCGGCGGGAGCGAGCCTTGCCTGATGATGTTGGCGTACACGCTTTCCAGCGCCTCGCTCAGCGGCCCCACCAGGCCGGCCGGCAGCCCTCCGAAGAACAGACGCCGGACCAGATCCACGTGCCCGGGTGCTGCTTCATCCAGAGCCTGCCGCCCCTGGCCGGTCAGAGTCACCTCGGTGACCCGCCGGTCCGCGGCGGACAGGCCGCACGTCACCAGGCCCCGGGCGCTCATTCGCCGCACGTGGTGGGACACCCGGCTGCGCTCCCAGCCGATCTGAGCGGCGAGCACCGTGATCTGCATCCGCCCCCCGTCGGCCACGCTGAGCGCCGTCAGCACGTCGTAATCGGGCAGCGACATGCCGCTGTCCGCGAGGAGCTGGCGATTCATCTCGTACGCCAGGCGCAGCTGGACCCGGATATAGGCGAGCCACACCCGCTGCTGTTCCCCGTCGAGCCATCCACCGGCAGGTGCGGGCGCGGCCCCGGCACTACGTGACATGTCACCTGAGCTTACTGCTCACGGGCGGCCATGCGGCGCACTACCCAGCATCGTGTCGCGAACGGCGCCGAGCCGTGCGCACGCTCATCGGCCATGCGACGCTCGCCGCGGCTCTGGCGAGATCCGGCCCTGCGGGGCATGATCCGTTCCAGGACGGGACTACGGGCGCGAGACAGGGGTGTGGACGGTCATGGCGACGGTCGTGCTGGTTGGGACGCTCGACACGAAAGGGACGGAGTACGGGTGGCTGCGTGGTCGGGTGCGGGAGCTGGGATGCGAGGCGGTCCTGGTCAACGCAGGGATTGGCGAGCCTCAGATCGAGGCTGACGTACCGGCTGGGCGGGTGGCGGAGGCCGCGGGGGCGTCGCTTGAGGCGTTGCGGGAAGCGGGGGACCGCGGGGCGGCGGTCACGCAGATGGGAGAGGGCGCCGCGGTCATCGCGGCGGAGCTATTCGCGGCGGGCCAGGTGGACGCGGTGCTCGCGGTGGGCGGAAGCGGCGGGTCCTCGATCGCGGCGCGGGCCGTCCGGGACTTGCCGATCGGGCTGCCCAAGCTGATCGTGTCGACGATGGCGTCGGGGGACGTGTCGCCCTACGTTGGCGCGAAAGACGTGACGATCACCTACAGCGTGGTGGACATCGCGGGGATCAACCGGGTCTCACGGCTGATCTTGGGGAACGCGGCGGCCGCGGCGGCCGGGATGGCCAAGGCGCACGCCGGGACGCAGACCACCCAGGCCAACGAGCGGCCGTTGATCGGCGCCTCGATGTTTGGCGTGACGACGGCGGCGGTGAGCGTGGCGCGTGAACGGCTGGAAGAGCTGGGCTATGAGGTGCTGGTCTTCCACGCGACCGGCGCGGGCGGGCGGGCGCTCGAAGGACTCGCCGACAGCGGGCTGCTGGCGGGCGTGCTGGATATGACGACGACCGAGCTGGCCGATGACCTGGTCGGGGGGGTGCTGTCGGCGGGCCCGGAGCGGCTCACCGCGGCCGGGAGGAACCGGGTTCCGCAGGTGGTGGCGCCCGGGGCGCTGGACATGGTCAACTTCGGGCCGCGCGACACTGTGCCGGAGCGGTTCGGGGGACGGAACCTCTACGTCCACAACCCGACGGTGACGCTGATGCGTACGACGCCAGAGGAGATGGCTGAGCTGGGGCGCAGGGTGGCGGCGAAGCTGGCCGCCGCGACCGGGCCGACCGTCCTGTTCGTCCCGCTCAGCGGGGTGTCCGCACTGGACGCGCCCGGCATGCCGTTCCACGACCCGAAAGCGGACAAGGCCTGCTTCGCTGCACTGCAGGGCGCGGGTGTGGACACGGTACGGCTCGACATGAATATCAATGACCCCGCCTTTGGCCGCGCCATGGCCGACAGGCTGCATGAGCTGATCACTGGAGCGCCGAATTGAACCGTACGGCCGTTCTGGAGCGGCTGCGGGCCACGGTCGCCGACGGCAAGCCGGTGATCGGCGCCGGGGCGGGCACCGGCCTGTCAGCTAAGTGCGCCGAGGCTGGCGGCGTCGACCTGATCATCATCTATAACTCGGGCCGGTACCGGATGGCCGGGCGCGGCTCGCTGGCGGGCTTGCTGCCGTACGGGGACGCGAACCAGATCGTGGTGGAGATGGCCGCCGAGGTGCTGCCGGTCGTGCGGGACACACCCGTCCTGGCTGGAGTGTGCGGCACCGACCCATTCCGGGTGATGCCCATATTCCTCGACCAGCTCAAGGCGATGGGTTTCGCGGGCGTGCAGAACTTCCCGACGGTCGGGCTGTACGACGGGGTGTTCCGGCAGAACCTCGAAGAGACCGGCATGGGATATGAGCTGGAAGTGGAGATGGTACGGCTGGCCCGTGAGCGCGACCTGGTCACCGCCCCGTACGTCTTCGACCCCGACCAGGCGCGGGAGATGGCCGAGGCAGGCGCGGACGTGCTGGTCCCGCACGTCGGGCTCACTACCAAGGGCAGCATCGGCGCGGGCACCGCCTTGACGCTGGATGAGGCGGTCGTCCGGGTGCAGGCCATGCGGGACGCCGCGTATGCCGTCCGCCCGGAAGTCCTCGTCCTCTGCCACGGCGGCCCGATCGCCGAACCGGACGATGCGGCCTACGTGCTCTCTCACACCGAGGGGCTGGTGGGTTTCTTCGGTGCCTCCTCGGTCGAACGGCTGCCCACCGAGCGGGCCATCACCGAACAGGTAGCCGCCTTCAAGAATCTGGAGATCTGATGCTGGTAACCCCCGGCGACGTGACCACGATGACCTTCGACTGGGGGTCGATCAAATGGTTCGTGACCCCGCACGCCATCCAGGGCGCTAGCAGTTCGCTGGGCGAGGTGATCGTCAATCCCGGCCAGGGCCATGCGCGGCACAATCATCCGGGCGCCGACGAGGTCATCTACGTCATCTCGGGTGAGGGCAGGCAGATGGTGGACGACGGGGAGCCGTTCGCGATCAAGGAAGGCGACTCGGTTTACATCCCTAAGGGCGTCTGGCACTCGACCGACAACACGACGTGGCGCCCACTGCGGCTGATCGTCACCTACACGCCGGGCGGTGAGGAGAAGGCCCTGGAGGCCGCGCCTGACTACCGCCTCCATGACATGGGCACCGTCCCGACCTGGGGGCAGGCATGAACTCGATCGGCGGTACCCTCTGGGTATCGGTACCGGTAGCAGCGCTGATGCCGACCGGGAGGCCGGCTTGGCGGAATCGGCGTGGGCTCAGCCCACCATCACGAGGAGCAGGCCGGCATGAGTCTTTTCCAGCGGGCCCACGACATCGTCCAGGCAAAGACCAACAAGGCACTCGACGCTGCTGAGAAGCCCGACGAGATGCTTGATCTGTCTTACGAGCAGATGCTCGATCAGATCACCCAGGTGCGCCGGGGACTGGTGGCCATCGCGGCTTCACGCAAGCAGATTGAGCTGCAGGAGCAGCAGTTCCAGCACTCGGCTGACCATCTCCAGGACCAGGCTAAGTCAGCGCTCGCCCAGGGCCGGGAGGATCTGGCGAGGGAGGCGCTGTCCCGCAAGGCGGCCGCCCAGGCCCAGATCGACGCCATGCAGCCCCAGGACCAGCAGCTCACCGAACAGCAGGAGAAGCTGGAGCACACCCTCGACGCGCTGCAGAAGAGGGTGAACGAGTTCCGGACCCAGAAGGAAGTGCTGAAGGCGCAATACACCGCGGCACAGGCAGAAAGTTCTGTGGGTGAGAGCGCCGCCGGGATCTCCCAGACCGCGGGCGACCCGGGAACAGAACTCCAGCGAGCCCAAGACAAGATCGCCACGATGCAGGCCCGCGCCGGTGCGGTAGACGAACTGCTCGCCTCAGGAGTCCTCGAAGACGTCGGCGGTGACACCGATGACATCCAGCAGGAACTCGACGAAGCCGGAACGGCCGCCGGGGTGGACAAGGAACTGGCCGCGCTCAAGGCCGAAATCGGCTCAGGCTCACCAGCACCGCCAGAGATAACGGCAAGCTGAGAGGGTCGGCAGGTCCTACATGATCGAAGGCTGAGCCTCCGCGCCCAGCCACGTGGCGCCCGTGGCGGCTTGTGAGTGAGTGAGTGAGTGAGTGACGTACCAGCATTCGGAACCTGTCAGCATTGGCGCTCACTAGCCAGTCTCAGCTCTCAGCGAGAGACGTGCTCCTCGGCATCTACCGCGGCGAAGTCCGCACCGCCTACGACAATCTGACCTGGCGTCGGGAGACGGACGCAGAGCGAACACGCGAGATCAGGCAGGGCCACCCTCGAACCTGGCCCCGGATTGTCTTCGACGGGGTCCCGTCGAAGACTTGGGCGCACCTGATCGGAAACCCATGTCCTGGGCCACCGCCAGGACAATGGCCAATACGGTATACCCGCACCATTGCCGGTTCGGGGACGGAGCATCGTGGGAATGGCTGAGCTCTGGCTGCCCTCGATGTGTCAGCGGCAGCGCGAGGCGGGCGACGATAACGGCGATAGGATAAGCGGCGTGCACCCGAGAACGGGCGATCTTGCACGAGGGCACGTCGTCTGGACGCCGCCCGCTGACGCGCGCCGCCGGTTCGTCTTAGGCCGTTACCTCGGCTGGCTTGCGGCGGAGCGTGGACACGGCCTCGCCGGGTATCACGACCTGCACCGCTGGCCGGTGTCGGGCCTAGAGGGCTTCTGGGGCTCGGTTTGGGCTTTCTTCGAGATTGGCGTCAATGCGCCGTACGAGCGCGTGCCCGGCTCGGACTGGATGCTGCCCGTCCCCCGACGCTCTCGCCAGCCCGGCTTCGGTTGAGCTGTTTGCCGCGTACGCGGCCTAGCACGCATCGCCTCGGACAAGGAGAGAGGACATGGCTGACAAGCCGGTTGTCGTGTACGGCGCAAGCGGCTTTTCGGGCCGCCTGATCGTCGAGTTTCTGCGCGAGTACGGCGTCCCGTTCGTCGCTGCCGGCCGGGACAAGGGCCTCGAGGAAGTGCTTGACCACGTCCCCGGCATCTCGACCGCTAACTACGAGGTCGTTCAGGTCAGGCACTCGGTGGATGAGCTGACGAAGTTGTTCCGGGGCGCCAAGGTCGTCTGCAACTCGGTCGGGCCGTGCATCTACTACGGCGACACAGTGGTCGAGGCGTCCCTCGCGGCGGGCTGCCACTACCTCGACACCGGCGGCGAGACGCCATGGGTACGGAGCGTACGCGAGAACTGGCACCACAAGTTCAGCCAGGCAAGACTGCTTGTCGCGCCCGCCACCGCGTACATGTCCGCGACCGCCGAGGCCGCCATCAAAGTCGCCCAGGAGCATGCTCCCGGCATCGATACGGTCGAGGTGCTCTCGATGTTCCTCGGTATGCCAACCTATGGTTCCACGCAGACAATTTTCGGTCAGCTGCAGTGGGAATCGATCTACCTGCAGGAGAACGAGTACGTCGAATGGCCGCCGGTGACGACGATCGAGGCGCTGATCCCCGGCGAGTTCCGCACCCGGCTAGCCCTGCCATGGGGTGGCTTCCCGCATCCGGTCTGGTTCAAGGACGACCCGCGGATCGCGAACGTGTACGCGTTCGGCGGCCTGCTTGACCGGGGTTTGATGGAGAACGTCGTCGCTGGACAACGCGACTACCAGGAAAAGATCCGCCCGCTGCCCGCGGATGAACAAAAGAAGATCCTCGCCGAGATCGCCGACTCTGTGCAGGCGGGCATGCCGCCACGTGAGAACCGGCGGCGGCAGCGCACGATCGACGTCATCTCGGCGCGCGGCAACCTGGAGTCGGTACAGGTTGCCGTCCACGGGCAGGGGGCCTACCTGCAGACCGGCTTGATCCAGGCATTCGCGGCGCACCACCTCCTCTTCCAACCGCCGCGCGCGTTCGGCTTCGCCTCGCCGTGTTCGGCGTTCGGGCACCGCGAGTTGCTGGCCGCGCTAGAAGCCTACGGACTCGCCCGGTTGAAGGTTGTGGGCTGATCAAGGTGCGGCATGGCTGCGTGATCGATCTGGCGCAGCCCGCCAAAGACTTCGTGGCGGCGATTCAGCGCGCCGATGGCCGCAAACCGCAGGCCATCGGATCCCGGACACAGCGTGCGTACCAGCCGGGGATCGGCCCGCACACCCAGAGCCAGACGATCAGGCTCGCCGCGAATGAACTCGTCACTCTCGATCAGCCGTATGCGGCACACGCCCTCGACATGCCCTACCCCGGCACATCACGGCAGCGACGCGACTGATGCCTGGGCTCCCCCCCGTCCTGGGACTGGGCGATCGAGGCGAAGATACTGCGCATGTTCGGAGACAACGGAAAGCTCAACGACAACATGCTGATGCACGTTCTATCTCCCTACTCAGCGCACCGCAGTGCCCTGACGGACTGCGGGAAGCTGATCCGATCGAGCCTGCCCAGCCGCAAGGCCATCGTGATCTTCGGGTACGACTACAACGACTGGCCCATGGATCCATCGATCGAAGCGTTCGAAACACTCGCCTCACAACGCGTCATCCTCGGCGATCAGCACGCGGCGGCCTATGACCATCTCGTGCACCCGGTCCACCAACGCGGACGAGTGTCAGCAAGCGCGGACAGCGGCATGTGCGCGCGTTCACCCGAGTGCTGGCTATGCATAAACATAGGGCCTTGGCCGCTGCGTGCTTCGGTCTTGGGCGGGCTGAACGTCAGCCCGCCGTTTGCAGTTCGGTGAGAGTTGTCTTCGACCTGGACCGACCTGGTATCAAGGCTGTGCCTGCGGCGGCGCTGGCCCTGCGGCGGCGCCGGGCTCAGCGTTGAAGGACGTCCGCCCTGGCGTACGCAGGGTCACGCGCCAGGGCGCACTAATACAGCGGCTCATTAGGGTCACGCGGAGCGGGTGCGAGTATAAACTATCTTCCCCGGACCTAGACCCGGTGACCACTGACAAGGGATCGGCGCGTGAGAGGAAGGCTGGGGGAAAGCAGGATCCGGCGAAAGTGGCGTTCCTCGCTAGAAGATCTCTACCGCTACGGGCTTGGGCCGGTCAGGAACGATTCGGTGAGGGAAGCGAAGCGTGCTCCTTCCTGGAACAGGAACCCATGCCCGGCATCGGGGTAGAGCACCAGTCTTGACCTAGGGATGAGGCGGGCGAGGGTGTGGTCATTGGCGACCGGGTCGAGTTGGTCGTCGGTGCCGTCGGCGATAAGTGTGGGAACTGAGATCCTGGCGATCTTGCGTCCGGCTGGGTCGGTGCCGTCCCACCACTTGGTTACGGCGCCCGCCTGAGCCGTTTTCGTGGCGGCCGCCACCGCGGGGGCGGCTGGGTATTCCGAGATCGCTGCCGTGAATGCGTCGTAGGCGCTGGCCTGGTTAGCAGGAAAAAGGCTGCCGGACTGGATTGCCGCCTGCGAGGGCACGACCGTGCCGGTCCCGGGGTAGGTGGCGCACAGTATCAGGCGGTGCACCTGGGCAGGGTGCAGGACCGCCAGGGCCTGGGCGATCATGCCGCCCATCGACCAGCCCAGTATGTCCGGCCTGCCGAGGCCGAGGCGCTCGATGAGCGCGCTGGCCTGGTTGGCCATGGCGTCGATAGTGAGTGTCGCGGTCCGGGACTCGGGCAGTGGCTGTGTGTGGCCAATTCCGGCGTTGTCGAACATCACCACCCGGTTGTGCCGGGCGAGGACGTGGACCAGCCGCGGATCCCAGACCTCCATGGTCCCGGCATAGCCCATGATCAAGACCAGCGGGGGGCCGGTCCCGACGACCCGGTACCCGACGGCGCCGAACTCGGTGTGAGCGATTCGCACAGGCGCCGACACGACTGAGACTGTTCCCGGTGCTATCTCCGGTGAGGAGCCACACGCGCTCAGCGCGACCGGCACCCCCACCGCGACCAGGCCCAAGACGGTTCCCCGCCGCAACGCCCGCCAGCCGCCGGCGCCCGCCCGCGCAGTCATGTTCGTGCTGTGGGGCCAGATATCGCGTCGGCGGCCGTGGACCGCCGCTAGGCATCTCATATGGCTCATCTCCTGCCTCGCCGGAAACCAGACTGGGCGTGGCATTCAAGATCGGCTACGGGCACCGTTTCAAGTAGCCTGCCCGCCCGGGCATCCGGCCATTGGCTGCGAAGCAGCAATGCTGATGGGCTGGCTGACCTCCACCGTACAGCCCTGGGCACAGAGCACCAGGTCACTCGAAGGTCCGGACGAGACGATCCCAAATCACGTACACGAGGTGCATGCCTGGCTGTCAGAACAGCGAGGTTGAGGCATCCGGGCGTGCATGCAGCCACCACGATTTAGCGGTGGATCTTCAACGTGCGGGTACCGGCCGGCGTCATAGAGATGACAGACGCCGGGATGAGCAGGGCAGTGAGATCTATGAGGCGATTCAGCCTAACCGTGGCTGTCCTGGCGTCGTTCGCCGCAGGGTGCACCAGCACCCCCAGTAGTGCGCCCCACAGCCACCTCGCCCAGTGCGCCGCGCACGCCCTGGTGCTGCGCCCTGCCACGCCCGTGCCGTCCATGACCGGTGAGCACGCCGTGCTGTATACCCTGGCCAACCGCGGCCCTGCCGCCTGCACGGTGCGCGGCTACCCGCAGGTGACCCTCTATGACGCCCGCGGCCGGGTGCTGCCGTTCCGCTACGCCGACGGCGGCGGCGCGTATGTCACTGCCCGCAAGCCCGTGAGGGTCGTGCTCGTGCCCGGGGCCATGGCCTATGTACTGGCCGCCAAGTACCACTGCGACTTGGGGATCGCACAACGCTGCCACGATCCGGCTGGCGCTGCCCGCGACCGGCGGCCAGGTGTTCAGCTCACGCCAGCCGCTCAGGCTGTCCGGCCCGCCGGGCTTGTCGTACTGCCGCGGCGGCCCGCGCGACCCTGGCCAACTGGTCACGATCTCACCCATCGAAGCAACTCCCCAGGCGGCCAGCAACCTGCACTGACCGCCGACCCGGGCAGCGAGCTGGCTATTCTCCCGGGATCCTGCCGTCGGCACCACTGCAGAGCAGACAGCGGCAAATGAGTGCGCTGGGAAGCGAAACTTGCGACCCTGCCTTAGCGCATAGCTGTGAGCAAGAACCAGGGAGGACCGTCATGCCACGGCAGATCATCACGACGGCGAACGCGCCGAGTTCGCCGCTGTACAGCCAGGGAGTCAAGGCGGGGCCGCACTTGCTCGTCTCGGGCATCGTTGGCATCGACCCGAACACCGGCAGTCTTGCCGGAGACACGATCCAAGATCAGACACGACAAGCGCTGAGGAATTGCCAGGCCATACTCCAGGCCGGCGGCGCCAGCCTGGACGATGTCACCGAGGTGGGAATACTGCTCACCCGTCCCACCGACTTCGCTGGCCTGAACGAGGAATACGCGCGGTGGTTCCCGTCCGAACCACCGACCCGCTACGTCGCCAAGCTCGGTGTCGAACTACCCGGACTCCTCGTATCGATCCGGATGACAGCGTTCATCGGCTGACACCAACCGGAGTCTGGATCACGCCGTCGCGGCGGCGAATTTCGCTTGGCACGCCCAAAGCGCGGATCGCGCAGAAGAGGACGTTCCAAGTGCGGGTTCGGCCGCCGTTCTGCGCTTAGCTTATTGATTGCAGCAGGACTCGGGAGTGCTCCAAAACTGATGATTTGCGCCAACCAGAGAGGTGACCCCAGGTCTTCTGGCTATCGCTATCGCTGGTACCGGCCCGAGTCAATCGTGGTTGCGATTCCGGCATATGGCGTATAGCTATTACTTCCGCCGGTTGCATCATGCGCTGTGTAGCATGGCCCGTGAATAGGGAGAGCCCGGCCGAGAGGGCGGCGGGGGCCGCGCCGGTGTGGGCTATTTTACGGTTATGCGGATATCTTTGCGCCTGCTTAGCCTGGTTATCGTCTCCTTGCTGATGAGCGCCCTGGCCTCTGGGCTGACGCTGCAGTCAGCCGTGTCCGCGGCGACCCCGGGAACGGGCTCGCTCGGGACCGCCAGCTACGATTCATGTGCTCTCAAGAATGGCCAGGCTTATTGCTGGGGCTGGAACGACGAAGGCCAGCTCGGGAACGGGACGGATACGGAATCCGATCTGCCGGTGGCGGTGGACACCAGCGGCCTGCTAGCCGGGAAAACTCTCAACCAGGTCAGCACAGGTAATTCCAGCAGTTGCGCCCTGGACAGTTCTGGTGCGGCCTATTGCTGGGGAGACAACGGTTCTGGCCAGCTGGGCGACGGAAACTTCACCTCTTCGGCTACCCCGGTGGCGGTGGGCGGGGTGCTGGCGGGCCATACCCTCACTCAGATCGGCGTCGGTGACGACTACGCCTGCGCGCTGGACAGCACCGGCGCTGTCTACTGCTGGGGCGCTAATGACGAAGGGCAACTCGGCGACGGCAGCGAGGGGCCAATCGAGGGATCAGATGTGCCGGTGGCGGTGGAAGCCAATGGCGTGCTCGCCGGTAAAGCGATCACTCAGATCAGTGTAGCGACGTACGACGTATGTGTGCTGGACGCCGCAGGGGCCGCCTACTGCTGGGGTTTCAACTTCGAAGGGGAGTTCGGCAACGGCACCTACGGTGGCTCCGATGTGCCAGTCGCCGGAGCATCCGGCGGCGCCTTGGCCGGAGTGCCACTCAGCCAGATCGCCATGGGCGAGCGTGGTGCCTGTGCGCTGGACATGGCAGGTCACGCCTATTGCTGGGGCGAGGGCGACTACGGAGAGCTCGGGGACGGAAACACCAACAACAGCACCCTGCCGGTGGCCGTGGACACCAGCGGGGTGCTGGCGGGCCAGAGCCTCAGCCAGATCGCCGTGAACACATGGAACGCGTGCGCGGTCAGCCAGGCGGGGGCGGCCTACTGCTGGGGTGACAACAGCTACGGTCAGCTCGGTAACGGCAGCAGCGTCGAAGGGTCCGATGTTCCAGTGGCGGTGGATGCCAGCGGTGTGCTCTCCGGCGTTAAACTCACCCAGGCCACCGTCGGTTACCAGCAGGTGTGCGCGGAAGATGCCGGCGATGCTGTCTACTGCTGGGGTGGCAACGGCGAGGGGCAGCTCGGTGACGGCAGCACCATCAGCAGTTCGGTCCCAGTGGTGGTTGGGCCGCCGCCGCCGACCGGGGTGCAGGCTAGGCCCGGGAGCGGGCTGGCAGCGGTGTCGTGGACCGCGTCGGCCGGGGTGCCCAGCAGCTACGTGACCGGCTACACCGCCACCGTCTCACCTAGCGGCGAGACTTGTTCTACCAGCGGCGCTACCGCCTGTACGGTTACCGGTCTGAGCAACGGCAGCACCTACAGCGTCACTGTGGTCGCGCATACCGCCGCGTTTGATTCCGTCCCGAGCACTGCGGCCAGCGTCACCCCGCAAGCCGGGCCTTCGTCATCGACGACCTCGATCACGTCAACTACGGCCAGCCCGGTGGTGGGTCAGCCGATCACGGCACAGGCCACGGTGAAAGGGCAGTTCAGCGGGAGCGGCAGCCCAACGCCCACCGGCGCGGTAACCGTCAGCGACGGCAGCCAGTCCTGCCAGGCGACACTGTCCGGCAGCGACGGCGTGGCCAGCGGGTCCTGCCAGCTGAGCGAGAACGCAGCGGGAACGTACTCGTTCAGCGCCAGCTATCCCGGCGACAGCAACTTCTCCGCCAGCCAGACTTCGGCACCCACTACGGTCATGGTCGGGCAGGCCAAGACAACCACCTCGATCACATCCAGCACGGCCAGCGCGGTGGCAGGCCAGCCGGTGACCACGGCGGTGCAGGTGAGCGGCCAGTTCACCGGCAGCGGCGCCCCGGCACCGGCCGGAGCGGTGACGGTGCACGCCGGCGCTCAGTCGTGCCACGCCACGCTGTCCGGCGCCAACGGCGTGGCCACCGGCTCGTGCCAGCTCACCGAGCCAGCGGCAGGCTCGTACGCGGTCACCGCCACCTATCCGGGGAACAAGTCGTTTGCCTTCAGCCACGCACCGACTGGCCGGGTGACGGTCGCCCGGGCCCGATCACAGACCACCCTGCAGCTCTCGGCTGGCTCGGTCGCGTACGGCACCGAGACATCGCTCACCATGAAGGTCACCGTCGCCCCGCAGTTCACAGGGACCCCTAGCGGGAAAGTGAAGATCACTGCGGGGCAGAGGACGCTGTGCACCGCACAACTCGCTGGCGGGACGGGAACGTGCTCCCTGGCATCGCCGGCCGTGCTGGGGGCAGGCAAGGCCACACTCGTTGCCAGCTACCCAGGCGACCTCGGCTTCCGCGGCTCCACGGCGGGCGCGACACTGACCGTGCGCCGGGCCACTACACGGACGACGCTCCTGCTGTCCGCGTCGTCAGTGAGGTACGGACACGAGATGTCGGCTAAGATCGCCGTCGCCGTCGCTCCGCAGTTCACGGGTGCCCCCACGGGGAACGTCGTCATCACGGCTGGCCAGCTCACGTTGTGCACGGTACGGCTGGACAGCGGAACACATACCTGCACTCTGCCGACTGAGCGGGCACTTAGCCCCGGCAGACATGTGCTCGTCGCGTCCTACCGGGGCGGCACCGACTTCGTCCCGTCGTCGGCCGCGAAGGCACTTACGGTAGACCAAGCTATAACGCCCGGCACTGAAGCCTTGACATACCGGTCACCGTGCCATCCGCTACAGATGGTCTCCCTGCATCCCTCGTCGGGATGCCTTCCGACGCCGACCTCCACTGGCTGATCGCACACGTCAGTGAAACCGAGACAGGCGCCGGCTGTGGCCCGCCGACGAAACACCAAGTGCGGGTCATGAGGAGTGCGGCTGACCATGGCTTCCGCTTTCCCGCCGGGGCCACGTCAACCGCCTGCCGGATTGAGGCGTCTGTGTAACAGGGCGCTGCAGCGCTCAGTGTCCGTTTTCTGGGGAGGGCCAGAGGGTGGGATTTCTGTCCAGGCTGTTTGTGCCTCGTAGCGTTCGCAGGGCTGTTCACCCGGTACGTACGGTGAAGCGGGCTGCTACGCCGAAGGCCGTGAAGAAGGCTACGCGGGCGATGCACCCACTCGACAATGCGATCTACGGGGTGGAGCGGTCGGCCGCGACTTCGCTGCGGTCTGGCCGGAAGCGAAAGCAGCGGCGCAAAGGACGTGCGCCGGTGTACCGGCACGGTACCTGCCCGGTGGCACACCGCACTCCCGAGGCAGCCGCGAAATGCCGCAACCGCTGACGTTTAGCAACTTAAGGGGCTTGGCCTTCGCCCCACGGCCGCGATGCACCAGGTGCGGCAGAAGTGGACGTTTCCCCAAGCGCGGCGATGTATGAACATGCAGCCTGGCTAACTGGCCGCTGGGCTGTACCCAAGACTGCGATGCCACCGACGACGCGATGAGCTCTTGATGATCGCGCGCTGGCCCGCCGTTCGGTGTGGCTTTCGGGATGCTCGGTGGTTTCAGCTGAGACACACATTGCCTGGTAAGCGTAAACGCGAAGACAGACTTGACGCCCGTCTTCCGCTCCCGTAGTTGGCGGCGATCACGGGAATGGGGGGATGTTTGGACGTGCAGGTTGGTGGCCCCATGAGTACGAGCGGGCGCTGCTCCCACGAACACCGTGTCGCGGCCGCGTGCACTCCCTACGGGCATCGAATTATCTTGTCTTGCGGGTTGACATTGACCGCTTGCACATCCTGACTGATGGTCCATTTTTGAGGAGGGTTTGCTGAAATTGTGAGGCGCAGTAGTGGCGGTTTGCCAGGAAGCTGCTTCACCACCTTAATTGAGCCATTGTAACCAGACTCGCCAGCCACCTCGAACTTCTCCCCTAGTTGTTTCACACGTTTGATCACAACCTTCTCCTGATTAGCCAGGGGAACAATATTCTCGGCATTGAGTCGCACTTCGTCTAGTTGTGTCGAAATAAAAGCCCACTTGCCATTGGGAGTACCACTGCAGGTAATACCCCCAATAGGATGGCGCTGTGATCGGGGGGAATTGATCTCTCCATTTGACGAAAAAAGCGTAATGAGAGCCCCAGTCCTTCACGTCTAGGTTCACAGAGATTTGACTACGCCAAAAAAATTCGATGGCGTCCGCAATCGACTTGATATCGCCGATTGGTTTGCCTGTGGCTGCCGGCGTCAGCAATAGCGTCGCTTTACGCATGTATGGCCGCAGCGGTGTGGGGGCATCGTTGGACTGTTGCTTGCCAAGGATAGCGATTGTCGCCCGACCCTTACTTGAGACCGTTACAGAATCTGGCTTGGGCTGTTTGAAGATGACGAATACCTCACTAGCGCCCGCCCCCGGAAACCCGGTCCCCCCACTGATCTTTACTTGCGCCTTTGAAATGGGTCCGGCTTTGACAATGTTCTGGATTATGTCACGAATGCACTCGGGAACCTTTGGGTTCTTCGTCGGCGCAAGGGTTACAGTGATCACCGCCTGCCCTTCCTTGCCGTTGCCCTGAGCTTTCTTTTGGTTACGTTCGAGGGGCTTTCCAGTCTTCCAGACTGCTGTGACCTTTACAGAGGCAACAGCGGCCACGCCCTCGATCGTTCCAAGAAGGATTCTTATGACAATTTGAATCTTCTCTATATCAGAAGCTCCATCAACGGCCTTTGAGTTCATCGGCAGGTCGGCGGGCCCGCTAAGCAACTCTGCAAAAGCACCTGATGTCACGCCCGCGGCAGGAATATTCGCGCTGACCCAGGTCGCATAAGCAGCGGTGCCTTGCGGCGAGCAGTCCGCCGCCGGGTGGCCAGCAGCCCTCACCACTGCTAGAGCAGCAGATGCAGCATTTATTGCGCTCAATGGGGACGGCGGTGAAGAGGACGGTGGCGTAGACACCGATGGTGAAGAGGACGGTGGCGTAGATACCGATGGCGAAGCCGCCGTATCGAGTATTGCACCGACATCTGTGCGCATAACTCTAGCAAGAAAGACGGTGGCCGTTGATTGGTCCATCACAACATTAGCCGCAGTTGCGGCATTAGAACTCAGTTCGGGTCCGCCAAGGCGTCTGTTACTGTCGGCCAATAGAGTTAGGAAAAATGAAGTCTGCACGTCACTCGTTCCGAAATTAACGACAGCCGCAGCCCGCAATTTGGTCATAAGGTCCGAAATTTCCGTCGTCAGAGGATCCTTGGGCGCGGGCAGGGATTGCTGTATGAGCTGTACGAGCGAGTTGATGCTGTATCTCGCGTCCATCCCATACGGACTAGTCTCCGCGACCCACCATGGGACACCAACACTATCGGTACCGGTACCTGCGACCGGTATTCCATCCGGACCAATAACGGGCACTCCTGATGCCGCTAGAGATGCGACGACAGCTGCCGTCCGCATATTGCCGCCCCTAGCGATCGCGGCCGAGGCCTCCAGGGCCATACCCTTGCTGTCCGTCGCCACAAACTTACAGTGGTGGTGTGACGGGTATCTGACTCGCCGAGCCTCCACTTGCAACTGAGGAAGGGGCGTTCGGCACCAACCGAGGAATGGTTCGTATGGGAACAGGTTCTGAGCCGCTGGCATGTGACGTGCAGCCGACAAGACAGATCACTAGCAACATCGCTAGTACACGTGCGCGACCTAACCCAGCCACGTGCCCTCCAGGTGCGCCAATACCCCTACGTAGGAAACTTGATCTGCTCCAGTCTCATCGTTAGCTGTGGCACACGATCTTCGACTGTCAGGGCCTAATCCGCCTACGACGGCCGCCCAGATCCCCATCCAGAACACCACACCTTGCAATGTCAGGCAAGGCCAAGCACAAGCCGCCGCCATGTATACAATGGTGTATTTATAGAGGCTAGTGCCGTTTTATACCCTTCAGCGCCCGTGCCATCGATAGAAATCTCCACACAAACTACATATCGCCTCCATACCACCTGCAACAAAAGTACGCTAATCGGCCAACGTGATTTGCAGCTAGTCCCCGTGAAGCCGGCGATTTTGTTGCGGGTGGTCAGCTTGTCCGGGTACTCCGGGCCAAGCACCCGGTCGGCGACAGGCAGAAGCTCCGCGGACTGATCGCGGGTACTGACCGCATCCCCGCCCGCCTGAAGGTGGCGAACTGCCCCAGACGTTCAGTGTGTCCGAGTGCTCCAGGCTGAGCTGATCACCTGTACTAAACGATCTGGACCTGCGCGAACGCATAGCAAAATGCTCGCCAGAATCCCGCCAAAGCACGGTCGGAGGTCAACTAGACCTCCAATGCTTATGTCAGTCCATGCATAAGCATCCAACTGCACAACGTCCTCAATTCGGCAGATTCGGTCGAAGGCGGCGCGTAGTGCCCGAATCCGGCTTGTATCAACTGATGGTCGTTGCGAAGCGCCGGCCAGAGGCAAAACTACCTGACGACTCCTGCGCCGCGCGTCGGCCCACTACTCTGGGCGGACATCTTGCCGTTCTCTTGCGGGCGCGGCCCGAGGCAAGGAAACGATCATGTGCCCCATGGCTGGAGATGATGTGGCATCCTCCGTTAGTCCAGGGTCCCGGCCCGCCCACCACTCCGGGCCCGGCTATGTGGCGAACGCCAAAGCGCCCGACTTCGAACTGGACAAGCCACTGAGAGGCGCCGCGGCACGGTGGCTCAACCTTGTGCCCGCCGAACACCGCCATGAGGGCCGGGAATCGGCGAAGGATGCTCTGCAGACGCTGCGGGAACACACGCGCAGTTGCCCTGATCATCCGCTTAGGGCCCTGTGGGTGGCCCATCGCCACCTCAGGGATCCGGTGCCCGCGGTCCGGATCGCGGCGCTCGTGCTCGCCTCGGAGGCGCTGTGGTGGCTGGGGCATTTCGAGGACGCCCGGACGGCCGCCCAGGCGGCGGTCGACGCTGATCCGTCATCTGCCCAGGCACTGTGGCGCCTCGCGGTCGCGCTGTACCGCCAGGGCCGGTTCGAGGAGGCGGGCGAACGCCTCGATGACCTGCTGAAAGTGGCCAGCCGGTTCGCTCCCGCGTCGGCGCTACGCGGCCAGGTCAAGGTCTGGCTCAATCCAGGCAACCCTGAGGCGGGGCGGGCCGACTTCACCGCCGCGGCGGCGCTGACCTCCGGTCCGGACACCTGGGTGGTGCCGTACCGGATGGCGGGCGCCGACTTCCAGGCGCAGGCTGAGGCAGAGATCAGCGTTCATGACTCCGAGACGGGCGCTTCCTCCGGCGCCCTTGTGGACGTGAAGCTGCTGCCGGACAAGTCGCGGGTCGAGCGGGGCGTAGATCCGGATCGCCGGTGGCATCTGGAAGGGCCCAGCATCGGGGGCGGCGATTCGGACAGTTTGTTTGGCGGGCTGGGCGGGGACTTCGCTGCGGGAGCACGCTCGCGAGTCCCCTTCGGGAACAGGTTCGTTTTTTATCAGCGGAACATCGAGAACCTCTGTAAGGACCGGGCGGGTCTGTGCGAGGAGATCCGGAAGTCGGTGGCCGAGCTTTTCGACACCGCTCTCGAGTCCCACGCGGCGATCGCGATCAAGGGTGCGCCTGAGCAGCACGCCGAGGGGGCAAACGTCCCAGAGGATGAGGACGGCCAGCGCTAGACCCATCTGCGCATAACCAAGTTGGCCTATCGATCCTTGGTCGCTCTCGACGCTTGATCTAGATGTCGATGACGACCTTGCCTTTCACGTGCCGGCCGGCTCGGGCGGTGCCATGGTGACCGTGACGGTGTCCTGGCCGAGGGCCGGATGCTGTGCGGTGACGGTGACCTGGCCGGACTGGCCGGGGAGCGAGCGGACGAACGCGCCGCCGACGCCGCCGTAGGCAGCGAATGGGAACGGATTGTCACCCACCAGGATGGCCGGGCCGGTCAGCTGCAGGCTCACGTCCCCGGTCACGTGCGGGCGCTGGTTACCGTAGACATCGAGGGCACGGAAGGTGATCCGCGTCGCGTCCGAGCCATCGGCGGCGATCGACGCGTGGTCGGCGGTGATCACGAGCCGGTCCCCCGCGGGATCGGCCGACATACTGACCGAGGCCACTAGCTGCCCGCCGAGGTAGCCGTCGATGCGCAGCTCCGGCAGGCCGGATCCGTCCACGGTGAGATCGGCGAACACCGGCGGGTAGGCCAGGCCGCCGAACCGGGCACGATCGGGGATCCCGGTAGCGATGTGCTCCGGGCCGGCGAAGATCTCCAGCCGCCCGCAGTTCGTGGCGATCATGGCATCCCCGCCGGGCCCGTGCGGTGGGGAGCCGGGACCGAAGTCCCAGCGGAACACCGGCACAATCACCGGCCGGACCCGCGGGTCGAGCTGGGTACGGTAGATGGCGGCCGCTGGCTTAGGCACCCGGAAGGTGTCCAGGACGCCCGGCGTTTTCAGCCCGCGCCAGATCCGGGCGCCGCCGTTGCGTGAGGCGTAGTCGATGCCGCACCAGCCGAGCAGCCCGGCGTAGCCGGGCCTGGCCCGGGTGGCGTGGTGCACCTGGGCATGCAGCCGTGCCTGCACGGCGAGGACCGCGTCACTGTCGGTCCAGCGGTAGGCCGGCGCGCCCGCCAGCGCGCCGACCGCCTCGCTGACCAGATAAGGCACGCCCGGCACCGGCGGCTTGAGGACCGTCGGGCCGCGGGGATGGCGGTAGTCGTCGAAAGCGAAGACGTCCTCGGCCCAGCCCCGGGCGGAATGCCTGGTCATCGCGCCCGACGTCGGGCGGGTTCCGTCCAGGTCACGGGCGGCCTGGCGGGTCCGGGCGTACAGGTGGCGGTGGTTCGCCGTCTCGTTCAGCCGGGTGCCCCAGACGATCACGCTGGGCCGGTTACGGTCGCGGACCACCATGTCGTGCACGTTCTGCACGACGATGTCCTGCCATGCCGCGTCGCCTACGTAGGCCCAGCCGGGTGCCTCTTGCCACACCATCAGCCCGAGCTCGTCGCAGGCATCGAGGAAGTGCGGGGACTGTGGGTAGTGCGAGCAGCGCACCATGTTGCAGTTCAGCTCGGTTTTCAGGATCTCGGCGTCCCGGCGCTGCAACCGGGCGGCGGCCGCCATCCCCGTGTAGGGGAACAGCTGATGGCGGTTCAGCCCGAAAATATGGAACCGCTCGCCGTTGAGGTAGAAGCCGTCGGCCTGGAAAACGGCCTGCCGGAAGCCGGTCGTGACGGTCACGCCATGCTGGTCCCCGGACGGGGGCAGCAGCGTGACCCGGACCCGGTACAGGTTCGGCGAGTCCGGCGACCACAAGGCGACGTTCCCGAGGCCGGTCAGCGTCAGCGTCGCCACCGACCGGCCCGGCGCCGCCAGCGTCACCGTCTGCACGGTGCTGGCCAGCCGCTGGGCACCGTCGAGCAGTTCGGCGCTTAGCCTGACCGGGCCATCAGGGACCGTGGCCGCGTCGATGGTGGCCTGCACGACCACCCTCCGGCCGGCGCTGAGCACATGGTCTGGCCGGGCGAAGACATCAGCCAGGAACACCTCGGGCACCACCCGCAGGGCAGCGTCCCGGTAGATTCCGCCCGGCTGCAGGAAGTCGATGCTGGCGGCCCCGCCCGCGTGGCCCGCGGGCGGCACCGGCAGCCACCGCGAGTCCACCAGGACGGCCAGCACATTGCCGCCAGGCCGCAGAGAGCCGGTCAGCTCGGCCGAGAACGGCAGGTAGCCGCCCCGGTGCGTAGTCACGGTGGTCCCGTTGAGCAGGACCGTGGCGTCGCCCATCACACCGTCGAAGTCGGCGAAGACACGGCTGTGGGCAGGCGGCCGGACGGTGAAATGCTTGCGGTAGATCCAGACACCCTCCCAGCTGGCGTGGTCCCAGTCACCCCACGACAAGGGCGTGACCGTGTGCGGCAGGGTGATCCGCGTGAAGCCGCCGTCGTCAAAGCGGGGATCTTCCGAGCCCGGGACATACCGGCCGCCGAACAGCCAGCCCTCGTTAAATGGGCGCGTGCCTGGCCAGGATCCTGGCGACGGCTCCCCCATCTAGGCGGCGGCTATCTGGCCGTCTTCCAGGCGGAGCGAGACGTCGGCGATGTCGAGGAAGGCCGGGTCGTGGGTGGCGACCAGCGCGGTCACGCCCTCGGCGCGGACCACGCTGCGGATCAGCCGCATGATCTGCCGGCCGGTCTCCGAGTCGAGCTGCCCGGTGGGCTCGTCCGCGATGAGCAACTGGGGGCGGCCGGCCAGCGCCCGGGCGATGGCCACCCGCTGCTGCTGCCCGCCGGACAGCTCGCCGGGCCGCTGCTTGGCATGCTCGCCCAGGCCGACGACGTCGAGCATGGCCCGGACCCGGTCCTCCCGGTCCTTGGGGTCAGCGCCCGCGATGCGCAGCGGGACGCCGATGTTCTCGGCCGCCGACAGGATCGGGATGAGCCCGAACGACTGGAAGATGAAGGCCACCGAGGACCGGCGCATCAGCGTGCGCTCCCGCTCCCCCATCGCGGCGATGTCCCGGCCATCGATGCGCACCGTGCCGGTGTCCGGCCGGTCCAGCCCGCCAATGATGTTGAGCAGCGTGGTCTTGCCCGACCCGGACCGGCCGGACAGCGCGACCAGCTGGCCACGCTCGATGGTGAGCGAGATGCCGCGCAGCGCGTGCACGGCCGCCGCTCCGGTGCCGAAGGTGCGGGTGACCCCGCTGACCTTGGCCAGGACCGGGTCTATCGCGGATTCGGCCGTCGCCGCGGCACCGCTGCCCGGGTACTGGCCCGCCGACGGCTGGCTCATCTAGGTTGTCCTCCCCCTGACCGCTGGCCGTGCGGGATCACATCCGGGATCAATTGCTCCCCTACCGACCCGACGCTTGGCGTGCGGCCATGGTTCCCGGGCCCAAGGCTTCTGGCGCGGCAGGCCGGCCCGGCTGCCCGTATCCGGGCGGCGGTCAGGCTACGTCGAACTCGCCGTCCTGGACGCCGAGGGTGAAGGCCTTCCACTCATCTGGGGTGAAGGTCAGCACTGGGCCGTCCGGGTTCTTGGAGTCGCGCATGGTGATCACGTAGTCACTGCCCTCTTTGGAGCCAGGTACGACCGCGACCTCTACACAGGCCCCGCTGTTACCGCCGCTGTAGGAGGACTTGCGCCAGGCGGCGCCAGTCAGGTCCATCCCTCTATCGCCATCCTCAGTCTGGTTGGATGCGGACGCACGGGCGCAGTCCCGCTACTGCCAGTGCCGCTCCCTCCAGTATGGCGCACCGGCGCGTGCTGGCCATGGGTGTTACGTTGCCTCGGTGCGTATCGGGGTCTACGCATATACCACCCGGCTCCTCGGGGGCCGGGTTTTCCCGTCTCCGGGCCAGCCGGCTCAGCCCGGGACGCCGTGCCGGTCCCGGATCAGGGCCAGTGGCGGCAGCCCGGCCAGCTGGCGGCTTTCCCGGGTCAGATGCGCCTGGTCGGCGTAGCCGGTCGCGGCGGCCAGGCCGGCCAGATCGGCGGCACCGGGGGCGGCGTCCACCCGGGACACGAACCGGCGGAACCGCAGCACCCGGCGTAGCAGCGCCGGCCCGTAACCGATCGCGGCGCAGCAGCGCCGGTTCAGCTGCCGCTCGCTGATGGCCAGCTCCGCGGCCACGTCCCGGACCTGCGCGTCCGGCCGGGCCAGCCGCTGCGCGGCCAGCATGATCAGCGGGTCAGGTGGGGCGCTCGTCACCAGCTCCCCGGTCAGCCGGACCAGGCGGCGCAACGCCACGTCCGGGCTGAGCTCGCCGGGCACCTCGGCGGCCAGCCGGGCACCGATGTCCCGGCCCAGCTCGGCGCGCAGGTCAGCGGGCATGGGCCGCTGATCGATCAGCCCGGTCAGCGGGCGGCCGAGCGCCGGGCCGCCCGCGCCGGGCCGCAGCCGCACCCCGGCCAGCACGCTGCCCGGCGGCAGCGGCATGAGCACCGGCCCAGTGTCCGGCCCGGCCAGGAACACGCCGACGCCGCGCTGCCAGATGAGATCGACGCAGGCGTCCGGCAGCACCCGGGTGGGCGGCGCGCCATCCGCGGGGGTCACCCCCACCCAGACGCACGACACCGCGTGGCCGAGCCCAGCCGGGGGCGCGACCTCGCGGTATCCCGGCGACCAGTCCACCCCCTGAGTCTGGCACCCGGCACCGACAGTTGGCCGATCCGTTCAAGCCACCGGCCGGGACCGGGCGCGAGGATGGCGGCATGAGCACACCCGATTTCGATGCCGCGGCCCAGTTCCTGGCCGGTACCGGCCGCGTACTGGACCGCCGCCGCTTGACCCGGCTGTTCGGCGCCGACGGCCCGCAGCCGGTGCGCGACGCGGTGGCCGCCTACCGCAACCCGGACGGCGGTTTGGGCCACGCGCTGGAACCGGACGGCCGCTGCCCGGGCAGCCAGCCGCTGGCCAGCGCGCTGGCCCTGGCCACCCTGGATGAGGCCGGCGCGTGGGATGAGGAACTGGTCCAGGGCGTGCTCGGCTGGCTGGAGCTGCACGCACCGGCCGCGGGCGGCGTGGTGGAGGCGGATCCGTCCATCGCGGGCTGGCCGTGCGCCCCGTGGTGGGCGGCCATGGACCGGGAGCTCCCGTCGATCATCACCACCGGGCTGATAGCCGGGACGCTGCACGCGCGGCAGGTCCGCCATCCGTGGCTGGACCGGGCCACCGAGCTCGAGTGGGCCATGATCGGCGAGCTGACGACGGCCAGCCCGTACCAGATGCGCGGGGTCATGCACTTCCTGGACCGGGTGCCGGACCATGAGCGCGCGGTCAAGGCGTTCGGCCAGTGCGGCCCGCTCATCCTCGACCAGGGCCTGGTCACCCTGGACCCGGGCGCGCCCGGGGAGATCCATACCCCGCTGGACTTCGCCCCGCTGCCTGGCTCGCTGGCCCGCGGCCTGTTCCGGCCCGAGGTGATCGACGCGCACCTGGACCACCTGGCCGCGGCCCAGCAGCAGGACGGCGGCTGGATGTTTAACTGGCCGGCCTGGTCACCGGCCGCGACCGCCGACTGGCGCGGCTCGATCACGGTTGATGCGCTTCGTCTTCTCCGGGGGAACGGCCGCGGCTAGCACGGCCCGTGGCGCTGCTGGCGGCCCGGCGGCGCAGCAGCCACCCGCGCCGGGTCCAGGTGTGCCGGATGACCACCACGATCAGGATGACGCTGGAGATGGCGTGCCAGCGGATCCGGGTCCGCGCGTCCAGCCAGTCCCACAACCCGGACGCCGTGACCAGCAGGGTGAGCGCGAGCAGCAGGCGCCTGGCTCAGGCTCCAGCGCAGCGCCCGCGGCAGCGAGCGGCGCGACCGGAGGCGGCGCAGCGTGCCCCGGATCCAGGCCCGCCGGTTCCACAGATGCGGCCCGACCACGGCCACGAACACCAGCCCGACCACGCTGTGGATCGCGATCGACACCGGCTCGAACAGCACCGACAGCACACCCGCCACGATCAGCGCGACGTCCACCGCCCAGCGCACCGCGCTTGCTCTGCTCACCCGCTCACCCTGGCTGAGCGCGGCCTCCCGCACATCGGCCGGTGGCGCGATCCTGCGGCTGCGCCCGCAGGATGACGGCGGCCCCGCTGCCCTGCCCCGGGCTGAGCCGGGGCGGGGCAGCGGCTGTCAGCTGTGCTGAATCATGAGCGGATTGAACGCCCCCGGCGTGCCGCTGTACCCAGTGGCCCAGATCGGTCCGCCGGGTGTGCTGGAAACCCCGGCCAGCAGGCTGGAGCTGCCCACGTCCGGGCTGGACACCGTGGACCACGCGGTGCCGTTCCAGTTCATGGTCAGCGTCTGCGCGCCGGTGCTACCGGACGGGGCGGCGTAGCCAACCGCCCACACGTCAGTGGACGATTCAGCCGCGACACCGGTCAGGTACGGCGTGGTGCCGCCGGCCGGGCTGGACACCACGCTCCAGCTGGTGCCGTTGTAGTGCTCGATCAGGGTGGCGGTGGGGCTGCCGCCGACACCGACGTCGTCACCGCTGTCGCCGACCGCCCAGACATTGGTCGGGCTGATCGCGTCGATCGCGTTGAACTGGTAGACGAGCTGCCCGTCGGTGCCGGGGACCGGCGGCATGGCCACCACCGACCAGGTGCTCCCGTTCCAGTGCAGCGAGTAGGGCTCATAACGGATCCCGGTCGGGGTGTACACGATGGTGTACTCGCCGACCGCCCACACGTCGGTGGCCGAGTCGGCCGAGATCGCGCTCAGCGACTTGGTCATGCCCGGGTTGGTGGTGTTCGGGTCGGGCAGCGTCGCCATCGACCAGGCGCTGCCGTTCCACTGCTCGATGTATCCGGTGGCCTGGGAGGTGCACTCACCGACCGCGAACGCCCCGGCCGGGCTCACGTCGGCCACCCCGAGCAGGTAGCTGGCCACGGTGGCCCCGCCGGTGGTGCACTCGGCCGGCGTCACCACCGACCAGCTGGTGCCGTTCCAGTGGGCCGTGGCCGGGAGCGCCTCCCCCTTGGTGCCCACCTTGGTGAAGCCGGCCGCCCAGGCATTGGTGCTGCTGGCCGCGCTGACGGCGTCCAGGCTGACCGTGTCAGTGGTGGGGTAGCTGGGCGGGGTGGCCTGTGACCAGGCCCTGCCGTTCCAGTGGTCGGTGAGTGGCCCGGGATCTGCGCCGGTCCGGTTTACCGTGCCGACGGCCCACGCGTCGGTGGTGCTGTCCGCGCTGACGGCTAACAGGTAGCCGTTGTCCCCGGTGGGCGGGGAGGTGACCACGGTCCAGCCGGTGGCCGCGAGTGCCGGGCTGGCCGCGAACACCACTGCGGCTGGTAACGCCACCCAGGCAGCGATCCGGGCGGCGGGCAGGAAGTGAAACATGACGACCCCCTTGGTGTGACATTGCTCCACTCATAGCATGGCCCCGGCCGGCCGGCCCGCTACCGCCGCTGACCAGATAACGACCGAGTATTCAGCTGGCGTTCAGCCATAGAAGAGCCGTTCCATCACGGAGCGGGCCCGGCGCGCGGTGCGCCGGTAGTCCTCGACCAGGTCCTGGCCGGCGTCCGGCGGGTAGCCGAGGATGCGGGCCACCGCGGCCAGCTCGGCCTGCTTGGCCGGCAGCACGTCGGAGGCGCGGCCGCGTAGCAGCACCACCGCGTTGCGGATCCGGGTGGCCAGCCGCCACGAGGCGGCCAGCGCGGCCGCGTCCTTGGCCCCGATCAGGCCCGCCTGCTCGGCCGCGGTCAGCGCGGCCAGGGTCTGCGTGGTCCGCAGGCCGGCACGTCGTGGGCGTGGGTGAGCTGGAGGAGCTGGACCACCCACTCGACGTCGGACAGGCCGCCAGGGCCGAGCTTGAGGTGCAGCGCCGGGTCGGTGCCACGGGGCATCCGCTCGGCCTCCATCCGGGCCTTGAGCCGCCTGATCTCGCGGACCGACGTCTCGTCGAGGCCGCCGGCCGGATAGCGGTACTCGTCGGCCAGCGCGCTGAACCGCCGGCCCAGGTCCCGGTCGCCCGCGGCCGGTTCAGCCCGTAGCAGCGCCTGCGCCTCCCAGGCCAGCGACCAGCGCTCGTAGTAGGCACGATAGGAGGCCAGCGTGCGGGCCAGCGGGCCCTGGCGGCCCTCCGGCCGCAGCGACGGATCGACGACCAGCGGCGGGTCCGGGGCGGGCTGGGCCAGCAGCAGGCGCAGCTCCTCCGCGGCCGCGTGCGCGGCCCGGGACGCGGCCTGCTCGTCCGCATCCGGCAGCGGATCGTGCACGAACATCACGTCGGCGTCACTGCCGTAGCCGGTCTCCCGGCCGCCGAACCGGCCCATCCCGACCACGCAGAGCCGGGTCGGCAGCGGCCCGTCGTCCCGTTCCACCCGGCCGATCGCGGCGCCCAGGGCGCCGCCGATGGTGACCGCGGTGATCACGGTGAGCGCCTCCTCGGTCTCCTCGACGCTGGTCAGCCCGAGCAGGTCGGCGGCGGCGGTGCGCAGCAGCTCGCGGCGGCGCAGCGCGCGGACCGCCTGGGCGGCGGCGTCGGCGCTGCCGTGCCGGGCCACCAGGGCGGCCGCCTCGGCGTGCAGCGCGGCGGCCGGCCGCGGCTTGAGCTGCTCATCCGAGCCGAGCAGGGCCACCGTTTCCGGCGCCCGCATCAGCAGGTCGGTGGCGTACCGGCTGGAGGCCAGCAGCCGGGCCATCCGGCGGGCCACGTTGGTATCGTCGCGTAGCAGCCGCAGGTACCAGGGCGAGTCGCCGAGCGCGTCGCTGACCTGGCGGAAGGCCAGCAGGCCGGCGTCTGGCTGGGCCGCGTCGGCGAACCACTCCAGCAGCACCGGCAGCAGGGTGCGCTGGATGGCCGCGCGCCGGGAGACGCCCGAGGTCAGCGCCTCGATGTGGCGCAGCGCGCCGTCCGGGTCCAGGTAGCCGAGCGCTTCCAGCCGGGCCCCGGCCTCCGCGCGGGTGAGCCGGACCGCCTCGCTGGGCAGCCGGGCCACCGCGTCAAGCAGCGGGCGGTAGAACAGCTTCTCGTGCAGCCGGCGGGCTTCCCTGGCGTGCTGCCGCCACTGCGCCATCAGGTCGGCGGCGGGGTCGGACCGGGCAGGCCCGGCCGGGGCGGTGTGGCCGTTCCGGGTCCGGGCCCGGCGCAGCGCGCGGCCGAGCCGGCGCAGCGCGTCGGGATCTTCCGGCAGGGTGTGCGTGCGGCGCAGCTGGCGGAGCTGCAGCAGGTGCTCGACGCTGCGCAGGAACCGGTAGGCGGCGGCCATCGTGGCCGCGTCGTCGCGGCCCACGTAGCCGCCCTGGGCCAGCGCGGCGAGGGCGGGCAGCGTGCCCGGCTCGCGCAGCGACTCGTCGGTCCGTCCGTGCACCAGCTGGAGGAGCTGCACCGCGAACTCGATGTCGCGCAGCCCGCCGGGGCCCAGCTTGAGCTGGCGGGCGGCCTCGCTGGCGGGCAGGTTGCCGATCACCCGGCGGCGCATGGCCTGCACGTCCGCGACGAAGTGCGGACGCTGCGCGGCCTGCCAGACCAGCGGGCCGAGCGTGGCCAGATAGTCCTGGCCCAGCTCCAGGTCACCGGCTACCGGGCGCGCTTTCAGCAGGGCCTGGAACTCCCACGTCTTGGCCCAGCGCTCGTAGTAGACGCGGTGGCTGGCCAGCGTGCGGACCAGCGGGCCATCCCGGCCCTCCGGGCGTAGGTTGGGGTCGACCGGGAACAGCGCGCCTTCCTGGGTGCTCTGTGAGCAGACCCGGATCATCCCGGCGGCCAGCCGGGTCGCGGTGCGCAGTGCGGCCGTCTCGGTCTCGGAGTCCCCGGCCGGATCCGCCGCCGGGGCGGCGACGAAGATGACGTTGACGTCGCTGGCGTAGTTCAGCTCCCGGCCGCCGCACTTGCCCATGGCGATCACCGCCAGCCGGGCCGGTGCGGCGCCGGCCTCCAGCTCGGATCGGCCGACGGCCAGCGCCGCCTCCAGCGCCGCGGCGGCCAGATCGGCCAGCTCGGCGGCGGTCTCGTCCACGGTCACCGCGCCGGTCAGGTCGCGGGCGGCCAACTGGAGCAACCGCTGCCGGTAGGCGGCGGGCAGTGCCGTGGCCGGGCTGCCGCCGGGGGCCGCGGCCGGGTCGGCCACCGGCGCCAGGTCATCCGGCCGGGCGCCCACCGCGGCCAGCAGCGCGGCCCGCGCCTCGGCGGCGGTGCCGCCGCGCAGCGCGTCCGGGCCGCTCAGCACGTGCCAGTCGGCGGGATGCCGGACCAGGTAGTCGCCGAGGGCGGCGCTGGCCCCGAGCACCGCGGTGAGCCGGTTGCGCAGCCCGGCGTCGGCGCGCATCGCCGCGGTCAGTTCGGGGTCGCGGGGCATCCGGGCCAGCGTGACCAGGGCCAGGTCGGGATCGGCGGCCGCGGCCAGCGCGGCCAGCAGCTCCGCGTCGGCGCCCTCGGCGTCCAGCGCCAGATCCTCGGTGACCAGCCGCTGCGCCCGGGCGGCGTCAGCGAATCCCATCCGGGCCAGCCGCCCGGCCGGTGTCGTCCTCCGGCGCACGCTCACCCCTGAACGGTAACGGCATGCGGTCCGGTTGGCTCCCCCCGGCTTGGCGCCGCGAAAGACCCCAGAAAAGTTGGCGCCGGGGCCGTCCGCAGACGACCCCGGCAGGGGGGTGCACCGGGGGGGGTAGGTGCACGTGTTAATCATGCGACCGGCCGGTAACGTCCCGGTAGCGCCACTAAATCCTGCTATTGCCGACCGCTCTACCTGCGTAAATGTCACGCACCGACGGCATGCCCGGGAGTCAGGCCGCCCACCGCGGTGCTCGCGGCGGCCGGGACGCTACCGGGTACCTCGGGCAGATCGCCGCGCAGCCGGGCCCGGACCTGGTCCGCGTCGGAGTGGTGCAGGTGCTCCAGGATGGCCAGCGCCTGCTCCCAGGCCTGCCGGGCCTGGTCCAGGTCGCCGACCGCGTGGTAGGCGTCGCCCAGGTGGACCAGCATGGTGGTCTGGTAGTAACCGCTGGCCATGCCCTCGATGGTGCGCAGCGCGGTACGGATATGAGTGATGGCTTCGTCGAACCGGCCCAGGTGATACAGGATGTAGCCGACGCTGTCCCAGACGGGACCCTCGTTCAGCGGGTCGCCGCGGCCGCGGCTCATGTTCAGCGCCTGCTCGCAGAACTCCAGCGCCTGCTGGTACTCGCCGAGCTGGGCGTGGATGTAACCGACCCCGTTCAGCATCTTGGCCAGGCCCGGCTCGTAGCCCTCCTCGCGGTACAGCGCCAGCGCCAGCTGCGCGTGGCCCAGCGCCTCGGCCAGCCGGCCCTGCCGCTCAGCCAGGATCATGATGTCGTTGTGCGCCCGGGCCTCACCGAGCCGGTCGCCCAGCTCGTGGTGCAGGTCAAGGGCCTGGGTGCAGTAGACCCGGGCCTCGGCCAGCGAGCCGAGCCGGCTGTAGGTGGCGCTCAGGTCGCGGTACACGTGCGCCTGCGCGGCCTTGTCGCCCAGCCGCTTGGCCGCCGCGATCGCGGTGTGCTGGATGGCGACCTGGTCGTGCCAGTAACCCTCGCGGTCGAAGAACAGCCACACCGCCCACGGCAGCTGCCAGGCGTAGGTGTCCAGGCCCGCCTCCTCGGCCTGGCCGATGGCGGCCAGCAGCACCTGGCGCTCGGCCGCGAACCACGCTTGCGCGTCGGCCGAGCAGGTCAGGATCTCCGGGCTGACCCCGGCGCGGGGTGGGTCAACCGGCAGCAGCGGCCGGAGCGGGTTGAGCAGCCGGGTGCCCGCGCACGCGGTGTGCAGGTAGTGATCCAGCACCCGGTGCACCGCCTCGTCCTGCAGCTCCTGCGGGTCGGTGGTGCGGGCCAGGTCGGCGGCATAGGCGCGGAGCAGGTCATGGAACGCGTAGCGGCCGGGCGCGTGCTCGGCGATCAGGTGCGCGTCGGCCAGCTCGGCCACCGCCGCCGCGGCCTCGGCGGGCGGGACCGCGGCCAGGCTGGCCGCGGCGGGGATCGTCACATCCGGCCCGCCGTGCAGCCCGAGCAGCCGGAAAAGCCTCGCGGCCGGCTCACTCAGCTGCTGGCACGACCAGGAGAACACGGCCCGGATACTGGCCACCGGGTCCCCGGCATCCAGCGCGTCCAGCCGGCCCTGCGCGTCGGCCAGCTCACGGGACAGCTCGGCCAGCGGCATCAGCGGCCGGGCCGCGGCCCGCGCGGCCACGATGCTCAGCGCCAGCGGCAGCCGGGAGCACGACTCGGTCAGCTGGGTGGCCGCGTCCGCCTCCGCGCTGGCCCGCTCGCCCAGCCGGCCGGCCAGCAGTTCCTGTGCCTCGGTGCCGGTCAGCACGTCCAGCGGCAGCAGCCGCGCGCCCTCGGTCGCGGCCAGCCCGGGCAGCCGGGCCCGGCTGGTCACCAGCACCAGGCAGGACGGGCTGCCCGGCAGCAGCGGCCGGACCTGGGCGGCGTCCCGCGCGTTGTCCAGGATGACCAGCACCCGCTTGCCCGCCAGCACGCTGCGGTACAGCGCCGCCTGCGCGTCCACGCTGTCCGGGATCTGCTCCTCGGTCACGCCGAACGCGCCGAGGAACCAGCGCAGCGCGTCCGCCGCCGCCACCGGGGTGCCGGACGGGTCGAACCCGCGCAGGTTCACATACAGCTGCCCGTCAGGGAAGTCGGCGGCCGACTGGTGCGCCCAGTGCACCGCCAGCGCCGTCTTGCCGGCCCCGGCCGTCCCGCCGATGACCAGCACCCGGACCGCCTCGTCCGACGAGCCCGCCGACTGCATCCAGGCCCGCAGCTCGGCCAGCTGCGCGGTCCGCCCGGCGAAGTGCGCCACCCCGGCCGGCAGCTGGCGCGGCACGACCGCGGCTGGGGCCGGGCCGGCCGCGGCCGCATCGGTCCCGGTGGCCGGGGCCACGGCGGTCCCGCCAGCCGGCGCCACGGCCCCGCGCAGCGCGCCGCGCCCCCGGGCGCCCATGGCCGCCTCGCCGACCGCGCCAGCCCCACCGGCCGCAGTAGCCCGGCCGGCCGCGCTGGGGCTGGCCGCACGACTGGCGAGGGACTGGCCGCACTGGAACTGGCCGCACTGGGGCCGCCGGGCGTGCCGGGGCCGCGGGCCGCGGCCCCGGCCGTCGGCCTGCCCGGGCCCGCTGTCCGTTCCCGGCCGGCCCGCACGCCGCCCGGCTCGGCCCGGCCGGGCTGGGCGCTCCCGGACTGGGCCCGCCCCGTCGGCGCGCCGCCGGTGCTGGCTGGGCTGGCTGGGCCGGCCGCGCCCGCGGCCCCGGGCCCCGGGCGGCCGCGGCGGGCTCCCCGCCACCCGGAAGTTGGCCAGCGTCGGGCCCGGGGCGCCCAGGTCCGGGTCGCCGGCCAGGATGCCCGCCTGCAGGTCGCGCAGCTCGCGGCCGGGCTCCACGCCCAGCTCGTCCACCAGCATGCGGCGGGTGCGCTGATAGGCGGCCAGGGCCTCGGCCTGCCGCCCGCAGCGGTACAGCGCCAGCATGAGCTGGGCGTGGAACCGCTCCCGCCACGGATGGTCCTGGGCGAGCTGGGTCAGCTCACCGACCAGCTCGGAGTGCCGGCCCTGGGCCAGGCCGGCGTCCATCCGCCACTCCTGGGCCTGCATGCGGAGCGCGTCCAGCCGGGGTACCTCGGCGGTGATCAGGGCATTCGATGGCACATCCACCAGCGGGCTGCCGCGCCACAGGGCCAGCGCCTCGCTGAGCACATCCCAGGCCGCCTCGGTGCCAGCCCCGGCGGCGCCGCGGCCGACCGCCTCGCCGCCCCGGGCGCACAGCGCGGTGAACCACAGCGCGTCCACCTCGTCGGGCTCCGCCTCGAGCGCGTACCCAGGGTCGCGGGTCACGATCCGGCGCCCGGCGACCGGGCCCATGATCTGCCGCAGGCGCTTCACGTAGTTGCGGATGGCCACCCGCGCGCCCGCCGGGGGCGTCCCGTCCCAGATGATCTCGGCCAGCTCGTCGTAGGAGGCAACCTGCCCAGCCCGGAGCGCCAGCGCGGCCAGGATCACCCGCTGTTTGGGCGCTGGGACGACTACGTCCGCGCCATCAGCCCGAACCAGTAATGGCCCGAGCACGCCCACCCAGAACACGCTGCCCCTAACCCCGATCCCTGTCGCGGTCCGCCGCCCCAGCCCTGGTTACCCCCCATAGCACTGCACCACCGTCACAGCACCGGCAGGTATCTGTCCAGCTCGAACTGGGTCACCTGATGCCGGTACTCGCGCCACTCGGCACGCTTGTTACGCAAGAAGAAGTCGAAGACGTGCTCGCCGAGAGCCTCGGCCACCAGTTCGCTGTCCTGCATCGCCGTGATCGCCTCATCCAGGCTCTGCGGTAGCGGCGAGATGCCCAGCGCGCGCCGCTCGGCCGAGGTGAGCGCCCAGACGTCATCCTCGGCGCCGGGCGGCAGCTCGTAGCCGGCCTCGATTCCTTTCAGACCTGCTTCCAGGATCACCGCGAACGCAAGGTAAGGGTTGCACGCCGAGTCTACCGAGCGGAACTCGACCCGGGTGGCATTTCCCTTGTGCGGCTTGTACATAGGGACCCGGATCAGAGCGGACCGGTTGTTGTGCCCCCAGCAAATGTACGCGGGCGCCTCTCCGCCCGCCCCGGCGGTAACTTCCGCCGCGCCCCACAGCCGCTTATACGAGTTGACCCACTGGTTACAGACCGCGGTGATCTCCGCGGCGTGCCGTAGTAGCCCGGCGATGAACGCCCGGCCCAGCTTGGACAGCTGGAATTCCGCACCAGGCTCGTAGAACACATTACGGTCGCCCTCGAACAGCGACATATGGGTGTGCATACCGGAGCCAGGATGCTCGGTGAACGGCTTCGGCATAAAGGATGCGTACACTCCTTGCTGCAGCGCCACCTCCTTCATGACCAGCCGAAACGACATAATGTTGTCGGCCGTTGTCAGCGCGTCCGCGTACCGCAGGTCAATTTCCTGCTGACCCGGCGCACCCTCATGATGGCTGAACTCGACCGAGATGCCCATGCTCTCCAGCGTCTGGATGGACACGTGCCGGAAGTCGTGCGCGATGCTGTGCGGCGTGTGGTCGAAGTAGCCGCCGGTGTCGATGGGCTGCGGCGCGCTGCCCGCCGCGGGCTTCTCCTTGAGCAGGAAGAACTCCACCTCGGGGTGGGTGTAGAAGGTGAAGCCGAGATCGGCCGCGTGGCCGAGCGCCCGCTTCAGCACGTACCGCGGGTCGGCGTAGGACGGCGAGCCGTCCGGCATCCGGATGTCACAGAACATCCGGCCGACCCCGGACGCCTCGCCCCGCCAGGGCAGCAGCTGGAACGTGGACGCGTCCGGTTTCGCGATCATGTCCGCCTCGTAGACCCGGGCGAAGCCCTCGATCGCCGAGCCGTCGAACCCGATGCCCTCGGCGAAAGCACCCTCCAGCTCGGCCGGCGCGACCGCGACCGATTTCAGGTAGCCGAGCACGTCGGTGAACCACAGCCGGACAAAACGAATGTCGTGCTCCTCCAGGGTGCGGAGGACGAATTCTTCCTGCCTGTCCATGACAGCCTGTCCTTGCTGGTCAGCGGCTTACACCTGCGTGGATGCGGGCAGCACAGCATATCGGCTGACCGAGCCTGCGCCGCGGCGCCAGTCTCTCTCGAGCGTGTTACCGGGGCGTTACACAGCCACCGTGAGTCTACTGGGGGCAGCCGGGACAGGCCTACTGCCGGGCGCCGCTGCCGCCGCCGCATACAGTAATCGGGTGACCAGGCTGCGGATCGCCCTTGCCCAGGCGAACTCGACCGTCGGTGACCTGTCCGGGAACGCGGCCGCGGTGCTGGAGTGGACCCGCCGCGCCGCGGCCGCAGGCGCCGACCTGGTCGTGTTCCCGGAGATGATGCTCACCGGCTACCCGGTGGAAGACCTCGCGCTGCGCGCCTCGTTCGTGACCGCGTCGATCGCCGCCCTGGAGGACACCGCGCGGCAACTGGACGCGGCCGGGCTCGGCGGGATCGCCGTGGTCACCGGGTACCTGGACCGCCAGGCTGGGCTGGCCGCCCGGGTCGGCGTGCCAGGCCGGCGCGCCGCTGGACGCCGCGGCGCTGCTGCACGGCGGCCGGGTGGTGGTCACCACGGCCAAGCATCACCTGCCGAACTACGGGGTGTTCGACGAGTACCGGTATTTCGTGCCGGGCAACTGCCTGCCGGTGGTCCGGGTCCCGGCGGCCGGCGGCGAGGCGGTGGACGTGGCCATCGCCATCTGCGAGGACCTGTGGCAGGACGGCGGGCCGGTCGCGGTCACCCGGCAGGCGGGCGCCGGGCTGCTGGTGGTGCCGAACGCCTCCCCGTACGAGCGGGGCAAGAGCGAGGCCCGGTTCGAGCTGGTCTCCGGGCGCGCACGGGAGGCAGGCGCCGCGCTGGCCTACGTGAACATGATGGGCGGCCAGGACGAGCTGGTCTTCGACGGGGACTCGATCATCGTGGACGCGCAGGGCGAACTGCTCGCCCGCGGGCCGCAGTTCGAGGAGACCCTGCTGGTCGCCGACCTGGAGCTGCCCGCCGCGGCCGGCCCGCTGCCACCGAACACCCCAGCCGACGCGCTCGACGGCACCACGATCACCATCACCCGGGAAGCCGTCGGCCCGGCCCGGCCGGGGCACAACCAGGCCGGCCAGCCGACGAGCCGCCGGATTTGGGCGCGGCTGGACCCGCTGGCTGAGGTGTACGCGGCGCTGGTCACCGGGACCCGCGACTACGTGCGGAAGAACGGGTTCCGCTCGGTGATCCTCGGCCTGTCCGGCGGGATCGACTCCGCGCTGGTGGCCACCATCGCCGCCGACGCGCTCGGCCCGGAACAGGTGCACGTGGTGCTGATGCCCAGCAAGTACTCCTCCGAGCACTCGGTCGGCGACGCCGAGGACCTGGCCAAGCGGCAGGAGCTGCAGGCCGCCGCGGTGCCGATCGCGCCGATGGTGGACGCGTTCGAGGCCGAGCTCGACCTGGCCGGGCTGGCCGCCGAGAACCTGCAGTCCCGTATCCGCGGGGTGATCCTGATGGGGCTGAGCAACGCCGCCGGGCACCTCGTCCTGACCACCGGGAACAAGAGCGAGATCGCCACCGGGTACTCCACCCTGTACGGCGACTCGGCCGGTGGCTTCGGCCCGATCAAGGACGTGCTCAAGACGCTGGTCTGGGACCTGGCCCGGTGGCGCAACGACACGGCGGCCGAGCGCGGTGAGACACCGCCGATCCCGGAGAACTCGATCACCAAGCCGCCCAGCGCGGAACTCGCCCCCGGCCAGCTGGACACCGACTCACTGCCGGACTACGCGGTGCTGGACCCGCTGCTGGATGACTACGTGGAGAAGGACATGGGCGCGGCCCAGCTGGTCGCGGCCGGGCACGACCCCGCGCTGGTGGACAAGGTGATCCAGCTGGTCAACCGGGCCGAGTACAAGCGGCGGCAGTACCCGCCCGGCCCGAAAATCACGATCCGCAACTTCGGCCGGGACCGCCGGCTGCCGATCACCAGCCGCTGGCGCGAGCCACGGCCCGCCAGCCCGGCCGGGTAACCCAGCCGACGGCAGTTCAACGCACTGGCCGTTCTGCTGGAAAAGCAGTTCAGCTGGAAAGCATCAGTACGGCATCGCCGGCCAGCCAGTGCTCCAGCTGGTAGTCGCCGCCGACCACATAGGGCAGCGCCGCCTTGGCGTGCTGCCGGGCCGCGCCGAGCGCGGGCTCCGCCCGCGGGTCGCCGGCCGGCAGCGCGTCCGCGATCCGCCGCCAGCACCAGGCGCGGGTGGTGTTCAGGCCGTGCAGCTGGGCGGCCTGCCCGTCGGTGTCGTCGCCCGCCGCCGCGGGCGTGAACAAGGTGGCCGGGCGGCCCCATTCGACGCCGGGCAGGAACATGGTCAGCCAGTCCGCGAACTCGCCCCGGGGCAGGATGCGGGACATCAGCTCGGCCTCGGTGAGCGCGGGCGACAGGCAGTCGTCCCCGGACGGCTCCCAGTCGGCTGGGTACATGATGTCCGCGCTGAACCAGCCCATGGCCCGGGCCGCGATGGCCTCGCGCAGCGCAGGGTCCCCCGCGGCGGCGCGCGCTTCGGCGAACGGCCAGGCCAGCGACAAGGCGAACGCGCTGCCCTGGCGGGTGCCGTAGCGCACCGGGTAGACCTGCCCGGGCAGCCAGCGCAGGAAGCAGCTGACCAGCGCCTCGGCCAGCGGGGCCATCGCGCTGGCCCACTTGAGGCCGTCCGGGTGATCCCAGGAAGTGGCCTCGTGCACCAGAGCGAGGGCCCAGCCCCAGCCCTGCGGCCGCTGCGTCGGCGCGTCCGGGCCGCCGATGAAATCGGCTTCGTGGGCCAGCGCCACCGGGGTGAACTGGGCGCCAAGCGCGGCCCGGATCTCCGGCCCGCGGGCCGCGTCAGGGACCCGGCGCAGCAGCCGCAGCAGGGCCCAGTGCATCTGTACCGAGGAGTGCCAGTCCTGGCTGCCGTAGAACACCGGCGTTCGCGCCCGCGGCCGGTACGGGAAATCACCCGGCGCGGTCATCAGGTGCTGCATCGCGGCGGGAAACTCGTGCTTGATGTTGGCCAGCGCCACCCCCGCGTAGCCTGCTCCCTCGGTGCGGAGCAGTCCGGTCCACTCTTCCGCCAGGTCCATGGTCCGACCGCCCTCCAGCCGAGAGTTCCGGCATGCACCGAGTTGGATTCCCGGGACCAGCCCGTCCTACGCCTAGAGTTCGGCGTGGCCTGACACCCAGTTGCGCACCGCCCCGCCGACCCAGATCTGGCCGTCCGGATCCTGGCTGATGTGCACCTGGCCGGCCCGGCCCAGCGCCGTCCCCTGACTGGCCAGGTACGGAGCGGTGGCCCGGCCGGTGCGGAGCGGCCGCGGCCAGCGCGGCGTTCAGGCTGCCGGTCACCGGGTCCTCGACCGTACTGCCGCCGACCGGGAAAAACGCGCGCACCTCGAACGCGGCCGGCCCGCCCGGCGGGTACGGCCCGGCCACCCCGATGTCCATATCGACCACACCGGGGCGCAGCGCCAGCACCGCGTCGGCCGTCGGCAGCAGGACCGCGACCCAGCCCGGGCCGTTGTCCGCCCAGGCCAGGTCGGCCATGTCCGCCCGGGTGATGCCGAGCTGGGCCGCCACCCGCCCGGCCAGCGCCTCGTCAACCGGGCCGGACCGGATCAGCGGCGGGGCGGCGAACGCCAGCCCGGCCCCGGTCCGCCGGACCTGGACCAGGCCCGCCCCGCACTCCTGCACGATGGCGTCCGGGCAGGCGGCGCCGCCCGTGTCCAGCCAGGCGTGGCAGGTGCCGAGCGTGGGATGCCCGGCGAACGGAAGCTCGACTGGCCGGGGTGAAGATCCGCACCCGGTAGTCCGCCTGCCCGCTGGACGGGGGCAGCACGAACGTGGTTTCGGACAGGTTGGTCCAGGTGGCGAACCGCTGCATGGTTGTCGGTGCTCAGCCCATCCGCATCGAGCACCACGGCGACGGGATTGCCGCGGTAACGGGAGGCTGCCGAACACATCGACCTGACGGAATGGTCGCCGCATGGTCTCACCCTGCCATGCCTGTACCGGCTTGGCAGCCCGCGCAGCAGCTCGTCTACCACCCGCTCGGCGAACCCCTCGGCGATGCCCTCGGGCTGGTGCTTGCCGCGGGCCAGCACCGCGCCGGACAGCATGAACAGCGCCACCTCGACATCGGTGTCCGGGCGCAGCTCGCCGGTGGCCACGCCGCGGCGCAGCACGCCGCGCATCACCTCACGGCGCGGCTCGACCACGGTCTCTACGTATCTCGACATGAGCCGGGGGAACTTGGCCCCCTCCCCCAGCAGCAGGGCGAACGACCGGGCCCGGCGCGGGTCGGCGTAGTCGGCCGCCATCGCGTCCAGCAGCGCCACCAGGTCGGCGCGGGCCGACTCGCCGCGCGGCTCGGGCAGCGGGGTCTTGAGCGCGGCCAGCGCGTCCAGCAGCAGATCCTCCTTGCCCGGCCAGCGGCGGTAGATGGTGGCCTTGCCCACCCCGGCCCGGGCCGCCACCTCCTCGATGCACAGCCCTTCCACGCCGTGCTCGGCGAACAGGCTGAGCGCCGCGTCGATGATGGCCCGGTCGGCCCGCTCACTGCGCGGCCGCCCGGGGCGGCGGGGCTCGCCCGCCGTCCCGGGCTGCTGGTCAGCAATCGTGCTGGCAGTCATCTGCTCAGCCTTCCGTGGCGGCTCGGCGGCCGGCTCGGCGTGCACCGCCGGCTCGGCGCGGACCGTGCCCTCGGCGCGAAGCGCGGCGGGGATCTCCACGACCTCGGTCGCCTCATGCGCGTCTCTTCCGGCTGCACACCCTCGGCCAGCTCGGCGCGAACCGCCGGGCGGCCCGGCATCCAGGCCAGCACGACCAGCGCGCCGATCAGCGTGATGACCGCGGAGATGACCGTGGTCACGTGCATCGCGTGCACGAACGCGGCGTCCGCGAAGCTGTCCAGGCGCGCTCCCGCGCCGCCCAGCTTTGAGGCCACCGTCTGAGTGGCGGTGATCGGGCCGGCCGCGGCGTCCCGCGCCGAGGCGGGCAGCGCGGTCAGGTGCGGGTTCAGCTGGTCCCGGTAGACCTGGGCCAGGATGGAGCCGAGCACCGCCACGCCCAGCGCGCCGAACACCTGGCGGGCCGTGTTGGTCAGCGCCGACCCGGACCGGCCCGCTCCCGCGGCACCACGGACATGACCGCCTCGGTGGCGGGCGGCATCACGCTGCCCATCCCGGCGCCCTGCACGAAGAAGATCACGCCCAGCACCCAGATGGGGGTGCTCCCCCGAGCAGCTGGTAACCGGCCAGCGCGACGGTCACGGTGAGCAGCCCGGCGGCGGCGACCGCCTTGGTGCCGAACCGGCTGACCAGCTTGGCGCTGCGCGGCGCCAGCAGCATCTGGCCGGCCGCGAACGGCAGCGTCAGCAGGCCCGCGTCCAGCGGCGAGTAACCGCGCACGCTCTGCAGGTAGAAACTGAGGAAGAACAGCGCGCCCATCATGCCGAAGAACACCAGGCCGAGCGCGCCCACGGCCGACGACAGCCGGGGGTCACGGAACAGCTTCACGTCCAGCGACGGGTGGCTGAGCCGGGTCTCCCACCAGGCGAACGCGGCCAGCACGGCCAGCCCGGCCAGCGTGGCGCCGAGCACGTCCCAGTGGATCCAGGTGCCCTTCTCGCCGCCCTGGATGATGCCGTAGACCACCAGCACCAGGCCCACGATTTCATCGCCTCGCCGGTGCTGACCGCCTGGAAGGAACGCGAGCCGGGGTTCATCCGCCGGCGCCAGCGGATCGCCGAGGTCGAGGGCGGCATCGTGCCCGCCTTCGCCGACGACGTCCAGGTGGCGAAGCTGGCCGACGACAACGAGACCGAGGCGGAGATCGCCGCCGACATCGAGCCGAAGCGCCCGCCGACGAGGCGATCGCGCGCCGGACAGGCGCATCGATCGGCAGCCGCGAGGCCCGAGGGCGACGCCGAGGAGCCACGCCCGAGAGACGCGCGCCCGAAGCGCGCCGAGAGAGCGCCCGGCCGACGAAGGCTCCCGGCGCGCCGAACACGCAGCGACAGCGACGCCAATCCGGAGTCGGCGGAGCGGCGCAAACGGAACGAGGAGCGCCGGGCGACGCGCCCAGCGGCGCAAAGGACGGCGGCGATGAGCGAGGTGGCGACTGATGGCTTTCCTGGTCTTCGTCACGATGGGCATCGCCCTCTGGCACTTCACCGTCTTCCTGCCCGACCGCTTCTGGCAGGGGATCGTCGGCGCCTTCGTCGGCGCGGTGATCGGCGCGCTGCCTTCGGCACGATCGTGCTGCTGATCGACGGCCAGAGCGTCGGCAACACGACGATCGGCACCGCCCTCTCGGCGATCCCCGGCGTCGCGCTCGGCCTCGGCGTCGTCTGGCTGCTCGGCAGCCGCGAAGCTCGCACTGTCGACGGAGCGCGTGAGCGATGCGCCACGGTCGTCACAGGCATTTTGCGGACGTAAGGCCGGCGGTTTGCCGCCGGACGCCGACCTAGCCTGAAAGCGTGCCGGAATCCGCCAAGGCGTTCGCCGCCGATCCATATGACTTCGCCGAGGCCCGCGCCGTCGCCGACGCGCTCGGCCTGAGCCAACCCGTCGCCGTGACCCTGGTCCGACGCGGCTATCGGACCCCGACGAGGCCCGCGCCTTCCTCGCCGCCGACGAGACCCACCCGCCGGAGGCCTTCGAGGGGATGGACGAGGTCGTCGGCGCTGGTCTGGGCGGCGATCGAGGCCGGCGAGCGGATCACCGTCCACGGCGACTTCGACGTCGACGGGGTGAGCGCGACGGCGCTGATGATCTCGACCCTGCGCGACCTCGGCGCCGACTGCGACTGGCTGATCCCCGACCGGATCGCCGACGGCTACGGGCTGAGCGACGAGAACGTCGAGAAGCTGGCCGAGCGCGGGACCGGACTGCTGATCACCGTCGATTGCGGGATCACCGCGGTCGAGCAGGTGGCGCTGGCGCAGGAGCTGGGATGGAGGTGATCGTCACCGACCACCATCAGCGCGGACGAGGAGCTGCCGGACTGCCCGATCCTGCACCCGGAATCTCGACTATCCGTTCGCCGTCGTCTGTGTGGGACGGCGGTCGCCTGGAAGTTGGCCTGCGCCCTGCGCGAAGGGCGGCGGCGACGATGCCGGCCGCCCGGGAGAGGACCTGGATCTCGTGGCGCTGGCGACTGTCGCCGATGTCGTGCCGCTGATCGGCGAGAACCGGTCGCTGGTGAAGCGCGGACTGGCGGAGATGCGGCGGACCAGGCGGGTCGGGCTGAGGGCGCTGATGGAGGCCTCGAAATGCGAGCCGAGCCGGTTGGACGAGGGCGATCTGGCGTTCCGCCTGGCCCGCGGATCAACGCGGCGGGGCGGCTGTATCGGGCCGATGCCGGGGTCGAGCTGCTGCTGACCGATGATGAGGCGCGGGCGAAGCAGATCGCCGAAGAGCTGGGACGGGCCAACTCCGAGCGGCGGGCGACCGAGCGCGAGGTCGATGCGGCGGCCGAGGCGGCGCGGCGGGAGTTGCCCGACGAGCTGAAGGAAGCCAACGGGCTGGTGCTCGCGGGCGAGGGATGGCACCCCGGCGTGGTCGGCATCGTCGCCTCGCGGATGGTCGAGCGGCACCACCGCCCGGTCGTCGTGATCTCGCTCGACGGGGAGGGGGGAGGGCGCGGCTCGGGGCGCAGCATCCCCGGCTTCGATCTGCACGCGGCGCTCGAGGCGTGCTCCGAGCACCTGGAGACGCTTCGGCGGCCACAAAGCCGCCGCCGGACTGTCGCTGCAAGGCCGAGAACCTGGAGGCGTTCCGCGCGGCGTTCGCCGCGCACGCCGACGAGGTGCTCGGGCCGGAGGACCTGAAGCGGACCGAGCGGATCGACGCGATGATCGGTGGGGTGGGGCTCGGCCTCGACCTCGCCGAAGAGCTGGGGCAGCTGGCCCCGTTCGGGATGGGCAACCCCGGCGTGCGGCTGATGGTGCCCTCGGCCCGGGTCACGCGACGTGCGGACGATGGGCGAGGAGGGCAAGCACTCGCGCTTCAGCCTCCACAGCGGCTCCCATCGCGCCCTGGGCGTCGCCTTCGGCCGCTCCAGCTTCGGCGTCGATGACGACGACATGCTCGACGCCGCCGTGCGCCTCGAGGTCAACCACTGGAACGGCGCGGTCGAGCCCCGCGTGGTCCTGCGCGAGGTCTACCCGCTCGACGCCGCGACCCCGACGCCGTCGTCCGCGCACCCCTGCGCGTGCGACGAAGCCGAGTGGTGGGCGCGCTTCGAGGCCGAGCTCGACCGCGACCTGACCGTCAGGGATGCTGTGGAGCGAAACTCGCGTCATAGCGCGGGAAGTCTCCACGGCGCGGCCGGGGAGATCGCTCGCGGCAGCGTGGTCCGACAGCGCGGCTCTCGCCGACCGCGACGATCGCGGAGCTCGTCTCGAGCGGCGCCGGCGTGCTCGCGGTCGCCGCCGACGCCTCGCGCCGGGCGGCGCTCGCCAACGGCGCCACCGGGCTCGCCCGCTTCAACGGCGGCGCCGCGCTGATCGCCTGCCACCGCTGCGGCGCCGAGGCCGTCGCCGGCCTCGCGGCGCGCGCTGGCAGCGGCCTCGCGCTCGCCGACTACGCGGCGCTCGCGATGGCGCCGGACCTCGCCGCCTCTTTCGAGCACGTCGTCCTCGTCGACGCCCCGCCGCCACGCCGCCTCGACGCTCGTGCCGCGTCGCCGCTCCGCCGCCGGCGCGCGCGGCCCACCTAGGCCGCGCTCAGTCGCACGTGCGGCCGGGCAGCGATGGAGGCGCCGGCCATCGCCGCCCCTGCCGGCACCGGCTTCCTCCACCCGCTCTACTCCGACGCCGAGCGGGAGTTCGGGCTCGGGGTCCTCGGCCGCCAGGCGCCCTCGCGGGAGACGATCGCCGGGGTCTTCCGCGCGCTCCGCACCGGCGGCCAGCTCTCCGGCCCCGAGCTGCGCGCGGCGCTCGCCGGGCCCGGCCCGCACCCGCTCGATCCCGAGACCGCCGCGCGCTGCTTCCGCGTCCTGCGAGAGCTCGACCTCGTTGCGGGTAGCACGAACGCGGGCGCCGGCGTCGTCGGCGTCGTATCCTCTGAAGGGACGGATCTGGAGCGCTCGGCCGCGTTCCGGGTCTACAGCAAAGAGCATTCGGAGGCACAGTCATTTCTCGCAAAGCCCCAAATTTCCGTAGAGCACAGCGAGTTGCTCGGCGACCTGTTCGCGGTCGTCGAGGAGTTCGACTCCGCGCCCGAGGAGCAGCTCCCGGCCGCTCGGCGGCACCGCGGTCGCGGTGGCGACGATCGACCGCGACAAGGTCGAGCGCGCCTTCGACTTCGCCTGCGAGCGCCACGCCGACCAGAAGCGCTACTCCGGCGACGAATTCATCACCCACCCGGTAGGGGTCGCGCAGATCTGCGCCGGGATGCGGCTCGACACCGAGACGCTCTGCGCGGCGCTGCTGCACGACACGGTCGAGGACACCAGCGCGACGCTGGACGGAGGTCCGCGAGGAGTTCGGCGAGGAGATCGCCGCGCTGGTCGACGGCGTCACCAAGTTGACCGGGATGAACTTCGAGAGCCGCGACGAGCGGCAGGCCGAGAACTACCGCAAGATGATGGTGGCGATGGCCACCGACGTCAGGGTGATCCTGATCAAGCTGGCCGACCGTCTCCACAACATGCGCACGCTCGGCGCGCTGCCGAAGCAGAAACAGACGCTGAAGTCGCACGAGACGCTGGAGATCTACGCGCCGCTCGCCCACCGGCTGGGGATCCACGCGATCAAGTGGGAGCTCGAGGACCTCGCCTTCGCGACCCTGCACCCGCGCAAGTACGCGGAAATCAAACAGCTGGTCGCCCAGCAGCGCGACGAGCGCGAGACCTACGTCGACCGAGGCCGGGCGCGTTCCTCGCCGAGGAGCTGGAGGAGGTCGGCATCGAGGCCGAGATCTCCGGCCGCGCCAAGCACTTCTACTCGATCTACACGAAGATGGCGAAGAAGGGCCGCGAGTTCAACGAGATCTTCGACCTCACCGCGATGCGGGTGATCGTCGGCTCGGTGAAGGACTGCTACGGGGCGATCGGCGTCATCCACTCGCTCTGGAAGCCGCTGCCCGGCCGCTTCAAGGACTTCGTCGCGATGCCGAAGGCCAACATGTACCAGGCGCTCCACACGACGGTGATCGGGCCCGAGGGCAAGCCGCTCGAGATCCAGATCCGCACCGAGGAGATGCACAAGCTGGCCGAGTACGGGATCGCCGCCCACGTCGCCTACAAAGAGGGCGGCCGCGGCGACCCGCAGCGCGAGAAGATGACCTGGCTGCGCCAGCTGGTCGAGGCCGAGGGCGAACAGGACCCGACCGAGTTCCTCGAATCGCTGAAGGTCGACCTCTTCGAGGACGAGGTCTTCGTCTTCACCCCGAAGGGCGAAGTGAAGAACCTCTCGGCGGGCTCGACCCCGCTCGACTTCGCCTACGCGGTCCACACCGACGTCGGCCACAGCTGCGTCGGCGCCAAGGTCAACGGCGCGATCGTGCCGCTGCACTACAGCTGCGCTCCGGCGACATCGTCGAGGTGCTGACCGCGAAGCAGAAACGGGCGCCGTCGCTCGACTGGCTGAAACTGGTCCGCACCAGCCGCGCCCGCAACAAGATCCGCGCCTGGTTCAAAGAGGAGCGCCGCGAGGACGCCGAGCGCGACGGCCGCGAGGGCCTCGAGGAGGCGCTGCGCAAGCGCGGCGTGCCGATGCAGAAGATCGCCGGCTCGCCGCTGCTCGCCGACGTGATCCGCGAGATGGGCTTCCGCAAAGGCGACCGAGTTCTACATCGCGCTCGGCCAGGGCAAAATCTCGACCAAGACCGCGGTCAACAAGATCCTGCAGCGGCTGAAAGCCGGCGAGGCGGTCGAGCGAGGAGCCGGCCGGCCCGACCGACGAGCACGACCGACCGCGCCCGCCGCACCAAGGACGCCTCCAACTACGGGATCGTCGTCAAGGGCGTCGAGGACGTCGCGGTGCGGCTCGCCAAGTGCTGCCGCCCGGTCCCCGGCGACGAGATCGCGGGCTACGTCAGCCTCGGCCGCGGGATCACCATCCACCGCGCCGACTGCAAGAACGTGAAGGCGCTGAAACGGGCGCCGGAGCGCTTCGTCGACGTCGGCTGGGAGGGCGACAACGAGTCCTCCTACCGGGTCGAGATCCAGATCGACGCCTACGATCGCACCCGCCTGCTCGAGGACCTCTCGCGGACGTTCTCGGAGGGCGGGATCAACATCATCGGCGCCACCTGCACGACCAACCCCCCGATGGTGAAGAACAAGTTCGTGATCGAGGTCGGCGACACCGAGCAGCTCAAACACTGCATCACCGCCTGCGCAACGTCGAGTCCGTCTTCGACGCCTACCGCATCACCCCTGACGGCCTGTAGTCGGTCGCTGTGACTCCTCGGTCGCTTGCCTGTCGGGTCACGCACTTTTTGCGCTCCCCTCGGCGCGTCCCTGCGTCCGTACCCACGCTTGACTCTCAGGCCGTAGGACGGACGATGTCCGCATGGGATTGACCGTCGCCGTCACCGGGCCGACCGGGGAGATCGGGATCGCTCTGATCGACGCGCTGGAGGCGCTCCGATGCCGTCGGGGCGGTGCGGGGGATGGCGCGGCGCGCCGTTCGACCCGGCGGCGGCGGGCTGGGGGCAAGGCGACCTATCAGCGCGGGGACATCCTCGACCGCGGCCACCTGGCCGAGCTCTTCGACGGCGCCGACGTCGCCGTCCACCTCGCCTTCGCGATCTTCGGCGACCGCGAGGAGACGCGGCGGATCAACCTCGAGGGGAGCCGCAACGTCTTCGAAGCGGCGGTCGAGGCCGGGGTGAGGCGGCTCGTCTACGCCTCCTCGGTCGCCGCCTACGGCTTCCACCCCGAGAACCCGCAGCCGCTGACCGAGGAGGCGCCGGCGCTCGGCTCCGCCGGGCTTCTACTACTCGGCCCAGAAGGCCGAGCTGGAGGAGGCGCTCGACGAGATCCTCGCCGGCTCCGAGCTCGACGCCTACGTCTTCCGCCCCTGCATCGTCGCCGGGCCGCGGGCGACGATGCTGATCGAGCAGACGGTCGGCGCCGTCCGGCTCGGCGACCCGGCTGCCGCGCCTGCGCCGCCACGTGCTCGACCGGATCCCGCTGCTGCGGCCGATCCTCCCCGACGCCGGCGTGCCGCTGCAGCTGGTCCACCACGACGACGTCGCCGCGGCGCTGGCCGCCGCGGTCGAGGGCAGGGGCGAGCCCGGCGCCTACAACCTCGCCGGCGACGGCGAGATCGGCATCGGCGACATCGCCCGGCGCGCTCGGCTGGCGCTCGGTGCGGGTGCCCGCGACCGGCGCTCGGCGTCGGCACCGCGATCGCCGGCCGACCTCTCGCTTCATCGACCCGCAGCTCGAGTGGGCGACCGCACTCTCGACGCCGGTGCTGATGGACACCTCCAAGGCCCGCCGCGAGCTCGGACTGGAAGCCGCGCTTCGACGCCGCCGAGACCCTGATGCAGACCGCCGTCTCGGCCCGCGAAGCGGCCTGCTCGACTAGCGGCGTTCGCACTTCGCCGCTATCCGGTAACTGCGAACGCGCGGCTAGGCGACGATCGTCAGGGCGCCGGGGTCGACGCGAGCTCGACCCCGGTTCGCTCGCCGATGTAGTCGCCGTCGACCTGGACCGGGAAGGGGCGGGGGGCGCCGTCCTGGTCCTCGGAGATCGAGCTCGACCGTCGCCGCCGGTGACGTCGTCGAAGTGCTCGATCTGGCGGTGCCGGGCGGCGGGCCGCTCTCGCTGAAGAGGCGGCGAGATCAGGGTCGGCATGTCGCGCTGCGCGGCCCGCTTCAGCACCGCCATCGAGAGCGTGCCGTCGTCGATCGCGATCCCCTCGCAGACGCAGATCGGTTTGGTGGCGAAGTAGGTGAAGGGGTCGGAGTTCTGGGCGAGCGCGGTGACGCCCTCGACCGGCTCGCCGCCGTCGATCTCCACCCGCAGCCGCACCGGGTTGTACAGGTAGCGGCGGTAGAAGGCGGAGACCGCCGCCCAGCTGTAGTAGTAGGGGCCGGCCGCCGCCTTCAGCCGCGGATGGGCGTCGACCCGCTTGACCACGGTCGCGTCGATCCCGGCGCCGCAGGAGAAGACGAAGTGGCGCTCGTCGACCACGCCGAGGTCGATCTTGCGCGGCGCCCACTCGTCGGCCAGCGAGAGCAGGTGCTCGGTCGCGTCGACGACGTCGTTGGGGATGCCGAGGCGTGCGGCAGACGACGTTGGTCGAGCCGCCGGGCAGCATCGAGACCGGCACGTCGGTCCCGGCCAGCCCGTTGACGACCTCGTTCAGCGTCCCGTCGCCGCCGAAGGCGACGACCACGTCGTAGCCGCCGTCGCGCACCTCGCGGCCGATCTCGGTCGCGTGGTTCTGCGCCTCGGTCGCGACCGCCTCGACCTCGTAGCGCCCCTGCAGCGCGTAGACGACGAGGTTCCGCAGCCGGTCCGAGACCGTCGTCGCGTAGGGGTTGACGATGATCAGCATCCGCTTCTTGGCGGGTTTGCCGGACCTCCGGGCGCCGAACGAGACCATCTGGCGTGCAGCCTACGCGATCGTTTCGTAGCGGATCACGCTGCCGTCGTCGGCTTCGCGGACCCGGCCCTCGTTGACCAGCAGGTCGATGTGGCCGATCACCTCCGAGAGGGTGAGGAAGGCCTGGGTGACGGCGATGTTGCCCCAGATCGCCTGGGCCAGCTCGTAGCCGCTGCGCGGCCGCTCGGCGATCAGCGCAGTAGTCTTCTCCTTGCGGCGCTCGGTCTGGCGAGGCGGTCGTCGATCAGCGCGACGTGGTCGTCGATCGGCTCGCCGTGGCCGGAAGAGGACGATCTCGGCCGGCATCTCCCGGGTCTTCGCCATCGAGTCGATGTAGGTGACGAGCGCGCTGGGTGCGCGCCGGGCGAGCCGTCGAGCGGCCGGGTGATCAGCGGGTTGGAGGAGATGTGGGCGATCAGGTGGTCGGCGGCGAAGGATGCGGCGCTCCGCGTCCCAGAAGACGGTGTCGGATGGGCTGTGGCCGGGGCGGTGCAGGACTTCGAGGCGTGCGCTCGCGCAAGCTCGATCTCCTCGCCGTCGCGAGCGGCCGGGTCACCTCGACCGCGACCCCCAGCCGCGGAAGCTGCGCGAGACGCTCTGCAGCGCCATGGCGACCTCCTCGGGGATGCCGTTGCGCAGCATCAGCTCGACCGCGAACTCGTCCTCGCGCTCGGCGTCCTCGCCTCGAAGTTGGCCAGCCGCTCGGCGGCCGACGCCGATCGCCGCCACCTCGGCGCCGGAGTGCTCGACCACGATCTCGACCAGCCCGAGGTGGTCGATGTGCTGGTGGGTGATGATCACCAGCTCGAGGTCGTCGATCGAGTGGCCGTGCTCGGCGAGCTGCTGTTCAGCTCGTCGAGCGCGCTTGCCCGAGTTGGGGCCGGTGTCG
>CAVVGF010000042.1:0-38481 GCA_963747705.1 uncultured Actinomycetes bacterium | reverse complement strand
ACCGGGCTGGACGTCAGGTAGTCTGACCTGCGATTTTATGGGATTCGCTGCACGCAAGGCGGGTCGCTCGACTCGGGAGTAGAGCGACCGCGCAGGTAAACATCTGTTGGGGCGGCCGGAGCACCAGGAGCTCGGCGCGCCGTTTATCTAGCCCAGGTAGGTCGGCAGGCTGGAGGGCGGGATGGGCCCCTTGTTGCGCCGGCCTTGCTGTGTCTCCTCCCACGCGTGGGCGAGGATCCCGATGCTCCTGCTGAGCACGAACAGCCCCCGGGCCAGCGGAGGAGGGAAGCCGAGTTCGGCATAGATGACTGCGGTGGCGCCGTCAATGTTCATCGGCACCGGCTTGGCGCCATCGCTGGTGCGCCCGCGGTTGAGCGCGGTCTCGACGGCACGGGCGGCCCGTACATGGCGGCCTGCCACGATGCCGTCACGAACTGCCTCATCGACGAGGGATAGCAGAGGGTCGCGGCGCGGGTCGGTCGGGTGGAAGCGGTGCCCGAATCCCGGTATGTAGCGCGATTGGGTTCGCCAGGCGGTCAGCACCTCCTCCGTCGCGTCCTGGAGATCGGCTCCGCTGTCCTCGCGTTCGCGGATCTCCATAAGCAGTTGCACACATTGCTGTCCGGCACCGCCGTGCACGTCTCCCAGCATGTTGACGCCTGTCGCGACAGCCGAGTTGAGGCCCACACCGCAGGTAGCGGCCATCCTGGCGGCGGCGATCGATGGCGCTTGGGGGCCGTGGTCCACGCGAGGCCACGAGCGCGGCCTCGAGCAACGCGGACTGGCGTGGTCCTGGCGACCCGTCACGCAGCAATAGCCAGATCACCGACACGAGATTTGTTGTCCCGATCAGATCCTGAATGGGGCGTCCGCGAAGTTCTATGACACCGGGCTCCATTCGCGTTATGGCCGTGGCCCACCAGCCGGCGACCTCGTCGCGCTCATTACGTGAGTTCATCGGCTGCTGATCGTCTTGGCGAACCGGCACTGGTACCCGGCTGGGCTGCGCTGGGCTGGCTAGGCAGCAGCCCAGCCGGGTTTGGCGCGGGCATACTCCAGCGCGCCGCGAGTCCCTCGCGCTCATCGTTGTGCTGGCCGAGCAGCGGAGGGGGAGTGCGGGGGCGGAGCGGCTCGCTGTCAATGAGTACCCCATTGCCCGTGACCCGGACGGTCCTATCCGACCCGTCGGGGTAGGGCAGGCTGGTGAAGAAGCCCCGGTGGGCCAGCTGGGCCAGTTCGACGGCCTGGGGAACGGTAAGAATGCGCGCTGCTGGCACGCCGGCGGCGGTGAGGACCTGTTCCCATTCGAAGGCCGTCCGGCCGCCCAGCGCCGCGTTGAGCGCGCGGCTGAGCTCGTCGCGGTGCTCCTTGCGCGCCTCTCTGTCCGCAAATCGGGGGTCCGCGACCAGTTCGGGCCGGCCGATCAGGTCGCACAGGGTTACGAACTGCTCCTGACGGTTGGCGGCGATGTTGAGCGGCCCGTCGGCGGCGTCGAACGTACCCGACGGGGCAGCGGTCGCGTTCTGATCTCCCATCGGCTCGGGTGGTACCCCGCTGACGAGGTAGCCGGATATCGCCCAGCCCATGGCCGACATGGAGGCTTCGAGCATCGACACATCCAGGTAGCAGCCCTGTCCGCTCTTCACCCGGCCGACGAGGGCAGCGGAAATGGCCATCGCCGCCGTGAGGCCGCCGACCGTGTCGCAGATGGGGAAGCCAACGCGCCAGGGCGCGGCGCTGTTTCTGGCGTACCAGTAATGCTCATCATGCCGGACAAGCCCTGGATGACCTGATCGTAGGCAGGAGCCTGGCTCATTGGCCCCGCCTGCCCGAAACCAGAGATGAGGCGCCAGTAAACCAGCCGGGGGCTGATCGTGTGCAGGCGCGGCCAGTCGAAGCCCAGCCGCGCGAGCACGCCCGCGCGGAAATTCTCCAGGAGTACGTCGGCGCCCTGCACCATCTCCTCGAACAGGGCCAGGTCAGCGCGGTCCCTGAGGTCGAGTTCGACCGACTTCTTCCCGGCGTTCTGGGCCAGGAACGAAGCGCCCAGTGCGGCCCGGTTCAGCTTGGGGTCTGGGCCAAGATGGCGGGCGAGGTCTCCCCGCCCCGGCAGCTCGATCTTGACCACTCGGGCGCCGAGCAGCATCAGGTGATAACTGCAGTACGGTCCGGCGAGGACGTTCGTCAAGTCAAGTACCCGGATACCGCTGAGCGGTCCTTCCTGCATTCGCTCACTCCTTGTGGGCGCCAGTGCGCCGGTGCCGCGCCGCCGCGGGTGGATCAGGTCGCCGAGCTGAGCGGGTGATCGAATCCTCTCTCTGCCATGCGCCCAGCCACCTCCTTCAAATCCGCGGCGAACTGACCGACACATTCCGCGGGGAAGCGATGGGTGGGACCACTGAGGGACAGTGCGGCGACCACTGTCCCGGAGCGACCGGTGACTGGTACGGCCACCGCTGACAGCCCGTCCTCGCGCTCGCCGTGGCTCACCGCGTAGCCGTCCCGCGCTGCTTCGCCGATCCACTGCCGCAGCGCCTCGGCGTGGCTTTCGCCATAAGGCGAGCCGCGGGCGATGCGGATGAGCAGGCCATCCGGGGCATCACGAAGGAGGATTTTCGAGGAGGCACCCGCCCACAGCGGGAGTTCGTCCCCGATGCGCACGACATGGCGCAAGGGCTGAGGGCTTTCCTGCTGGGCGACACACACCCGGTAGATGTCGCGGAGCACATACAAGTTCACGGTTTCCCGCTGCCTGGCTGCCAGTTCGCGCATCATCTGCTGGGTCTCGGGCGGCAGTTCCCAGCTACGGCGGGCCAGATGTGCCCAGCGCCATAGGCCGGGTCCCGCCATGAACCCGTTCGGGGTAGCCCACAGCAGGCCGCTTTGCTCCAGCGTCTGCAGGAGCCGGATGACCGTCGTCTTAGCCAGGCCGGTGGCCTCGACGGCCTCGCGGATCGACACTGATTGCCGGTCCTCGGTGAGCAGCGAGAGGATGTCCAGCGCCCGGCGGACGCTGCGCACGCCGTGTGATTCCGATGTGTTAAGGACCGCGGGAACCGGCTCCGAGTCTGATTTCGGCTTGCTGGTCGCTGTATTCACCCGTTCCTCGCTCTCCATGGCGGCTGGCGCGATCGTGTGGCGCCCTCACGACCACCACCTTCCTCCCGTCCGGTTCTGGGCTCGGGAGGTTGTTTCACATGTGTTTGTAACTTTCTGGGTCCTGCCTATTGCCTCAGCCCCACAACGGATCGTACGTTACACGCAATCCACTTAACGGTCCATATGGACCACTAGGTGGTCATGGAGGAGCAGATGCTGGAAGCCATCCTCAAGGCCGCGCCGAACTGGCGGTGGTGGAGGCGCCCGCCCTGATAGCGGGTGAGTGGGCCGCCGACGGCTCATTCGCCGAGCGGACCGGGCCGTACCTGCGGCGCGTGGTCAGCCGCGCCCCGGCCGCCGGGCCGGGCGATGTCGGCCGGGCCATCGGCTACACCCGCGGCGCGGCGCAGGTGGTGGCCGGGCTGGCTCCAGCCACCCGCGCTGACGTGCTGGACCGCGCGTCGGCCGCAGCGACGAAACGCCGTGAAAGCCTCGCCCGGCTGCTCGCGCTCGAGCTGGGCAAGCCGCTCAGGGACGGGCTCGGGGAGATCGACCGGGTGGCGGACACGCTGGCTGTCTGCGCAGCCGAGGCACGCCAGATCGGTGGCGACATGCTGCCGGTCGCGGGCTGGGCCCGTGGCGTGGGAAATACTGCCCTCACCTATCGCGCGCCTGCGGGCGTAGCCCTGGCTATCACGCCCTTCAACGCTCCGGCGAATCTGCTGGCTCACAAGCTGGGCGCCTCGTTCGCGGCCGGGAACACCACGATCGTCAAGGCACCGCCGCAAGCGCCGGCCGCCTCGGCGGCGGTCGTGGCGCTGCTGCTGGAGTCGGGGATGCCTGCCGAGGCCGTCCAGTTGCTGCACGGTGGCGGCGACGTTGGCGCGGCATTGTGTGCCGCTGACGAGATCAGTGTGGTCAGCTTCACCGGCAGTGTCGCGACCGGTAAGGCGGTCGCGCGAGCCGCCGGGCCTAAGCGCCTGGTGCTCGAACTGGGCGGCAACGCGGCCACGATCGTCTGCGACGATGCCGATGCCGCCGCGGCGGCCAGGGCATGCGCGCGTACTGGGTACACGAACTCCGGCCAGAGCTGTATCTCGGTCCAGCGGGTGTACGTTCACCGGTCGCGGCTCGCCGAGTTCCTCGATGAGCTCACCCACGCGGCTGGCGCCCTGAAGGTCGGCGACCCGCTCGATCCCGCCACCGACGTTGGTTCGATGGTCGATGACTCGGCCGCCGAGCGGGTCGTACGGTGGGCGGCCGACGCGGCGGACCGCGGGGCGGACATCGTGCTCGGTGGCAGCCGCGACGGCGCCATTGTCGAGCCCACCATCGTGGCGCATCCGCCACCCGACGCTGCGGTGGTCACCCACGAGGTGTTCGGGGCACTGGTCGCGGTCATGGCCTACGACAGCTTCCCGGAGGTGATCGCGGCCTGCAACGCCAGCCGGTATGGCCTGCAGGCCGGCCTGTTCACCCGTGACATCGGCCGGATCATCACTGCCTGGCGGGAACTGGAGGTCGGCGGGCTGATCGTCAATGGCTCGTCCAACTTCCGCTTGGATCATGTGCCGTTCGGCGGGGTCAAGGACTCCGGATTCGGGCGTGAGTCGCCGCGCTGGATGATCGACGACTACACGGTCGTCAAGACGCTGCTCCTGCGCGGCATCTCGATCTGGGGCGAGCGGACATGAGAGCGGTGGCCATGCTGTCCGCGGGGCGTCTCAGGGTCGTCAGCGACTGGCCAGAACCGCAATGCGGGCCCGATGAGGTCGTGGTCGCGGTGCGCGGAGTCGGCCTGTGCGGCTCAGACCTGGCCGTGGCCACAGGAAAGTGGCCGGTCCCCGCGCTGCCGTGGATTCTGGGTCACGAGGCGTTCGGAACGATCGTGGCCACCGGTGGTGACGTAGCGATCGTGCGGTGGGGGAGCGCATCGTCATCGAGCCAAACTTCCCCTGCCTCAGTTGTGGTCAGTGCAGCACAGGGGCCACTGGGGGCTGTCGCCGCCGCCGGATCCCCGGGGTCAACGAGCCCGGCCTGCTGGCTGAGCGGGTCGCGGTTCCGGCCCGGTTCACCTGGCCGGTGCCTGACGGCTGGGCGGACGATTGCCTGGCCTGCGTCGAGCCGCTGACCGTAGCCCGGAACGCGGTAGCGCACAGCGGAGCCCGGCCAGGGCAGCCGTGCCTGGTAATCGGCGCGGGGTCGCAAGGGCTGCTCGCGTGCCTGGCCCTACTGCACGCCGGGAGCGTCCCGTTCGTCACCGACCCGCAACCGGACCGGGTACTCCTCGCCTGCAGACTCGGCGCCCGCGCTGCCGACGACTCTGACCGCACCCCATTCCCGGTCGTGATCGAGACTTCCGGCGCACCAGAAGCTTTCGAGTCGTCGCTCGATCGGGTAGAGCCAGGCGGATGCCTTGTGCTGGTAGGGATGAGCAAGCGCCCAGCACGCGTCCCAACTTTCACGCTGGTGCAACGGCGCCTCACCATTCGCGGCTGCGTCATTTACGACCACCCGGCCGGGTTTGCCGCCACGATTGCGGCGCTCGAGCAGGGCGGGCTCCGGCCAGCCGAGATTGTCCGCCGCGTTTCGGGCTGGCCGAAGCTCCACAGGCATTCGCCGAAGCCGCCACCATCGCCGGCAAGACCTGGATCCGCATGACCGAGCCCGAGGAGGTCGCGTCGTGACGCTGGATTCGCGGCCAGGGACTGGCCAGCTGGCACCCGGCAGTGGCACCGTGACCGCCGCGGCGGCACTCGCCGGGCAACTGGCAGGCTACGGCGTCGAGTACGTCTTCGGCACCTGCGGGCATACGAACATCGCACTGCTTGACGAACTCGGGCGCAGCCCCATCACCTTTGTCATAGCGCGGCACGAGCAGGCCGCCGCGCATGCCGCTGACGGGTACGCACGCGCCTCCGGCAAGCCTGGTGTGCTGCTCGTCCACGTCGGACCCGGGATGATGAACGCGGTAACGGGGGTGGCCACCGCCGCGCTTGACTCGGTGCCACTTGTTGTCATCTCCGGCGATGTGCCATCGTATTTTCACGGTCGGCACCCGCATCAGGAGATCAACCTCCACGCCGACGCCGACCAGACCGCGATCTACCGGCCATTCGTCAAGCGGGCGTGGCATGTGCACCGCGCCGATGACCTGCCCCGCTTCACCGAGCGCGCATTCTGGACCGCGACCTCGGGCCGGCCAGGTGCGGTACTGCTCAATGTCCCGATGGATTTGTTCTCCCGCCAGGTGCCAGCGCAACTGGCTAGCGGCTACCCGCAGGTGCGCGACAGCGCGCCACCCAGCCTGCCCCGCCCGGCTGCCGAACGGATCGCCAGCCTCCTGGTACAGGCGGAGCACCCGTTGATCTACCTCGGCGGCGGCCTGGCCGCGGGCTCAGGGCGGCGCTCGCTTCTCGCCCTGGCCGAGCACCTCGACATCCCGATCGCCCATTCGCTGATGGGCAAGGGTGCCATCCCCGACAGCCATCCACTGGTGCTGGGCATGACCGGCTTCTGGGGACTGGAGGCGACTAACAGGTACGCCCGCGATGCGGATGTCGTCCTCGCGCTGGGAACCCGCTTCGCCGAGACCGACGCGAGTTCCTGGAACCCGTCCTACACCTGGAGTTTCCCGCCCAGCCGCCTCATCCAGATTGATATCGATGAAGCTGAGATCGGCCGCAACTACCCGGTGGAGATCGGCGCCGTGGCCGACGCGGGCCTGGCTGTCACCGAAATCGGCGATGCGGTGCGAGCGGCCCACCCCGGCCCGGTATCCCGTCCCGGGCTCCGGGCCCATATTCGTAACGCCCGCACCGGGCTATTCGCGTCCACCAGGGAACTCGGCCGCAGTGGCGCGTTCCCGCTGCGGCCGGAGCGGATCCTCACCGACCTGCACGACGCGCTGCCCGCCGACGCGGTGCTGGTCACCGACGTCGGCTGGAACAAGAACGGCGTGGCGCAGTGCTATGAACTCCCGGCCGAGGGGAGGTTCATCGCCCCTGGAGGGGCCTCGACCATGGGCTTCGGGCCGGCCGCGGCGGTGGGGATCCAGATCGCCTATCCCGACCGGGTCGTGGTGGCTCTCGTCGGCGACGGCGGCATGAGCGCGCAGTTGCCCGCCGTCCCGATGGCGGTCGAGCAGGGCCTGCCGGTGATCTTCGTGGTGATGAACAATCGCGCCCACGGCACGATCGCCGATCTCCAGGCGGCCAATTTCGGCCGCAGCTACGGATGTGAGTTCCGCGGTCCCGGCGGCCAGCCCTACAGCCCGGATTTCGCTGCCTTCGGCCAGGCGTGCGGGGCCGATGGCTATCAGATCAGCGCTCCTGGGGATCTCGGGACGGCGCTCGGTGCCGCTGTCCGGCGCCGCGCGGAGGGCCGGCGCCGTCCTGGACGTGCCCATGGTTAATGCGCCGGTGCCCACACCCGGTCACTGGAACATCACAGATATCTACCGCGGTGTCTTCGACCAGGAGGCAACACCATGATCCATGTCATCGACCCGTTCGCCTTGCCTGATCCCACCTGGCTCGGCCTGGATGAGGACGGCCTGCGCCGCAAGGTATTCAAGGTTGTTGACGACGGCCTGCTGGGCAGTGAGTTCCTCACCGGCGGCCTGACGATCTTCGAGCCTGGTGAAGCCAGCTCGCTGCATAACCATCCTGAGTCCGAGGAAATCAACTTCATCGTGCGCGGCAGCGGAGAGGTCGTGGCCGAAGGCGGCGGGCGCACCCCGTTCGCGCCGCACACATTCATGTTCATCCCCAAAGGCGTCAAACATCAGCACGTAAACACCGGACGGGAACCGCTCTGGCTGATCTTCGTCTACGGCCCGCACGGTGAGGTTCCCCGTAATTGATCAACTCGATTGCCCATTTCACCTTTCCTGCACCATCCCTCGCCCGGAGGTTGAATCATGTCCAGACACCGCACGGTGCACGCCGCCGCTCTGGCCGGTGGCGCACTGACGGTGCTCCTCGCCGCGGCCGCATGCGGCGCGCCGGGGAGTTCGTCCGCATCCGGTAAGGCCAAGACTCCGGTCCCATCAAGATCGCTGTCGTCGACGCGCAGAGTGGCGCGGACAGCGACCTCGGCCAGTTCGAGTACCGGGGAGTGAAGCTCGCTGTCGGCCAGTGGAACAACGCTGGCGGCGTCGACGGCCGTAAGGTCCAGCTCAGCCTGTTCGACGACCAGGGCGACCCGACCGTCGGCACCGAGCTGGCCAGGAAGATCAGCAGCCAGGGCTTCGTGGCGATGTTCGGTACCGCGGAGAGCGCCGTCACGCTGGCCATGGCGCCGATCCTCAGGTCGGAGCACATTCCTAACATCACCTCAGGCCAGTCCACCGAGTTGCTGGCCCTGCACAGCCCCTATCTGTTCCTCAACGGGCCAACCGGCCTGACCTATGACAGCACCCTGGCCAAGTACCTCGTGACCACCAAGGGCTACAAGAAAATCGCGATGCTCACGAACAACGACTCTTACGGCGCGGGGGAGGAAAGCTCCTTCCGGTCCTCACTGTCGAGCCTGGGAGTCAAGCCGGTCGCCGTCGGAGGTCGTGCCTCAGGACCAGACCAACATGGACCCCGCGCTGACGGCCATCCGCTCGAAGAACCCGCAGGTCCTTTTCATCGGCGCGGAAGAAGCCCAGTCTGGGCTGATCGTCAAGCAGGCGCGTGCGCTCGGTATGACCGCGGTCATCGCCGAGGGGGCACCCGCCGGAACGCCGCTCTACCTGAGCACCGCTGGCACAGCCAACGCGGACGGGACCATCGTGAGCTCGCCCTACCTCAGCAACGACTCGATGCGGCCACGCGGAAGTTCGCCGCGGCTTATCAGGCCGCCTACGGCTCAGCTCCCGAACTGCACGGCGCGAAGGCCTACGACGGCGCGGAGATCATGCTGACCGCGCTAAGGACTGTCACGACTGCACCGGGCTGAGCCTCGCCAACGCGATCCGGGCCGTGCACTACCACGGGCTGCTGGGCAGCTTCGCTTACAACAGCAGCGGCGTGGGCATCTTCGCCACTTCCATCGGCACGATCAAGAACGGCAAGATTGTACCGGTTGGTTTTAATTGTCCCGGGCTGGCCTGGCCGCCGTGATACCGCGGCGGCCACGCCAGCCCGTCGAGGCGTAGGAGATTCTCGTTTGCAGGCCTTCTTCCAGACGCTGGTCAGCGGGCTGAGCTTCGGCGCGGTGTACGCCCTGGTCGCTCTGGGGTTCTCGCTCGTCTACCGCACGATGGGGCTGGTCAACTTCGCCCATGGCGCGGTGCTGATGGTCGGCGCATACATAGCATCCACGTTCTACCTGTCGGCCCGGCTGCCGTTCGGCATAGCGGTGCTGGCCGCCATCGCGGTGACCGCGGTAGTGGGCTTGCTGATCGAACGGGTGCTGCGTCCGCTGGAGAACAAGGACTTCGACCTGATGCTGATCGGAACGATCGGCGCCGGGACCGTTCTCGAGGCGGTGGCCATCCTGATCTGGTCATCGTCGGGACGGGGAGTCCCCATTCCGGTCCGGACGGCACCGCTGGACGTGGCCGGGGTCCGCATACCCGCCTACAACGTCGTGGTCATCGGCGTCGCGGCCGTCGTCATGGTGGCACTGACCCTGTTCCTGCAGCATACGAAGCGGGGCGCCGCCATGCAGGCGGTCGCGATGGACCACGAGGCAGCGACCGCGGTAGGCATCCATGTGGGCCGCAGCAATGCCATCTCGTTCGCCATTGGCGCAGGCCTCGCAGCGCTGGCCGGTTCGCTGGTCGGACCCATCCTGTTCGTGAGTCCGACCATGGGTGACTCGCTCGGCATCTCGGGGTTCGCCGCGGCCATCCTCGGCGGCTTCGGCAGCATCCCCGGGGCCATCATCGGGGGGCTGGGAATCGGCATCATCAGTTCGTTCGCCGCGCAGGCATTCCAGGGCTACTCGGACCTGGTCACGTTCTTGGTGTTCACCGTGCTCGTCATGGTCCGCCCGACCGGCATTTTCGGCGAGAGGACGGTGAACCGGGCGTGAGGTATCGCCGGGCGGCCGGACTGGTCCTGCTGGCCGCGGCCGCCTTGCTGGTGCCGTACCGGCTGAACAGCTACTGGATCAGCGTGGCGGATATCGCGATCCTTTTCGCGCTGCTGGCGATCGGCATGGGCCTGGTCATGGGCGCGGCCGGGCAGGTCAACCTGGCCCAGATCGCGTTCTTCGGGGTAGGCGCGTACGCGACCGCCATCCTCACCACGCACGACGGCTACGGCTTCTGGACTGCTGCCGTGCTGGCCATGCTCGCAACCGTTGTGATCGGGGTGCTGGTTGGCACGCCGGCGCTGCGGGTCCAGTCTCACTACCTGGGCATCGTCACGCTCGGCCTGGCCGTCGCCTTCATCGACTGGATCACCAATTCGCCGGTCACCGGAGGCGACTCGGGGATTTCCGGTATCCCGACTCCGCCGCTGTTCGGGATCGACTTGTCCAGCCAGTACTTCTACTACTACCTGGAACTCGTGGTGCTCGCCGCCGGACTGGCATTCGGGCTGTTCGTCGTCGGCACGCCGCTTGGCCGCCGGATGCGGGCGATGCGGGACGACGCGCTGGCCGCGGGCGCCGCTGGTGCGGAGATTCCCGTGCTGCGGATGATGGCGTTCGTGCTCGCGAGCGTCTATGGCGGCATAGCCGGAGTGCTGTATGCCGGGCTCATCAGTTACATAGCGCCGGAGACCTTCAGCATTGCCGACATGTTCCTCCTGCTCGCGATGGTCATCATTGGCGGCAGGCAGAGCCTGGCGGGCTGTGTCATCGGTGCCATCGGTCTCACTGTCATTCAGCAGGAGCTGGTGAACCTCGCCACCTACGCCCAGCTCGGATATGGCCTCGTGGTCGTGGTCATGGTGGTCTTCGCCCCCACCGGCCTGGCTGGCGATCCCGGGACGAGTCCGGGCCGCGGTCAGCCGCCGCGGCGGGGCAGAGGTCGACCGCCGTGCTGGAGCCGTTCCAGCTCCCCGGGCCAGCCGCGGACGCGGCACCCGGCCGGGTCGGCGGCCGGCCGATCCTTGAAGTCTCCCGGCTGAGCAAGCGGTTCCGTGGTGTCACGGCACTGGATGACGTTTCGCTCAGCGTCGGCCGCGGCGAGATCCGCGGCATCGTCGGCCCTAACGGCTCCGGCAAGACCACGCTGTTCAACGTGATCAGCGGCTTGTACAGGCGTCCGGCGGGGATGTGATCCTCGATGGCCGCAGCATCTCGGGGGCCCGGTCATACCGGATTTCGCAGCTGGGCGTCGCCCGGACGTTCCAGCACCTCCGGCTGTTCCGGAAGCTGACCGTCCGGGAGAACATGCTGGTCTCCCTGGACCGCACGCACAGCTGGTGGAGCTGGCGGTATGTCGCCTGGCCGCCGGGTGTATGGCGGCTGGACCGGGAACTGAAACGCCAGGCAGATGCCCTGCTGCGCAGTTTCGGCCTGGCTCAGTTCGCTGATGCGCTGCCGGACGCCCTTCCTTACGGCATCCAGCGCCGGGTCGAGATCGCGCGCGCGATGGCGAGCGCGCCGAAGCTGCTGCTGCTCGATCGAGCCGGCGGCCGGGCTCAACGGCGACGAGCAGCGGCAGCTGGCCGAGATTGTCCGGTCCATCCGGCGCAGCGGCGTTACCGTCGTGCTCATCGAGCACAACATGGGCCTGGTGATGTCGTTGTGTGAGCGCATTACCGTGCTGGACAGCGGGACCGTGATCGCCGAAGGCTCTCCAGGCGAAGTAGCACGTGAACCTGCGGTGCTCGAAGCGTACCTGGGCAAGTCCGGGCTGCCTGGCCCGCCGCCCGCACCGTTGCCCACGGAGGCGTCATGACCGGCCCCACCCCACCGGCGCCCAGCGAGCCGCCCGGGCGCCACGAGCCCGCGGGGCATGGGCAGACGCTGGCCGTCGAGGGACTGGCTGTGCGTTACGGCGGGGTGTCAGCCGTCACATCGGTCAGCTTCACGCGTGGACCCCGGGCAGTCGGTGGGCCTCATCGGCGCCAACGGCGCGGGCAAGACCTCCACGCTCAAGGCGCTGATGGGACTGGTGCCACGGGCCGCCGGCCGGGTCCGCTTCGGCGACCGGGACCTGGCCAGCGTCAAGGCCCGCGACATAGTGCGCCTGGGCATCGGTTATGTCCCCGAAGGCCGCCATGTCTTCGCTGGCCTGTCCGTGGAGAAGAACCTCCTGCTCGGCGCGTACGCGCGGGGCTGGGGCAAGGAATGCCACCAGACCCTGGACGAGATGTACGAGTTGTTTCCGGTTCTCGCGGAGATGCGCGGCAGGCTGGCCGGAGCACTGTCCGGTGGCCAGCAGCAGATGCTGGCCATCGGCCGGGCGCTGATGGCCAAGCCGGTGCTGATGCTCCTTGACGAGCCGTCCATGGGGTTGTCGCCGAAGCTCGTCGAGGTCATCCTGGGCGTGCTGCAACGGCTGCGCCGTGACGGGCTGAGCCTGCTGCTCGTCGAGCAGAACGCCATGCTGACCTTCGAGGTGACCACCGAGTGCCTGGTCCTGGAGAACGGTGAGGTCGCCATGGCCGGGACCGCTGCCCAGCTCCGGGACGACGAACGCGTCCGCCGCATCTACCTGGGGATCTAAAACCGGCCGGTGCCCTCCGGCCGGCCGTGGCGGCGGCCCGGCCGGAGGCACGTTCATCCGGTCACTGAAAGGTCACTGGCAGAACGGTTTCATGCCCATGGCGCTCTCGATGCCGCCGAGGAGCATCTGCTGGAAGTACTGCGCGCCGGGGAACGTCGAGCCAGTGGCTCCAGTCGCCTGCGTCATGGCCGAGCGTGGTCAGCCAGGCCTTGCCGCCGTCGTAGTACTGGCACCAGGCCACGGGATGGAAGGCGCCCCATTCCGGGGTCGCCGTAGTAGCCCTTCTGTCCCTGCGCGAGCGTGCTGTCATCGACCGCGGCGAGGAAGCGGACGCCTTGACGGCTCCGGCACGAGGTTGTACCACTCGTCCTCGCCGATCCAGGTAGACGGCAGACCCGCGGTCGATACGTCCCGGTGATCCAGGACGTCTACTGTCCCTGTCTGCTCGGCCGCATGGTCGTAGAGTTCCGCGCCGCCGAGCAGCCCGCGGAACCAGTCCCAGTTGTATTCGGTGCCGAACGCGTTGTGTACCCCGATGAAGGCGCCGCCACCTTCGATGTAGATCCGCAGCGCGGTCTGCGCGGCGTCGTCGAGCACGGCGCGAGAGGTGAAGAACATGATGGCGTTGTAGCTTGAACAATGTGGCGGGATTCTCGAGCTCCGAAACGTCCTCGGTCCAGTCCACCTTGAAACCGTTCTCCTCGCCCATCGCGATGACGGAGTTCTGGACCACGTTGGCCGGGGTCAACGGCGGGTCCAGGCCCGGTCCGAGAGGCGGCCCGAGGTCGGCGTGGCGAGGTCCCGCGGTGTCGGTGTACACGAGCAGGCTGGAAGCCGTTCTTGGCCGGATCGAAATTGCCCCAGTCGTGATAGCACGCGGGATCGGTGCCCCGGCAGACACCGAACTCTGGATCGGCTCGGTTAACTGGTACCCATGGTCGTATATCCGTTGTCGGGTGGCGTCGCATCACGAGCGGATGCCGCCGCTCCGGCCGCGAAGAACGCCGATGCGGTAGTGATGAGAGCCGCAGCAATGGCGAATATTCCGGTTGAACGCTTCTTCAAGGCGGTGCTCCTTCGTGCCCCGTGCGGCCCGAGCGGTGCCCGGCCGCGGGGCAAGACACTGCTTCCTGCCTGCTGGTACTCACGCAGCGCTCCAGGTTCGGTTGCGGGCGATGCGCGCCTCCTCGGATGTGGTCGGTGACGACAATGGTCCGTACAGTGGTTCAGTTGGTCCACCTAGAAGTCCGGCTCAATATATGTCCCCATCGCGCCGGCGTAATGGGCCCACGGCCCGCCTTTCCGCATGCACGTGGCCGGCCGCGTCGGGCACTCCCGTCGGGTAACGGCGCAGGGCGAAGTCTTGCGGTGGTGTACCTGCACGGATACCGTTAGTCCGTCTAACGGCTCAACTGATCCATCTAGTGGACCTGATGGGAGATCTGACAATGGACAGGCGCCAGTTCCTGACACGCGGGGCGACGATCGCGGGCGCCGACGGCCCTCGCATCGGCAACGTCGCGCCGGCAATGGCGTCGGCAACGGCCGATGCGGCGTGTCACGCCCGGCCTGGCCCTTCCGGTACCGCCGCAGCCGAAGGCCTGGGCCTGGCCGGCCGGGACTTCCCTAAGGTGGGCGGGGACCTGGGCAACAAGAACTACTCGACGCTGAGCCAGATCAACGGCGGGCAATGTGCAGCGGCTTGGTGGTGCCTGGCACACGCAGCTCGAGGGCGGCAGCACGGCTCATACCAGGAGTGCACGGTGGTCGCCGCAGGATGGCGTGCTCTACGTCCAGACCACCCAGCAGAACGTGCTCGCGGTCAACGGCAAGACCGGCGCAGATCATCTGGAAGACCAGCGTCGGCAGCCCGCGCGCCGACCACGGACATGCGCGGCGTCGCGCTCGGCCAGGGAATGGTGTTCTCCACCTCGGGCGCGAACATCGCCTACGCGCTCGACCAGATGACCGGGGAGGTCGTCTGGAAGACGCCGCTGCTCAACGAGGCGCAGGCCGGCCTGTCCGCCGGGCACCCTGGCCGGCGCGGTCATGTACTTCGACGGCCTGTCTACGTCGGCATGCAGGGCAGCACGTCGGCGCGCGCGGCCACGGCTACGCCCTGGACGCGGCCACCGGCGAGGTCGTGTGGACGTTCTGGAGCTGCCCGGGCAACGGGCGAGTACGGCAACGACACGTGGGCGGGCACCTCATGGGCGAGTCGGGCGGCGCCGTCCCCTGGGTCCACCCGGCCGTTCGACCCCGACCTCGGGCTCTCTACTGGGCATTCGGCAACCCCTACCCGCGCACCGACGGGTCCACCCGGGCCGGGACCAACCTGTTCGCCAACTCGCTGGTCGCGCTCGACGCCAAGACGGGCACGCGCCGCTGGCACTTCCAGTCGGTCCACCACGACCTGTGGGACTGCGACAACGCGATGGCGCCGCTGCTGCCCGACCTCCAGATCGACGGAAAGACGCGCAAGGTCGTCGTCTACGGCAGCAAGGCGGGCATGTTCTACATCCTCGACCGCGTCACCGGCGAACCCGTGCAGGGCGTCGAGGAGCGGCCCGGTCCCGCAGGACCCGCGGCAGTTCACCTGGCCGACCCAGCCGTTCCCCAGCGGCGACCCGTTCGTCCCCGAGCAGTACCCCAGCGACGGCGACGCCACCAGGCCCGTGCCCTTCTACCCGCAGGGCGCGATCTTCACCCCCACCTGGGACCGCGCCGACCATCATCTTCCCCGGCGCGGTCGGCGGCGGCAACTGGGCCTACGACTCGTTCAGCCCGGACACCGGGTACGTCTACGTCGGCTACAGCCTGATCGACACCGCCTACTCCAACGCCGAACGGGCGACGGGAGACACCGCCGGCCCTACGGCGAGTACATGGCCGGCGGGCTGGCCGCCATGGACCCGCGCACCAACACGGTCGTCGTGGCGCAGCCCGAACAAGTGGTGGCTGTCGCTGGGTACCGGCGTCCTGTCCACCGCGGGCCGGCTGCTGTTCCAGGGCCGCCCGGACGGCACGCTCGCCGCGATGGACGACGCCACCGGCGAGGAACTGTGGACCTGGCAGTGCGGCGCCGGCGCGAACACCTACCCGATCAGCTACGAGATCGACGGCGAGCAGTACATCGCCATCTTCGCAGGCGGCGACTGGGAGCCGATCGGCCCGGCCACCCCCTACGGCGACAACCTCTGGGCGTTCAAGCTGGGCGGAACCGTGCCCCAGGCCGCCGCGCCCGCCGCCGCCGCCGAACCGCAACCCCATCACCGCGACCCCGGTCACCGGCGCGACCGCGGAGCAACACCGTCACGCTCGGCCGATCTGGAACAGCGCGACCAGCGCGCCGGGCGGCACCGAGAACACCGTGGCGCAGAACGCCATGGCCCCCGCAGGCACTCTCCATCGCCGTGGGGACGACGGTGACCTTCACCAACCCGGCCGGCAACGCCCACGCGCACGGCGCGGCGTCGTTCTTCGACTACGAATTCGACAGCGGGGTGCTGATGCCCGGCCAGTCGTTCACCCACACCTTCAATACAGCGGGCGAGTTCTACTACAACGACCCGGTCTTCCCGCAGAACACGGGAATGATCGTGGTGAAGTAGCCATCCGTCCCTCCCTCTGGCCAGCCCCTGCCCGGTGGCGGCCGGGGACTGGGTATGGCCGGGTGGCGGTGATCATCGTGCGTGGCCGTCTGGGCTGGCTTCGGGGACCCTGGCCTGGGCACTCTGGTCTCGCCGCGGCCTGCGGTGGTGTTCAGGTGGGACTGGCTCTCGCGGAGGGTGTTCAGCGGGCCGCCGGTGGTCCAGTACTGGCTGGCCGGCGACCAGCAGTTCCTCGGCCGGGAACTTGGTGATCACCTCGCAGCCGTCCGCGGTCACCACCAGTTCTTCCTCGATCCGGGCGGCCGACCAGCCGTCGCTGGCGGGCCAGTAGGTCTCCAGCGCGAAGACCATGCCTTCCTCCAGCGTCTCCGGATGATCCAGCGAGACCAGCCGGCTGAAGATCGGCTTCTCCCAGATGGACAGCCCGACGCCGTGGCCGTACTGCAGGCCGAACGCGGCCGTCTCGTCGGTGAAGCCGAACTCGTCCGCGCGCGGCCAGAGCGAGACGATGTCGGCCGTGGTGGCGCCCGGCTTGACCAGCGCGATGGCCTGGTCCATGTACTCGCGGCAGCGCACGTAGGCGTCGCGCTGCGCGCGGGACGCGCTGCCCACCGCGAACGTGCGGTAGTAGCAGGTCCGGTAGCCGAGGTAGCTGTGCAGGATGTCGAAGAACGCCGGGTCCCCGGGCCGGATCAGCCGGTCCGAGTAGACGTGCGGGTGCGGCGAGCAGCGCTCGCCGGAGATCGCGTTGACCCCCTCCACGTACTCGCTGCCCAGGTCGTAGAGGACCTTGCTGACCAGGCCGACGCACTCGTTCTCGCGCACCCCGGGCCGGAGGAACTCGTACAGCTCGTCGTAGGCGGCGTCCACCATCGAGCAGGCCTGGGCCAGCAGGGTGATCTCGTCGCGGGTCTTGATCCGGCGGGCCTCCATGAACACCTGCTGGCCGTCCACCGTCCGTGATCCCGGCCGCGGCCAGCGCGGCCAGCACCGGCATCTCGGCCACGTCGATGCCGAGCGGCTCGCCGGCCAGGCCGTGCTCGTGCAGCACCGCGGCCACCTTGGCCGCGACGTCCTCGGCGATGCCGGCGTCCGGGTGGAACGCGCCGCGCAGCGTGGAGATGCCGGCCCGGGCCCCGGTCGCGGGCCGCGCCTTCCGGCGTGGCCGGGCCCGCGGTGTGGTCCAGCCAGGGGTTGTACAGCTGGTGGTGCCGGGCGGCCGAGCCGAAGTCCCAGATGATCGGCTCGCCGCCGCGGGGCAGCAGCGGCGAACCGGATCAGCTTGTCCATGGCCCAGGTGCCGATGTGGGTGGAGGTCATGTACCGGATGTTGGCGAAGTCGAAGCTCAGCAGCGCGCCGAGCTCGGACCGCTCCAGTTCCGCGTTCAGCCGGGCCAGCCGCTCCGCGCGGAGCCTGCCCATGTCGACCCGGTTCTCCCAGTCGACGGCATTCGGGCCGAACGTCTGGGCGGTTCTCATCGGCACGGTCTCGCCGCCATCCGGCTCGTCACCATCCGGGCACCTCCACGGTCCGATTCCTGCGCAAGATCACGAGTGTCCTGCTGGGTGCCATCCGTAGTACCGCCGTTGAACAGGCGATGTCAAGGGTTACTGAACAGCTGGATGCGTTGTATAGTGCCGGTTAATCGCCGTCGGACCCAGGGGTAAGGGCACGCTGTGGTGAACGTCAATGTGGGCAGCCTGATCCGGCGGGAGCGCCAGAAGCAGGGCCTGTCGCTCCGTGAGCTGGCCCGCCGGGTCGGGGTCTCGGCCAGCATGCTGTCCCAGGTGGAGACGGACCGGACCCGCCCGTCGGTGAGCACGATCTACGCGCATCGCCACCGAGCTGGGGCTGTCCATCGACGCGCTGCTCTCGGACTCCGAGGTGGCCGCGCTGGACGAGGCAGGCGCAGTGGGGGAGGCCGGCGGCCGGCGGCATGGCCGCGGTGGCGGGCGCGACCGGGACACACGGCCCGGTGCGGCCGCCCGCCTGGCCGAGCTGAACTGCCAGCTCGTCCAGGCCGGAACAGCGCCGCAAGCTGGAGCTGGAGTCCGGCGTGACCTGGGAGCTGCTCAGCGACCTGCTGCCGCACCTGGTCGACTTCATGTACGTCACCTACGAGCCGGGCGGCCGGTCCAGCTCGTCGGGCAAGCTGATGCGGCACACCGGGACCGAGTTCGCGTTCCTGCTCCGCGGCAAGCTGAAGATCCAGGTCGGGTTCGACGAGTACGTGCTGCAGCCGGGCGACGCGCTGTCCTTCGACTCCTCCCAGCCGCACCTGCTGGTGAACGAGGGCACCGAGCCGGCCGAGGGAATCTGGTTCGTGCTCGGCCGGCGGCTGACGCCGGAGTCGCACGCGGCCCGGCTGACCCGGCCCGCCGAGCCCACCGTGCTGCGCCACCCCGAGAGCCGCAGCTAACCGCCGTCACCGGTCCCGGCCCGGCACCGAGCTGTCCCTGACCTGCACCTATCCGGTACCCCCGGCGAGACTCGCCGGGGGTGCCGCGTGTTGGCCCGGGGCTGATCCGTTATCCGGGCGTTGCGCAACCGTGCTCGTTCTGCACCCTTGTGCAGGACTGTGCACCGCGTTACTCTCACTGAACATCGCGTACGTCAATGCTGAACACTGAACAGCTTGGCAGTCCACGTCCAGCGCGCTCGATGGGGAGAGACATGGCGGATTCCTTTCGCGTCGGCATCGGTGACGTCCCGCCCGTGCCCGGCCTCGGACCGGATCAGGGCTGGGTCGGGATGACCGTCCAGTTCCTGGTCGACGCGGCCGGGGCGGGCGCCGAGCACGTGGTGTTCGGGCGCGCGGTGTTCGCCCCGGGCGCAGGCCGAGCACCAGTGGCACCGCCATCCGGGCGCCGAGGAGTTCGCGCTGATCGTGCGGGGCGAGGGCATCGTGCTGGACGGCGACAACGAGATCCCGGTCAGCGCGGGCGACGTCGTCTTCCACCGCAAGGGCGCCTGGCACGGCTTCCGCAACACCTCCGCCACCGAGGAGGCGGAGATGATCTGGGGCTGGGCCGGAGCCGCCTCCCGGGCCGAGGCCGGCTACGAGCTGCGCCACCCGAGGTAACCAGCGGTCATGGCTGCGATGGTGAGGACACCGTGCTGAGCGGGCTCGACTGGGCGCTGGCGCCGGTCGGCGGGCATCTGGGTGGCCACCGGGCTGCTCTTCGCGCTGAGCGCGTTCTTCCAGCCGAAGAGCCTGGGCGCCAGCGCGCTGGCCGCGCTGTGGCCGTTCGCCGCGGTGCTCATCCTGGCCGCGGTGGGCCAGACGCTGGTCGTGCAGCAGCGCGGCATCGACCTGTCGGTGCCCGGCTTCATCTCGCTCACCGTCGTGCTGGTCACCCACATGCCGAACGGGAACGGCAGCAAGCTCGGCCCGGCCATCGTGCTCGCCTACGCGATCAGCGCTGGCCGCGGGGCTGGTGAACGGGCTGCTGGTCACCCGGGTCGGGATCACCCCCATCGTGCAGACGCTGGGCATGAACGCCGTGCTCTACGGCATCGACCTCGGCATCTCCCAGGGCACGCCGACCCAGACGACCAGCGCGCTGCAGTCCTTCACCGGCCGCCTCGCCGCTGGGCATCCCGCTGCCGCTGGTGATCGCCGTGGTCCTGGTCATCGTCATCGAGTTCACCATCAAGCGGACCGCTTCGGCCGCCGGTTCGAGGCGTCCGGCGCCAACCCGGCGGCGGGCCGGGCGGCGGGCCTGCGCGGCAACCGCTACCAGATCTCCGCCTACCTGGGCGCGGCGGTGCTGTACTGCACCGCCGGCGTGCTGCTGGCCGGCATCGTCTCCCAGCCCGACCCGTTCCAGGGCAACAACTACCTGCTCCCCTCGGTGGCCGCGGTGGCGCTGGGCGGCACCTCGCTGCTCGGCGGCGTCGGGCAGCGTCGTCGCCAGCGCGATGGGCGCCCTGTTCCTCAGCCAGCTGCAGCAGTTCGTGCTGGCCACCGGCGCCAGCGCCGCGGTGCAGAACCTCGTCCAGGCGGGCGCGCTGGCCCTCGCGGTCACGGTCTACGGCCTGCGGCCCCGGCCACGGCGGCTGCTGACCAGATGGCGCACGCCGCCACCAGCCGGCGGCAGGCCCCGCGACGGGACCGCCCGATCCAGACCCGCGAGCCAGGCCCGGTCCGTACAACGACCACCGGGCGCCCGTGACCTAAGGCCGGACGGACGGCCTCGATACCGCACCAACAACATCCGCAGCACAGCCAGCCAGCTTTCCGATGCCTGGCGCGGAAACGGCACCACTTTTAGGAGCGACCAGACATGAGAGAAAAGCCAACTGGCGCACGCGTGGCGCAGACGGCGCCTGACCACCGGCGCGGCCGCGGTCGCGGCGCTGGCCGCTCGGCGCTGGCCGCGTGCAGCAGCGGCGGCAGCAGCAGCAGCGGCAGCCGGTCGCGGCAGCAGCGGCGGCTCGGCCAGCGCGGTATCCAGCAAGTACCCGTGGTGCGGCCCCAAGCAGGCCTCGATCGCGCTGGCCGACGGGTTCGGCGACAACACCTGGCGGGAGCTGACCCGCTACTCCGCGGTCACCATCGCCGCGCAGTGCCCGAGCGTGACCAAGTACGTCTACACCAACGGTGAAGGCAACACCCAGAAGGCGATTTCCGACATCAACTCGCTGGTCGCCCAGGGCACCACCGCGATCGTCGACTTCCCCGACGCGGGCAAGGCGATGCTCCCGGAGCTGACCAAGGCCTACCAGGCCGGGCACGATCGTGGTGCCGTACCGGGTCTTCCCCGGCGGCACCGGCCGGGCAGAACTACAACGCCTACCTGTCCACCGACTTCACCTCGGCCGGCGTGCTGTGGGGCAAGGACGTGGCCACCGCGCTGCACGGCAAGGGCAACGTGGTGTTCCTCGGCGGGCCGCCGGCCAACTCGCAGAGCCTGGAGGAGTACCAGGGCCTGCAGAGCGTGTTCAAGAACTACCCGGGGATCCACATCATCGGCCAGAAGCCCTACAACGTGACCAACTGGGACCCGGCCACGACGCAGCAGGTGGTGGCCTCGCTGCTGTCCAAGTACCCGAAGATCGACGCGGTGGTCAGCGACTTCGGCACCGCGCTGGCCGCGTCGTTCCCGCAGTTCCAGAAGGCCGGCCGGCAGATCCCGGTGATCGCCACCGAGGACGGCAACTCGCTCGGCTGCGACTAGGTGTCGATGCACGCCGAGCGACCCGGACTTCAAGCTGTTCACGGTGTCCTCGCAGACCTGGATGGTGGAGTACGCCATGCGGTACGCGATCGCGCTGGCCACCAAGGGCAAGGTGCCGTCGTCGACGGTGGTGCCGCAGCAGAACTACGAGAACTCGGTGACCGGCAGCCCGAACCAGCCGGTCTGCAACAAGTCGCTGCCGGCCACCGCGATCATGTCCAGCGGCCTGACCGCGGCCGAGCAGCAGGCCGCGCTGAAGGGCGTCATCCCCAGCCTGGAGTCGCTGCGCTGACCAGGGCGGCCCGGCGGCCCGTGCTTCAGACAGCAGCTGGCCGCCGCGCCACCCCGGCACCAGCGGCCCGAGCAACCGAGGAGGCAATGCCCGATGGCGGTGACCGCCCAGGGCGTGCAGGTGCTGCGGCTCGCCGATGTATGGAAGAGCTTCGACGGCGTGGACGCGCTCAAGGGCGTCACGTTCGAGGCCCAGGCCGGGGAGATCCACGCCCTGCTCGGGCGAGAACGGCGCGGGCAAGTCCACCCTGATGGCGATCGCCGCCGGCTCGCTGGCCCCGGACCGCGGCTCGCTGGAGCTCAACGGCGAGCCGGTCGCGGCCAGCGTCGCCGCTGGCGGTGCGCCAGCGCGGGCTGTCCATCGCCTACCAGCATCCGGCCCTGGTCCCCGACCTCACCGTGTACGAGAACATCGCGATGTGGCTGCCCGACCAGATCCGGCGCCGGCAGGCCAGGACGCCGCGGCGTGGATGCGGTCCCAGCTGGCCCGGGTCGGCTGCACGGCCGCCCTGGGCCAGCGGGTGGCCAGCCTGAGCGTGGTCCAGCGCCAGCTGCTCGAGGTGGCCAAGTCGCTGGCCGCCGACCCGGCGGTGCTGATCCTGGACGAGCCGACCGCCTCGCTCGGCGCCGACGAGACCGCGACCCTGTTCGCCGAGCTGCGCCGGCTGGCGGCCAGCGGGGTGGCCGTGGTCTACATCACCCACCGGCTGGCCGAGGTGCGCGAGCTGTGCCAGCAGGTCACCGTGCTGCGGGACGGCGCGGTCCGCGGCAGCTTCGGCGTCGCCGACGTCACCGACGGCCAGCTGCTCGAGCTCATCGTCGGCCGCGCGGTGACGGCCGAGTTCCCGGCCAAGGCGGGCCCGGCGGACGGCCGCGACCCAGTGCTGGCCGTCGAGCAACTTCTCCAACCGCGCGTTCCACGACGTGTCGCTGACCGCCTCCGCCGGGGAGATCGTCGGCCTGGCCGGCATCGTCGGCAACGGGCAGAGCGAGTTCCTCCGCGCGCTGGCCGGGCTGGGCCACGCGACCGGCCGGGCCGAACTGCGCGGCACGCCGCTCAAGCCCGGCCGTCCCGGCGCCGCGCTGGACGCGGGCGTCGTCTACCTGTCCGCCGACCGGCTCAGCGAGGGCCTGTTCGGCACGCTGTCGGTGCGGGAGAACGCGCTGGTCTCCGCGCTCGGGCCAGTTCAGCCGCTGGCGGCGTGGTGAACCGGCGGGCCGAGTCCCGGGCGGTCGAGGCGCAGCGGGACAGCCTGTCCATCAGGGCGCCGTCGATCGAGGCCAACGTGCTCAGCCTGTCCGGCGGCAACCAGCAGAAGGTGCTGCTGGCCCGGGCGCTGCTGAACCAGCGGGCCACGCTGCTGCTGGCCGAGGAGCCGACCCAGGGCGTCGACGTCGGCGCCCGGGCCGAGATCTACCGCATCCTGCGCCAGGTCGCCGACTGCGGGCGCCGGCGTGGTCATCGTGTCCTCCGACATCCGGGAGCTCGAAGGGCTCTGCGACCGGGTCGTGGTCTTCTCCTCCGGCCAGGTGGTGGCCGAACTGCGCGGCGACGCAGGTCACGCGAGGACGCCATCGCGCACGCCATGCTGACCTCGACCCGGCGGCGCCGCCAGGCTGAGCGCGCGGCCAGCCGCGGCCACGGCCGGGCCGGCCGGGCGCGGGCGCTGGCTGCGCCGGGCGGCCAGCGGCGACTACGCCGCGCCCGTCGTGCTCGCCATCGCCATCATCGCGCTCGCGCGTGTACACCCAGGGCCACAACTCCCGGTTCCTGTCCACGTTCAACCTCAGCTCGCTGACCGTGCTGATCGCGGCCACCGCGTTCATCTCGTTCGGCCAGGAATGCGTGATCCTGACCGGCGGCATCGACCTGTCCGTCGGACCGCTGGCCGGCCTGGTCGTCGTCATCGGCTCGTTCTTCGAGAACAGCGGGCACAGCGTCGGTCGTCATCGTCGCCGGCTTCCTGGTCATGATCGCGGCGGCCAGCGCCGCGGTCGGGCTGCTGAACGGCTCGCATGGTCAGTTCGCCAGGTTCACCCCGATCGTGGCCACGCTGGTCACCTACATCGCGCTCCAGGGCGTGTCCCTGGTGCTGCGCCCGTTCCAGGCCGGGTACATCTCGTTCTCGCATCCTCAACGCGCATCAACCGCAGGCCGTCGGCCCGGTCGCCATCGCCTTCCTGGCCGCGGTCGCCGTGGCCGTCGCGATGGAGTGGGCGCTGCACCGGTCGCGCTGGGGGCGGAGCATCCGGGCCATCGGCTCGGACCCGGCCGCCGCGTTCCGGCTCGGCGTCCGGCCCGGCGTCACGGTCATCGGCGCCTACGTGGCCTCGGCCCTGTTCGCCTGCGTCGGCGGCGTGCTGCTGATGGCGCAGATCGGGGTGGGCGACCCGACCCAGGGCGTGAACTACACGCTGGCCTCGGTCACCGCCGTGGTCCTCGGCGGCACCAGCATCTTCGGCGGCCGCGGCTCGTTCATCGGCGCGCTGTTCGGCGCGGTGCTGGTCGAGGAACTGCTGAACGTGACCACGTTCCTGCAGCTGTCCCAGGCCTGGCAGTACTGGTTCCAGGGCGTCCTGGTCATGGTGGCGGTCGGCATCTACACCCAGGCCCGGGCCCGGACCGGCGGTCTGGCCCAGGCCACCGACGTAACGGAGCAGGAGACAACGAATGCGCGCGCTGGTCTTCCCCGCGCCCGGCCAGGCCGAGGTGATCGAGGCCGAACGACCGGCGCCCGGCCCCGGCGAGGTCCTCGTCCGGTCCCGGGTCGTCGGGGTCTGCCACTCCGACCTGGAACTGCTGGCCGGGCGCTACATCATCCCGATCGGCTACCCGATCACCCCGGGCCACGAGTGGGCCGGGGAGGTGGCCGAGGTCGGCCCGGGCGTGGACGACCTCAAGCCGGGCGACCCGGTGGTCGGCGAGTGCGTGGTCGGCCCCGGCGGGCGCGACCACTTCGGGTTCTCCATCTCCGGCGCGGCGGCCGAGTACTTCGCGGCCCGGGCCGAATGGCTGCACAAGCTCCCGGACGCACCTCACCTTCACCCAGGGCGCGCTGGTCGAGCCGTTCAGCGTGGCCTACGCGGCGGTCCGGGCCGGCGTCATCGACCCGAGCGACCGGGTCGCGGTGCTCGGCGGCGGCCCGATCGGCCTGCTGTCGGCGATGGCCGCGGTCGGCCGGAACGCGGCCGTGACGCTGATCGAGCCGCGCCCCGACCGCCGGGCCAAGGCGCCGAGCTGGGCGTCCCCGCCGCCATCGACCCGGCCGCGGGGACCTGCGGGCAGGCCCGCGAGGCCGACCGGCGGCGAGCTGTTCGACGTGGTCATCGAGTCCGCCGGGCATCCCGCAGGCGATGGCGCAGGCCCTCACCCTGGCCGGCAACCACGGCCGGATCGTCTACGTCGGCATCGACGTGGGCAGCACGGTCCCGGCCGAGCTGGGCCTGATCCAGGCCCGGTCGCTGCGCATCCAGGGCATCGTCGGCTCGGCGGGCATCTGGCCGCAGGCGATCAGGTTCCTGGCCAGCGGCGTGGTCGACCCGACCCCGATCGTGACCGCGCGCTTCCCGCTGGAGCAGGCCCCGGCGGCGCTCGAGGCGGCGGCGCTGGGCTCGGGCAACATCAAGGTGCACATCGAGGCCGTGCGCCGCCATGAGGGCGGCCGTCTTCCACGCGCCCGGGCGACGTCCGGATCGAGTCGGTGCCCGAGCCGCCGCCGCCCGGCCCGGGCGAACTGCTCATCAAGGTGAGCAAGGCGGCGCTGTGCGGCACCGACTCGGCCGAATGGGACCACGGCCCGCTGCTAGCCCGGCCGCCGGTGGTGCTGGGCCACGAGTTCACCGGCGAGGTGGTCGCGGCGGGTGCCGGAGACCAGCCGGTTCCCGCCGGGCACCCGGGTGGTCAGCGGGGCCGGGATCTCCTGCGGCCGCTGCGAATGGTGCGCCGCGGGCCGGACCAACCTGTGCGCCCGCTACCAGACCCTCGGCCTGCACCGGGACGGCGGGCTGGCCGAGTACGTGCTCTCCCCGGCGTCGATCTGCCGGGCGGTGCCGGACGGCCTCGACGACACCGGCGCGGCCATGGCCCAGCCGCTGGCCGTCGCGCTGCACGCCGCCCGGCGCGGCCGGGTCGGGCCGGGCGCGCTCCTGCGCGGTCATCGGCGCGGGCGGCATCGGGGCGTTCATCGTGGCCGCCGCGGCCGCGCTCGGCGCCGCCCCGCTGATCGCGGTCGACGTCGCCGACGGCCGGCTGGACACCGCGGCGGCGCTCGGCGCGACCCACACGGTCAACGCGGACCGCCGCAGACGCGGTCCAGCGCGGTCCAGGCCGCCACCGGGCAGCGACGGCGCGCATGTGGTGATCGAGGCGTCCGGCGCTCCGGCCAGCCCGGCGGCGGCGCTGGCGCATGGTCCGCCGGGGCGGCGATGTGGTGATCGTGGGGCTGCAGGCCGCACCCGTTCGGTATCGATCTGTTCTCGGTGTCCACCCGGGAGGTGGACGCTGCACGGGACGCTGGCCCACGTGTGCGGCGAGGACCTGGCCGAGGCGGTCGTCGGTGCTGGCCGGCACGGCGCTGGCGCGCGACCGTGCTGGGCGACGTGATCCCGCTCGGCGACCTGGTCGAGGGCGGGCTGCGGCCGCTGGCGGAGCGCAAGGCACACGGCAAGATCGTCGTCGACGTGGCAGGAGAGCACGCTGATGAGCTGCAGCATGCGGGCGCAGAGCCATGTCGGGATCACCGTGCGCGACCTCGACGCGTCCGTCTACTTCTACCACGACCTGCTCGGGCTGGAGATCAGCACCGAGCCGAGCCCGTGGTTCGAGGGCCCGGAGCTCGGCCACGGCGTCGGCGTGCCCGGGGCCGCGCTGCGCCAGGTCTGCCTGCGGCTCGGCGACACCATGCTGGAGCTGCTGGAGTACCGCACCCCGCCGTCCGATACCGAACGGCCCGCTGCTCTCGCACTGCCGTCGGCGCCAGCCACGTCGCCTTCCAGGTCGACGACATCCAGGCGGCCAAGGCCGAGCTGGAGCGCCGGGGCGTCGAGTTCTACTCCGGCGTCAACGTGGTGGACGAGGGCGTGCTGGCCGGCTGGCGCTGGGTGTACTTCGCCGACCCCGACGGCTACCCGCTGGAACTGGTCGAGAACGCCTACGACCGGCCGGGCGGCCACGCCGAGGGGATCGCCCGCTACCTGGAGACCACGGCCAGCAAACGGAAAGACAGGGTGAGTCATGCGCGCCCTGCGCTTCCACGGCGCCCGCGAGCTGGCCGTGGACAAGGTCGCCGAGCCGGGCTCGCCCGGCCCGGCGAGGTCCTGCTGCAGCCGGTGATGTGCGGCATCTGCGGCACCGACCTGCATGAGTACACCGACGGGCCGATCGTCACCCCGGCCCGCCCGCACCCGCTGACCGGCGCGGAGCTGCCGCAGATCCTGGGGCACGAGTTCTCCGCCGTGGTCGCCGCGGCCGGGCCGGGCGTCAGCCACGTCCGGGCCGGGGACCTGTGCACGGTCATGCCGCTGATCTCACTGCGGGCACTGCCATGAGTGCCTGCGCGGCCGGGACACCTGTGCCGCACGATGGCGTGCACCGGGCTGAGCAGCGCCTGGGGCGGCCTGGCCGACCTGGCCATCGTGGCCGCCGCGGCAGGTGGTCCCGGTGCCGGAGGCGCTGACCCCGCAGCAGGCCGCGCTGATCGAGCCGACCGCGGTCGCCGCGTACGGCGTGGACCGGGGCCGGCTGCAGCCCGGGCCAGACCGTGCTGATCACCGGGGCGGGGCCGATCGGCGTCGCTGGCCACCATGTACGCGCTGGCCGGCGGGGCCCGCCGGGTGATCGTGTCCGAGCCCGACCCGGCCCGCCGGGCGCGGGCCGCCGGGCTCGGCGACGGGCTCGGCGAGGTGATCACCGCCGACCCGGTCGCCGGGCCGGTGACCGACCTGTCGACCGAGCTGACCGGCGGGATCGGCGCCGACCTGGCGGTCGAGTGCGCGGGCGTGGAGAGCGCGCTGAACCTGTGCATCGACGCGGTCCGGCCCGCGGGCACCGTGGTGCAGACCGCGCTGCACATCCGGCCGGCCTCGATCCGGGCCGAGACGCTCGCGCTCAAGGACCTGACGCTGATCGGCACCTGGTGCTACCCGGTCCAGGACTTCCCCCGGGTGGCCGGCCTGGTGGCCAGCGGCAGGCTGCCGGTCGAACGGGTGATCAGCTCGGTGGTGCCGCTGGAGGCCGCGGTGGACGGCGGTTTCGAGCGGCTGATCACCCGGGGGACCGGTGAGGTCAAGGTGCTGATCGAGGTGGGCGGATGACCCGGCTCGGCGTCTGGTACGACTTCCGCAACCCGGCCCGGTGGCGGGTGCCCTGGCCCCAGCTGTACCGGGAAACCCTGGACCAGGCGGCCCACGCCGAGCAGCTCGGCTTCTCCTCCATCTGGCTGTCCGAGCACCACTTCAGCGAGGAGGGCTACCTGCCCGTCGCTGATGGCCATGCTGGGCGCGCTGGCCCAGCGGACCTCCCGGGCCCGGCTGGGCACCGCGGTGCTGCTCGCCCCGCTGCACCACCCGCTGCGGCTGGCCGAGGACTTCGCGGTGATCGACCAGCTGTCCGGCGGCCGGCTCGACGTCGGGCTGGCCCCCGGCTACAAGCCGGACGAGTTCGCAGTGCTCGGCGTGCCCAAGAGCGAGCGCGGCGCGCGCACCGACGAGACCATCGAGATCCTGCAGCTGGCCTGGCGCGGCGAGCCGTTCTCCTACGCCGGGCGGCACTTCCAGTTCGAGACGTGGTCATCGCGCCGCCGCCGGTGCAGCAGCCAGGGCCGCCGATCTGGGTGGGCGGCAACAGCCTGGCCGCGGCCCGCCGCGCGGCCCGGCACGGGGTGTGCTTCATGCCCGACTCCGGCGCCGGGCCTGGAACTCTACGACGCGTACCGGTCCGGGCTGCCCGCCGGGCCGGGCCGCCCCGGCTGGCCACCAACCGGGTGCTGTTCGCCGCGGCCAGCCGGGAAGAGGCCTGGGAGATCTGCGGCCCGCACTTCCTCTACCAGTTCAACGCGTACCGGCAGTGGTTCTCCGGCGGCCGGCGACGACGACACGCACGGCGCCGAGCTGACCGATCCGTCGGTGCTGTCGCCCGAGCACTACTTCGTCGGCACGCCCGGACGACATCCTGGCCGCGATCCAGGAAAGCCAGCAGCGGCTCGGCTACCAGGAACTGGTCTTCTGGGCCCGCCCGCCCGGGCTGCCGGTCGAGCAGGCCACGGCGTCGCTGGAGCTCATCGCCAAGCACGTGCTGCCGGCCCTGGGTGAGGTGACCTGATGAGTGAGCTGACCGGGAAGGTCGCCCTGGTCACCGGCGGCGGCTCCGGGATCGGGGCCGGGATCGCCAAGGTGCTGGCCGGGGCCGGCGCGGCGGTCGCAGTCGGCGACCTCAACGGCGGCGCCGCGGCGGCGGTGGCCGGCGCGCTGCCCGGGGCGGGCCATCTCGGCCTGCGGCTGGACGTGACCGGCCGGGCCAGCACCGACCAGGCGGCAAGCCACATCGAGCAGCAGCTCGGCCCGGTCGACGTGCTGGTCAACAATGCCGGGATATCCAGCGTGGCGCCGTTCCTGGAGATCACCGACACGGACTGGGACCGGCTGCTCGGGGTGAACCTGCGCGGCGTGTTCGTGGTCACCCAGCGGGTGCTCGGCCCGATGGTGACCCGCCGGTCCGGCCGGGTCATCAACATCTCCTCGATGGCGGGCAAGGAAGGGCTGCCCAACCTGGCGCACTACTGCGCGGCCAAGTTCGGTGTCATTGGGCTGACCCAGTCGCTGGCCAAGGAGGTGGCGGCGGACAACGTCACGGTCAACGCGGTGTGCCCGGGCGTGGTGCGCACCCCGCTGTGGGACGACCCGGCCACCGGCATCCTGCGCCAGCTCGACGGCGAGAACGGCTGGCAGGCGTTCCTCGACGGCATCCCGCTGGGCCGCCCGCAGACCGCCACCGACATCGGGCACGCCTGCGCGTACCTCGCCTCCGACCGGGCGGCCAACATCACCGGCGAGGCACTGAACGTGAGTGGCGGGCAGCAGATGCACTGAGTGGCTGCGCTGAGTGGCTGCCCGGGGGGCGGCCGGGGGCGGGTGGAGGCCGTTGCGGTTAGTGGCGTTCGGCTGAAGGAAGGAGCGGAGCGGTGATGACGGTGCGCGAGGAGGCGGCGCTGAGCCTGGGCGCGGCCGATCTGCTGATGCTGTACGAGCAGATGGAGGTGATCAGGCGCACCGAGCGGGCCGCGCATGACCTGTTCCTGGCCGGGCTGGTCAAGGGGACCACCCACCTGGCGGCCGGCCATGAGGCGGTCGCGGTCGGGGCCAATGCGGCGCTGCGGCCCGGTGACTACGTGTTCGCCACCTACCGCGGGCACCATCACGCGATCGCGCGCGGCGCGACACCGGCCGAGTGCCTGGCCGAGCTGATGAGCCGGGGCACCGGGCTGTGCGGGGCCAAGGGCGGGTCCATGCACCTGACCAAGGCCTCGGCCGGCATGCTCGGCTCGTACGCGATCGTCGGCGCGCACCTGCCGATGGCGGCGGGCGCGGCCTGGTCGGCCAAGCTGCGCGGCACCGGCCAGGTGGCGGTGGCGTTCTTCGGCGACGGGGCGACCAACATCGGCGCGTTCCACGAGGCGCTCAACCTGGCCGCGATCTGGTCGCTGCCGGTCCTGTTCGTCTGCGAGAACAACCTGTACATGGAGTACACCCCGATCAGCGCGGTGACCGCGGTGGCCAGCCCGGCCGCGGACCGGGCCCCGGCCTACGGGCTGCCGGCCGAGGTGCTGGACGGCAACGACGTGGTGGCGGTGGCCGAGGCCGTCTCGCGGGCCGCGGCGCGAGCACGGGCCGGGGACGGGCCGACCGTGCTGGAGGCGCGGACCTACCGGCACTTCGGCCACAGCCGGACCGACCCGGCCAAATACCGGCCGGCCGAGGAAGTCGAGCAGTGGCTGCAGCGGGACCCGCTGGAACTGGCCCGGCAGCGGCTGGCCGCTCTGTCCGTAGCCGACGCGTCGGTCAGCGCCGCGGCCGAACGGGCGGCGGCGCTGGTCGCCTTGGCGGTTGAAGAGGCAAAGGAGGCGCCGCCGCCGGACCCGGCCACGGCATTCACCGACGTGTGGGCGGATGGAGGCGCGGCATGGCGGACGTGATCAGCTACCGGGAGGCGGTGGCCGAGGGGATCGCCCGTGAGCTGCGCCGCGACCCGTCGGTGGTCTGCCTGGGTGAGGACATCGGCGCGGCCGGGGGTGTGTTCAAGACCACGGCCGGGCTGTTCGGCGAGTTCGGGCCGTCGCGGATCTGGGACACGCCCATTTCGGAGCAGGCCATCCTCGGCGCGGCCATGGGGGCGGCGATGACCGGGCTGCGCCCGGTGGCCGAGATCATGTTCTCCGACTTCTTCGCCTGCTGCTGGGACTACCTGGCCAACGAGATCCCCAAGATGCGGTACATGACCGGCGGGCAGGTCACCGTCCCACTGGTGGTGCGCACCGCCAACGGCGGCGGGCTCGGCTTCGGGGCGCAGCACTCGCAGGCGGTGGAGAACTGGGCGCTGACCGTGCCCGGGCTGAAGATCGCCGCGCCGTCCACGCCCGCCGATGTGGTCGGCATGATGGCCGCCGCCATCCGGAGCGACGACCCGGTGGTGTTCTTCGAGCACAAGGGGCTGTTCGCCAGCAAGGGTCCGGTTGCGCCGGAGGGGCATGTGGTGCCGCTCGGCCAGGCTTGGGTGGCGCGGCCCGGTTCGGACGTGACGCTGGTCGCGCTGGCTTCGACGGTGCCGCTGGCGCTGGCCGCGGCCTCGCAGGCGGCGGACGAGGGGATCTCGGCCGAGGTCATCGACCTGCGCTGTCTGGTACCGCTGGACATGGCGACCGTGCTGGCCTCGGTGCAGCGGACGTCCCGGCTGGTCATTGTGGAGGAGAACCCCTACCAGGGCGGCTGGGGCGGCACGGTGGCGTCGATCGTCGCTGACGAGGGGTTCGAGTTCCTCGACGCACCGGTACGGCGGGTAGCCGCGGCGTGCGTTCCGCTTCCGTTCGCCGATGCGCTGGAGGAACAGGTCATTCCGACCGTTCCGGGGGTGCTGGCGGCGGTGCGATCGGTGACTGGTTACTGATTCTCGGCGTAGGCCTGGCTCAGCGCTGCTGTTATGTCGGCGTCTATCTCGTGGGCGTGGTGAGGGGCCACCTTGGTTCGCGTGTCGCTGCTGCGGTCCGGCCTTCCCTTACTGCGGCGGTGACCGCCTCCGCGTGCGGCGCGGGCCATAATGCTCAGCCCTCCCGCCGCCGTCAGCACTGCAGGTATGACCCGCCAGCGCAGCGCATTGCGCCTTGAAGCGCGTATGCGGTGGTCAGGGGTGGGTGACTCGACCAGGAGCGACGGGCTGTCTTCTTTGTCCCATGGTGTATCACCTTGTCGCGCTGTGGACCGCTGTGTTGCGGGGTCCACGGACGTATAGCGGACGGCGCTGGGCCGCCAGGGCGGGTGTCCACCGAGGATCACCAGGATCCGGTCACGTCCCGGGCGCGGCAGCATGACCAGGCGGGTGCGCTGGTCGCCGGGCACGGGCGGATCGTGGCCGGATTCTTTGACATCGGCCAAAGCCGAGTGCTGCCATGGGCGCGTCGGCCGCAGGCCGCCGCGTTGGTGGCGGCGATGGTGGCGGTGATGGCCGACCCGGATCGCGCATTCGACGCGATCGTGGTGGGGGAATACGAGCGGGCGCTCTACGGCAGCCAGTACGCCCCGATGGCGCCGCTGTTCGAGCATTACGGCGTGCAACTGTGGATGCCGGAGGTCGGCGGCCTGGTGGACTTCCAGGCCGAAGGGCACGAGGCGATGATGACCGCGCTGGGGATTCAGTCGAAGCGGGAGATTACCCGGACCCGGATCCGGGTCCGCACCGCGATGGCGGCCCAGACCCGCGAGCAGGGCCGGTACCTGGGTGGTCGGCCGCCGTATGGGTACCTGCTGGCGGATGCGGGCCCGCACCCGAACCGGGCGCACGCAGCGTGGGGCCGGCGGGGCCCGCCGGCTGGACACCGACCCGGAAACCGCCCCGGTCGTGAGGTGGATCTTCGCGCTGCGGCTGGCCGGGCACAGCCTGGCCCGGATCACCCGGGCCCTCAACGAGGCGGCATCCCGTGCCCGTCAGCAGCCGATCCCGGCCGCAACACTCACCGGGCCGGGCTGGCGTGGTCGCTGACCACGCTGCGGGCGATCCTGGCCAACCCGCGCTATACCGGTCGGCAGGTGTGGAACCGGCAGCCTTCGGCCATGGACCTGATCGATCCGGCGAACACCGGGCTCGGGCGCCGGCAGGTGCAGCGGTGGGCACTGCCCGAGGGCTGGGTCATCTCCGCCCGCCCCGCGCACCCGGCGCTGGTCTGCGAGGAGGATTTCATCACTGTGCAAGGCATCCGCGCCCCTCGCGAAAACCCTGATAGGGGTCGCCAGTACCGGCTGGCCGGGCTCATGCGGTGCGGAATCTGCGGGCGGCGGCTTGAGTCCTGCTGGGCCAACAGCCGGGCGGCCTACCGGTGCCGCCACGGCTATTCCAGCACCCGCACCCGGGACCCCGCCCGGCCCAAGAACCTCTACATCCGCGAGGACCACATCCTGCCGCACCTGCCTGCCCTGACCCGCACCCGGACCAGGACCAGGACCAGGCGTTCGCTTAGCTCGCGTAGACCTCGTATTCGGCGACTTGGGCTCCCGGGGCGCCGTTGTTGCTGCTGATTTGTACTCGGATGTACCTCTCGGAGACTGCGGTGAACGGGATATTGATCGTGTTGAGGTTGGTGTTCGGGTCGAAGGTGTAGTCGGCCGCGGGAGCCAGCGTGGTGAAGGTGGTGCCGTTGGTGCTTCCGAGGACGGCAACGTTCTGGATGCGGCCGCCCCAGCCGGGGTTCAGTTTCAGGGTGACGCGGCCAACGGTGGTTGCGCTGCCGAGGTCAACAGTGAGGGACTGCGGAAGCGGGGTAAGGCTTTCCCAGTAGGTGTTGGTGTTGGAGTCAACGGCGTTGGCGGCCAGACAGCAGGGGTTCTCGCTAGTCGCGGTGACCGGTCGGCCGTCGGCCAGGTTGCCGGGTTCGTGAACGATGACGGCTCCGGATAGGTAGACCTGGTAGCGGCCGGCCGGGGTGCCGTCGGAGACGGTCAGGGCTCCAGTGGGATCGCCTTGGGCGCTCGGCGCGAACCGGACGTCGATGGTGCAGGAGGAATGCGCGGCGAGGACGGCCTCGCAGGTGGTGGAGACGGTGTAGGTGCCGGTCGCAGTGATCGACGCGATCCGCTGCGGGATGTCAGTGGGGTTGGTGACCGTGACGGTCTGCGGGTCGCTCACGGCGCCGCCGTTGGAAACGAAGCTGAGGTTCTGGGCGTTGAGCGTCAGAGGCCCGGGTGGCGGGTAGCCGCAGTGACTGTCTGACCAGCCGATATCGCCGGGGCCCTCGATGATGGTGAACCCGGAGCTGCAGTCGTATCTCCCACCGGCCCGCAGGCCTGTGGCTATGACGTGACTGAAGGTGGCGGAGCCGGCGGCGTTGAGTTGGACGGCGAAGGTGCCGGTCTTGGCGATCAGAAGGTTGTCCAGGTGCACGTTGGTGATGCTGGAGCCGAGGAATTGCACCGCTCCGTAGGCGCTGTCGTCGATGACATTGTTTCGGACGTTGACGGTTCCGGTCATTGGTGAGTCGGCGGCCCAGAACAGCAGTGCCCCATTACCGATGTGGGAGAACAGGTCCAGCGTTCCGGTGCGTACCAGGAGGTTGTCGGTGACGGTGGTGGTGCCGGCCAGTGGCACCGCGCCGAAGCGGTTGGCGATCTGGATGCCCGAGCCTTGGGTGAGGGTGTCGGTGACCAGGTTGGCGGTGATGGTGTTGTCCTGGCCGCCGTAGATGCCGATGGTGTTGGCCAGGGTTGGGATCTGGACCGTGTTGTGCGCGAAGACGTCCCCGGCGTCGGGGTTCTGATCTGACCACATGGCCAGGCCGTCGTCGCCAGTCTGGCGGATGAAGCTGTCGGTGACGGAGGAGTTCGTGATCCCGTCGTGGAAGTTGATGCCGTCCGCGGTTGTGTCGAGGATCCGCACTCGGGAGATCTTCAGCCCGTCGAACGGCCCGTCCAGCCATATCCCGACCTTGGTGTGTTGTATCCACACGTTGTCGATGGTGGAGTTGTTGAGCGCGCCGCCGATCCCGTTGACCTGGGCGGCGTCGTTCCGGTTGGTGACCTCACCGAAGATCGCGAAGTCGGACAGATGCACATCCGAGCTTGGGGTGGGGTTGAAGTTGCCGTAAACGCCGACCCCGTCGCCGTGCAGCACGCTGTACCACGGCCCGGCGCCACGCAGGGTGACCTTATCCACGATCAGGTGCTGGGTAACGGTGAACGTGCCTGCCGGAAGCCACACCGTCTTGCCGGTGCCCGACGCCGCGGTCAGCGCCCGCTGAATGGCCTGAGTGGAGTCCGTTTGCCCGGTGGGGTCGGCCCCGTAGCTCAGCACCGACACCGAGCCGCGGGGTTGCGCCGCGGGTGGTGCGACCTGTTCGAAGTCGGCGGAGTCGATCACATACCACGGGGCGGTGTCGGTGGTGCCGACCTGCAGCCGCACTCGGGTGCCGGCCGGCAGCGTGGAACCCAACATGATCCGCGAGTCGTCATACAGGTCGCGCCGACCACGGTCTGCCGGGTTGTTCGACCACGGATAGACGCCGTAGTACCAGGAGTACCGGGAGGTGACCGGCAGCGACCTCGTGCGGTGTCCGTTGACGTAGATCCCCAGCGTGGCGTTCAGGCCGGTCCCGTCGGCGGAGTCGGGAATGCTGTAGCGCACGTCCACGGCGTTGGCCGCCTTGGTCAGCCGGAACTCCACGTACTGGCCGCGGGCATCCAGTCGGACCGCCCTACGGCCGACCGCCTCCGCCGCCAGCGTGCCGTACGCCCAATCAGGACCGATCACCGTGCCATTCGTCCTGGCGTCCTCGGCTTGATACTCGGTGAACGGGACCGTCGCTCCGGCACCAGCATCGACTTGGGCTGCGTCCAGCGATGGCGTCTGAGCAACTCGAGCAGGAGCCTGCGCCCAGGCAGGCGAGGCGAGCCCTGCGGCAAGTAAACCCGCGGCCCGCTCGTCGAGCCGGGGGGCAGGTCGGGTGCTCGCCGCAGCGGGCGTCACTGCCGCCACAAACACCGTCGCGACGGCGAGTAAGACAGCGGCCGATAGGGCAGGGCGAGGGACTCGGCGCATGGGTGCTCTTCCAATCTCGGCTGGGGAGCACCCCCGGCACGGGCGTTCGGAACCGGCCCCGGCAGGAAGTGCCACACTTTTTGCAACGTTTTTTTTGGCCAGTCGTGACGATAGAACTAGGCTGCGACGGTGTCAACAGGCGGCTCCGGGCGGCGCAGGACGGTTGCTAGGCGTACCGGTCTGGTTGACGTGGCGCGATTGGCCGGCGTCGCCCCCAGCACCGTGTCCAACGTGTTCAACCGGCCCGGCTCGGTGTCGGACAAGTTGACCGCGCGCGTGCTCGAGGCCGCCAGCCAGCTTCGATACACCGGGCCCGATCCCGCAGGCCGAAGCCTGCGGTACGGCTGGACCGATGCCATCGGCGTCGTCCTGCGCGAGCGACTGTCCTATTTGTTCGACGACATCGCCGTCGTACGTTTCATGCAGGGCGTGTCCGAAGCCGCGGACCGCCGCCAACAAGCGCTGGTCATCGTGCCGTCCTATCCCGAGGCGGGCAGCACGGCCGGGCCATCGGTTCAGCACGTAGCGGTCGACGGGATTCTCGCCTATTCCCTCGTCGGCGACGACCCGCTGCTCGATGTCGTGCGACGCCGACACATTCCTACCGTGATCGTGGACTCACCGCGCTCCGAGGAGGCCGTGGTTCCCGGCGCATCCTTCGTCGGCATCGACGAAGCGATCGCAGCTCAAGCCGCCGTCGAGCATCTACTCGACCTCGGACACCGGCGCATCGGCATTCTCAGCACCCGCCTCAGCGCTCGAGCCGTGCCGGGTCTGGCATCGAAACACACGCAGGACGTCAGTACTGCCAGCACCGCAAAGGGCAGACTCGCCGGCGTCCGGCGGGCCCTCGCCGCCGCCGGGCTCGGCGGGCGCGACGTTGTCGTTTTCCAGGGCTTGATCAGCAACACCGAGACCGGACGGGCCGGTGCGCACGCCTTACTGGCCGCCGACCCACACATCACAGCCGTCGTCGCCTTCAGCGACCCTCTTGCTCTCGGCGCCCGTATCGCGGCACGGGAACGCGGCCTCGGCCTGCCGGCCGAGCTGTCCATCGTTGGATTCGATGATTCCGCAGATTACTCGGAAGGGCTCACCACCGTCCGTCAACCGCTCCGCGAGAAGGGCAGGCTAGCCGCGGAATTGCTTTTCGAGCTCCTCGACGGCAACGAGACCACTCAGGACGTCGAACTACCCACTGAACTGGTCATCCGCGGGTCAACGACCCGCTGCCACTAGCTGTAAGAATCAACGTGGCGATTCCGGTGTGGCCAGGCTGTCTGTGTGTCTTGCGGTCGTGTTGAGCAGCGCGGTGGCTGTGGGATACCGCCCCGTGGATCGGGTGATCGTGCATCCGTCTTCTTCCGGCAAGGGGCGCACCCATGCCGTGGCGTTGCCTATGGTGCGGCGGCTTACCTGGAACAGCTCGGCTATGACATCCCAGCTGCAGACTTTGCGCAGGCCGAGGATGACCGCCAGGACGCGTTCAGCGTCGGTGATTTCTCGGTGAAGATTTCCCGCGTATTCCGGGCACCCGGTCACCGCCCCGGCGCTGGTGTTTGCGGCGTTCGGCCGCGGCGGCCTGCCGCAGGAAAGCCGCTGGATCAGGTCCGCCAGGTCCGGCCTGCTCATCCCGGTCACCGCCGGATCGCCCAGTGCCGCCAGCCGGTCTGACTGGGCGGGCGGGATCCCGGTAGCCAGGAAGTCCCGGAGCGCCCTCATGCTGATGAACCGCAGGACGGCAGGCGTGATCGCATGCCTGCGCTCGGCTAAAGCCCGCTGGTCTCGGTGATTGCCTTTCCGATGGAGCACTCGTTGACTTCGAGCATCTCCGAGAGAACCAGCTGGGAGCAGACCTGCCGCCGGTAGATGACGGTGATCAGGATCTTGGCAGCATCGGTGAGCAGGGACCGGTCATGGTTGCCCTTTGCCTGGTGCTGCGGGCCGCCGCGCTGTTCGAAGAAGCGCTGCTCAGCCCGGGCTCTTTGCGCCAGGGCCAGCCCGGCGGCCAGCTGGTCCAGCATGCCCCGGCTCATGCGGCCAGCCTCGGATCGGCCAGCGCATGCAGGGCCTGTGAACGGTGGTGGTCACGATCGCTGCCCTCGGTAGCGTACTGGCTGTCCCGGCCAGGCGGGCGGATCGTGTAGTTCCAGGTCCCGTGCGCAGCGTGTCCGGCCTCCTCGCTGATGACGACGGCATCTGGCCACCGATCGCGGATGGCAACGATCCTCCTCGTCCCTTGGTCCGCATTGCCCGTCGCCCGGCGGAAGTCCGCTGGCCGCGGCTTGGCTCCGGCGGAGTGGCCGGGCGGCGCCTGCGCGGGTTGCGGAATCAGCGGCGCGGCGTTCCCGGCCCGGGTCGCAGGCTCTGGGCGTTGTGTAGGCGGAGCGTGG
>CAVVGF010000041.1:0-48251 GCA_963747705.1 uncultured Actinomycetes bacterium | reverse complement strand
CCTGCGGGACCCGGCCAGCCACCGGCCGCGGCGGGATAGTGAAGTTTGCGTAACAACCCGCCCGGGCGCGCGTCCCGGGCGTGCCGCCAGCGCTCTTCCCATGCTGGCCCGGCCCGGAGCGCCGCGCGATGGAGCGGCACCCACCTCCGCTGTGGGCCTGGGCCTACCCGCCGGGGCGGCCCCGCACCCGGGCGCCCAGGTCACAGCTTGCTAACAGGAAATCTTCCTAAAAGCCCGGGACCGCCCGGTCCGTGCGGCCGGGCCTATCGTGGGGACCGTGCGCTTGTTCCGGGGGTCCATGACGCTGCGCCGGATGAATGCGTACCGGCTGGTGCTGGCCGCCGCCGCGCTGACCGTTTTCGTCACCGCCGCCCTGGCTACCGCGCTGGCCTCGTTCGCCGGCGCGGCGCTCCCCCAGGCCGCGCACCGTGAGCTGGCCGCCGCGCCGGGTTCCGCGCTGGACATCAGCGGTTCGGTGACCGGCGGCCAGGCCGGCCGCTACCAGGCCGGGCTGCGGGCTGCCCTCCGGTCCGGGCTGCCCGGCGTGCCAGTCACCCTGTACCAGTCGGTGTGGTCGGACCCGCTCCGGCTGGCCGCGGCCGGGCCCGCCCTGGCCCGGCTGACCGGCAAGGGCAACGTGCTGCTCACCCAGGCGGCCGCGTTCGGCGCGATCCGGTCGCACGCCGTGCTGGTGGCCGGGCACTGGCCCGCCGCGCCGCGCCCGGGCCAGCCGGTGCAGGCCGCGCTGCCGCAGGCCGCGGCGCTGCTCGCGCACCTGACCACCGGGGCGCAGCTGCAGACCCGGGACCAGGTGTCCGGCCGGCCAGCGCGCTTCCTGGTCACCGGGGTGTTCCGGCCGGAGACCGGCACGCCGGCCGCGGCCGCCTACTGGGCGCTGAACACCGTCGGGGCCAGCGGGACCAGCACGGCCGGCGGGTTCACCACGGTCGGGCCGCTGGCCGTCAGCCCAGCCGCGTTCCGCGGCGCGCTGGCCGTCAACGCGGCCAGCTGGGTCGCCCAGCCGGACACCGGCCGGATCCCGGTCGGCGAGCTGGCCAGCACGGCGGCCCGGGCCACCGCGCTGCGCCAGGCGCTGGCCAACTCCAGCGCGCTGCCCAGCCTGCAGGTCAGCACGAACCTGCCCGCGGTGCTGGACAGCGCCGCGGCCAGCCTGGCCGTGGCCCGCTCGCTGCTCGTCATCGGCGCGCTCGAGCTGGCCCTGGTCGCCGTGGCCGCGCTGGCCACCGCCGCGGCCTACCTGGCCGACCAGCGGGAAGGCGAGTCGGCCCTGCTGGCCTCGCGGGGCACCGCCCGGGGCCAGCTGGCCCGGCTGAACGCGGCCGAGGCGGTCGTCCTGTGCCTGGCCGCCACCGCGGCCGGCGGCCTGGCCGGCAGCCGGCTGGCCGCCGTGCTGGGCTCGGCCGGGCCGCTGCACGCGGCCGGGCTGCGGCTGCCCGCGATCACGCCCGGCGCCTGGCTCGCGCTGGCGGTGACCGCGGCCAGCGCCACTGCGGTATTGCTCTGGCCCACGCTGCGCACGCTGGCCCCGGGCGTCGCGCGGCAGCGCCGCGGCCGCCAGGCGGCGGTCTCCGGGATCGCCCGGGCCGGCGCGGACCTGGCCCTGATCTCGCTGGCCGTACTGGCCGGCTGGCAGCTCCGGCACTACTCGGCCGTGGTCACCTCGGCCAGCGGCCCCGGCGGCGTCGACCCGGTGCTGGTCCTGGCGCCGGCCCTGGCGCTGGCCGGCGGCACCGCGCTGACGCTGCGCGTGCTGCCGCCGGCCGCCCGGGCCGCGGACCGGCTGGCCTCCCGCGGACGGCGGCTGTCCCCCGCGCTGAGCTGCTGGCAGCTCAGCCGGCGGCCGCTCAGCCAGGCGGCCGGCGCGCTGCTCATCGTGCTGGCCGTAGCCACCGGGACGCTGGCGCTGTCCCAGCACCGGAGCTGGGCCCGGTCCGCCGCGGACCAGGCCTCGTTCAGCGCGGGCGCGGATACCCGGGTCAACCTGGCCAGCCCGCTGAGCGCCAGCACGGCTGGCCGGCTGGCCACGCTGCCCGGCGTCCGCGACGCTACCCCGGTAGCCACGCTGACCGGCGCGGCACCGGCGAGACCCTCGCATTGAACGCCAGCACCGCGGCCGGTGCCGTCCTGCTGCGCGCGGACCAGTCAGCCAAGCCCGCCCGTGCGTTGTTCCGGGCTATCGAGCCGGCCGTCGAGCCGGGGGTGGTGCTGCCCGGCCACCCGGCCGCGGTGCAGCTCGACGCCAGCCTGGGGCCCGCGTCGCTGCGGCTGGCCCCGGCCACGGTGCTGCTGTCGGTGGCCGACGCCGACGGCAACGTGTACCAGGTGAGCGCGGGCACGCTGACCGCGGACGGCCGCCCGCACCTGCTCACCGCCCGGCTCGGCACCGGGGCGCGCCAGGGCCAGGCCATCACCCCGCTGCGGCTGGTCGGGATCACCGCGAGCTACCAGCTGCTGCCGCGCAGCGCCAAGTCTGACGCGACGCTGCAGGTGCTGCATGTCGGCGCGACCGGCGCGGGCGTCCCGGCGGCGGCCGTGCCTGGCCGCGCGCTCAGCGGCTGGGCCGCCGGTGTCTCCGCCCCCGAGCTGGCCGCGCTGCAGGCCCGGGCCGGCCAGGTGGCCGGGCCGTCCAGCCCGCCGCAGCGGCTGGCCTGGAAGCGCACCGGTGGCCAGCAGGGGCTGTCCTTCACCCCCGGCTACGGGCAGGCGCTGCCCGCCAACCTGGGCCAGCCGCTGCTGCCCATCTTCGGCCAGGTGACGCTGACCGCGGCCAAGCCCACCGCGGCCGCCATCCCGGCCATCGCCACCCAGTCCTTCCTGGCCGCCAGCAACACCGGGGTCGGCGCCACCGTGGACGACAGCGTGAACGGCCTGACCGTGGCCGTGCATATCGTCGCGGCCTTGCACTCGTTCCCCACCGTGGCCTCCGGCGGGGCGCTCATCCTCGACCTGGCCGCGGTGCAGCAGGCGCTGCTCAGCCGCGGGCTGCCACCGGCCCCGGCGACCAGCTGGTGGCTGGCCACCCCGGGCGGGACGCCACCTGGGGTGGGCGCGCTGCTGCCCGCCGGGTCGTCGGTGACCAGCCGGGCCCAGCTGGCGGCCGGCCTGCTCGGCAACCCGCTGTCCGCGGCGCCGCAGCAGGCCGTGCTGGCCGTGGCCATCGCCGCCGCGCTGCTGGCCATCGCGGGCTTCTTCGTCAGCATCGCGGCCAACGTGGCCCAGCGGCGGCAGGAGAGCGCGCTGCTGGCCGCGCTGGGCGTGACCCAGCGCTCACAGGCCGGCCAGCTGTGCACCCAGGAACTGATGCTCAGCCTGCCCGCCGCGCTGGCCGGGCTGCTGCTCGGCGGCGTGCTCACCGTCCTGCTGGTCCCCGCGGTCACGCTGACCCCGGCCGCCACCACACCGGTGCCTCCCGCGCTCACCACGTTCGCCTGGGCCCAGGCGCTCGGGCTGGCCGCCCTGGTGGTGCTGCTCCCGGTGCTGGTGGCCGCGGCGACCGCGGCCCGCACCGCCGATCCGGCCGCCACCCTCCGCACAGCGGAGTCGGCATGACGCTCTATTTCTTTGCGCCTCCGGGGGCGCTATACCCGCCTCCTTCCCTCGTCGCTCAGGTCGCTCGTTCCTCGCTCCCCTCGCTCCTCAGTCCAGTTCGGCGGCGCGCCCCCTTCGGCGCGGCGACTTCCCTCCTCACTCGTGCCTCGCTCGTCAGTCCAGTCGAGGTGCAACGAAATGAGATGCGAAGGAGCCGCGATACGGCGGCTATTCGGTACCGCTGCTGCGAGCTACCTGACGCTGGCCGTCCTGGTGCTCGGCAGCGCGTTCATCGGGGTGGCCGGCCCGCGGCAGAGCCTGCACATCCAGACCCGGGCGCTGCAGGACCAGCTGGCTACCGTGCGGCCGCTGGACACCTCGGTGCAGGCCACCGCGGACTGGAACGCCTTCACCTCGGCGCTGGCCGGGGCCAACGGGGTCGCCCCGCTCCTCTACACGACCCAGTTCGGGGCGGTGACCGGCCAGCTGGCCAGCGACTTCACCGGCGCCGGGCTGCCGCTGTCCAGGCCGGGCACCGACTGGGCCGGCCTGACCACGCACATCGAGCAGCTCAGCTCGGTGCCGTCCGGGCCCAACTCGTCGGTGGTGCAGCGGCTGGAGCTGATCTTCCGTGATCCGCTGGACCGGAACGCAACGCTGATCACGGGCCAGTACCCGGGCCAGGCTGAAGGCCACCGCCAGCCCGGGTCGCTCGGCATCGCGCTCACCCAGCCGACCGCCCGTGAGCTGAACGCGCACGTCGGCACCACGCTGAAGCTGGGCACGGCCAGCACGCCGCTCAAGCTGGTGGTGACCGGGATCCTCCGGGCGCGCCAGCCGCGGTCGGCGTTCTGGACCACCGACCCCACCGCGGCCCAGCCGGTCGAGGAACACCCGCTGAACGCGGCGCCGTACTGGGTGAGCGGCGCATTCTTCGGGCCCAGCGAGCTGGGCCAGGTGCAGGACCTGTTCGGGTCGCTGGGCATCAGCCTGGCGTGGACGTATCCGCTCACGCTGACCGGGCTGCGGGCCGACCAGGCGGCCACGCTGCAGGGCCGGCTGGGCAAGGTCAGCGCCCAGGCCCCCGCGCTGGCCGGAGCGCTGGCCCCGGCCAGCACCACGATCGTGGTGTCCTCCGCCCTGGGCCCCATCCTGGGCCAGTTCCTCAACACCGCGGACCAGGTCAACTCGGTGCTGTCGCTGCTGTTCGCCAGCCTGGCCGCGACCGGGGTGGTGGTCATCCTGCTGGCCGCCTGGATGCTGGCGCAGCGCCGGTCCGGCGAGTTCACCGTGCTGCGGGCCCGCGGCGCCACCGTCCGCCAGCTGGCCGCGCGCACGCTGCGCGGCACCGTGACCGTGTGCCTGCCGGCCGCGCTGGCCGGGGCCGGGCTGGGCATCCTGGTCACCCCGGGCGAGCCGGCCCGGGCCAGCTGGTGGCTCGGCGGGCTGGCCGTGCTCACCGCGATCATCGGGCCGCCGCTGGCGGTGGCCTGGCAGCACCGGGTGGTCCGGCCGGAGCACCCGGGCCACGCGGCCAGGGCCGGCCGCAGGCACTGGGTCAGCGAGCACTGGGTCAGCGAGCACTGGGCCGGCGCGGCCAGCGGGCCCGCCGCCTGGTGGCTGAGGTCGCGCTGTGCGCGGCCGCCATCGGCGGCCTGGTCGTGCTGCACGCCCAGGGCATTACCACGGCTGGGGCCGCCCGCCCGGCGGCGCTGGAGGCCTCGACCTGTACACCAGCCTGGCGCCGGTGCTGATCGCGGTGCCCGCGGTGCTGCTGGCCATGCGGCTGTGCCCGCTCGCGGTGCGCGGCCTGCTCCGGCTGTCCACCCGCCGCGGCGGCCCGGTCCGCTTCCTCGGCCTGGCCCAGGCCGCCCGGGCCCCGGCGGTCACCATCCTGCCGTTGTTCGCGGTGGTGCTGGCGCTCACGCTGGCCGCGTTCACCGGCATGCTCCGTGACGCGGTCAGCCGGGGCGAGACCGCCGCCTCGTGGCGGGCCACCGGGGCCGACGCGGTGCTCAACGCCGAGCTGTCCGGCACCGCCATCACCCCGGCCGCGCAGCGCGCCGCGGCGGCCGTGCCCGGCGTCCAGCACGCCACCGCCGTCCAGGTCACCCAGTGGGTGCTGCCCGGCCACGGCCAGCTCAGCGCCGTCGCGATCGACCCGGCCAGCTACCCGGCGGTGCTGGCCGCCGTGCCGTGGCCCGCGCTGCGGCCCAGCCAGCTGGCCGTGCTGCGGCGGCCGCGGCCCGGCCCGGGCCAGCCGGTGCCGGTGCTCGCGTCACCCGCCGCGGCCGCCGCGCTGCGCGGCAGCCCCGGCAAGCTCAGCGGGCTGCCGGGCGCGGTCAGCGCCGGCTCGCTGACCGTGCGGGTCGCCGGCCTGATCACGGGCACGCCCGCGCTGCCCGGCGGTGGCGCGTTCGTCCTGCTGCCGCTGCGCGCCGCGGCGGGCAGCACGGCCGCCGCCCCGGCCCCGGCCAACCTGATGCTGCTGAGCGGTGGCGGGATCGACGGCCACGCGCTGCACGCCGTAGCCCGCCGCCTGGTCCCGGGCGCGGCCGTCACGCTGCGCTCGGACGTGCTGGCCAGCCTGGGCAACGCGCCGCTGCAGCACGGCGCGTACATCATGTTCGCCGTGGTGCTGGCCGCGGCGGCCGCGTTCGGCCTGGCCGCGCTACTGGCCGACCTGGCCCTGGGCGCGGCCGACCGGCACCAGACGCTGGCCCGGCTGGCCACCATGGGGGTGGACGCCGGGCAGGCCCGGCGGCTGGTCCTGGTGGAAAAGGCACCGGCCCTGCTGGCTGCCGCGGTGGCCGGGACGGCCTGCGCGCTGGTGCTGCCCGCGCTGACCGCGAGCGCGCTCAACTTGTCCGTGTTCACCGGGGCCGGGTACCCGGTCCCGGTCCGCGCCGACTGGACGGCCCTGGCCATCCCGGTGGCCGGGCTGCTGGTCGTGGCCTTGGCCGCGGCAGCGATGGCCGCGCGCACCTGGCGCGGCACCGGCGTGGCCGGAGCGTTGCGTATTGAAGGTTGAGCAAGCCCTGGAAAGGAGCAGGTCATGACCGCCGTAAGCGTCGCTGACCCGCTGATTGCCTGTGACCGGCTGGTCCGCATCTACACCGCGGAGGGCATCGAGGTGCAGGCCCTGCAGGGGCTGGACATGGCGGTGGCCGACGGCGAGCTGACCGCGATGGTGGGCGCGTCCGGCAGCGGCAAGTCCACGCTGATGAACATCCTGGCCGGGCTGGACACCCCGACCGCGGGTTCGGTGCGGGTGGCCGGGCACGACCTCGGCGGGATGAACGGGCGGCAGCGGCTGTCCTACCGGCGCCGGGTGGTCGGCTTCGTCTGGCAGCAAACGTCGCGGAACCTGCTGCCCTACCTGACCGCGGCGCAGAACGTGGACCTGCCCATGCGGCTGGCCGGGACGGCCTGCGGCAGCGCCGCGGCCGGGCCGCCAGCTGCTCGGCGTGCTCGGGGTGGCGCACTGCGCGGACCGCTCGCCCAGCCAGATGTCCGGCGGCGAGCAGCAGCGCACCGCGATCGCGGTGGCGCTGGCCAACGAGCCCAAGGTGCTGCTGGCCGACGAGCCGACCGGCGAGCTGGACAGCGCGACCGCAGCCGACGTGTTCGGCGCGCTGCAGACGGCCAACACCGAGCTCGGGGTGACGGTGCTGGTGGTCACGCACGACCCGGCGGTGTCCTCCATGGTGCGCCGGGTGATCGCCATCCGGGATGGCCGGACCAGCACCGAGACGCTGCGGCACGAGACCACCGACGCCGAGGGACGGCGCTCCGAGCACGCGGTGGAGTACGCCGTGCTGGACCGGGCCGGGCGGCTGCAGCTCCCACAGGACATGACCGAGCCGCTCGGCATGCGGGACCGGGTCCGGCTGGAGGCGCTGCCCGGGCACATCGGCGTCTGGCCCGACCAGCGGCGCGGCGAGCAGCCTGTGGCCGCGGACGAGCCGGCCGACGGCTTGGGTTAACCCGGCAGCAGCGCGTCCGGCTGGAGCGCCACGATGCCGCTGGCGGGCAGCGGCTGAACCGCGTCACCCGGATACCAGCGCGTCCTGGGCTTGCACGGCCGCGTTGAACAGCCTTCTGAACCGGCCCTGGTCCGGCGGGGCCAGCTGGTAGAACCAGGCCACCAGGCCGACGTCGTAGATGGCGACGCTGCCGGTACGCTGGCCTGCCCGGAAAGCTATCCGCAGCCCGGCCAGCGCATAGGGTCCCGGGGTCCGGCTCCGCACGCCGTAGAGGACCAGCGGGACGCACCTGGTCCCGCCGGTGCGCACGACGTCGCCCGGCAGGGCGGCGACCGGCGCGGTGCGGGTGCCGAGCAGGTAGACCGTCGGCGGCCAGGTCCGGCTCGGGAACACGCTGTAATTGCTGTTGGCGTTGAAGCAGCCCTGGACCACGGCCACGCCCACCAGCTGGGGCAGCCGGTAGCCCTTCAGCGGGATCAGCCGGGCGGACAGCAAGGTGATGTCCCGCGGCGGTCCCAGGATGAAGGCGGACCCGGGAGCGATCATGCCGAGCTGGGTCTGCTCGCTGCCCATACCCCACGCCTGGTTGACCTGCTGCGTGGACAGGTCGTTCCCGCTGCCGCACCCGGCCAGCGCGGTCCCGCTGGCGGCCGCGATGGCGAGGCAGGCCGGGTAGCGAATAGCCGGCCTTAACAGGGCGCTACGCAACGACATGGCCCTTTATAACACTGCGCTAGCAGGCATCCCGGGCAGTGACTCGTCGCTCGTCGTGCTGCTGCTGGTGAGCGGTGATCCCTGGCCTCGCCTGACCGCTGCGGCAGCCTCGCAGTAGGGTGACACTAAGTTTAGTGAGGCTCTATGTTTTGGAGGTGCTTCCGTGGCCCCGCCATTCGGCCCGAAGTTGATCGCAGCCGGGGAAGGCAAGTCCGTCGCACTGTTCGGCGTGCGGTTCCGCTACAAGGTGGAGAGCGCCGACTCGGCCGGGAGCCTGGCCGTGCTGGAGGTGGAGATCCCCGGCCACACCCTGGTCAAGCCGCACAGCCACTCCCGGGAGGACGAGTTCTCCATGGTGGTGGACGGAACCGTGGGCGCACGGGTGGGTGACCGCGAGCTGACCGCGGGCCCCGGCTGCTACCTGGTCAAGCCGCGCGGCATCCCGCATGCCATGTGGAACGCGGGCAGCACCCCGGCCACGGTGATCGAGATCCTCTCCCCCGCAGGCATGGAAGCCTATTTCGAGCGGCTGGCCCCGATCCTGACCGACCACCGGCCGCCGCCGGAGTACTACCAGCTGGCCGAGGAATACGGCCTGACCATCCAGGACGACTGGATCGACGAGCTGGAGCGGCGGCACCACGTGAAGCTCTAGCCGGCCGCCGGGCCCGGCGGGTAATCGCCCAGGCCGCGCTCGAGCAGGCCGAACGCCGCGGCGCTGAGCTCGCGGACATCGGCGGGCAGGCCGGCCAGCCGCTCGCCAGCCAGCACCCGCCGGCGCACGTAGTCGATCAGCGTGCGGTGCACCCCGAGCAGCGCGTTCGCGGCCACCTGCGGGCGCGGGTCATCGGGGGCCGCGCCGGTCTCGATGGCCAGCCGGGTGGCCAGGTCGCTGCTGGCCCGGGACATGACCTGCTGCTCCCGGGCCAGCAGCGCGGGGCTGGCGGCGACGATCTGGTTCACCGCGCGCAGCCGGGCCAGCGCGTCCGGGTCGCCCGACTCCAGCGCGCCGAGCAGGCCGCCGTCGGCCAGCAGCGCGGCCTGGAACGCGGCCAGCACCGGCTGGCCGGGCGGCCGGGCGCTGACCGCGTCGGCCAGCCGGGTCCAGAACGACTCGAGCCGCGAGTAGAACAGGTCTTCCTTGCTCGGGAAGTAGTTGAACACCGTGGCCTCGGCCACCTGGGCCGCGCGGGCCACCTCGGCCACGCTGACCTGGTCGAACCCCCGGGCGGCGAACAGCTCCCAGGCGGTGGCCGCGATGTGCTGCCGGGTCTGTTCCTTCTTCAGCTCGCGAAGCCCCATGCGCTAATCTCACAAACTTAGTGTTGCCCTAAATTTAGATCTGCCCTATGTTTGGAGCAAGTACAAGTCTAGCGTCCCGGAGGCCACGATGACGCTCAGCAGGACCGGGCCCACGACCGCTCCCGTGGGCGGGCCGGACGATCGCCTGAGCCGCGAGATCCTCGTGCTGTCCGCGGTCGTCATCCTCGGCACGATCATGACCGTCCTCGACCTGACCATCGTCAACGTCGCCATCCCCACCCTGGTCGCCGATCTGCACGCCACGATCGACTCGGTGCAGTGGGTGCTCACTGGCTACATGCTGGCGTTCGCCACGGTGATCCCGCTGACCGGCTGGGCGTCCGGGCGGTTCGGCGCCAGACGGGTCTGGCTCACCGCCCTGGGCCTGTTCCTGGCCGGCTCGCTGCTCTCCGCCACGGCGTGGTCGATCGGCGCGCTGATCGCGTTCCGGGTGCTGCAGGGGCTGGGCGCCGGGCTGATCCTGCCGGTCGGGCAGACGATCCTGGCCCAGGCGGCCGGCCCGCAGCGGATGGGCCGGGTGATGAGCGTGATCGGGGTGCCGCTGCTGCTCGCCCCGGTGTTCGGCCCGGTGCTCGGCGGCGCGATCCTGGGCGCGGCCAGCTGGCGCTGGATCTTCCTGCTCAACCTGCCGATCGGCGCGGCCGCCATCGTGGCCGCCTGGCGGCTGCTGCCGCAGGCCCGGCCGCGCCCCGGCCAGCACCCGGCTCAGCGGCTGGACGTGCGCGGACTGGTCCTGCTCTGCCCGGGCATCGCCACGGCGCTCTACGGCCTGTCCGAGGCCGGGATGCACGGCGGGTTCGGCGGCCTGGGCCCGGCCGTGGCCACACTGGCCGGCCTCGCGCTGATCGGGCTGTATATCTGGCACGCCGTCGTGGCCGGCCCGGCCGCGCTGGTCAACCTGACGCTGCTGCGCCGCCGTGGCTTCGCCACCGCGGCCGCGATGAACTTCCTGCTGCCCGTGGCGCTGTTCGGCTCGCTGATCCTCATCCCGCTCTACTACCAGGTGATCAGGCACGCGGGCCCGGTACAGATCGGCCTGCTGCTCGCCCCGCAGGGCGTCGGCGCGGCGCTGACCCTGCCGGTGGCCGGGCTGCTCACCGACAAGATCGGCGCCCGCGCCGTGTGCTCGGCCGGCCTGCTGCTGGCGCTGCTCGGCACGCTCGGCTACACCCAGCTGGGCGCGCACACCCCCGAGGCCTACCTGGCCGCCGCGCTGTTCGTGACCGGCGCCGGGATCGGCAGCACCATCTCGCCGTCCATGGCCGCCGCGTTCGGGTCCGTCGCCCCGGCCGAGATGCCCCGGGCCACCACCGCGCTGAACACCCTGCAGCGCATCGCGGGCGCCCTCGGCACCGCGTTGTTCGCGATCCTGCTGCAGCACGCCATCACGGCCAGCCAGGCCCAGCATCCGGGCAGCGTGTCCGCTGTGGCGAGCGCGTTCGGCAGCACGTTCTGGGTCGCGGTCGCCCTCATCGCGGCCACCCTGGTGCCCGCCCTGCTGCTGCCCCGCCCGGCCCCGGCCGGCCAGGCGGTTACCGGCCAGCGGTCAGCGGCCGGGGATCGAACGTGACCCGGATCCAGGCGATCTTGCCGTTCTCTACGTGCCGCCAATTCACCGTCGGCAGCGGGCCAGCCTGCGTGGTGTGCAGATCGAACCAGGTCAGCACGTCGGGCCCGTCGACGAAGGTCTTGCGGATCTCGATGCCGGTCATGATCTGCGACATGCGCTGCAGGCCGGCGATGCACTCGTCGGCGCTGCTGGCCTGGCCGAGTGGCCCGTCGAAGGTCGCGTCGTCAGCCAGGATCGAGCGCAGCCGGGCGAAGTCACCGGCCTGCCAGGCCTCGAAGTAGGTATCCGCTATGCGGGAAACGGCGTCGTCGCTCATAGCCCTAGCCTCTCCTGACCTTGCCAGCCGTTCACCCAGGACCAAACCGTAACGATTACGGAACGGCCGCGGCCTAGCGTGACGGCATGGACGAGCAGCAATCGCTCAGCAAGCTCAGAATGCGGAACAAGCAGTTCGTGGTGTGGCCGGTGGGCATCGCCACGATCTGCCTCGGCCTGGTCGGATCCGGGCTGGTGTCGCCCTGGTGGGGGGTAGCGCTCGGGCTGGTGATGGTCCTGCTGCTCTGGCTGGCCTGGATCTTCGGGGCCGTGCTGGCCGACCGATCGGCGGCCCAGGCCGCGGACCGCGATCCTCCCGGCCGCTGAAGCCCAGCCCGCCTGGCCGGTCCCCCGGGTTTTACTGCCCCGATATATTTCCCTGCGAACATGGCGGGCAGACGCCGGCGCCCTGCGCAGGGTTTAGATCCGGTGGGCGGTCTGCCACTGGGGGACTTGGTGACACTCTTCATGTTGCGCCGGGTCCTGCAGTCGATCGTCGTGCTGCTGCTGGTGACGGTGATCTCGTTTGCGCTCCTGCGGGCGATCCCGGGAAACCCGGCGATCGCCGTGCTGGGCCCGAACTCGTTCCGCAACCCGGCCGCGCTCCGCCAGTTCGACCAGCAGTACGGGTTCGACCTGCCGTGGTACAGCCAGTACTGGCTGTGGCTGCGGCACCTGCTGACCGGGAACCTCGGCTTCTCGTGGCGGTTCAACCAGAGCGTGGCCTCGCTGCTCGGCAACTACCTGCCCAAGACGATCATCCTGGTCGGCATCTCGACGGTCCTGGCGCTGCTGATAGCGGTGCCGGTCGGGATGATCCAGGCGGTGCGCCGGAACAAGCTCGTGGACCACTTCTTCAACGCCTTCTCCACCATCTTCTACGCGATGCCCGACTTCCTGATCGGGATCCTGCTCATCATGGCCTTCGCGATCAAGATCCCGATCTTCCCGCCAGAGGGCCCGCAGGGTGAGAGCCTCGGCGTGGTGTTCGCCAACTTCAACGCGCTGATCCTGCCCATCACCGCACTCACCCTGGTCACGCTGGCGCTGTTCAGCCGGTACATGCGCTCGGCCGTGCTGGACAACCTGACCGAGGACTATGTGCGGACGGCCAAGGCCAAGGGGGCCAGCGAGCGCCGCGTGCTGATCCGGCACGTGCTGCGCAACTCGCTGCTCTCGATCGCCACGCTGCTCGGGCTGAGCCTGCCCGGGATCTTCGGTGGCGCGCTGATCACCGAGGCGGTGTTCAACTATCCCGGCATTGGCTACCTGTTCGACCTGGCCGCACAGGGCTCGGACTACCCGGTCCTGCTCGGGATCACCGTCGTGGTGGCCGTGGCCACCGTGGTCGGGTCACTGCTGGCCGACGTCTGTACGCGGTGCTCGACCCCCGGGTCAGGTATGTCAACCACTAGCTTGCGTTTTAACCTAAGCGTCGCATGTGGCTAGATATAGCTCATGTGGTGCGCAAGGTGATGTAACGGATGATTCGGCTGTTGCGGCGTTTCGCCGTGACAACGGGTGCGGCCGCCGCATCTTCGGAGGTCAGGCTAATGATCTTCCGGAGAAAGGCGGCGGCCGTGGTGCCCAGTATGGCGGCTGGGAGTCACCTGTGTCTGCAGGCGGGCGGGAACGCCCTGGATGAGCTGGCCGGTTTCCGGCAGGCGATGTACGGGTGCTTGTGGCGGCGGGCGGTCAGCCGCCGGGCGGCCGGCGGCTGACCGGCCCGCCCGGCTGAACAGCGGGGAGACGGATGGCCACGTCGAGCCCTCCACCCGGCCGCTGCTGGAGGCTGAGATCGGCGTCGTGCGCGGTGGCTATCGCGTGCACGATATACAGCCCGAGCCCGTGACCGTCCGGGTGCCCGGCCCGGTCCGCGCCGAGCCGCTGGAACGGCTGGATCAACCGGTCCAGCTGATCCTGCGGCACGACCTGGCCGGTGTTGGACACGGTCAGGAGGGTCTGCCCGTCGCTGGTCCGGGTGGCCACGTCGAGCCGGCCGCCGGGCACGTTGTGCCGGATGGCGTTCTCCACCAGGTTCGAGATCATGCGCTCGGCCAGGTCAGGGTGACCCACCACGGGCGCGGCCTGCAGCGCGAGACCTATCTCCAGCCCGGCCTGATCGGCGTCGCGGCGCCGGGCGGAGATCACCCGCTCCGCGATCGTGCCCAGGTCGAATTCCTCGTGCCGGTTGAGGTGCCGCTCGCTGCTGGCCAGCGTGAGCAGCGCCTCGGTGAGCCGCTCCTGCTGCTCGCCCGACGCCAGCAGTTCCTCGCACGTGGCCCGCAGTTCCGCGGCGCTGGCGGCCGGGTCGGCCAGGGCGACTTCCAGCAGCGCCCGGTCGTAGGTCAGCGGGGTCCGCAGTTCATGCGAGGCATTGGCAACGAACTGGCGTTGTGCATCGAAAGCCGTTTCCAGCCGGGCCAGCAGGCCATCGATGGTGTCCGCCAGGTTTTTCAGCTCGTCGGCCGGACCAGGCAGGGCCAGCCGCTCGTGCAGGTTGCGTTCGGTGATCCGCTGGGTGGCCAGCGTCATCATCCGGAGCGGCCGCAGCACCCGGCCGGCGATCAGCCAGCCGAACATGATGGCCAGGCCGGCCATGAAGACCAGGGCCACCCCCGACCCGGTGAGCAGCCCATGAAGATCCCGGCCGTGCTGGGCGGCGGACTGGGCGCTGAGCTGCTGGGCCAGGTGCCACTCGGCGCTGCTGACGCGGGCAGGCCGCCTGCCCGCGGGCGGCCCGGTGACCGCGAGCTTCGCCCCATCCTTGCCGGTCACGAACAGCGCGGTGCGCGTCGTGTGCTCCACCAGGAGATAGGTGACAGCCAGCAGACCGGCGCCCGCGGCGAGGAACAGGCCGGTGTACAGGGCGGCCAGCCGGAACCGCACGGTCCACGGGTACAGCCGGGGGCGGGACCGGGTGGCGGCGACCCGGCGGCGCAGCCAGGCGGCCACGTCAGATCCGGTACCCGCCCGGCGGCACCGTCTGGATGACCGGCGGGTCGCCGAGCTTGGCCCGCAGGCGGCTTATGGTCACCTTGACGGTCTTGGTGACCGGGTCCGCCATCTCGTCCCACACGCCGTCGAGCAGCTCACCGACGGTGAGCACCCGCCCCTGCGCGGCGAGCAGCCGCTCCAGGACGGCGAATTCCTTGGGGCTCAGCGGCAGCGGCTGGCCCGCGCGGGTGGCGGCCCGGTGCGCGGAATCGAGCCGCAGGTCGCCGTGGATCAGGGTGGGCGGCAGGGCGGGCGACGGGCGCCGCGCCAGGGCACGGATGCGCGCCACCAGCTCGGCGAAGGCGAACGGCTTGGGCAGGTAGTCGTCTGCGCCGAGGCCGAGCCCTTCCACCCGGTTACTGATGGTGCGCGCGGCCGTCAGCATCAGGATCCGGCTGCGGCACCCGTCCGCGGTCAGCGTCCGGCACACGTCGTCGCCGTGCACCTTGGGCAGGTCCCGGTCGAGCACGATCACGTCGTAGTCGGTGCCGGCCACATGGGCGAGGGCATCTTCGCCGTCGAAGACCACGTCCACCGCCATGCCGTCCCGCCGCAGCCCGCGCGCCAGCGTGGTGGCCAGCTTGGCGTGATCCTCGACCAGCAGCACCCTCATGCGCGCCTCCACCGCGTTGAGCCGGGGTTTCCCCTTCAGGATGCGGGCCGTGCAGTTACACACCGGTAACAGTGCTACCGCGCTGTTACCGCCGTTCTCATAGCGTCCAGCACCGAACCTACCTGCAAGGAGGAACCCTCCCATGGAGACAGCACCAGCCGGCCGGAGCACTACGGCGTCGCGGCGCGCACGGCTGCGCTGGGCCGGGCCGCTCATTGCTCTGTTCGCGGGCCTCGTCCTGCTGATCGGCGCGTGTGGCGGCGGAGCCAGCGGATCGAGCGGATCCGGTGCTGGCAGCAGCACGCCCTCCGCCTCGGCCACCGGGCCGGTCGCGTTCGCCCAGTGCATGCGGTCCAACGGCGTGCAGAACTTCCCTGACCCGCAGGGCGGTCACTTCCTGATCAGCAATAACGTGGAGAGCAGCCCCAATTTCCAGGCCGCGGTGCAGAAGTGCCAGCACCTGCTGGGGCCGAACGGGGCGACCAACGGCAGCAGCAGCGGCGGGTCCAACAACTCGAAGCTGCTCGCGTTCGCGCACTGCATGCAGACCCACGGTTTCCCGCAGTTCCCTGACCCGACGGCCAACGGCGCGATCAGCCTGCCCCAGGGCGTCGACGCGAACTCGGCGGCCTTCCAGAAAGCGTGGAGTAAGTGCCAGTCTCACCTACCTGGGAACCTGCAGGGTCAGCAGCCATGAGCACGACCAGTCAGCAGGCGGCTGGCGAACTCGCCAGCCCGTCCGCTGGCGAGCTGCCAGGCCGGCCGCCGGGCCGCAAGTGGAAGCTGGCCACCGCGACCGCTGTGGTCGTCGCGGCGGGCGCCGTGGCGGTGGCGGTCATCGACCCATTCCACAATTCCGCTGCGCCCGCCGGGCATGGCATCGCCCCGACCGGCCTCCAGCCCGTCGCCGAGCGGTCCCTGTCCGCGCAGACCCAGGTCGATGGCACCCTGGGCTACGCGCAGAGCTACACCGTGCTGGTGCCCGGGACCAGCGCGAGTTCCGGTTCCGGCTCGGGTACGTTCACCACGCTGCCCCCCGTCGGCCAGGTGGTCCGCCAGGGGCACCGCCTGTACTCGGTCGACGGGTCGCCGGTGGTACTGCTGTACGGGCCTATCCCGGCCTACCGCACCCTGTCGCAGGGGATGACCGGCACGGACGTGAAGAGCCTCAACGGCGACCTGGTCGCGCTTGGCTACGCCACCCGGTCCGAGCCCAGCCCGGCGTCCAGCTACTTCAGCGCGGCCACCGCGACCGCCCTGGAGAAGCTGCAAGCCAAGCTCGGCGTGCTGCAGACCGGCAGCCTGACCCTCGGCCAGGCGGTGTTCCTGCCCACCCAGGCCAGGGTGACCAGCGTCTCCGCGACGGTGGCGGCCCCGGCACGTCCGGCACGACCGTGCTGCAGGCCACCTCCAGCAAGCGCCAGGTCACCGCGCAGATCGACCCCACCCTGCAGCCCGATGTGAAGGCGGGCGACAAGGTGACGATCACGCTGCCCAGCAACCTGACCACCCCCGGGGTAGTGACCTCGGTCGGCACGGTGGCCACCAGCTCTTCGGCTGGCTCGGGCACCGGATCCTCGTCCTCGTCGAGCAGTTCCAGCAGCGGCAGCAACTCGGCGACCATCCAGGTCGATATCAAGCCATCTCACCCCGCCGACACCGGCAAGCTCACCTCGGCCCCAGCGCAGGTCACCATCACGACCCAGACCGTGAATCACGCCCTGGTGGTACCGGTGGACGCGCTGCTCGCGCAGGCGGGCGGGAACGGCTACGCGGTGGAAGTCGCCGGGGCGAACGGCGCCCGGCGCCTGGTGCCGGTGTCACTCGGCCTCTTCGACGACGCGGACGGCCTGGTCCAGGTGACCAGCTCCCGGCTGTCCGCCGGGCAGGAAGTGGTGGTCCCGAAGATATGACGGTCCCTGAACTGCACGCCCCCCTGAACCGGCCCAAGTAGTCCTGGAACTGGACTCGGTGACCAAGATCTACCCCAGTCAGCCGCCGGTCGATGCGCTGCGCGGGGTGAGTTTCACCGTCCGCCGGGGCGAACTGGTCGCGATCGTAGGGCCGTCCGGGTCGGGCAAGACCACCTTGCTGCACCTGATGGGCACCCTCGACCGCCCCACCTCGGGCACGGTCCGGCTGACCGGCATCGACGTGGCCAGCATGGACGACCGGGACCTGGCGTTCCTGCGGGCCACCCGCATCGGCTTCGTCTTCCAGCAGTTTTTCCTGTCCGAACACGAGACGGCGCTGGACAACGTGGCCGACGGGCTGCTCTACGCCGGCGTCCGCCCGGCCGAGCGGCGGATGCTGGCCAGTGCCGCACTCAACCTGGTCGGCCTCGGCGGCCGGCCAGGCGCCCGGCCAACCCAGCTGTCCGGCGGGCAGCGGCAGCGGGTCGCCATCGCGCGGGCGCTGGCCGGCGAGCCCGCCATCGTGCTCGCCGACGAGCCCACCGGCAACCTCGACCAGACCACCGGGCAGTCCATCCTCGCCCTGTTCGAAGGGCTCAACCAACGCGGGGTCACCATCGTGGTCATCACCCATGACCAGGGCATCGCCGGACGGATGCCACGCCGCATCGAGATGCTCGACGGGCGTATCATCGCCGACACCGGCACCGCCCTCGGGCCAGCCCGGCGCTGCCTGCTGCCGGGAGCGGTCATGAGCACCGCCACGCTGCACCGCGTCCCGCCGGATGGTCGCCCGCCGACCTGCTGCGGCTGTCCAGCGTCGGGCTGCGCACCCGCAAGCTGCGCGCCGGGCTGTCCGCGCTGGGCATCGCCATCGGGGTGGCCGCAATCGTGGCCGTGCTCGGGCTGTCCGCGTCCTCCCAGGCCGGGCTGCTGGCCGAAATCGACCGGCTGGGCACCAACATGCTCACCGTCCAGAACGGCCAGACCATCTTCGGCCAGCCCGCCGAGCTGCCCACGCACGCCCCGGCGATGATCAGGCGGATCGCGGGGGTCACCGCGGTGCAGGACACCGCGGTAGTGGGCAACGTCAATGTCTACCGCAGCCCGCTGATCCCCTCGATCGACACCAACGCCCTGACCGTCCAGGCGGCCAGCCTCGGCCTGCTCAAGGCCACCGGGGACACGCTGGCCAGCGGCACGGTTCCTGAACCCGGCCACGGCCCGGGAACCGGTCGCCGTGCTGGGGCCGCTCGCCGCCCAGCGGCTGGGTATCGACCGGGTCTTCTCCGGGGAACGGATCTGGCTCGGCAACCAGTGGTTCTACGTCGCGGGCATCCTGAACCACGCGGTGCTGGCCCCGGCATCTGGACGCCTCCGTCCTGGTCGGCTATCCGGCCGCGCAGACCTACCTCGGCTCCGACGGGCATCCCTCGACGATCTATGTGCGGGCGCAGACCGATCAGGTCAACGCGGTGCACAGGCTGCTGGCCGCCACGGCCAACCCGGAGACGCCCAGTGACGTGAACGTGAGCCAGCCGTCGCTGGCGCTGGTGGCGCGGGCGGACGCGCAGAGCGCGCTCAACGGCCTGTTCCTCGGGCTGGGCGCGGTGGCGCTGCTGGTCGGCGCGGTCGGGGTGGCCAACATCATGATCATCTCAGTGCTGGAGCGCCGCTCCGAGATCGGGCTGCGCCGGGCGCTGGGCGCGACCAAGGGCCACATCCGCGCCCAGTTCCTGAGCGAGGCGATCCTGCTCGCCTGCTCGGCGGCGCGGTCGGCGTCGCCGTCGGGGCGCTGACCACCGCCATCTACGCCAGCACCAAGCACTGGGCCATCGTCGTGCCCGCGGTGGCCTGGGGCGGCGGTATCGCCGCGGCCCTGCTCATCGGGGCGGGCGCCGGGCTGCTGCCCGCACTGCGGGCCGCCCGGATGTCCCCCACCGAAGCCCTCTGGGCGATCTGACCGGCGGCGGGGAGGGGCAGGCAGGCACCTGGCCCCCGCCCGCCTCCCGGGTACACGATAGGTATATCCGCAGGTCAGGCTACCTGACATCCAGCCCGGTGACGGCGCGGCTGATGATCATCCGCTGGATCTCCGAGGTGCCTTCGAAGATGGTGAAGATCGTGGACTTAGGGACAGTTTCCGCAGGTCAGCGGCCTGCAAGGGGTCGGGTATCAGCACGGATCCAGCACCGGCTGTTCGAGGGTCGTGCCGGCATCCGTCCGCGCCCCGCGCACGATGTCGAGCGAGGCGCTCTCAGTCGGGACTCTTAATCCCCTGTTTCGTTACAGGCCCAGGATCCGCTCCGCATTGCCATGGAAGATCTGCTCCAGCACCGCGTCGGAATAGCCTAGCTGCTGCCATTCATCCAGGATCCGCTGGTAGGGCAGGGACGGGTGATCTGAGCCAAACATGATCTTGTCCCGGAGCCGGGAACGGATGTCCCGGCGCAATGATTCCGGGAAGTACTTCGGCGCCCAGCCAGACAGCTCCCAGAACACGTTCCCCTTGTGCAGGGCTACCGCGGTCATCTCATCGATCCACGGCCAGCCCGGGTGGCTGGCGATGATGGTCAGGCCGGGGAAGTTCGCGGCGAGCCGGTCGACGGCCAGCGGGCTGGCGTCAGAGAGCTGCGAGCCGAGACCGCCGGGCAGCCCGGCCCCCATCCCGGTGGTGCCCACGTCGATCATCACCGGCACGCCCAAGGCCGAGATCGCCTCCCATAGCGGCCCCATCGCCGGGTCGTCCACCCGGAACCGGCCCATGATCGGGTGGAAGTGGAAACCGAGCAGACCCAGGTCCCGCACGGCCCGCTCCGCTTCGGCGATGGCGGCGTCACCCTTGTGCGGGTCGACCGCGCCCCACGCCTGCAGCACGGTGCCCCGCTGCCGGTCGCGGAAGCCGGCCACGTAGTCATTGCTGCACGGCGGCGCGCCGACCACGCTCTCGATATCGAAGGCGACCAAGACGACCTCGACTCCGGCCTCCTTGAAACCGGACACCACGTCCGGCTCGGACTGCGGCACCCACTCCCTTCCCCAGTACGTGCCGAGCGCCGCCGCGAACGGCCCCTGAGAATCGATCCACTCCCGGGTCCCCGGATAGGCATGCAGGTCGATACGGCGCATGAGCGAGGTCAACTCCATTCTCGTGGCTGGGTTCCGTTCCGATTGGGAATGTCACTCCGCTGATGGCGGCTGCCCGCGGCGCTCCACCGCGGCCCGCATCGCTCGCACGCCGGCCAGGAAGGCCGGCTGCGCCGCCGACCAACGCTGCAGGTACCGCTCGTCCTGCACCGCCTGCTCATGGCTAGGCAGCGATTTTGCCGAACGCACCGTCCTGGTCAGTGCCGTCACGAACTCTCTGTCCTGCCCGCGTAGCCGGGCCGCCATGGCCACGGCCACCTCCCTGGCCGCGCGGTCATCCGGGCAGACTCGCCACACCAGCCCCAGCCGGTGGGCGGTGGTGGCGTCGAGCCGCTCGCCGAACAGCGTGATCGCCGTCGCCGCTGACCGGCCGACGGCCTGCTCCAGCAGCCAGGTATGGCCGCCACCGGGCAGCAACCGGAGGGTGGTGAACCGGGCGTCGAACTGCGCGGCGGCCGAAGCGATCCGCAGATCGCAGGCCAGGGCCAGGTTGAACCCGGCGCCCACGGCCGGCCCCTGCACCACCGCGATCACCGGCAGCGGGCAGGCGGCGACCCGCAGGAACCCGCGGTAGACGTCCTCCACCCCGCTGAAGTCACCCTGGGCGGCCGCCTCCAGGACGCTCAGCTCGGCGCCCGCGCAGAAGGCCGGCCCGCTGGCGGCCAGCACGATGGCCCGGATTCCGGGGGCCGCTTCGGCCTCGTCGAACGTGTCGGCAATCCCCTGCACCATGGCCGGCGAAAGCACATTCCGGCGGCCTGGTTCGTCCAGGGTGACCAGCGCTACCGCGTCCCCGACGGTGCTGCAGGTAACCGGCCCCGCTGGCGTCATGCCCCAGCCGCTGTCTCGATGACGCGCCGGGTGAGCACCCGGGTGAGGTGGAGTTTGTACTCCGCAGAAGCGCGCAGGGCCGGCGTGGGCGCCAGCCCTTCGGACGCCAGCCGCGCTGCCTCCGCGTGGCCAGCGCCCGCGTCCAGGGCCTGCTCCACGCCGCGGACCCGGACCGGGGTGTCCGACACGTTGACCAGCCCGACGCGCCAGCCGTGCCGGGTGCGCTGGGCCGCGGCGCCGACGAGCGCCCAGTCGAACAGCCGGTGGCAGAACTTGGTGTAGGCGGGCCTGCCCTCGGTGACCGGGAAGACCAGCTCGGTGATGAGCTCGTCGTCGGCCAGCGGGGTGGTGAACCGGCCCAGGAAGAACTCGGCCGCGGCGATGCGCCGCCTGCTGGTGACGATCTCCGCGTCGAGCATGAGGCACACCGTGGGGTACTCGCCTGCCGGATCGGCGTGCGCGACCGAGCCACCGATGGTGCCGCGGTTGCGGATCTGCACGTCGCCGATCTCGCCGGCCACGGCCGACAGCAGGGGCACCGACTCGCGGATGACTGGATCGGCTTCCAGGTCCCGGTGCCGGGTCAGCGCGCCGACCCGCACCCGGTCCCCATCGCGGGTCACGAACCGCAGGTCGCGAAGATCCTGGATATCGACCAGGGCGGCCGGGGCGGCGAACCGCAGCCGCATCAGCGGCAGCAGGCTGTGCCCGCCGGCCAGGACCTTTGCCTCGTCGCCCAGCTCAGCGAGCAGGCCGACCGCGTCAGCGATGGACTGCGGACGGTAGTAATCGAACGCAGCCGGAATCATGCCGGGCTCCCTCGCGGCCGGGCGGCCAGCCGCGGGCTTATCCGCTGCCGCGGCGGCCTGGACGGCGCGGACGATGTTCACGTAGCCCGTGCACCGGCAGACATTGCCCTCCAGGCCACGGCGGATCTCCGCCTCGCTCGGATCCGGGTTGCGGTCGAGCAGGTGCCGGGCGGCCAGCACGAACCCCGGTGTGCAGTAGCCGCACTGCAGGCCGTGCTCGGCGATGAACGCCTGCTGGACCGGATCCAGCTCATCGCCGGAGGCGAGCCCTTCGATCGTGGTTACCTGATGCGCGGAAGCCTGGACGGCGAGCACCGTGCAGGACTTCACCGCCTCGTCATCGAGCAGGACGGTGCAGGCGCCGCACTGGCTCGTGTCGCAGCCCACATGGGTGCCGGTGAGCCCGACGGCGCGGCGCAGGTAGTGCACCAGCAGCTCGCGTGGCTCGGCCTCCCCCTCGTGCACGGCACCGTTGACGGTGAGCATTACCGGTTGCTTCATCTCACTCTCCCTGGCCGGCCGCTGCGGCGGCGGCGTCCTGGATGGCCTGCCACACGCGATCCGGGGTGGCGGGCATGTCGAGATGGGTGACACCGAGCGGGCGCAGGGCGTCCAGGATCGCCGAGATCACCGTGGGCGGGGCGCCGATCGTGGCCCCCTCGCCCACGCCTTTGACGCCCAGCGGGTTGGTCAGGCACGGAGTGCATTCGAACGCCGACCGCACTGGCGGCATGAACCCGATCCGGGGAATGCCGTAATCGCCCAGCGATCCAGACACCAGCTGGCCACTCTCCGGGTCGTACACCTGCTGCTCGAGGAGCGCCTGGCCCAGCCCCTGGGCCAGGCCGCCGTGCAGCTGGCCTTCCGCGATCATCGGATTGATCACCACGCCGACATCGTTGACCAGGGTGTACCGGTCGATGAGGACCTCGCCGGTCTCGGTGTCCACCTCCACCTCGCAGACGTGGCAGCCGTTCGGGAAGTTCTCCCGCTCGGTGGACCAGGTCCCGGTGCCCTCCAGCCCCACGCCGAACGCGTCAGTGATGCCGCGTGGGTAGTAGAACGCCCGGGCCACCTCGGTGAGCGTGATCCCGCTGGCCGGGTCCCCGGCCACGCTGAACTTCCCGTCCGCGAACTTCAGGTCATCAGGCGATGCCTCCAGCAGCGCCGCGGCCATCGGCCTGGCCCGGTCGATGATGGCGTCGGCGGCCCGGCGCAGCGCACTGCCGCCAACCATCGAGCTGCGGGCCGCGTAGGTGCCGCGGCCGAATGGCACCTTGTCGGTGTCGCCCTGGATGAACCGGATGTCATGGAACGGCACGCCCAGCCAGTCGGACACCAGTTGCGCGTAGGTGGTCTCGTGGCCCTGCCCATGGCTGAACGTCCCGGCCACGATGGTGACCGTGCCACCCGGGTCGAACCGCAGTTCCATCCGGTCGTTGAAGACGCCGCCCTGCTCGATGAAGTAGGCGATGCCGCGGCCCCGGCGCCGTCCCGCCACCTCGCTGGCAGCGCGCCGGGCGTCGAACCCCTCCCAGTCCGCCAGCTGCACGCACCGGTCCAGGACCCGGCGGAAGTCGCCACTGTCGTAGGAGTAGCCGGTAACCGTGTTATACGGCAGCGCATCGGCTGGGATGAAGTTGCGGCGCCGGATCTCGGCCCGGCCCAGGCCGAGCACCAGCGCGGCCTCATCCACCAGCCGTTCGATGAGATAGGTCGCCTCGGGCAGGCCCGCGCCGCGGTAGGGCCCGAGCGGGCTGGTGTTGGTGAACACCCCGCGAGTGACCAGGTGCGCGGCCTTCACGTCGTAAGCGCCGGGGATGAACCGCAGCGAGAAGATCGACGGCACCAGCCCGGCCGGGGCGATGTAGGCGCCCACCGCCTGGACCGCGCTGGCCCGGATGGCCAGGATCTTGCCGTGGTGGTCGAACGCGAGTTCTCCGTCGGCGACCTGGTCCCGGCCGCCGGTGTCCGACAGCAGCCCCTCCGACCGGGTGGCGATCCATTTCACCGGCCGGCCACACTTACGCGCCGCCCACAGCACCAGCGCGTCCTCTGGGTAGGCATCCGCCTTCATGCCGAACCCGCCGCCCACGTCCGGGCCGACCACGCGGAGCCTGGTCTCGGTGATCCCCAGCACACCGCAGACCTCCTGCCGCACCCCATGCGGGTTCTGCGTGCTCGTGTGCAGCGTGTACGAGCGGCTGGCCGCGTCGTACTCACCGATGCAGCCACGCGGCTCGATGGGATTGGCCGACAGCCGGCTGTTGTCCAGGCGGACCGCCACCCGGTGCGGCGCGGCGGCGAACGCCGGGTCGGTGGCCGCCGCATCGCCGAACATCAGGCCCCAGGCGATATTGCCGCCCGGGCAGTCCTCATGCACGAAACTGCCGGTCGCGGCCGCGGCGTCATCGGGCCGGGTCACCGCGGGCAGCGGCTCGTAGTCGATGTCCACCAGTTCGGCCGCATCCACAGCCTGCGCGGGTGTGTCGGCGACGATGAACGCGACCGCCTCGCCGGCGAACCTGGCCTTGTCGGTGGCCAGCACCGGGCGGAAGGTGCGGTGCCCGGGCGGCGCGCCCAGGTCTTCCGGCATCGCGGACGCGGTGAACCCGGCCAGCCCGTCAGCGACAACGTCCTGCCCGGTCAGCACGTACAGCACGCCGGGTGCCTGGCGGGCCGCATCGACCTCGCGCGCCAGGATCCGCGCATGTGCGTGCGGGGAGCGGACCACGTACCCATAGGCGCAGCGCGGGACGGTGATGTCATCGACGTAACGGCCCTGGCCGGTGACGAACCGGCGATCCTCGACCCGGCGCACCGCCTGGCCGATGCCGAACCGGTTGGTGGCACCCGCCGGCCCGGCGGACGCGGATGTCGGCGCTGACATGGTTACCTGCCTCGTGATAGTCGGCTGCTCAGGTGGTGGCGGTGAAGCCCCCGTCGATGACGATGACCTCGCCGGTGACGAACGGGTGCGCGGTGGCCAGCGTGAAGATCGACTCGGCGACATCCTGTTCGGTGACGTTCCGGCCGAGCGGCGTGAGCCTGGCCCGCCGGTCCATCAGCCGGCCGTAGTTATCACCCAGGGTGCGCTCCATCCACTCCCCCGCGATCCAGCCCGGTGCCACCGCGTTCATCCGGACCTCGGGGGCGAGCACCCGGGACATGGTCCGGTTCAGGCTGATGACGGCGGCCTTGCTGGCTGCGTAGGCCAGCGGCTGCGGCCCGGGACGCAGACCGACGATGCTGGCCACGTTGACCACCGCGCCGCGGTGCGCCCGCAGTTGCGCCGTGGCGGCCCGGGTGACCTGGAACAGCCCGCGGACGTTGACCGCGAACACCCGGTCCCAGTCCTCGGCCGTCACGCCGTCGAGGTCCTCCGGCCCGGTCTCGCTGGTCGTGCCCGCGTTGTTCACCAGGAACGTCCAGCCGCCCGAACCGGTCGGCGGTCGCGGCGACGAGCGCACGCGCCGCCGCATCGTCGCTCACGTCCGCGCCGAACGTCGCGGCGTCCACACCCAGCTTCCTGATCTCGGCCGCGGCCTGCTCGGCCCGGGTGGCGGACCGGCAGTAGTTGAGCATGACCGAATACCCGGCGGCGCCGAACCGGTGTGCGGCCGCGCGGCCGATGCCGCTGGCCGATCCGGTGACCAGCGCGACCGGCCGTGCTGGCCTCATGGCGCCCTCCAGGTGAGGTCGATGTCATCCAGCGGCTGTTCGCCGCGACGATGCACGTCAACGGCGAGCTGCACGCCGCTGAGCGGGCAGTAATACGCCGTCATGGCGAGGTCGTCGTGCAGCGTGATGCCGTGCTCCCCCGGATCCAGCGCGGCGGGCACCGCCCCGGCCCGCCAGCGGGTGTGCCCCCGGCTCAGCACGGCCCCCGCGTGGGTCCGGGTTTGCACGCCATCGGGGCCGTCCACGGCGACCAGTCCCGGGCCAAGCGGCCGCCCTGCGGCCGGGCGGGGCGGCGGGTCAGCAACGGGCCGCCCGATCCGGGCCGCCCGCAGCTCCCGCCGGGCTCGTGCGGTCGCGTCCTGATCCACGGTGCCACCCGCCACGATGACCCCGTAGCGACGCAACGCCTCGGCGGCGCTCAGCAGCCCGGCGAAGACGTCGCTGAGCACGTGCCCGGTGGGCCGGTCCAGGGGGTCACCGAAGCCGCCGCCGCCCTGCCAGCACACGGCGAAGATGTCACCCGGCGACATCGGCAGGTCGCCTGGTTTCGGGCCCAGCTGCTGCCAGCCGCCGGCATCGCCGCCAGCGGGCAGTGGCGTTAGGGAATCAGGGTGGAATCGCTGTCGCACCGTACTGCCGGGCCAGCCGCCGAACAGCCCGGCCGAGTTGGGCACCTCCGCGCCGTGCGTCATCACCAGCGCGGTCGCGCCCGGCACACCACGCAGCGTCAGCGCGATCTCCGCGCTGTTCCCGCCGCGCCGCATCCCGGCGCCGCCGCTGCCCGGCCGAGCCGGCGGTACAGGTAGAACAGCGGCGACACCTGCTCGTTCGACTCCACGTCGGCGATCGCGGGGACCGGCACGGCGACCGGGCCACCGGCGTTGACGCCGTCGTGGCTGGCGAAGGCGCCGGATCCGCCGGCCAGCGGGTCCAGCAGGTGCAGGCCGAACCGCTCGCCGAACTGGTTGATGCCGCCGAGGTTGAAGGTGGCCATCGTGCCGGAACTGACCGCCTGGGCCCGGCTGGCGAATTCCGGGCTGCAGGCCAGCAGGAGGTTCAGCGCACGCTGGACCACGTTGCTGACCGTCCAGATGGTCTCGACCGTGGCGCTGCCGACCGGCGCGGGGTGCTGGGCGGTGCAGATCAGCCCGTCCGGCGCCGTGATACGGACCGGGCGGAGCAGGCCCTCGTTCCACGGGATGCCGAAGCCGAGGGTGGGAATCAGCGCGCCGGTGACGCCGCCGGCCAGGCCGGACCGGGTGGCATTGATGAACCCCGGAGCCTGCGGGCTGGACCCGGAGAAGTCGAGCTCCAGGGCGTCATCCCGCTTCGTGGCCACCAGGTCCACGGTGTACAGCCGGTTGGCGTGCCCATCGTGCTCCAGGAAGTCGCGGACCCGGATCACCCCGTCGGGAAGCAGGCTCAGCCGGTGCCGCAGCGCCGCCTCCGAGTCGGTGATCATCCGGTGCATGACGGCCGCGACCAGGTCCGGCGTGTACCGGCCAAACAGGCTGTGCAGGCGGCTGGCGGCGACGTTCAGCGTGGCGATGAAAGCCCGGATGTCCAGGCCGAGCGCGGCGGGCAGCCGGGTGGCCGCGAGGATCATCTCCAGCACGTCCTCGCGCAGCTCACCCTGGTCCACCAGCTTGACCGCCGGGATGCGCAGCCCCTCCTGGAACACCTCGGTGGCCGTCGGGCACCAGGAGGCGAAGTTCATCCCGCCCATGTCGGTCTCGTGAGCCATCACGCCGGCCCAGGCGACGATCCGCCCGGCGCTGAAGATGGGCGCCGCCATCTGGACGTCGTTCTGGTGCAGCGCCCCGACGTAGGGGTCGTTGCCGATGAACATGTCGCCCTCGCGGACCGGGCGGCCCAGGTGGCCCAGGTGCCGGATCAGTGACCCGACCGGCGGGGCCTCGTGGGTGACCTGGAAGCCCATGGTGGCAAACGAGCCGTCCGGGAGGTACAGGCCGGTGAAGAAGTCGCTGGCCTCGGTCACCGTGGGCGAGCCGGACACGCTCTGCAGTGCGATGCGCATCTCTTCCGTGACGGCGAGCAGCCGGTTCCTGAGCACCTCATAGGTGACGGGGTGGATGTCTCCGTTGGCCACGGTCACGCCATCCCAGTGCGGACCACGAAGTTGCCGAGGTCGTCGGTGACGCCGGTGGATCCGGGGGCAGCACCAGCGTCTGCCCCGGGTAGACGACCAGAGCCGGGCCGTCGATGCGGTGGCCGGCCGCGGGGAACTCCGTCTGCCAGACGGGACACTCCACCGGCTGGCCCGGATCATCGAAGACGACCGGCCGGCTGCCCACACTGACCAGGTCACCTGACGGTTTGGGGGCGGCGGTCATGGCCAGCGGGGCGCTCGCGATGACCCGGGCGGAGAGCACTTCGAGTCCAGCCGCACGGAACGCCGATCCCGGGCCGAACAGGGCCTCGTACTGCGCCTCGAACCGGGTGACGAGCTCGTCGAACCGGGCGGGCGTGGCGGGCGGCCCAGGTACCGCGACATCGAGGTGATGGGCCTGGCCGCGGTACCGGAAGGACAGCGATCGCTCGACGGTCAGCCTGGCCGCGCCCGGCCCGGGCGGTTCCGGGCCGTCGCCGGCGCTGGCCAGGCGGCCCTGGGCCTCTTGTTCGGCGGCGGCCAGCGCGGCGGTCAGCCGGGCCAGGCCGTCGCTGGTGATGGTGCTGCCCGGCGGGATGCGGACAAAGCACGGGCGCTGCGCGGAGTGGCGCAGCTCGCTCGTCCCGGTGCCCAGCGCGGACTGCGCGGTCGCCGTCGCGGTCACCACGAAGGTGCCGATACCCAGCTCGCGGCACAGCGCCCAGGCGTGCGACGGGCCCTGCCCGCCACTGGCGACCATGATGAACTCGCGTGGATCGTGGCCCCGCTCGATGGTGACACTGCGCAGCAGGTCAGCCATTCTGCTGTCCAGCACCTGGCGGATGCCCCACGCCGCCTCCAGCGTGGACAGGCCGAGCGGTGCGCCGATCTGGTCGCGGATGGCGTCCTCGGCGGCGGAGCGGGATAGCCGGATGGCACCGCCGGCGAACCCGTCCTCGGCCAGCACACCGAGGATCAGGTCCGCGTCGGTGGCCGTGACCTGCGTGCCGCCGCGGCCGTAACAGACCGGGCCGGGGTCCGCGCCTGCGCTGCTCGGGCCGACCAGCAGGGCACCGCGGCTGACCTGGGCGATGCTCTCCGCCGCCCGCGCCGATCGTGCCCACGTCAATCGCGGGACGGTAGATGTCGGCGCCGCCGATGGTCAGCTGGTGCCGGAGCAGGGGCGCGCCGTCGATGATGACGCCAGCGTCGAAGCTGGTGCCGCCGACGTCAACGGTCAGCATCCGGTCGTGACCGAGGGCATCGCCGAGCCGCTTGCAGGCCATCACGCCGGCCGCGGGCCCGGACATGAGCGCCGCGACTGGCTCGCTGGCCAGGTCAGCGGCGGGCACGACACCGCCTGCCCCGGTCATGACATGCACCGGTACGGTCAGGCCCTGCGCCCGCAGGGACTGCTCCAGCGCGGCCAGGTACTGGCCGATGACCGGGCCGAGGCCGGCGTTGACCGCGGTGGTGGACATCCGCGCGAACTCCCCGATACCCGGGGCGGCCTGGTGGGACAGGCTGCGGAACACCCCGGGCAGCCGCCGTGCCGCGAGCTGCCCGATGCGCAGTTCGTGGACCGGGTTCAGCACCGACCACAGCGTGCAGACGGCGACGGCCTGCACCCGGAGCTGGCCCAGCCGGTCCAGTACCCGGAGCACGGACGCTTCGTCCAGCGGGGTGACCACGTCGCCGTTGCGGTCAATCCGCTCGCTGACCTCGAAGACCAGCTGGCGGCCGACCACCGGGGCCGACCGGCCGCGGCAGGTGTAATCGCCCAGCTGCAGGTCGGTCAGGCCGGCCACCTGCCGTTTCAGCCGTGCCGATCTCCAGGGTGTCCCGGAAGCCGGCGGTGGTGATCACCGCGGTCTTCGCCGCATGCCCGGTGAGCAGGGCATTCAGGCCCGCGGTGGTCCCGTGCCCGAACCGGTTGACCCGGGGGCAGAACTCCGCTGGGGTGAGGCCCAGCTGCCGGGCGGCCAGGCCGATGGCGTCGAGGATCCCGGTGATGATGTCTGGGCTGCTGGGGGTCTTGACCACGATTTGCCGGCGTCCTCACGAATGGCCCACAAGTCGGTGAACGTACCACCGACGTTGGTGCCCACGTGGAAGCGCATCCCATCGGCCACCGGCTGGGGGCCGCCCGCCCGGCCGGCTGTCACGGGGTGTCCTCAGCCCCGGCGCCGCTGGCCCCGTCCCGGCGGGCGGTCACGCCGTCCAGCCAGAGCAGCGCATCATCCGCCCAGCCGATCTCGTTCCTGGCCCGCATCGCGTCGCCTTGCAGGGCCAGCACCTTCAGCTGAGTGACGACCTCATGAGTCTCGGCCGGCGAGCTGGCCAGCCGCTTGCGCAGCCGCTCGAACGTCCCGGCGTGGATGGCCCGGAGCTGCCTGGTGTATACGGCCAGCAGTGCCTCGTAGTGGGCCCGGTGCGATTCGAGATGCTTGCGGATGACGTTCCGGGGAGTGCTGGTCGAGGAAGACCAGCCGGATCCGCTCGACGTCGCGGACGGGCGCGTACTCGGTGTCGGCCGCCAGCCACTCATCCAGCTCGCGGCGGCCGCGGTCGGTGACGGAGTAGATCCGGGTGCCCCGGCCGTCCTCGCCGGAGGGCCGGCTGGATACGAGGCCCTCGGCCTCCATCCGCTTCAGCTCTGGGTGGATCTGGCTGTGTGAGGCATACCAGAACCAGCCCACGGACTCGCCGAATTCCTGGGCCAGCCGGTAGCCGGAGGCGGGCTCCGTGCTGAGGAACCCCAGCAGGGCGAAGCGCAGCGACATCAGACCGCAGCCCGCTGCGGCAGCCCCAGCATGTCCCGGGCCTCCGCGGGAGTGGCTGGTTCCATGTTCAGCTCGCGCAGGATGCGGACCATCCGCTCGACCAGCTCCAGATTGGTGGCCAGCCGGCCGCGGGCCAGGTAGATGTTGTCCTCCAGCCCGACCCGGGCCTGGCCGCCCAGGACCAGGCTGTGCACCGAGGACGGGAGCTGGGCCGGCCCGACGCCGCTGACGCAGAACAGCGCGTCAGCCGGCAGGTCTTCGACGAAACGCTGCAGGTTGCGCGGGGTGTACGGGGTGGCGCCGGACATCAGCTTGTCAGTACCCAGCACGATGTTGATGTAGTACGGCGGCTGGTCATAACCGAGGGCGATCAGTTCCTTGACCCAGTTGAGGTCGGACAGCGACATGACCTCCCACTCCGGCTTGATCCTGGCCGCCTTCATCGCCTCGGCGAGCTCCAGGCACCGGCTCCACGAGGTGTCCAGTAGCAGTTCCAGGTCGCCGCGGTGCATGCACTGCATGTGCGGATCGAAGGTGCACATCTCGGCGCTGGCCAGGGTGCCCTTGATCCGCTCCTCGAAGGCGATCTCCTTGCGGCCGGGGGCGATCTCGCGAACCATGTCGCCGCTGATCCCGCCACCGGTGCTGTTGTTGACAATGATGTCGCAGCGGCTGCGGATCAGCTCGTTGATGCGGCCGTAGATCTCCGGGTCACAGGTCGCTCCGTCATCGGGCCGCCGGGCGTGCACCGCGACGATGCTGGCTCCGGCCTCCCAGCAGCGGAGCACGTCGTCCGCGATCTCCGGTGGCTGGGTGGGCAGGTGCGCTGACACCGTCTTGTCGGCCATCCCGCCGGTGGGCGCGATGGTGAGGATGACCTTGCGATCCGCCACGACTGCTCCGGAATCTTGCTGGGTGTTTGGATGCGCCATTCAAGCCCGGCCGCGAGCAATATGTCAATGCTTGTAGGTAAGCCAGCTCAAGTCGTTGCGGTAGGCGAACCACACAAGCTAGCCACACCCCTTGTCACAACGTGATCCACGGCATACGGTTCTACCACCTTTGACAGGTTGAAGTTACTTTTACAGAGCGAGAATCCGGATTTGGGGGGTTAGCGACGATGCCCGAGCCGGTGGACGTGGATACCCCGCAGGCCGTGGTCCCGGCGGCGGCCCCTGGTGGCCGCCGCCTGCGGTTCGCGAACAGCCCGGAGGTATTCGCCTTCCTCTTCCTGGTGCTGCTGTGTGTGGCGCTGGCGTTGTCGAAGCCCGTGTTCCTGACTGCGCTGAATCTGCAGGACATCGGCCGCCAGACCAGCGTGCTGCTGGTGCTGAGCGTCGGGCTGCTGGTGGTGCTGCTGTCCGGCGGCATCGACCTGTCGGTCAGCGGGATGGTGGCGTTTTCCGGCGTGATCGCGGCGCTGGCCGCGGATCACATGCCGCTCGCCTGGGCGTTCGTGCTGGCCGTCCTGGCCACCACGGTGGTCGGGGCCGTCAATGGCGCGCTCATCGGGCTGGCCCGCTTCTCGCCGATCATCGTGACCCTCGCGGTGGGCCAGGTGCTGGCCGGGGTGGCGCTGCTGCTGACCCTCAACGGGCCGATCGAGCCAGCCAACCCGCAGTACGGCTCGCTGGCCACGGCGAGCATCGGGCCGGTCCCGACCATCGTGCTCGCCGCCGTGGCCTGCATCCTGGTCGCGCAGGTGATCCTGGGCAGTTCCCGGCTCGGCCGGTACATCTACTCCGTCGGCGGAAACGAGACCGCGGCCTGGCTGGCCGGCATTCCCACCACCCGGGTCAAGATCGCCGCCTACACGATCTGCGGGCTGTTCGCCGGCGCGGCGGGGGTGCTGGCTTCCTCCCGGATCGGTTCGGGGGATCCCAGTCTCGGCCCGCCGGAAATGCTGGAAGCTTTCGCGGCGATCTTCCTGGGCGGCGTGGGGTTCGGCACCGGGCGGGGCCGGGTCGCGGGGGTGGTCTGCGGCGCCCTGATTCTCGGCGTGGTGGCGGACGGCCTCAATCTCATGGGGCTCGACTCGTCCTGGCAGTACATCGTCAGCGGCCTGGTCATCTTGATCGCCATCGCGTTCCAGGCGCTCGCCCCGCGGCTGTCCCGGCGGTCCGGATGAGCCACCCACCGGCGGGTGGGCAGGCCGGCTCAAACGGCCTGATCTCGGCGCACCAGGTAACCGTCCAGTTCGGCGCCATCACCGCCCTGGCCGGTGTCGACTTCACGCTGGCGCCCGGTGAGGCCCGCGGCCTGGTCGGTGAGAACGGCGCCGGGAAGTCCACCCTTATCGCTGTTCTATCCGGCGCCCTTCAGCCCGATGAGGGCACGGTGCTGATAGACGGCAGGCCCGCCCGGATGAAAACCCCGGCCGACGCCCTGCGCCGTGGCATTGGCACCGTGCATCAGCAGAACTGGCTGGTCCCGGCCCTGACGGCGGTGCAGAACGTGGAGCTTGGGCTCGAGCGCACCCGGACACCGTTGCGGCTGCTCCGTAAGGAGCCCGCTGAGTCGTCGATGCAGGCGCTGGCCTTCGTGGGGATCAGCGAGCTGGCCCTCCGGCCGGTCGAGGAGCTTTCGCTGGCCCAGCGGCAGCTGGTCGCGATAGCGCGGGCGCTGTCTCGCGGCAGCCGGCTGATGATCTTCGATGAGCCGACCGCCGCGCTCTCGCCGGTGGAGTCGAAGTACCTGTTCGGCGTTATCGACCGGCTGCGGTCTTCTGGTACCGCCCTGCTGTATGTGACCCACCGGCTGGAAGAGCTCGGCCGCGCCGCGGACCGGATCACCGTGCTGAGATCGGGCACGGTCGTGGCGGAGGTGGCCAGTTCGGCTGGTGAGCATCAGCTGGTCGAGCTGATGGCCGGCCAGGACGTCCCCGAACACGAAGCGCTCGCGGTCCGGGCCCGGCGGAAACGTACGGATGCCATCCGCCATCAGGCCACACCGGTACTGTCCGCCCGCGGCCTAGCCGATCATCAGGGCGCGTTCACCGGGGTGAACCTGGAGGTGCAGGAGGGAGAGGTGCTCGCCCTCGTCGGGCTGCCGGACTCGGGGGCCGCGCAGATCACCCAGTGCCTGGCCGGTGCCCGGCGGGTGGGCTCGGGGACGGTAACGCTGGCCGGGCGCCCGGTCCGGACCGGGTCGCCGCGCCGGCACGTGCTGGCCGGCATCGGCTACATGGCAGGAGACCGCAAGGCCAAGGGGATCATCCCGAACGCCACCGTCCGGGGCACCTTGACCCTTACCGCGTTGCGCCAGGTCAGCGCGGCCGGACTGGTCCGGGCGCGGGAAGAGCAGCGGCTGGCCACCGAGCTGATCGCCTCCTGCCGGGTCTGGCAGGCCGCGCCCGGGGCGCCGATCACCGGGCTGAGCGGCGGAAACCAGCAGAAGGCGCTGTTCGGCCGGGCCATCGCCACCAAGCCGCGGGTTCTCGTCTGTGAGGACCCGACCGCCGGGGTGGACCCGGCCGGGCGCGAGGTGCTCTACGAGCTGCTGAACGAACTGTGCGCGCAGCGCGGGGCGGTGGTGATCAACAGCAGCGACCTGCGCGAGGTCGCGCTGATCAGCGACCGCGCGCTGGTCATCTGGCGCGGCCAGGTCGTCGCGGAGCTCCGGAAGGACCAGCTGACGGTCGCGTCGCTGATGCGGGCGCAATTCAACCAGGGACTCGCGGGACCGGCACTAGCCGGCCAATGACCCCCACTACCCAGGAGGAAAATGATGGCTGATCAGATCCGTTGGCTGCGCAGACCCAGCCGCAGGCCACCGCCGCCGCGGCGGTGCTGACCGCCGCCGCCGTGCTCGGCGGATGCAGCTCCGCGGCGAGCACGGGCAGCGCCGCCGGCTCATCCAGCAGCTCCGGCGCATCGAACGCGTCGGCCAGCTCCGCGTACCTGCCTAGTGCGTCCGCGGTCAAGGCGGCCGGCTTCGAGGACTACTTCGAAACCCTGGCGCCGCCCAACTTCGCCCCGCCCAGCAAGCACTACAAGATCGCAGTGGTGACCGCGTCCACGGTCCTGCCGCAGCAGGCGTCCATTGTGGTTGGCGCCGAGAATGCGGCCCGCAAGTACGGCGCGCAGGTAACCGTGTACGACGCGGGTGGTTTCCAGAACCTGTCCAAGCAGGTCTCCCAGTTCGAGACGGCGGTCGCGACCCACCCGGATGCGATCCTCCTGCTGCCGGCCTCCCCGGTCGCGTTCAACAGCCAGATCGCTCAGGCACGCGCCGCGGGCATCAAGGTCCTGCCCATGCTCATCCCGCCGCCGACCGCCAAATACGACTTCGCGCTGGCCGACGATCTACCGTTTGACGCGGCCAAGTCGGTTGACTCCCTCGCCGCCGCGCTGCACGGCAAGGGCAACCTGTACGCCATCCTGGGTGGGCCGGCACCACCGTATCGGCCCTGTTCAAGCAGGGCATGCAGGCTCAGCTCAAGAAATATCCGGCACTCAAGGTCATCTACTCCGCCGACCTGCCGGGCTTCTCGGTGTCCGCTTCTCAGAGCGCCGCGGAAGACGCCTTGGTCGCGCACCCGGCGGTCGATGGCATCATCACCAATGACACGATCCTTGGCCTGGGCGCCGCACGTGCTTTGCAGGCGCAAGGAAAGAGTGGGGTGCCCATCGCCGGGATCGGCCCTGGCGACAAGCAGACGATTGACGCGCTGAAGTCCGGCCTGGAGACGATCGGCTCCTCGCCGCCGTTCTACGCAGTCGGGTACACGACGGTGCAGTGGGCGCTCGCGCTGCTGGGCGGGGCCAAGCCCGCACAGACCACCGTGCGGGTCAACCCGATGATCGTGACCAAGCAGAACATCGGCCAGGCCATCAGCAGCGGCGCGCTGTTCCAGGTGGTGGCGCCGTCCTCACTGGGCTGCGGACCTGGCCAGCCGGCCTCATGCTGAACGACACCCAGCCGCCGGCCAGCCCGTGGTCGAGTACGTCCGCTATGGGCTTGGGCCGGATGCCACCGGCCAGTTCGAATCGGCGTACCAGGCAGTGGGGCGACTTCTCACCGAGTCCCCCCACTGCCTGGGCTGGGAACTCGCCCGCGGGGTGGAGAACCCCGGCAGCTTCGTGGTCCGGATCGAATGGGATTCGCTGGCCGGACACGAGCAGGGTTTCCGTGGATCCCCTGGGTTCGCCGAGTTCTTCCAGACGCTCGCGGTCTTCTCCGCCCAGCGGCTGGAGATGGCGCACTACCGGGCCGTGAATGGCTCGGCGCGGGTGGCATGAGCTCCCCGGCGGCTGGCCGTGTCGCGGGCAAGACCATCATGGTGACCGGCGCGGCCCGCGGACTGGGCGCGGCGGCCGCCCGCCGCCTCGCGGCCGAGGGCGCGAACCTGGCGCTGACCGACCTCGATCAGGCTGGCCTGGACCAGACCAGCGATGCCCTACGGGAAGCCGGCGCGCCGTGCATCGCAGCGGCCGGAGATATCCGGGACCAGGCCACTTCGGCCCGGCTCGTCGGCCTGGCCGAACGCGATCTCGGGCCGGTCAGCGTCCTGGTCAACGTCGCCGGCATTTCCCCGGCCATACCGTTGGCCAGCACCACGGCCGCGGACTTCGACGACATCATGCACATCAACTGCCTGGGGCAGCTGCTGGCCATCCAGGCCGTCCTGCCGTCGATGAAGTCAGCAGGCGGCGGTGCGATCATCAATATCTCATCTGTCGGCGCCCATGTCGCGCTGCCCAGCCTGGCCGCGTACTCGGCGTCGAAAGCGGCGGTCCTGGGGCTCACCAGGGGCGCTGCCTACGAGCTGGCGGACGTGGGGATCAGGTGTAACGCCATCTGCCCGGGAGGCATCGATACCCCGATGGCCGAGGCAGTCGTCGCCTCCTTCCCGGATCGCGGGGAAGCCCTGCGCCGGCTGACTGGCCGCCAGCTCCTCAAGCGCTTCGCCGAGCCCGATGAGGTAGCCAGCCTCATCGTCTACCTAGCCAGCGACGAGGCATCCTTCGTCACCGGCGCGGTGCTGAACGTCAACGGCGGTCACACCGCCTGGTGATCACCACCCGGCTGGCGCCAGCCCGGCCAGCCCTTAACCGAAAGAGAGCATGCCATGGCAGAGCCAGCCGCGGCCGTGAACGTTGCCGCACTGGGTGACGCCGGCGAGGCCCTGTGGGGGCTCGGTGGCCTGTGGATCATCAAGGTCAGCTCGGCCGCGACCGCAGGCAGCTTCTGCCTGCTCGAGGTCAGGATGACGCAGAGCACGGGAACCCCGTTGCACCGGCACAGCGCCGATGAGGAGACGTTCATCGTCCTGGAAGGCTCGCTCGCCCTGCTGGCCAGCGGCACCCGGGTGGACGCTGGGCCCGGGGATATTGTCTACGTTGCCGCAGGTGAACCGCACGCCTGGCGTGCGGAATCGGATCTGGCGCGGTTCCTCATCATCGCCACGCCACAACATGAGGCCTTCTACCGGGCCTGCTGCGTACCGGCCACGTCGCTGACCCAGCCCCCGGATGCGGGCAGCATTGACCTCTCCATCATCATCCCGGCCGGACACGAGCACGGCGTCGAGATCCTGTCACCGCCCCCCGACTACTGACGGGAAACGTCACGACATCGGCTTGTGCCGGCAGGCGTCCGGTGAGCAGCATCGAGGCACTGCGGAAAGGCCTGCGCATCCTGTCGCTGTTTAACGAGCGGCACGCGGTCTTCCGGATGACCGACATGGCGGCGGCTACCGGGATGCCGCTGACGACCGTTTACCGTGCTGTCCTGACGCTGACGGCTGATGATTACCTGGAACGGCTTCCTGATGGGACCTACCGGCCTGGCTGGCGGGTGCTCGAGCTGGGAGCAGCCGCGCTACGGGCAGCTGACCTCGTGCTGGCCGGCGCACCACGGCTGGCCGCGCTAGCCCGAGCCACCGGGCAGAGTGTCAACCTGGCGGTGCTGGACGGGGACAAGGTGCTCTACCTGGTGTGCCTGGGCAGCCCGGACCTGGTGACCAGCAGCGTCCAGGTCGGCTCAACGCGGCCGGCCGGGTGCACCTCCATCGGCAAGCTGCTCCTGGCCCATCTCAGGGGAACTCCCCGGCCAGAGGTCATCACCGGCGAATCGTCCGGGCCTGGCCATGGCCCGGACGCAAACGTGACACTCGATGAGCTCCGCACTGAGCTGGCACAGATCAGGAAGCAGGGCTGGGCGGTCCAGGATGACGAGCTGGCCTGCGGGCTGTGCTCCGTGGCGGCACCGGTGCGCGCCCCCTCCGGGCGTGTCGTCGCAGGCGCCAACGTTGTGCTGCCGGCAGGCGCCGGCCAGTTGGCCGTTGGAGAGGTCACGCCCCGCCTGGTCCGATGCTGCACAGAGATATCCGCATCCATCCCCGGTTAACAATGGCCGCCGTCATTGTTCAGCCCGGCACTGGCGTCACCGTCGGACTGGACGGGTCAAACTCGCCGAGTTCCGGATCCGCCGGAAGCAGGTCCTCGGCGGACTCACCCACGAGTACAACGTCGCCGCCTGACTCCCCACAGGGCACCCGGCAGCGTCTCGGTCAGGATGGTGATGAATCCGGCCGGGGCCAGCGCGAGCAGCCCTCCTACCGGTAGGCCGGCGGCTCGTCCTGACGCTCGCCAGCATTAGCGTCACCTGCGACGGGCTCGCTGGTCATGTTGATCCGGTCCCTGCGCCTTCGCGGTGAGCCGGGCTCAGACGGCGACCCGGCCGCCGTCAACCGGGAGGACGACACCGTGGGTAAACGCCGCCTGCGGTGACGCCAGGTAGACGATGGCCGCGGCGATCTCCTCCGGGGTACCCAGCCGCCTGGCCGGCGCGAGCGAGGCCAGGTAGCCCTGCGCTTCCCGCATCCCCTCGGTGCCCTCGGTGCTGACCGGGCCCGGAGCGACCGCGTTGACGCGGATGCCCTTCGGCCCGAACTCGGCCGACCACGCCTTGGTCAGCAGCTCCAGCGCGGCCTTGGTCAACCCGTAGAGCGCCATGCCGTCGAGCCCGAACTCGGCCACCATCGTCGAGACGTTGACGATGACCCCGGCGCCGCGCCCGGCCATGCCCGGGGCCAGGGCGGCGGTCAGGAAGTAAGGCACCTTGACGTTGAGCGCGAACAGCTCGTCGAACGCGGCCTCGGTCGTATCGGCAGTGGGGCCGGCGGTACCAGACCCGGCGTTGTTGACCAGGATGTCGACGTGGCCGAGGACCGCCGCGGCCGCTTCAGCCAGGCGAGTCGCCGACGCCGCGTCGCTCAGGTCGGCGGGGACGAAATCAGCCTGGCCCCCGGCCGCCCGGATCGCTGCCACCGTCTGGTCACCGCGGGCCTTGTCGCGTCCCGATACCGCAACGTGAATCCCGGACGCGGCGAGGGCGACCGCGGTCGCCCGGCCGATGCCGCTCGTGGCGCCGGTGACCAGCGCGGTGGACAGGGTGGGGCTGGTGGAGGTCACGTGAAACCGCCTTCGTAGATTTTGGCTTGAACAAGCCAATAATGTCCACAGATTTTCTGGCTTGTCAAGGCCAGAATCAGTTAGAGTGGGTCATGGCCACAGGGAACGCGCCCGCCGGGCGCCTCACCCGCAAGGGACTCGCGACGCGAGCCCGGATCGTGGAAGCCGCGGCAGAGCTGATGTTCCGCCACGGCGTAGCCGGCACTAGCACCGAGGACGTCCTCGCGGCCGCACAGGTCAGCAACTCGCAGCTCTACCACTACTTCAGCGACAAGAACGCGCTCGTACGAGCCGTGATCGAGCACCAGGCCGACCAGATCATCGACGGCCAGCGCCCGCTGCTCGACGAGCTGGACTCCCTTGCCGCGTTCAAGCAGTGGCGCGACATGCTCGTCGGCCTGCAACGGCAGCGGCACTGCGAGGGCGGCTGCCCTCTCGGGTCACTGTCCAGCGAGCTCGCCGAGACCAGCGAGCCCGCACGGACGGCACTCGCCGCCGGCTTCGACCGCTGGGAAGCCCCGATCCGCGACGGGCTCCGGCGGATGCGCGACCGGGGCGAGCTACAGGACGACACCAACGTCGACCGGCTCGCGCTGGGAACCCTCGCCGCCCTGCAAGGCGGACTGCTGCTCACCCAGGCCAAGCGCGATGTCGGCCCCCTCGAGGCAGCGCTAGACCTCGCGATAAGCCAGATCAGATACCACCTCAGCTGAGGTCCGGTCACTCAGGTTGCCGCCTAACAGCCACGCTCCGCCTACACAACGCCCAGAGCCTGCGACCCGGGCCGGGAACGCCGCGCCGCTGATTCCGCAACCCGCGCAGGCGCCGCCCGGCCACTCCGCCGGAGCCAAGCCGCGGCCAGCGGACTTCCGCCGGGCGACGGGCAATGCGGACGAAGGGACTAGGAGGATCGTTGCCATCCGCGATCGGTGGCCAGATGCCGTCGTCATCAGCGAGGAGGCCGGCACACGCTGCGCACGGGACCTGGAACTACACGATCCGCCCGCCTGGCCGGGACAGCCAGTACGCTACCGAGGGCAGCGATCGTGACCACCACCGTTCACAGGCCCTGCATGCGCTGGCCGATCCGAGGCTGGCCGGCATGAGCCGGGGCATGCTGGACCAGCTGGCCGCCGGGCTGGCCCTGGCGCAAAGAGCCCGGGCTGAGCAGAGCTTCTTCGAACAGCGCGGCGGCCCGCGGCGCCAGGCAAAGGGCAACCATGACCGGTCCCTGCTCACCGATGCTGCCAAGATCCTGATCACCGTCATCTACCGGCGGCAGGTCTGCTCCCAGCTGGTTCTCTCGGAGATGCTCGAAGTCAACGAGTGCTCCATCGGAAAGGCAATCACCGAGACCAGCGGGCTTTAGCCGAGCGCAGGCATGCGATCACGCCTGCCGTCCTGCGGTTCATCAGCATGAGGGCGCTCCGGGACTTCCTGGCTACCGGGATCCCGCCCGCCCGGCCAGACCGGCTGGCGGCACTAGGCGATCCGGCGGTGACCGGGATGAGCAGGCCGGACCTGGCGGACCTGATCCAGCGGCTTTCCCTGCGGCAGGCCGCCGCGGCCGAACGCCGCAAACACCAGCGCCGGGGCGGTGACCGGGTGCCCGGAATACGCGGGGCATCTTCACCGAGAAATCACCGACGCTGAACGCGTCCTGGCGGTCATCCTCGGCCTGCGCAAAGTCTGCAGCTGGGATGTCATAGCCGAGCTGTTCCAGGTAAGCCGCCGCACCATAGGCAACGCCACGGCATGGGTGCGCCCCTTGCTGGAAGAAGACGGATGCACGATCACCCGATCCACGGGGCGGTATCCCACAGCCACCGCGCTGCTCAACACGACCGCAAGACACACAGACAGCCTGGCCACACCGGAATCGCCACGTTGATTCTTACAGCTAGTGGCAGCGGGTCGTTGACCCGCGGATGACCAGTTCAGTGGGTAGTTCGACGTCCTGAGTGGTCTCGTTGCCGTCGAGGAGCTGGAAAAGCAATTCCGCGGCTAGCCTGCCCTTCTCGCGGAGCGGTTGACGGACGGTGGTGAGCCCTTCCGAGTAATCTGCGGAATCATCGAATCCAACGATGGACAGCTCGGCCGGCAGGCCGAGGCCGCGTTCCCGTGCCGCGATACGGGCGCCGAGAGCAAGAGGGTCGCTGAAGGCGACGACGGCTGTGATGTGTGGGTCGGCGGCCAGTAAGGCGTGCGCACCGGCCCGTCCGGTCTCGGTGTTGCTGATCAAGCCCTGGAAAACGACAACGTCGCGCCCGCCGAGCCCGGCGGCGGCGAGGGCCCGCCGGACGCCGGCGAGTCTGCCCTTTGCGGTGCTGGCAGTACTGACGTCCTGCGTGTGTTTCGATGCCAGACCCGGCACGGCTCGAGCGCTGAGGCGGGTGCTGAGAATGCCGATGCGCCGGTGTCCGAGGTCGAGTAGATGCTCGACGGCGACTTGAGCTGCGATCGCTTCGTCGATGCCGACGAAGGATGCGCCGGGAACCACGGCCTCCTCGGAGCGCGGTGAGTCCACGATCACGGTAGGAATGTGTCGGCGTCGCACGACATCGAGCAGCGGGTCGTCGCCGACGAGGGAATAGGCGAGAATCCCGTCGACCGCTACGTGCTGAACCGATGGCCCGGCCGTGCTGCCCGCCTCGGGATAGGACGGCACGATGACCAGCGCTTGTTGGCGGCGGTCCGCGGCTTCGGACACGCCCTGCATGAAACGTACGACGGCGATGTCGTCGAACGAATAGGACAGTCGCTCGCGCAGGACGACGCCGATGGCATCGGTCCAGCCGTACCGCAGGCTTCGGCCTGCGGGATCGGGCCCGGTGTATCGAAGCTGGCTGGCGGCCTCGAGCACGCGCGCGGTCAACTTGTCCGACACCGAGCCGGGCCGGTTGAACACGTTGGACACGGTGCTGGGGGCGACGCCGGCCAATCGCGCCACGTTGACCAGACCGGTACGCCTAGCAACCGTCCTGCGCCGCCCGGAGCCGCCTGTTGACACCGTCGCAGCCTAGTTCTATCGTCACGACTGGCCAAAAAAAACGTTGCAAAAAGTGTGGCACTTCCTGCCGGGGCCGGTTCCGAACGCCCGTGCCGGGGGTGCTCCCCAGCCGAGATTGGAAGAGCACCCATGCGCCGAGTCCCTCGCCCTGCCCTATCGGCCGCTGTCTTACTCGCCGTCGCGACGGTGTTTGTGGCGGCAGTGACGCCCGCTGCGGCGAGCACCCGACCTGCCCCCCGGCTCGACGAGCGGGCCGCGGGTTTACTTGCCGCAGGGCTCGCCTCGCCTGCCTGGGCGCAGGCTCCTGCTCGAGTTGCTCAGACGCCATCGCTGGACGCAGCCCAAGTCGATGCTGGTGCCGGAGCGACGGTCCCGTTCACCGAGTATCAAGCCGAGGACGCCAGGACGAATGGCACGGTGATCGGTCCTGATTGGGCGTACGGCACGCTGGCGGCGGAGGCGGTCGGCCGTAGGGCGGTCCGACTGGATGCCCGCGGCCAGTACGTGGAGTTCCGGCTGACCAAGGCGGCCAACGCCGTGGACGTGCGCTACAGCATTCCCGACTCCGCCGACGGAACCGGCCTGAACGCCACGCTGGGGATCTACGTCAACGGACACCGCACGAGGTCGCTGCCGGTCACCTCCCGGTACTCCTGGTACTACGGCGTCTATCCGTGGTCGAACAACCCGGCAGACCGTGGTCGGCGCGACCTGTATGACGACTCGCGGATCATGTTGGGTTCCACGCTGCCGGCCGGCACCCGAGTGCGGCTGCAGGTCGGCACCACCGACACCGCCCCGTGGTATGTGATCGACTCCGCCGACTTCGAACAGGTCGCACCACCCGCGGCGCAACCCCGCGGCTCGGTGTCGGTGCTGAGCTACGGGGCCGACCCCACCGGGCAAACGGACTCCACTCAGGCCATTCAGCGGGCGCTGACCGCGGCGTCGGGCACCGGCAAGACGGTGTGGCTTCCGGCAGGCACGTTCACCGTTACCCAGCACCTGATCGTGGATAAGGTCACCCTGCGTGGCGCCGGGCCGTGGTACAGCGTGCTGCACGGCGACGGGGTCGGCGTTTACGGCAACTTCAACCCCACCCCAAGCTCGGATGTGCATCTGTCCGACTTCGCGATCTTCGGTGAGGTCACCAACCGGAACGACGCCGCCCAGGTCAACGGGATCGGCGGCGCGCTCAACAACTCCACCATCGACAACGTGTGGATACAACACACCAAGGTCGGGATATGGCTGGACGGGCCGTTCGACGGGCTGAAGATCTCCCGAGTGCGGATCCTCGACACAACCGCGGACGGCATCAACTTCCACGACGGGATCACGAACTCCTCCGTCACCGACAGCTTCATCCGCCAGACTGGCGACGACGGCCTGGCCATGTGGTCAGATCAGAACCCCGACGCCGGGGACGTTTTCGCGCACAACACGGTCCAGATCCCAACCCTGGCCAACACCATCGGCATCTACGGCGGCCAGGACAACACCATCACCGCCAACCTGGTCACCGACACCCTCACCCAAGGCTCGGGCATCCAGATCGCCAACCGCTTCGGCGCGGTGCCACTGGCCGGCACCACCACCGTCACCGACAACCTCCTGGTACGCACCGGAACGCTGGACCTGTTCTCCCACATCGGTAATGGGGCACTGCTGTTCTGGGCCGCCGACTCACCAATGACCGGAACCGTCAACGTCCGAAACAATGTCATCGACGACAGCGCCTACGGAGCGGTGCAATTCCTCGGCTCCAGCATCACCAACGTGCACCTGGACAACCTTCTGATCGCCAAGACCGGCACCTTCGCCGTCCAACTCAACGCCGCCGGCTCCGCCACCTTCAGTCACGTCATAGCCACAGGCCTGCGGGCCGGTGGGAGATACGACTGCAGCTCCGGGTTCACCATCATCGAGGGCCCCGGCGATATCGGCTGGTCAGACAGTCACTGCGGCTACCCGCCACCCGGGCCTCTGACGCTCAACGCCCAGAACCTCAGCTTCGTTTCCAACGGCGGCGCCGTGAGCGACCCGCAGACCGTCACGGTCACCAACCCCACTGACATCCCGCAGCGGATCGCGTCGATCACTGCGACCGGCACCTACACCGTCTCCACCACCTGCGAGGCCGTCCTCGCCGCGCATTCCTCCTGCACCATCGACGTCCGGTTCGCGCCGAGCGCCCAAGGCGATCCCACTGGAGCCCTGACCGTCTCCGACGGCACCCCGGCCGGCCGCTACCAGGTCTACCTATCCGGAGCCGTCATCGTTCACGAACCCGGCAACCTGGCCGACGGCGACCGGTCACCGCGACTAGCGAGAACCCCTGCTGTCTGGCCGCCAACGCCGTTGACTCCAACACCAACACCTACTGGGAAAGCCTTACCCCGCTTCCGCAGTCCCTCACCGTTGACCTCGGCAGCGCAACCACCGTTGGCCGCGTCACCCTGAAACCGAACCCCGGCTGGGGCGGCCGCATCCAGAACGTTGCCGTCCTCGGAAGCACCAACGGCACCACCTTCACCACGCTGGCTCCCGCGGCCGACTACACCTTCGACCCGAACACCAACCTCAACACGATCAATATCCCGTTCACCGCAGTCTCCGAGAGGTACATCCGAGTACAAATCAGCAGCAACAACGGCGCCCCGGGAGCCCAAGTCGCCGAATACGAGGTCTACGCGAGCTAAGCGAACGCCTGGTCCTGGTCCGGGTGCGGGTCAGGGCAGGCAGGTGCGGCAGGATGTGGTCCTCGCGGATGTAGAGGTTCTTGGGCCGGGCGGGGTCCCGGGTGCGGGTGCTGGAATAGCCGTGGCGGCACCGGTAGGCCGCCCGGCTGTTGGCCCAGCAGGACTCAAGCCGCCGCCCGCAGATTCCGCACCGCATGAGCCCGGCCAGCCGGTACTGGCGACCCCTATCAGGGTTTTCGCGAGGGGCGCGGATGCCTTGCACAGTGATGAAATCCTCCTCGCAGACCAGCGCCGGGTGCGCGGGGCGGGCGGAGATGACCCAGCCCTCGGGCAGTGCCCACCGCTGCACCTGCCGGCGCCGAGCCCGGTGTTCGCCGGATCGATCAGGTCCATGGCCGAAGGCTGCCGGTTCCACACCTGCCGACCGGTATAGCGCGGGTTGGCCAGGATCGCCCGCAGCGTGGTCAGCGACCACGCCAGCCCGGCCCGGTGAGTGTTGCGGCCGGGATCGGCTGCTGACGGGCACGGGATGCCGCCTCGTTGAGGGCCCGGGTCATCCGGGCCAGGCTGTGCCCGGCCAGCCGCAGCGCGAAGATCCACCTCACGACCGGGGCGGTTTCCGGGTCGGTGTCCAGCCGGCGGGCCCCGCCGGCCCCACGCTGCGTGCGCCCGGTTCGGGTGCGGGCCCGCATCCGCCAGCAGGTACCCATACGGCGGCCGACCACCCAGGTACCGGCCCTGCTCGCGGGTCTGGGCCGCCATCGCGGTACGGACCCGGATCCGGGTCCGGGTAATCTCCCGCTTCGACTGAATCCCCAGCGCGGTCATCATCGCCTCGTGCCCTTCGGCCTGGAAGTCCACCAGGCCGCCGACCTCCGGCATCCACAGTTGCACGCCGTAATGCTCGAACAGCGGCGCCATCGGGGCGTACTGGTTGCCGTAGAGCGCCCGCTCGTATTCCCCCACCACGATCGCGTCGAATGCGCGATCCGGGTCGGCCATCACCGCCACCATCGCCGCCACCAACGCGGCGGCCTGCGGCCGACGCGCCCATGGCAGCACTCGGCTTTGGCCGATGTCAAAGAATCCGGCCACGATCCGCCGTGCCCGGCGACCAGCGCACCCGCCTGGTCATGCTGCCGCGCCCGGGACGTGACCGGATCCTGGTGATCCTCGGTGGACACCCGCCCTGGCGGCCCAGCGCGTCCGCTATACGTCCGTGGACCCCGCAACACAGCGGTCCACAGCGCGACAAGGTGACACACCATGGGACAAAGAAGACAGCCCGTCGCTCCTGGTCGAGTCACCCACCCCTGACCACCGCATACGCGCTTCGAGGCGAATGCGCTGCGCTGGCGGGTCATACCTGCATGCTGACGGCGGCGGGAGGGCTGAGCATTATGGCCCGCGCCGCACGCGGAGGCGGTCACCGCCGCAGTAAGGGAAGACCAGACCGCAGCAGCGACACGCGAACCAAGGTGGCCCCTCACCACGCCCACGAGATAGCCGCCGACATAACAGCAGCGCTGAGCCAGGCCTACGCCGAGAATCAGTAACCAGTCACCGATCGCACCGCCGCCAGCACCCCCGGAACGGTCGGAATGACCTGTTCCTCCAGCGCATCGGCGAACGGAAGCGGAACGCACGCCGCGGCTACCCGCCGTACCGGTGCGTCGAGGAACTCGAACCCCTCGTCAGCGACGATCGACGCCACGGTGCCGCCCCAGCCGCCCTGGTAGGGGTTCTCCTCCACAATGACCAGCCGGGACATCCGCTGCACCGAGGCCAGCACGGTCGCCATGTCCAGCGGACCAGGCAGCGCAGGTCGATGACCTCGGCCGAGATCCCCTCGTCCGCCGCCTGCGAGGCCGCGGCCAGCGCCAGCGGCACCGTCGAAGCCAGCGCGACCAGCGTCACGTCCGAACCGGGCCGCGCCACCTCAAGCCTGGCCGAGCGGCACCACATGCCCCTCCGGCGCAACCGGACCCTTGCTGGCGAACAGCCCCTTGTGCTCGAAGAACACCACCGGGTCGTCGCTCCGGATGGCGGCGGCCATCATGCCGACCACATCGGCGGGCGTGGACGGCGCGGCGATCTTCAGGCCGGGCACGGTCAGCGCCCAGTTTACCGCCTGCGAGTGCTGCGCCCGAACCGAGCCCGCCGCCGTTGACGGTGCGCCCCGCCAGTCGGACGGTGACCTGCCGCCGGTCATGTACCGCATGTTGGGGATCTCGTTGGCCAGGTAGTCCCAGCGGCAGCGAAGAAGTGGGAGAACATGATCTCGGCCACCGGGCGCACCGGTCATCGCCGCCCCCATGGCCGCGCCGAGGATCGCCTGCTCCGAAATGGCGTATCCCAGATCACGACCGGCCGAACTCGCCGAACAGCCCGGCCGTCATCTTGAACACACCACCGGCCGCGCCGATGTCCTCACCCAGGCAGACCACGACGGGTCGCGGCGCGGCTCACGGCGATCCCCTCGGCCGCCGCCTCCCGGTAGCTGATCAGTCCACCATGCCGCGCCTCCATCCGCCCACACGTCGGTGAATCCCGTGCCGGGTCCGGCGGCGGCGCCTCCTTTCTCTTCGACCGCCAAGGCGACCAGCGCCGCCGCCCGTTCAGCCGCGGCGCTGACCGACGCATCAGCTAGGCAAGAGCCGGCGACCCGCTCGGGCCAGTTCCACGGGTCCCGCTGCAGCCACTGCTAGACTTCCTCGGCCGGCCGGTACTTGGCCGGGTCGGTCCGGCTGTGGCCGAAGTGCCGGTAGGTCGGCCTCCGGCACGGTCGGCCCGTCCCCGGCCCGTGCTCGCGCCGCGGCCCGGGACGGCCTCGGCCACCGCCACCACGTCGTTGCCGTCGAGCACCTCCGCGGCAGCCCGTAGGCCGGCGCCCGTCCGCGGCCGGGCTGGCCACCGCGGTCACCGCGCTGATCGGGGTGTACTCCATGTACAGGTTGTTCTCGCAGACGAACAGGACCGGCAGCGACCAGATCGCGGCCAGGTTGAGCGCCTCGTGGAACGCGCCGATGTTGGTCGCCCCGTCGCCGAAGAACGCCACCGCCACCTCGCCGGTGCCGCGCAGCTTGGCCGACCAGGCCGCGCCCGCCGCCATCGGCAGGTGCGCGCCGACGATCGCGTACGAGCCGAGCATCCCGGCCGAGGCCTTGGTCAGGTGCATCGAGCCGCCCTTGGCCCCGCACAGCCCGGTACCCGGCTCATCAGCTCGGCCAGGCACTCGGCCGGGGTCGCGCCGCGCGCGATCGCGTGATGGTGCCCGCGGTAGGTGGCGAACACATAGTCGCCGGGCCGCAGCGCCGCACTGGCCCCGACCGCGACCGCCTCATCGCCGGCCGCCAGGTGGGTCGTCCCCTTGACCAGCCCGGCCAGGAACAGGTCTGCGCCGCCCGTGGGTGCGCCTGATCACCTCCATCTCTCGTACAGCATCAGCAGATCGGCCGCGCCCAGGCTCAGCGCCGCCTTCCTCGCGCACCGTCATCACCGCTCCGCTCCTTCCTTAGCCGAACGCCACTAGCCGCAACGGCCTCCACACCGCCCCCCGCCGCCCCCCGGGCAGCCACTCAGCACAGCCACTCAGTGCATCTGCTGCCCGCCGCTCACGTTCAGTGCCTCGCCGGTGATGTCGGCCGCCCGGTCGGAGGCAGGGTACGCGCAGGCGTGCCCGATGTCGGTGGCGGTCGCGGGCGGCCAGCGGGATGCCGTCGAGGAACGCCTGCCAGCCGTTCTCGCCGTCGAGTTCGCGCAGGATGCCGGTGGCCGGGTC
>CAVVGF010000040.1:0-24525 GCA_963747705.1 uncultured Actinomycetes bacterium | reverse complement strand
CGCCCCAGCCTGTGGGTGCCGAGAATCTCGTCCATGGCTCTGACCAGCAGAGTTGCTCGCTCTGCCTCCCGGCCGTGATGATCGCCGGTCATGTGCCTGCGGTTCGTCTTTCTCCTGACCACGCGGGCGGCCTCCTGGCTGCGGCTGTCTCGGCGTGATGAGGCCTGGAAGACCGCCGAGATCTTGATCCTGCGCCACCAGCTCGCCGTCCTGCAGCGGCGGCAACCACGCCGTCCGAAGCTGACCTGGGCGGACCGGGCCCTGCTTGTGACCCTGCTCGGCGTGATACCGAAGCCCGTCGTCAGGGGCTGCGGTTGCTGGTCACCCCGGACACGATCCTGCGCTGGCACCGCGACATCGTCCGCCGCCGCTGGGCCGCCCGGTCCATGCGCGGCAAGACCGGCCGCCCGGCGACCCGCCGGAACATCAGGGCCCTGATCCTCCGGCTGGCCCGCGAGAACCCCAGCTGGGGGTACCGCCGGATCCACGGCGAGCTGGTTGGCCTGGGAGTGAAGGTAGCGGCGTCGACGGCCTGGGAGATCCTGAAGAACGCCGGGATCGACCCCGCGCCGCAGCGGACTGCGCCTACCTGGTCACAGTTCCTGCGTTCTCAGGCCGACGCGATCCTGGCGTGCGACTTCTTCACGGCCGACCTGCTCGACGGCACCCAGGCCTACGTCCTGGCCGTGATCGAGCACGCCAGCAGGCGCATCCGCATCCTGGGAGTCACTTTGCATCCGACTGGCGAATGGACCGCCCAGCAGGCCCGCAACCTCCTCATGGACCTTGACGAGCAAGCGCACCGAGTCAGATTCATGATTCGCGACCGCGGATCGAACTTCACCGCCACGTTCGACGCGGTTCTCGCTGATGCCGGGGTCCGGACCGTGCTCTGTAACGTCCGGACGCCCCGCATGAACGCGATCGCCGAACGCTGGATCGGGGGATGCCGCCGCGAGCTCCTGGACCGCACCCTCATCTGGAACCAGGCTCACCTGCGACAGATCCTGCGCCAGTACGAGACCCACCACAATCGGCACCGGCCTCATCGGGCGCTGGACGCCGCTGCCCCGCTGAAACCGCTACCCGAGCCGGTCGACCTCGACCAGTACCGGGTCCGAAGACAAGCTCGCGTCGGTGGCCTGATCCACGAATATCACCTGGTCGCATAACGTGGACGAGGTTTTCGGCACGGACACACCGCCGTTCTCCTCAGGCGTGTCCAAGGGCGCGGCCTGACACGCCAGCGAGAGCGACAGCTGCGGTCACGATTGGCGACGAACTGGCACTCCCTTTCACATCCAACAACAGTCATGATGGTCCAGGGGCCTGTCCCTGCAACGCCCTGCCCACCTACATCAAGGCGTCGCGCGCCTGGCAGGAAACCGAACGGTGCCAGCCGTACGGTGGTCACTGTGAGCGAGCGACTCGCGGACGGCAACGGGCATTCAGCCGTAGCTGTGGAACTTGAGCAGTTGCGGGCAGAGAACGCCCGGCTGCTGCGTTTGCTGAAGCTGACGCGGCGGGAGGCTGCGCCGCCGGGACCAGCGCAATCGGGGCTGTTCGAGGCGCCACCGGGCCTTGTGCACGCGGGCTCACCGCCTGAGGCGAAAGTAGCGTTGTTCGGCGCGTTGTTCGCCGCCCGGACGGATGCGTATGCGGTCCGGTGGGAAAACGCGCGTACCGGGAAGGCTGGCTGGCTCCCAGCGGTGCGGGGCGGGTGGCGGAAGGGAGTCCCTCACGCCGAACGGGAGTATCTGCCATTGACAGCAGAGGTCTTGGCCTCCCACCTGTCCGGTGAGGTGCACGCCGGGCTTTATCCGCTGCTCGATGGCGATCGCTGCTGGTGGCTGGCCGCTGACTTTGATGGGCCGGCGGCGATGCTGGACGCGCTGGCGTACCTGAAGGCGGCCCGATCGCTGGAGGTTCGGGCGGCGCTGGAGGTGTCCCGGTCGGGGGTCGGCGCGCACGCCTGGGTGTTCTTCACCGGCCCGGTCACAGCAGAGACGGCCCGCCGCCTGGGCACCGGCCTGCTGCGCGAGGCCATGGCGCTCCGCGGGCAGATGGACCTGGCCAGCTACGACCGCCTATTCCCGTCCCAGGATGTGCTGCCAGCCGGCGGAGTGGGGAATTTGATCGCCGCGCCGTTGCGTGGCCGCTCCCGCCGGGATGGGGCCACCGTCTTCCTGGACCTGGCCACGCTCGAACCACACGAGGACCAGTGGACTTTCCTGTCGACCTTCGGAAGGATGAGTCCCCGAGAAGTGGCCAGAGCGGCGGACAAGGCGGGGCGGGTCACGGTCGGGGCGCAGGTCAGCCGGATCGGCGCTCCGGTCTCCACCCGGACCAGGCCAGCACCGCCGCCGGTCATCCACGCCCGTCTGGACGTCGGCATCCGGGTCGAGCAGGGCGAGCTGACACCAGCCCTGCTCGCCACGTTGAAGCACGCGGCGTCGATGCCGAACCCGTTGCTCTATGAACGCCAGCGCCGACGGGTATCGACCTGGAACACGCCCCGGTTCCTGCGCAGCTTCGACGAAACGCTCGACGGCGGGCTGATCCTGCCCCGCGGGCTGACTGAAACAGTGGCAGCACTGACTGAGCAGGCCGGCAGCCGCCTGGAAAGAACAGACAAGCGTGCCGCTGGCGAAAGGCAGGAGTTCACCTTCACCGCTTCATTGACCAGCGAGCAGCAAGAAGCGGCGGACCAACTGACCCGCCATGACCTCGGCGTCCTGGTCGCCCCGCCGGGGTCGGGCAAAACGGTGATCGCGTGTGCGGTCATGGCCGCAGACGCCACCTCCACGCTGGTGCTGGTCGATCGCAAAGCACTAGCCGACCAGTGGCGGACTCGCATCCGTGAATTCCTCGGCGTCACCCCTGGGCAGCTCGGTGGCGGCCGGTCGAAAATCGGCGGGATTATCGACGTGGTCACCTTGCAGACCTTGACGCGCCGCGACGATATCGCCACGCTCACCGCCGGGTATGGCCTGATCATTGCTGACGAGTGCCACCACGTCCCGGCGGCAGCGTTCGAGCACGCAGTCAAGCAGATCCCCGCCCGCCGCTGGCTCGGCCTGACCGCCACCCCCTACCGGCGTGACAAGCTCGATGACCTGATCGCTCTGCAAGTCGGCCCCGTCCGGCACACCATCACCCATCCCCCCACCCACGACCCAGCGCCAGATGGCGATGGCGCGCCGCAACTTCACCTGGCACCAGCCGACACAAACACCCGCCCTGCACCCGTCCTCCACGTACACCCCACCAGGTTCTGCTACACCGGGGACGCCGACCCATCCGCTCCTGGCGGGATCGCCGCGATCTACCGGGACCTCGCGGCCGACGACACACGTACTGCCCAGGTCGCTGCAAACGTCTGTGAGGCCCTGGCCGGGGACGGCACTGCCTGGTCCTCACCCAGTGGACCGCCCACCTCGACCGGCTCGCCATGGCGCTACGAGAAGCGGGATACGACCCAGTTGTGCTCCGCGGCGGGATGGGCGCCAAGGCCCGGACCGCTGCCCTTGCCCGGCTGCAGCCCCAGCCAGGCCAGACCTCACTACTCGCAGTCGCCACCGGTTCCTACATCGGGGAAGGCTTCGACTGCCCCGCCCTGGACACCCTGTTCCTCGCTGCCCCGATCTCCTTTAAAGGGCGCCTAGTCCAGTACGCCGGGCGGATCCTGCGCCCCTACCCCGGCAAAGCCACCGCCGAGATCCACGACTACCACGACACCGCCACCGGCGTAGTCGCCGCATCGCTGGCCAAACGCGCCGCCGGATACACCAGTCTCGGATTCCCCGACCCCCGCCGCATCCCTCATACACCCAGTGCGCGCGCAGCCCGGGAAATCACTGACTCACTCGCTTGATAACCAATGCGCCATTGCCCAGAACCCAGGTCTCGCGGCCCTGGAACCCAACCACTGCTCAACCATGCGCGACAGCGCGCGCCGAGTGCCGCCGACCACTCCCCGCACTCAAAGCATGCTGACAAGCCGAACAAGGACCGCAACCGAGACGTCCCGCACAGGGAGCGGTTACGGCAACCGCTCCCGCAACGCATGAGACCCGGCCCAATGGACCGGGTCTGACCTGCGAGTTTGGTAGTGGCAGGTGTTGGGTTCGAACCAACGTAGGCTAAGCCGACGGTTTTACAGACCGCTCCCTTTGGCCACTCGGGCAACCTGCCTGGCGCCGCCAGCAGACGGCTCAGTGAAGGATAGCGGACGGCGCGCGTCCTCCGCGCAGCGGATTGCGCCCGGACCTGGTCCATAGCGGCCCGAGCTGGCGCACGGCCGGGCAATGCCACTAAGTCCCGCGGCCCGCAGTAGCCTCATGATCCAACGTCGTCACCGCCAAGGGGAAGGAGCCGGCGCATGGCGGACAGCAGCTTCGACATCGTGAGCAAGATCGACAAGCAGGAAGTCAACAACGCGATCAACCAGACCACCAAGGAGATCTCGACCCGGTTCGACTTCCGTGGCGTGGGCGCCTCCATCGCCCGGTCCGGGGATCACGCCATCGAGATCCGGGCCAATAGCGAGGGGCGGGCCAGCGCGGTGCTGGACGTGTTCAAGGACAAGCTGGTCAAGCGGCAGGTCTCGCTGAAGGTCCTGGACGCCGCGGAGCCGCGGCTGTCCGGTAAGGAGTACCGGATCGCCGTCGCCCTCAAGGAGGGCATCTCCCAGGATGACTCCAGGAAGATCAGCAAGATCATCAGGGATGAAGGGCCGAAGGGCATCCGGGCCCAGATCCAGGGCGAGGAACTGCGCGTTTCGTCCAAGAAGAAGGATGACCTGCAGGCCGTGATCTCACTGGTCAAGGGCAAGGACCTGGATCTGGCCCTGCAGTTCGTCAACTTCCGCTGAAGTCCGGCCCGTCCCCCGGCCCGGCATGAGCGCGGTGAGTTTACGGTCACCGGTGACCGTAAACTCACCGCGCTGATGGTTTATCGCTCGTTGGCCCCCGGGGCGCCGCCAACGTCCAGCGCACCGCGGGCGTCCAGCGCACCGCCGGCGTCCGGGACGCCGCCGGGCCCGTAGACCGCCTGCACCTCCCTGGCCACGGGCGCGCCTGGGTCGTGCGCTGGCGGGGGCGGCACGGTCCACATCCACTCACGCAACCTGCCGCGCTCATGGGTCAGTTCGCGGATGTCCGTCTCCGCGTAGCTGAACTCGGGCGACCAGAAAAGGGCGTCGTAGGGGCACACCTCGATGCAGATCCCGCAGTACATGCAGAGCGAGAAGTCGATCGCGAACCGGTCGAGGGCGTTCCGCACCTGACGGCCACCGCGACGCGCCGGCGAACCAGGCCCGCCAGGCGCACCAGGCTCGGCCGGCATCGGTTCCTTGTGCGACTCGATATAGATGCACCAGTCCGGGCACTCCCGGGCGCACAGCATGCAGACCGTGCAGTTCTCTTCCAGCAGCCCGATCACGCCGCGGCTCCGCGCGGGCAGGTCCGCACCCGAACCAGGCAGGTCTCCACCCGAAACGGGCACGTCCGCACCCGAACCAGGCAGGCCCGCACCCGAACCAGGCAGGTCCGCACCGGAAACAGCGTTCATCCGGCCGGCCACCCCTCCGGGACCCCGGGCGGCACGGCCCGGCGGCGGCCGCGCACCGGCTGGCCCGGCCCGGCCGGCTCGCCGGGCTCACGGGCCCCGGGCCACTCCTGGGCGGCCCGCGCGGCCAGCGGGAAGTCCTTGCGCAACGGGTGTCCCTCGAACCCGTCCGGCAGCAGCAGCGGGCCCGGCCCGGGGTGGCCGTCGAAAATGACGCCGAACATCTCCTCAGTCTCCCGCTCGTGCCAGGCCGCGCCGCGGTAAATGCCGGTAGCCGTGGGCAGCCGGGGCAGGTCGCCGGCCAGCACGGTGCGCAGCAGCAGGTGGTGCCGCCCGGCCAGCGAGTACACATGAGCCAGCACGGCCACGCCCGCCGCCTCATCGTTGACCGCGCTGAGCCAGTCGAAGAAGTCGCAGTCAAGCTGCTCGCGGGCCAGGGCCAGCAGCGCCAGCCACCGGGCGGCGGGCACGGTGACGGTCACCGCGCCGACGGCGGCCGGCGGCTCGGCCGTGGCCTCCAGGCCCGCCGACGCCACCAGGCCGAGGATCTCCTCGCTGGTCATGGCCGGGCCCGCTGCAGCACCAGGTCAAGGCCGGTCAGCAGCGCCTCCGGCCGGGGCGGGCAGCCGGGCACGTAGCCGTCCACCGGGATGAACTGGTCCACGCCCTTAGTCACGCAGTAGGAGTCCCAGTACGGGCCGCCGCTGTTGGAGCAGGCGCCAAAGGACAGCACCAATCTGGGTTCCGGCACCTGCTGATAGGCCGCCAGCACCAGCGGCGCGAGCTTGTCGGTCACCGTGCCCGCCACCACGAACACGTTCACCCCACCCGCCCCCGCAGCCTCAGCAGCCCCAGCCAGCCCGTCACCCGCAGCCAGCCCGGCACCCGCAGCCAGCCGGTCACCCGCAGCCAAGCCGGCACCCGCAGCCAGGCCAGCACCCGAAGCGGGGCTCAGCGCCGCCGCCACCTCCACCGCGCAGCAGGCCAGCCCGGCGTCACAGATCCAGAGCGTGCAGCCCCGGCCCGCGTCCACCACGACCGGCAGGTCAGCGGGGCGCCTAACACCTGGCGGGGGGAGATCCACGGCGGCCACCGGCCCAGCCTATCCAGCCAAACCGTGCACTTCATGGCCCCGCAGATCGCCGCCCCAACCCAGCACGGCCCAGCGAAACGGCGCCGCTGTGAACCAGCGGCGCACCCCCAACGTCCTATGACATAGCGGGAGACATCCAGCACCGAGTGTCACACGCCCTGCGCGCGTCGCCACTCCACCATCCAGCCAGCCGAATTAATGTGAGATAGGTCACGACTTAGCCAGGAGCACTTGGACGCCGCCGGAGCGGCGGAACAGCGCTGTAACATTAAAACTAATCCCAACTCAACCCGGGCGCTGAGCGTGCCGGGTGCGACGTTCGCTGGCCTCGCGCTGCCTCATGCGCCCGGTTGCGGCGCGCGAGGAGGTCCTTCAACTGTGACCAAGCAGGTCCAGCAACTCGACCGCGTAATCATCCGTTTCGCAGGTGACTCAGGTGACGGCATGCAACTTGCCGGGGACCGGTTCACCCAGGAGACGGCTGCTTTCGGCAACGACCTTTCCACGCTGCCGAACTTCCCTGCCGAGATCCGGGCGCCCGCCGGGACGCTGCCCGGCGTGTCCAGCTTCCAGCTGCACTTCGCCGACCACGACATCCTGACGCCGGGTGATGCCCCGGACGTGCTGGTCGCGATGAACCCCGCGGCGCTCAAGGCCAACCTGGGCGACGTGCCCCGCGGCGCGGACATCATCGCCAACACCGACGAGTTCACCAAGCGGAACCTGGCCCGGGTCGGCTATCAGGCCAGCCCGCTCGATGACGGCTCGCTGGACGGCTACAACGTGCACGCGGTGCCGGTCACCTCGATGACGGTCAAGGCCCTCGAGGAATTCGACATCTCGCGCAAGGAGGCCGAGCGGGCGAAGAACATGTTCGCGCTCGGCCTGCTGTCCTGGCTGTACAACCGGCCGCCGGAGAGCACGCTCAAGTTCCTCGAGACCAAGTTCGCCACCAAGCCGGAGATCATGAAGGCGAACATCGCCGCGTTCCGCGCGGGCTGGAACTACGGCGAGACCACTGAGGCCTTTTCGGTCCAGTACGAGGTCAAGCCGGCCACCGCTGCGGCCCGGCACGTACCGGAACATCACCGGCAACACCGCGCTGGCCTACGGCCTGGTGGCCGCGTCCCGCCGGTCCGGCCTGCCGCTGTTCCTCGGCTCCTACCCGATCACCCCGGCCTCGGACATCCTGCACGAGCTGTCCAAGCTGAAGCGGTTCGGGGTGCGCACGTTCCAGGCGGAAGACGAGATCGGCGGGGTCGGCGCGGCGCTGGGCGCCTCGTTCGGCGGCGCGCTCGGCGTCACCACCACGTCCGGCCCGGGCATGTCGCTCAAGGCCGAGACCATCGGCCTGGCCGTCTCGGTGGAGCTGCCGCTGATCGTGTGCGACATCCAGCGGGCCGGCCCGTCCACCGGCATGCCGACCAAGACCGAGCAGGCCGACCTGCTGATGGCGCTGTTCGGCCGGAACGGCGAGTCCCCGGTCGCGGTGCTCGCGCCGGCCACCCCGTCGGACTGCTTCGACATCGCGCTGGAAGCGGTCCGGATCGCCACCAAGTACCGCACCCCGGTGATCATCCTGTCCGATGGCTACCTGGCCAACGGGTCGGAGCCGTGGCTCATCCCGGACGTGCACAAGCTGCCCAGGCTGCGCGACGACTTCTCGTTCTCGTCCCCGGCCGACTGGCCCGCCGCGGCCGGCCAAGACGGCAGCGACGGCAAGCCGGAGTTCCTGCCGTTCCGCCGGGATCCGCAGACGCTGGCCCGGCCGTGGGCCATCCCCGGCACCCCGGGCCTGGAGCACCGCATCGGCGGCATCGAGAAGGCCGACGTGGCCGGCACGATCTCCTACGACCCGGACAACCACGACCGGATGGTCCGGCTGCGCCAGGCCAAGATCGACGGCATCGCGGCCGACATCCCGGCCCTCGAGGTGGACGACCCGGACGGCGACGCCAAGGTGCTGGTGCTCGGCTGGGGCTCGACGTTCGGCTCGATCGGCGCCGCGGTCCGCCGGGTGCGCAACGCCGGCGGCCAGGTCGCCCGCGCCCACCTGCGCCACCTGTCCCCGTTCCCGGCCAACCTCGCCGACGTGCTGGCCAGCTACGACAAGGTGCTGGTGCCCGAGATCAATCTCGGGCAGCTGGCCCTGCTGCTGCGCGGCCGCTACCTCGTCGATGTCATCTCTTACAACCGGGTCCGCGGCCTGCCGTTCCGTGCCGCCGAGCTGGCTGACGTCATCCAGGATGTGATCGCGAATGTCTGACCCCACTGCGCACGCCAACGATGGGGCCGAGGAGGCGGGCCGCAGGCCGGCCGCGCTGACCCTGGTGCCCAAGGCGGACCAGAAGCTGGCCACCAAGGACTTCAAGTCCGACCAGGAGGTCCGCTGGTGCCCCGGCTGCGGCGACTACGCGATCCTGGCCGCGTTCCAGTCGTTCCTGCCTGAGCTGGAGATCCCCCGGGAGAACCTGGTCATCGTCTCCGGCATCGGCTGCTCGTCCCGGCTGCCCTACTACGTGGACACCTACGGGATGCACTCGATCCACGGCCGCGCCCCGGCCATCGCCACCGGGCTGGCCGCGTCCCGCCCGGACCTGTCGGTCTGGGTGATCACCGGCGACGGCGACGCGCTGTCGATCGGCGGCAACCACCTGATCCACGCGCTGCGCCGGAACGTCAACATCAAGATCCTGCTGTTCAACAACCGGATCTACGGGCTGACCAAGGGCCAGTACTCGCCGACCTCGGAGCAGGGCAAGGTGACCAAGTCCACGCCGTTCGGGTCGCTGGACACCCCGTTCAACCCGGTCTCGCTCGCGCTGGGCGCCGAGGCCAGCTTCGTGGCCCGCACCATCGACTCCGACCGCAAGCACCTGACCAGCGTGCTGCGCGCGGCGGCCGACCACCGGGGCGCGGCGTTCGTCGAGATCTACCAGAACTGCCCGATCTTCAACGACGACGCGTTCATCCCGCTGACCGAGCCCGGAGTCCCGCGACAACACGGTGATCCGGCTGGAGCACGGCCAGCCCGTCCGGTTCGGCCCGGACGCAGACCACGGCCCTGCGGTTCAGCCGCTACCGGCTCGCTGGAGGCGGTGGACGTGGCCGGCGCCGACCCGGACTCGCTGCTGGTGCACGACGCGCACGCGGCCGACCCGTCGTACGCGTTCGCGCTGTCCCGGCTGGACACGGTCGGATTTCGCGCACACCCCGATCGGCGTGCTCCGGCAGGCGCCCCGGCCCAGCTACGACGACCTGATGGCGGAGCAGATCGCGGACGCCCGCGCCAAGCAGGGCCAGGGTGACCTGGCCGCACTGCTGGCCGGCTCGGACACCTGGCAGGCCGGCTAGCGGCTGTGACCCACGGTGACCGTCCAGGTTGCGCACCGCGGTCCAGTGACCACCGTAATCCTGGACCGGCCCGAGGCACGCAACGCCGTTGACCTGCCCACTGCCATCGCCCTGGCCGCCGCGTTCGCCGGGTTCGAGGCAGACCCCGACGCCAGGGTGGCGGTGCTCTGCGGCGCTGGCGGGACGTTCTGCGCCGGGGCCGACCTGAAGGCCGTCGGCGGCCCGGACGGCAACCGGGTCGCCCCGGACGGGGACGGGCCGATGGGGCCGACCCGGATGCGGCTGTCCAAGCCGGTGATCGCGGCCATCGCCGGGCACGCGGTGGCCGGCGGCCTGGAACTCGCCCTGTGGTGCGATCTGCGGGTGGCCGAGGACGACGCCGTGCTCGGCGTGTTCTGCCGCCGGTGGGGCGTGCCGCTGATCGACGGCGGCACGGTCCGGCTGCCCCGGCTGATCGGCCTGGGCCGTGCGCTCGACCTGATCCTGACCGGGCGGGCGGTGTCCGCGGCCGAGGCGCTGCAGATGGGCCTGGTCAGCCGGGTGGTGCCGCCCGGCCAGGCCCGGCAGGCGGCCGAGGCGCTGGCCGCGGAGATCGCCGCCCTGCCGCAGGCCTGCCTGCGCAGCGACCGGGAGTCCACGCTGGCCAGCCTGTCGCTCAGTGAAGCCGACGCGATGGCCTACGAGCTGCGCTGCGGGCTGACCGCGCTGGCCGACCCAGGCCTGGACGCCGAGATCGGCCGGTTCCGCGACGGCGCGGGCCGGGGCGGCACCCCGGCCTGATCAGGCCGCGCGGTCGGGTGGCGCGTCCAGGGCGCCGCCGGGCCGGGCCGCGCCCTGGCCGACGGCAGGTGGCGCCGCCGCGGCCCGAAGGCAACTCGGCCTCGCCGCTGGACACCTCCTCCAGGCTGCGCCGGGCCGGCTCGGGCAGGACCAGGGTCAGCAGCAGGCCGCCCACCGAGACGCCGGCCGTGAGCAGCAGCGTGCCCCGCAGCCCCAGGGACGTGGACAGCACCGGGAACAGGAAGACCCCGATGAACGCGCCCAGCTTGCCCACCCCAGCCGAGATCCCGTGCCCGGTGGCGCGCATGGTGACCGGGAACACCTCGCTGGGCATCACGAACGTGGTCATGTTCGGCCCGAACTCGGTGAAGAAGTAACTGACCCCGTAGACCAGCAGGAACGGCAGCACGGCGGTGGTGAGCCCGGGCACCAGGCCGATGACGGCGAAGCACAGCGCCATCATGCCGAACCCGATCAGCTGCAGCTTGCGGTGCCCGATCCGGTCGAGCCGGGCGATGCCGAGCAGGTAGCCGGGCACGGCCGCGACCACGAAGATGGCCAGCTGGATGGCGATCGTGGTCATCGTGGAGGCCTGGGGTGAGATCAGCGCGATGATCTGCGGGGTGGAGATCGTATTGCCGTAGTACGCGTAGTCGAGCAGGAACCAGCACCCGGCCGTGCCCGCCAGCATCACCAGCCACCGGCGATTGGTCAGGAACGCGCGCAGGCCCATCGTGTGCGTGATGGCCGGCACCGGGTTCGCGTTCACCGATCCCGTCGGTGAACCGGGCCAGATCGGCCACCGCCTTGTTGTGCCGCCCCTGCACCTGCGCCTGGTACCGGGGCGATTCGGGCATCTTGCGGCGCAGGTAGACGACGGCCGCGGCCGGTACCGCGCCGAGCGCCAGCATGATTCGCCAGGCCAGGTCGTTGCCCGCACCCGCGCCGAGCAGGGCCAGCGCGATGAGCGGGCCCACGATCAGGCCCAGGGCCTGGGTGGAGAACACCATCCCGACCAGCCGGCCGCGGTCCTCCCGGTTGGCGTACTCGCTCATCAGCACGGCGCTGACCGGGTAGTCTCCGCCCACGCCGAAGCCGAGCACGAAGCGGAACGCGATCAGCACCCAGTAGCCGGGGGCCAGCGCCGAGCCCAGCGCGCCGACCACCATGATCACCGCGACCAGCCAGTACACCCGCTTGCGGCCGACCAGGTCGGCGATCCGGCCGAACACCAGGGCGCCCAGCACGGCCGCGCCCAGCATGACCGCGTTGAGCAGGGCCAGTTTGCCCGAGCTGAGCTGCCACTGCTGCTTGATCAGGGTGGCCGCGATCCCGATGACGAACAGGTCATAGGCGTCGGTGAAGAAGCCCATGCCGGACACCAGGACCGCGCGGAGATGAAATCGGCTGACTGACGCTTCATCCAGGGCATGCGTCAGCCCGTTCGACGCGGCACCGGAGACCACGATCCCTCCCTGCCCACCGGGGCCGCCCAACCCGCTCTATGCGGCGAACGTATGTCATCGAAGCGAAGGAATACCGACATAAAAGTGAACGCAAGATGAACGAGTGACAGGTAACCGGCTGGTACCGGCGCTGTGGGAGGGTAGCGCGCGGCGTGAGCGGGCAAGGTCCCTGGTGACATCGAACGGCCGGGCAATCCGGACAACCCAGCAGCGGGCAGCCAGCGGACCAGGGGGACGCGCTGCCCCGACCCGCGAGAGGAGGTTCGGACGTGAAGAAGCTGTTGTTCCTGGTGTCGGTGGCAGTGGTCGGCGCGCTCCTGGTGAGCTCCCAGGACGACATCCGCCGCTACCTGAAGATGCGGAGCATGTGACCGCGCCGCCCGAGATCACTCGCGATATATCTTGCTTATCCGCGAACGAGATGTATCTTGATACCTGGCACCCCGTGCAGTAGTACGGGCCGGGTTCACGGGGATCGAAAGGCGGCGCGGATCAATGTCCGACCGGTTCACCGAGCGGGGGCTGCGGGCGCTGGCGCTGGCCCAGCAGGAGGCCAGGCGGCTCAGCCATGATCATGCTGGCACCGAGCACATCCTGCTCGGGCTGCTCCGCGACCGCGATGGGCAGGCCGCCGAGACGCTGCGCGGGCTGGGCATCAACCTGAGCGCCCTGCGCGAGCAGGTGGAGGACATCCTCGGCCGGGGCCGGACCGAACCGCCGGAGCACATCCCGTACACGCCGCGCGCACGCCGGGTCCTGGACCTGGCCCAGCGGGAGGCTACGAGCCTGGGGCACAGCCGGGTTGGCACCGAACACCTGCTGCTGGGCCTGCTCCGCGAGGGCCGCAACGTGGCCGCGCAGGTCGTGACCACGCTGGGCGGGGACCTGAGCCGGGTCCGCCAGCAGGTGTTCCTGCTGCGGGCCGGCACCCGCAACGGCGCCGCCTGAGCCAGGCTCAGCCCGCACCGCGGGCCGGGCGGTAGCCGGGGCCGGGCCTGACCGCACGTCCCGGATCCTCACCGGCCGGCTGGCTCCCCGACCGGACGCAGTTCCTCGGGTGCCTCGAAGCGGAAGCCGCACATGTCCACGGCCACGCCGCCGGCCGCCATGGCCAGGGCCAGCGCGCCGCTGGCCACCTTCTGCCGCAGTTCCTGGTGCGCGGCGCCCGCGTAGATGCCGGTGTTCAGGTCCCAGTGATGCAGCGGGCCCTTGCGCATCGCGCCGAGCGCGGGCGGTTCCAGGTTGGCGGAGTACAGCCGGGGTGACCAGTAGGCGGTGTAGAACGCGGCGTGCTTGCCGCTGACCGCGTACGTGCCGTCCTTGGCGTCCTCGACGCCAACGTCGCTGCCCGCGTACGGCCGTAGCACCCGGACCACCTCGTCCGGGGCCAGCGGCCGCTCGCTGTACACCGAGGCGGCCAGGGCTGGCTTGTGCAGCGGCGGCCACGGATGCGCCGACCCGCCGAGCCGCACGGCCAGCCCGAGCACCAGGGACTCGCCGTCAGCCCGCTTGGCCTCGTCCGGGCGCGCTCGCGGTGCCCCTGCAGCGCCGCGTCCGCGTACCAGGCCACCGCGGCGCTGGCCGGCAGCCCAGCCTGCTCGACGAGCTTGGGGGTGACGGTGACCGGCCCGAACAGCAGCACGCCGTTGCCGAACACCAGCCGGCCATGCCAGCTGCGCAACTGCGGGTCATACAGCCGGGCCGCGTCGGTCAGCGCGCCGCCCGGGTCGGCGGACAGCAGCAGCGTCGGGCCCGCCGTCAGCTTGGCCTCGGTCCGCCCGGAACGGTCGAAAAGCGGCATGGCCTATCTCCATCCCCAGGTTGGGCCCACGGGCGGCCGGTCAGAACAGCGACGTGATTCCGTGCCACACGCTCTTAGCCGCGCCGCCAATGTCGCCCACCAGCCCCTTAGTGTCGTCCCAGGTGCCCACTCCGGCGGCGCCGAAGTCGGTGGCGATGCCGAGCACGCCATGCTGGTGCCACTGCTGGCCGAAGTCCTCGATGTAGTTGTGCACATAGTCGCCCACACCGTAGGCGACGACGCCGCCCGCCGCCACCCCGGCCGCGACGCCGAGCACCGGCGCGCCGGCGATGGACAGCCCGGCCACCGCGCCGCCGACGACACCGGCCACCGCGGTACCGGCCGCGATGCTGCCGATCGTGTTGCCGGTCTCCAGCGGGTAGGCCAGCCAGCCGGGCACGCCATGCTGCTCGTCCTGGGTGGCGTTGACCCAGGTGGTGACGCCGCCGGCCAGCACGTTGACCACCGGCACGTCGAGCGCCTTGGCCAGGATGCTGTCGTCGGCCAGGCCGTCGGCCAGCTTGCTCAGCCCGGGCAGGTCCGACGTCCGGGTGTCGAACACCTTGGTGAACGCGTTCTCGTGGCCCTCCGCCACCTTGAGGTCGTCCTGCGCCGAGGCCAGCTGGGTGCGCGCGTCTTTCAGCGACTGCTTGACGTTGTCGGGCATGACGCCGAACTTGCCGTCGGCCTGCCGGGCCGCGGCCTGCGCGGCCAGCCAGGTCTGCTTGGCCTTGTTGGCCGCCTCGGTCAGCGACTTGACCTTCTCGGCTACCTGGCCGGCGTACGCGGACGGCGTGGCCAGCAGGTCGGCCAGGTAGTCGGCGACGGTCGAGCCCTCGCCGACCTTGCCGGGCACGTCCGTGCCGTCCTGGCCGGACATCACCCCGTACAGCTGCTGCAGCGCGCCGGCCGCCTGCACCCGGGCATCCTGCGCGGAGGCCAGGCACTGCTGGTAGAACGACGAGTAGCCCTCCCGCCAGTCCTCCTGGGTCTGGTTGGCGTAGCAGGCCTGCGGCGGCTGGCCGTTGCTGCCGATGGGCACGCCATGCGCGGTGGCCTGGTCGGCGGCCGACTCCAGGGCATTCTCGATCTTGGCCAGATCCACCGCGAGCTGGTTGACGATGTCGCCCGCGTCGATGATGGTCAGGCCGACCGCGTTGGTCTCGGCCGCGGCCGTCTCCCAGTGGGTGCTGAACGAGCTGGCCGCCGACCCCTGCCAGCCCGCGTCGCTGACCACCTGGCTGACCTTCTTATCCAGCGCGGTCACCACGTCGGCCATCTTGGGCGGGTAACCGTACAGCGTGCCCGCCAGGCTGGACAGGCCGTGAATGTCGCCGCCGACCCAGTCGTAGGCGAACGGCATCAGCCGTGTGGGCGCCTTGCCGGCCAGCCCGGTACCCGGTGCCATCCCCGCCTCCTCAGCCGATCTTGCTCGGGTCGCTGATCTCGCCGCACAGCTGGGTCAGGCTGGTCTCGGTGCTCGCGTACCGGTCATGCGCCGTCTTCAGCTTGGCCGAGTCACTGTCGATGACCCCGGAGGCCTGCAGGTTCAGGGTGCCGATCATCTCCAGCACCACCTTCAGGTTCTGGTTCAGCGCCGCGTCGCCCCCGTCCGGGCACGGCGGCCCGTCCACCGGGACGACCGCCTTGAGCGTGCCCGCCTCGGTATGGAACGTGGCCGAGGCGTCCAGCAGGTCCGCCATCACCACCTGGAACCCGTCGCCGCCGCCCCCGCCATCTGCCGCCGCGATCATCCCAGCCGCCCTTCCAGTTGCTCGATGTCGCCCACCGACCAGCGCCGGGCATCAGGCGCCGCATCGGGGTCGAGCAGCACCCGGTCCACTCCGGTGCCGCCCATGATCACCTGGACGTTGTGCAGCGGGAGGGCCACCCAGGGCTGTTCCGGGCCGAGGGCCGCGGTCAGCCGGTCCAGGGTGCTGAACACGGGCAGGGCCAGTTCGCCATCGCTGGCCCGGCGGACTTCGAAGACCATGCCGTCCCGGTGGTCCGCGCGGATATCGGGCCGCGCGGGCGCGAACACAATGGCTGGTAAATCCGCGCTGCCGCCGGCTGGACGGCCATCTGCTGCGTCCACTGCGCGCTCCCCTAACTTTCTCGCTGGCCGCCGGGGCAGATGAGCCATTTCCCAGCGCCACGAACCAATCCAGAGCAGGATCAACTTAGCGAATTAGGCGTCCGCGCCGGGGGAAGATCGCCCAGGTCGGCCGGCAAAACGGTCAGCCGTAGCGGTCCACAGGCTGTGGGTAACCGGCTGGCGCAGGCTGCCCGAACTGCGGGGTAGTATCCCTGCTCTTGTGGAAAGTCCGCTTCCGCCCAGTACGGGCGGGTTGCCGGCCCCGAGATGGCCAGACTAGCTTCCGTAATGCCGTAAGCACTGCAATACTGCGTTCATGCCGGCTCTCAGCGTTGCGTTGCTCAACCTCAAGCCGGGCACGGGCAAGACCACCTCCGCGGTATGGCTGGCGCACATCTTCGCCCAGGCCGGGCGGAACGTGCTGCTGGTGGACGCGGACCCGTCCGGCAGCGCGCTGGAGTGGTCCGACCTGGCGGCCATGGATCCCGGTCTGCCGCCCCGGCTGGCGTTCCCGTTCCGCATCGTCGCGCTGCCCTCCCGCAGCCTGCACCAGCGAGTGGCCGAGATCGCCCATCCTGAGGACGTTGTGATCATCGATGCGCCGCAGCTGGAGGACCACGCGGGCATCGCCCGGTCCGCGATGCGCTACGTCGATGAGATCCTCATCCCGTGCGCGCCGAGCCCGATCGAGATCAACCGCACCACCCCGGTACGCGAGGAGATCGGTGAGGTCGAAGCGGTCCGTGACACCCCGGTGCGGGCGGCCGTGCTGCTGAACCGGTGTATTACCCGTGCGCATTCCACCACCAGCGCCAGAGAGGTGCTGGAGGGCCTAGGCTATGACGTGCTGCGAACGGCTGTGCCCAGGCGAGAGGTTTATGCACAGAGCTTCGGCGTGCCGATTCCCGAGATAGGCCGCGATGTCTGGCGCGGCGTGGCCCACGACCTCATCGAGCGATGCGTCCCCCTCGGGAAGGTGCCGTCATGACAACGGAGCGGGAACGGCGCAAAGCACAGATGGCTGCCGCCGCCACCCGGCGCACCGAGCCCGACGCCGGGCCGGCCGGCAAGACGGCCATCCGGTCCAAGCCGGTGCGGATCACCCTCGACCTGAGCCCGGAGCTCTACCGCGAGCTGACCCGGTGGGCGCACTCCGCCGCGATCGAGCTGGACGTGCCGCGGATCGCCCTGGCCGACGCGGTGCGGGCGATGATCCGGGTGACCACGGAAAGCCCGGACGAGGTGCTGGAGCGGCTGCGCCGCGACCGGGAGCAGTAGCCCCCGCCCGGCGCCGGGTACAGTGCAGGCCAACAGGAGTCCATGCCCAGCCTTATTCGGAGCGTGCCGTGGCCGGCCCAAGTGGAGCGATCTCAGCAAGCGGAACCAGCGGCTGCTCATCGCCGCGGCGGCGGTCGAGACCAGCCTGAAAGCCGCGGCGCTGATCGACCTCAGGCGGCGCCCGGCCAGCCAGGTCCGCGGGCCCAAGTGGGCCTGGGTCCCGGCCCTGTCCATCCTCAACTCGGCCGGCATCGCCCCCCTCACCTACTTCGTCTGGGGCCGCAAGCGAGACTCATGAGCGCGGTGCATTGTGCCTCACCCGCGGGGCACGATGCACCGCGTTGATGGATTAGAGCCGGTTGACGGCGGCCACGACTGGGGCGTTGGCGTCTTCGCGGGCCAGCTGGGCGGCCAGCGCCTGGGCCCGGGTGCGGTAGGACGGCTGGGTGACCGCGTCCTGTATGGCGGCGGTGAGCACCGGGACGGACAGCCGCCGGTAGCGGATCGGCGGCGGCCCGGCGCCCAGCGCGGCGATCCGGGCCGCCCAGAACGGCTGGTCACCGATCTGCGGCACGGTGACCGCCGGGACACCGGCCCGCAGCCCGGCGCCGGTGGTGCCCGCACCCGCGTGATGCACCACGGCGGCCATCTGCGGGAACAGCCAGTCGTGCGGGACGTTGCCGATGACGATCTGGTCATCGGCTGGGCTGGCCACATCCAGCCCAGCCCGGCCGCCTGCAGCACCAGGCGCACCCCGGCCTGCCGCGCGGCGGCGGTGGCCACACCGGCCGCCCGGGCCGCATCATCCGGCGACATGCTGCCGAAGCCCACGAACACCGGCGCCTCGCCAGCGTTAAGAAAAGTCTCCAGATCCTGGGGCGGGCGCCAGCCTTCGGGACGGGCCTGCCGACCAGTACCCGACCACCTCGGCGCCAGCCCGCCAGTCGGCCGGCCGCGGCACCACCGCCGGGCTGAAGCCGTGGAAGACCAGCCAGGCCGGGTCGCTCATCCGCCCGTAGATCGCCTGCCGGGAGCTCAGCCGGGGCAGCCCCAGCTCGGCCCGGAGCTCACGGACCGGGCCGGCCAGGGTGGGCCCGCCCAGCAGGACCAGGGCGTGCCCGGCGGCCAGATTCCCCCACCGGCCCAGTGAGCGCGCGGTCACGATGGACGGGGCGAAATCCCGGGTCGGGGCCACCGGCGCCAGTTGCAGCGACATGCTGGGCAGGCCGAGCCCCTCGGCGATGTGGTAGCCGCCCGCGTAGCTCAGCCCGCCCAGCAGCAGCACGTCGGTGCCCTGCCGGGCGGCCGCCAGCATCCCGGCGTGCAGTTCCCGCATCTGGTCGGCGATCAGCCGGATGAGCCGGGCGGCGCCTAACGGCCCGGTGCCGCCGCGCTGCCAGCGTGCGGCCTCCAGCATCCGCGGGTCACCGGGCAGGGCGTGGAACTCCAGGCCGCAGCCGGTCACCAGGCTGGCGAACATCTCGTACCCGGCGACCACGGTGTCGTGCCCGGCGGCGTTCAGCGCGGTGGCCAGGCCGGTGAACGGGGCCACGTCGCCACGCGAGCCCACCGCGACGATTAAGACTCTCATTTCGCCCATGGTCGCGCACCCGGGCGGCGGGCCAGCTAGCCGGGGCCGCGGAACGGCCAGTCGGCCGGCTCGCCGCGGACGCTCGCGGGCGCCACGTCAGCTGGCTGTGCGCCGTCCGTGGGCGGCGCGGCCGCCGGGCGGGGCGACGCGGGCTGGGAGTACCAGCGCGGCGGCTCGGCCAGCGCCTCCTCGCCGTAGCCGGCCGCCTCGTCCGCATCGTCGGGCAGGCCCAGGCGGCGGCGGTTAACCCGGTCCACGCCGCGCAGGACCACCTCGGCCATGGCCAGCTTGGCGTCCAGCGTCTCCGGGGCGACCGCGCCCAGATCGAGCGGCACCCGGTTGGCCAGGGCCTGGTCCCACGGGGAGGCGACGACGGACACCTGGGTGCCCTCGTGGGCCTCCCGGATCCGCGCGAACCAGCGGGCCTGCTCCGGGTCGGCCTCGATGAACTTGTCCACGACGATCGTCGCCTCGTCCATCAGCAGGTTGAGATGGGTGCGCTCCCGCTCGCTGAGCGGCCGCTCCCGCTCCCCCTCGTAGTTCCGGTACCGGCTGAACACCTGGCCGATGGACCAGTAGCCAAGCTGGGAGGCCTCGGTCACGAACACGTACTTGTCGCCGTGCAGCAGCGTGCCCACCTGCAGCTTGGCGAACAGGCCGGTGCCGCCGTCATTGATGACGATGTTGGACATGCACTGCAGGAACTCCAGGACGGTCTGGTACTCCTGCTCGCCGAACTCCACGCCAATGCACTCGTCGGCGGTGTCGCCGCGGATCACGGCCACGCCCTGCAGCCAGGCCACCGCGTCGCGAAGATCGGCGTACACCTTGATAGAGCCCTCGGTGCAGGCGTGGTAGAAGCCCCTGATCGACAGCGTCCGCTGCTCCTGGGGCAGCGCCTCCACCGGGACGCCGCCCAGCCTGATGTACCCGTGCGGCATGTCGTCGTTGCTGTCGGCCAGGATGACCCGGTCGGCCGGCCGGACCGCGGCGTAGATGGCGGCCAGCGTGACGGCCGCGTCGGTCTTGCCGGTGCCGCCGAACCCGGAACCCAGCGTGATCACACCCGACTTGAGCGCCGGGGCGCGGATCGCGGCGACGCTCTGCCGCCGCCACTCGGCCGATGCCTCGCGCCGGGCCCGTTCCTTCTTGCCCGGCGGGATCACCACGCCGCGCTTGAGTGCTCGCCGCGAAAAGGCCCCGCGGACCCCGTCTTGTGCCGGTGCGAACGCACCGAGCTGGGACGTGGCCGGCGTCAGCCAGGTAGCGCGGTCGCTACCTGGAAAGTCGCTCCACCAGTCGCCCAGCTCGTCTGGAAACTGGGACATCGCATCCTTCCAGCGTCCGGCTGCTCGTCCGGTCAGGCTACCGGCCAGCCAGTCAGCGCGGCATCTCCGCGACGCCCTGGGCCACCGCGCAGGGCGCGCAGAGCGGGACGTTGGCCGGGCCGGATTTGGTGCTGACCTGGCGGGTGATGACCGCGCGCCGGTCACAGACTCCCACGTCATCCGGGTGGGCGGTGGCGCAGGCGCACTCACATTCCATCCGCTCCCAGACGAACACCACCCGCCAGGCGGCCATCGCCGCGCGGATGTCCGGGTCGCTGGTCAGCTTCTTAAACGAGTCGGCGGTCACCGCCGCGGTCCGTTTCGCCCATTCGGCCGCGATATCAGCAGCGGCCTCCCAGGCAGCGACCAGCCGACCCACCGGGTTTTCGTTGTCGCTGCTCATAGCCACATAATCGCACCCAAGCCCATCCCTGGCCACCCCGCCGCCAAGGTCAGCCCCCGTAAGCCCGGGAACAGAGGTGCCGGGAGCCGGGCGTGGTTAGGGCCGGCGATTTCCTATTGTCCCGGTATGACATTAGAGCGCCCGCTGCGGGCTAGGTGGTGGCTGGCCCGGGCTGGGCTGTGCGCGGCCCTGGTGGCCGGGGCCGGCAGCGCGGGCTGCTCGGCGGGGCCCGCGCCCGGGCCGCCCATCCGGCCGGCCGGCACGACGGTCGAGCACTGGGGGTCGTTCTTCGGCGGCCGGCACGGCAACTTCGACACGCTCACCTCGCCTGCCCGGCTGACCCTGCCAGGCCGCGTGACCCAGGTCGGCACGTCCAACTCGACCCAGTACGCGCTGCTCACCGACGGCCGCCTGTACGCCTGGGGCCTGGGCACGGACGGCCAGCTGGGCGACGGCAGGCGGGCCAACTCGTTCACCCGCCCGGTCCGGATCCAGTTCCCGCGCGGGGTGCGGGTCGCCTGGATCCCCACGGATGTCATGCCGTACGACACGGCGCTGGCGGTGGACACCACCGGACACGTCTGGGGCTGGGGCCACAACGGCGGCGGTGAGCTCTGCCTGGGCGGCGCGCACACCTATCTGCGCCCGGTCCGGCTGCCGCTGGGCCAGGTGACCGCCCTGGCCGGGGCCAGCAACCACGCGCTGTACGACGCGGCGGGCACGGTGTACGCGTGCGGCCAGAACGTGGCCGGCGATCTGGGCGACGGCAGCAGGCGCAGCAGCACCACCCCGGCCCGGGTGGCCGGGCTGCCGCGGTCGCCGGTGGTCCGGCTGGTGGCCGCGTTCGCCAACTCCGGGGCGCTGCTGGCCGACGGGAAGTACTTCGACTGGGGTTACAACCGGCAGGGCCAGCTCGGCGACGGGCACGCGGGCCTGCCGGACGTCCCGGTCCGGGTGCACCTGCCGCATCCGGTACGGCAGATCGCGCAGGGCGGGTCATTGTGGGGCAACGGGCAGACGCTGGTGCTGCTGTCCAACGGCTCGCTGCGCGCCTGGGGCGACGACCGCGCCTATCAGCTGGGCAACGGGCGGACGGGCATGCGCCCGTCACCGGTGCGGATCCGGCCGCCGGCCGGCGTGACCTACCAGAGCCTGGCCACCGGGTCGGCCACTTCCTACGCGGTGTCGACGGCCGGCCAGGTCTACGCGTGGGGGGTCAGCCACGTCGGCCAGGTCGGCGACGGGCGTACCGGCACGGCCCGCCGGTCAGTGCTGGTCGCCGCCGGGGCCACGCTCATCTCGGCCACCGCGAACAACGTGGTCATCTGCGTGCCGGGCTAAGCCCGGGCGGCCCGTGCGTCACTGCGGCACTGCCTCACTGCGGCATCGCGGCGGCGGACAGCGCCCGGAACGCCTCGATGACGCTGCGCAGGTGCGCGCGCATGGCCTGCTCGGCCGCGCTCGGCTCGCGGGCGACGATGGCCGCGACGATCGCCTCGTGCTGCGGCAGCGACACGGCTGGCCGCCCCGGCACCAGGGACAGCGTGAACTGGTGCCGGACCGTCTGATCACGCAGCTGGCGAAGGAGCCGGGAGGCCGTCTCGTGGGCGCCGATGTCCCGGATGGCCCCGTGCAGCCGGGCGTTGAGCTCGCTATAGGTAAGCAGCTCGGATTTATCCACCGCGACACGCATGTCCTTGGTCAGCTTGCGCAGCATGACGATGTCCGATCGGGTGACCCGCTCGGCGGCGCGCGCGGCGAGCAGGCCTTCGAGCAGGATCCGCACCTCGGTGATCTCGATGGCCTCGGTCAGTGATACCTCGCGCACCCGGGCGCCCCGGTTGCGCTGAAATTCGACCAGGCCCTGCGCGGCCAATTCCTGCAGCGCGGAGCGAAGGATAAACCGCGATGTGCCGAACCGCTCGCACAGGTCGATCTCGACCAGGCGCTGCTTGGGCGCGTATTCGCCCGCGATAATCGCGGTGCGAAGCGCTTCGGTAACCGCCGGCTTGGAGTCCTCCGGCACTACAACTCCTTCCCCCTGGGCCTTCCCCTGGGCCGTGGACGGATTTACCCGGCACGCGGCCGTGGCGATGTGCGAATGTGCTACGGCTGACCGCTCGCGAAGACGGTTCCGTCGAAGAGCTTGCGTGCGGTCCGGACCACCCCGGCCGTGCGGACCCGCGGCGGCTGCTGCGAGGTGTCCAGTTCGGCTTCCACCAGCAGGTGCCCGGTTGGATGCTCGACATCCAGCGGCTGCCCCGGTTCCGGCCAGCGCGCCAGCTCGGCACCGGCCGCGCCCGGCAGCAGCAGCGCGGTGACCGCGCTGATCGCGCCGAGCACCCCGATGGCCGTGTGCGGGCGGACCGGGATGAACGTTCGGGTGCAGATGGTGCCGCCATCCTGAGGCGCGCTGACCAGCGTGGTCTTGGGCACCGACGCCTGGCTGACGTCGCCCAGGCCCATCAGCTGGCCGGCCGCCAGGCGCAGCGCCTGAACCCGGTCCTGGAGCTTGTCGTCGGCGGCCAGTTCCTGGTGCGATTCGTAACCGGTGCGGCCCAGGTCGGCGGCCCGGACCACGACCACCGGCATGCCGTTGTCCACGCAGCTGACTTCGATGCCGTCGATGACGTTGATGACGTGGCCGGTGGGCAGCAGCCGCCCGGTCGCCGAGCCGGCCGTATCGGCGAACCGCAGGCTGATCGGGGCCGCGGTGCCCGGCACCCCGGCGATGGCGGTATCACCGGCGTAGTCCGCCGTGCCGCCCGGCGTGGCAAACGTGGCGGTGACCACGCTGTCCGAGTTCACCATCCGGATCCGGGTCGTGGTCGTCTCGGCGCCGGGCTCGATCAGGCCGCGCTCGACCGCGAACGGGCCGACCCCAGCCAGGATGTTGCCGCAGTTCTGCTGGTCGGTGACGGTCGCCTGGTCCACGCCGAACTGCAGGAAGAGGTAGTCGATGTCGGCGTCGCCGCGGACCGGCGGCGAGACCACCGCCACCTTGGAGGCCAGCGAATGGGCGCCGCCGAGCCCGTCGATCTGCAGTGGGTGGCCGCTGCCCATGATCCGCAGCAGCAGGGCATCCCGCTGCTCCGGCTGCGACGGCAGATCGGCGGCCAGGAAGTAGAGTCCCTTCGATGTGCCGCCGCGCATCATCATGCAGCGGATGCCGTCCGTCGCAGTCATGCCGGTCCGCCCGGCAACGTCCCGGCCGGCTCCCGATACAGCCTCATCGGTTCCTTCCCTGAGCGGGCCCGGCACCACCTGGGGCGACGCGCGGGCATCATCGCGAACGTAGCCCTGTGCAATCGATATTGTCAACGATCTGTGCTGACGGTCCAAGATACTCAGCCAGCTACCCGAGTATGCCCACCTCAAGCGGGCCTGTTCCGGTTAAATACCGCCAGGGCGGCCGATCCGTCTGGCCCACCTGAGCCTAGGACAAAGAATCGCAAAATTGTTGACATTACTGCGAGCAGAGTCTAGGTTCTCGGCAGTCGGCACCTGTGCCTGAGGGCACAGCGTGAGCGCTGGCGCAGCGGAGGGTGGACATGCACAGCAACGCACAGCCACCATGAACGGGCCGGCTGGCAGGAACAGGACAGCGGAAAGAAAGCCGATAAACCAGAGCACTGCCGCCGCGGGCACACTCACCCGGACGGCATGCGCGTACTCAGCCGCGTTTTCGGCCCGGCCAGTGGCAGCCAGCAGGCGGGTCGGCATAATGGCCCGCGGCGGTGTTCAACGGCGTCCGCCACGGCCGCGGAC
>CAVVGF010000039.1:0-43751 GCA_963747705.1 uncultured Actinomycetes bacterium | reverse complement strand
CGCCGTCCGCGACGTGCTGACCAGCGGGCGCACCCTGGCCCAGGGCGCGCTGGGCTGGCTGCTGGCCCGCAGCCCGCGTACCGTGCCCATCCCCGGCATCCGCACCGTGGCCCAGGCCGAAAACGCCGCGGCCTTGACGCTCGGCCCGCTGACCCCAGCCCAGATGTCCGAGATCGCCCGGCTGCTCGGCGACTAGTTCCCGGCCGCGCGGCGGGCGCGCTGCACCACTTCGCCGATCGCGGCGCCCAGTGCGTCCACGTCCTCCTGGGTGGTGGTGTGGCCGAGCGAAAAGCGCAGCGAGCCGCGAGCCCGGGCCTCGTCCGCGCCCATGGCCAGCAGCACATGGCTGGGCTGGGCCACCCCGGCGGTGCACGCGGAGCCGGTCGAGCAGGCGATGCCCTTGGCGTCGAGCAGCATCAGCAGCGCGTCGCCCTCGCAGCCGGGGAACGAGAAGTGCGCGTTGCCGGGCAGCCGGCCGGGCCGGCCGGCGGGCCGTTCAGTACGGCATCCGGAACCGCCGCCAGGACCTGCCTGATCAGATCGTCGCGCAGCCCGGCCAGCCGGGCCGCCTCGTCCGCACGGCGGTCCGCCATCACCGCGGCCGCGACCGCGAAGGCCCGGATGGCCGGCGCGTCCAGCGTGCCGGAGCGGACCTCGCTCTCCTGCCCGCCGCCATGCAGCACCGGGACCGGCTGCACGCCGCGGGCCAGCAGCAGCGCGCCCGCGCCGACCGGCCCGCCGAACTTGTGCGCGGTGACGGTCATCGCGTCCGCGCCGCTGGCCGCGAAGCTGACCGGCAGCTGCCCGGCGGCCTGCACCGCGTCGGTGTGGAACGGGATGCCATGCTCCCGTGCGATCGCGGCCAGCTCGGCGATCGGCTGGACCGTGCCCACCTCGTTGTTCGCCCACATGACCGTGACCAGCGCGACCGTCCCCGGGCTGGCCTCGATCGCATCGGCCAGCGTGCCCGGGCGCAGTGCGCCCGCCGGGTCCACCGGCAGCAGCGCCTGCTGCGCGGCTTCGTGCTCGGTCAGCCAGTGCACCGAGTCCAGCACCGCGTGATGTTCCACCGCGGTGGTCAGCACCCGGCGCCGCTTGCCCGGCCCACCCTGGCGGCCGCCCTGCCGGGCCCAGTACAGCCCCTTGACCGCGAGGTTGTCGGCCTCGGTGCCACCCGCAGTGAAGATCACCTCACTGGGCCGGGCGCCGAATACCTCCGCGATCTGCTCCCGCGACTCCTCCACCACCCGGCGGGCCCGGCGGCCGGCGTTATGCAGTGACGAAGGATTGCCGAGCTGGCCGAGCTCCTCGGTCATCGCGCTGAGCGCCTCGGGCAGCAACGGAGTGGTCGCCGCGTGGTCCAGGTACACCACGCGATCCGGTGCCGGTCCCGGGCGCCTGCCCGCGCTGTCCATGTACCCCATGACGGACATCAGCCTAGTGCGCGTACCGGCCTGGGCACACGTCCCAGGGCCGGACCCGCCCTAGTTGGCCGAGCGCTGCTTGATCTGCTCGGTGAGCTGGGGGACGACCTGGAACAGGTCGCCCACCACACCGAAGTCGGCCAGCTCGAAGATGGGCGCCTCGGGATCCTTGTTAATCACCATGATCGTCTTGGCCGTCTGCATGCCGGCCCGGTGCTGGATCGCGCCGGAAATACCCACCGCCACGTAGAGCTGCGGGGACACGGTCTTCCCGGTCTGGCCCACCTGGAACTGGTGCGGGTACCAGCCCGCGTCGGTGGCCGCCCGGGACGCACCGACGGCCGCGCCGAGCGAGTCGGCCAGCGTCTCGATCAGCGCGAAGTTCTCCGCGTTGCCCACGCCGCGGCCGCCGGACACCACGATCGCGGCTTCGGTCAGCTCCGGCCGCTCGCCCCGCTCGGCCACCACCCGCTCGGTGATCCGGACCGCCCGGGCCGCGTCGCTCAGCTCGACCCCGGCGGGCTCGATCGCGGCCGCGGCCGGGGCGCTCGGCCGCCACCGAGTTGGGCCGGACCGCGACGATCGGCGTGCCGGTGCGCACCCGGGACTGCACGATGATCGCGCCGCCGAAGATGGACTGCTCGGCGACCAGGCCGCCGCCGTCGCCCGGGGCCAGGCCGACCGCGTCGGTGATCACGCCGGAGTTGGTCTTGACGGCCAGCCGGCGCCACCTCCTTGCCCTCGCCGGTCGCCGCGAGCAGCACGGCCGCCGGCGAGGTGCGCTGCACCAGGCCGGCCAGCACCTCGGCCGCGGGAGCGACCACGCCGTCCTCGACGTTGCTGCCCTCGGCCACGTAGACCTTGGCCGCGCCGAACTCGGCCAGCCGCTCCCGGCCACCCTCGGCCCCGCCGCCGAGCCACACCGCCGACGGCTCGCCGAACTGGCGGGCCAGTGTGAGCAGTTCGCCGGTGACCTTCTTGACCGTCTCGCCGTCATGCTCGGCGAGCACCAGAACCTCAGCCATGGTGTCCTTCCCGGCTCAGATGAACTTCTGCGCGGCGAGGAACTCGGCGGCCTTGACGCCACCGTCGCCTTCGTCCTTGACGATCGTGCCGGCCTGCCGCGGCGGGCGCTTCGCGAAGCTGATCACTTCGGTGGCCGCGGCGGCCAGGCCGACCTGGCCGGGGTCGATGCCCGCGTCGGCCAGGCTGAGCGTTTCCACCGGCTTCTTCTTGGCCGCCATGATCCCCTTGAACGACGGGTACCGCGGTTCGTTGATCTTCTCCACCACGCTGATCACGGCGGGCAGGCTGGCCGCCACCTTGTCGTAGCCGTAGTCGGTCTGCCGGTGGATGGTGAGCTGGGTGCCGTCCACCTCGACCTTGCTGGCCAGCGACACCTGCGGCACGCCGAGCCGCTCGGCCAGCATGGCGGCCATCGCGCCCATCCGGGCGTCGGTTGAACTCGGCGCCGACGATGACCAGGTCGAACCCGGTCCGGCCGAGCACGGCGGCCAGGGCGGCCGAGGTCTGCAGACCGTCAGAACCGGCCAGCCCGTCATCGATCAGGTGGATGGCCTTGTCCGCGCCCATGGACAGCGCCTTGCGGATCGACTCGCTGGCCTTCTCCGGACCCATGGTCAGGATGGTGACCTCGCCCCCGTGCGCCTCGGCCAGGCGCAGCCCTTCCTCGATCGCGTACTCGTCAAGCTCGTTGATGACTCCATCGACCGAGGCCCGGTCCAGCGTCGAGTCATCGGGCCGCAGGGTGCGCTCGGCCCAGGTGTCTGGCACCTGCTTCACGCAGACGACGATGTTCATGCCGGTGGCCGACCTCCTGTCTGATTTACCGCCGCCCGGGGCTGGCCCGGGCACCTCAAGGGTGCCAAACCGGTGACCCGGCTGAAACCTCCGGGGCCCCACACGGACCCACTCAGTGCGGTACGAACTATGTTACTTGCTGGTAGCTTACTCCACCTCGGCCCGGTCCACGACGTTGGCCAGCAGCATGGCCCTGGTCATCGGGCCGACCCCGCCGGGCATCGGGGCCAGGTAACCGGCTACCTCGCGGACCTCGGGGGCGACGTCCCCGACCAGGCCGGCCTCGGTCCGGGTGATGCCAACGTCCAGCACGGCCGCGCCGGGCCGGACCATGTCCGCGGTGAGCAGCCCGGGCCGCCCGGCCGCGACGACCACGATGTCCGCAGCGCGGGTGTGCGCGGGCAGGTCCTTGGTGCCGGTGTGGCACAGCGTGACGGTCGCGTTCTCGCTGCGCCGGGTCAGCAGCAGGCCCAGCGCCCGGCCGACCGTGATGCCGCGTCCGATCACCGTGACCTCAGCCCCGGCGATCGGCACCTCGTAGCGGCGCAGCAGCTCCACGATTCCGCGTGGCGTGCACGGCAGCGGGCCGGGCTGGTTGAGTACCAGGCGGCCCAGGTTCAGCGGGTGCAGCCCGTCCGCGTCCTTATCCGGGTCGATCCGGCTCAGGATGGCGCTGGTGTCGATGCCCGCGGGCAGCGGCAACTGGACGATGTAGCCGGTGCAGGCCGGGTCCGCGTTCAGCTCGTCCACCACCGCCTCGACCTGTGGCTGGGTGGCGTCGGCGGGCAGCTCCCGGCGGATGCTGGCGATACCCACCTCGGCGCAGTCCCGGTGCTTGCCGTTCACGTAGGCGCGGCTGCCCGGGTCGTCCCCGACCAGTACGGTGCCCAGCCCGGGCACGATGCCCCGGGCGGCCAGGGCCGCGACCCGCACCGCCAGTTCCGCCTTGATCGCGGTCGCGGCCGCCTTCCCGTCCAGGATCTGCGCTGTCATGGTCGTAGCTGCTCCGGAATCAGTGGAAGAAGTGGCGGACGCCAGTGAAGTACATGGTGATCCCCGCCTGCCCGGCGGTCTCGATGGACAGCGTGTCCCGGATCGAGCCGCCAGGCTGCACCACCGCCCGGATCCCGGCCTGGATCAGCACCTCCAGGCCGTCAGGGAACGGGAAGTACGCGTCGCTGGCGGCCACCGCGCCGGCCGCCCGGTCACCGGCCCGTGCTACCGCCAGCCGGGCCGCGTCCACCCGGTTCACCTGGCCCATGCCCACTCCCACCGTGGCCAGCCCGGCCGCGAGCAAGATCGCATTGGACTTGACGCTGCGGATGGCCCGCCAGGCGAAGGCCAGGTCGGCCAGCGTGTCCGCGGCGGCGGGCTGCCCGGTCTTCAGCTCCCAGCCGCCCGGGTCATCGCCCGGTGCGTCGATCTGGTCCGGGGTCTGCAGCAGCAGCCCGCCGTCCACCTGCCGCCACTCCGGCGGCCGGGCACCGGCAGTGCTAGCCCGGGGGGACGACCCCCGGACCCCCCGTCCGGCGCTCCGCGCCGGGGCCGGGAGGCGGAGCACACTGAAGCAGCCTCACGTTCTTGCTGGAGCGCAGGATGTCCAGCGCCCCGTCGTCGAACCCGGGCGCCACCACGACCTCGGTGAAGATGTCCTTGACCTGGGCGGCCATGGCCGCGGTGACCACCCCGTTGGCCGCGATCACGCCGCCGAACGCGGAGTCCGGGTCGCACGCGTTGGCCTTACGGTGCGCCTCGGCCAGGTCGGTGCCCAGGGCGATGCCACACGGGTTGGCGTGCTTGATGATGGCCACACACGGCTGGGCGAAGTCGTACGCGGCCCGCCAGGCGGCCGCCGCGTCCACGTAGTTGTTGTACGACATGGCCTTGCCGTGCAACTGCTCGGCCTCGGCCAGCCCGGCCCGGCCCGCCCCGGTGTACAGCGCGGCCCGCTGGTGCGGATTCTCCCCGTAGCGCAGTACCTCGCGCCGGGACCACACGGCCGCGGTCACGTCCGGCCAGCCGGTCTCCTGGGCCGTCTCGTCCGGGGCGTAGCTGGACGCGAACCAGGACGCCACCGCGGCGTCGTAGCGGGCCGTGTGCGCATACGCCTGCGCGGCCAGCCGCCGCCGCTGCTCCAGAGTGAACCCGCCCGCCGCCACCGCCTCGGCCGCGGCCGGGTACATGGCCGGATCGGTGAGCACCGCGACGTGCTGGTGGTTCTTGGCCGCGGCCCGGACCATGGCCGGGCCGCCGATGTCGATCTGCTCCACGCACTCGGCCGCCGGCGCGCCGGAGCCGACCGTCGCCTCGAACGGGTAGAGGTTGGACACCAGCAGCCCGAACGGCGCGATGCCCAGTTCGGCCAGCCGGGCCTGGTGCTCCGGCAGGCTCAGGTCGGCCAGCAGCCCGGCGTGCACCGCCGGGTGCAGCGTCTTGACCCGGCCGTCCAGGCACTCGGGGAAACCGGTGACGTCCTCCACCGCGGTGACCGGCACCCCCGCCTCGGCGATGGCAGCGGCCGTGCTGCCGGTGCTGACGATCTCGACGCCGCACTTGTGCAGCGCCCGCGCCAGGTCGGCCAGCCCGGTCTTGTCGTACACGCTGATCAGCGCGCGCCTGATGGCTACTCTCGTCACCCGATCCTTGCCTTCCTGCCCGTCACCGTCCACCCGTCGCGGACCATCCGGCCAACAGTCTCCACGAGCAGCCCGCGTTCGGTCACCTTGATTCGCTCATGCAGGGTGGCCTCGTCGTCGTCATCGAGCACCGGGACCGCGGCCTGGGCCAGCACCGGGCCGGTGTCCGTGCCCGCGTCAACCAGGAACACCGTGCACCCGGTGAGCTTCACCCCGTGCTCCAGCGCATCCCGTACCCCGTGCATGCCCGGGAACGCGGGCAGCAGGGCCGGATGTGTGTTGATCACCCGGCCGCCGAACGCGGCCAGGAAGTCCTTGCCGACCAGCTTCATGAACCCGGCCAGCACGATCAGGTCAGGCTGCGCACCGGCGCAGGACGCGGTGAGGGCCCGGTCCCAGTCCGCCCGGTCCGGGTAGCCCGTGACCCGGTGCACGAACGAGGGCACCGCGGCCCGCCCGGCCCGGTCCAGGGCGGGCGCCCCGTCCCGGTCCGCGCCGACCGCGACCACCTGCGCGCCGTAGCCCGGGTCTGCGCACGCGTCCAGCAGGGCCTGCAGGTTCGTGCCCGCGCCGGATACCAGAACGACCAGGCGTGCCCGCATGCGGCCCACCCTACGTGGCCCCCCGGTGGCCCCGCGAGAGGCGGCACATCGGGCCGGGGCCCCCCGGGGTTACCGCGTTGCGGCGTCAGGACCAGGAGGTCCCGTTCCAGTGCAGGATCAGGGTGGTCTCGTAATTGGTCGAGCCGACCGCCCAGATGTCGCTGGCCGAGGCCGCGGCCATGAGGCCGGCCACCGGAGGGCGTGGCCGCGGTCGCGGTCACGCCGGGGCCATGGCGCTGACCACGCCGCCCGGCCCAGGCCGCGGCATGCTTGAGCAGGAGACGCGTTTCCCCTGTTGGCCGGCACGGGGCAGAATGGGAGGTTGCGGCGCCTGGCACCGCTGGCCCCAGTCCACACCCGCGACCCTGGAGCGTCCCACCGATGGCCCCGAGCGTTCCCCCGCCGCCCGAGCAGGCTCAGACGCGGGCGCGGACCCGGCGGACCGGGCGGGCGGACCCGGCCCACCAGCAGCGGGCACTCGCGGCACTGGTGCTGTCGGTGCTCAGCCTGTTCGGCCTGCTGGGCGTGAGCAACTTCCAGCGTGGCGTGTACATCGTGGGCTTCGCCCTGGTGTCCGGGGTACTGGCCATCTGGCTCGCGGCCACCGCGCTGGCACGGACCCGGCGGGCCGGCACGGCCGGGCCGCGCGGCTCGGTCACCGCGATCGTCATCGGCGGCATCGGGGCGCTACTCAGCGGCCTCCTGCTGCTCGGCTTCGCGCTGTTCGGCCAGCAGGCGAGCACGTTCTCCCGGTGCCTGAGCGGTGCCAACACCATCGCCGCCCAGCAGGCCTGCCGTAACCAGTTCGCCCACTCGATCGAGCAGGTCACCCCGTAAGGCCCAGGTGGGGCTTAGGGCAACGCGGCCGGACCAGGTGACGGCGCAGGCCCCGGTGGCTCGCCGTCCTGATCCTCGGCCCACGGGTCCAGGTAGATGCGGTGCGGGTCATCCTGGCTGGCCTCCGGCCGGGCGGCACGGCCCGCGGCCGCGGCCCGGCGCGGCACCCGGCGCATCCGCAGCCAGTTGACCAGGCCCGCGGTCACCGCCGCGGCCACCCCCACCTCCAGGGCGGCCACCACCGCCGTCTGCCAGCCGGACGGCCCGACCGCGGCCAGCCGGCCACTGCCCAGCGGGCCGCCCGCGAACGCGGCCAGCAGGCCGGTGGCCACGGCGGTGGCGATGCCGCAGCCGAACCCCCACAGCGGGGCCAGTTCGACCGCTGGTGTCGGCGCGGCCCGCGCGGTCAGCAGCCCGCCGAACGCCCCGGCCAGGTAGGGCACACTGAGCATGGCGGCGGACGCCCAGGCCGGGACGGCCGAGTGCGCGCCGGTGGGCAGCGCAGCCAGCATCGGCAGCAGCGGCAGCGACCCCAGAGCCGAGCCGGTCGGCGCGACCACGGTGCCGACCCCGAAGGCAAAGCCCGGGCCCAGCGTGTAGCAGACCGACCAGACGATGGCGTTAGGCACATATGCGATCTGGATGAGGAGCAGCAGCACGCCGCCGACGAGGCCTGGAGCGAGCGCGGCGTCCGCGGCACGGAAGCCAGCCAGATGCGTGCCGAGCGAGGCCCCGGCCAGGATCGCGCCCGCCCCGGTCAGAACGGTGAGCGCGCCGAGCGAGCCGAGGAACACCGACCGGGACCGGGCCGGCAGCAGATGCACCAGGTGCCACCAGGGCGCCAGCGCCCGCGCGCCGCCCAGGCCGCCCGCGACCAGGGCGAGCAGGAAGCCGGCCAGCACCGCCTGGGCCAGCGACGGGGTGGCCAGCGAGGACTGGCCGAGCAGGGCCAGCGCGCCCGCCAGCAGCGCGTACGGCACGGCCAGGGCCAGGGCGGCATAGCCAACCTCGCGGAGCCGGGACACCTCGCCCTTCTTGACCACCCACCGGCCGGCCAGCCAGAGCAGCGCGCCGGGCAGCAGCACCAGGCCGAGCGGGAGCATGCCGATCCGGCCGCCCGCCAGCTTCCCGGCGCCCAGGCTGCCGCCCGCATGCAGCGTGAAACCGACGTGATGGCCGACCAGCCAGAGGTCAGCGGCGGTGCGCAGCACCCCGGGCAGGCCCAGGCCCGCGTGCGGCGCCGCGATCCACCCGGCCAGCACCAGCAGGGTGATCAGGACCAGCCCGCTGCCCGCGGCCGCGCAGGCGGCGATGGCACCCGTGATCACCAGCGGCCGGGCCGGGCCGGACGGCCCTGATGTTCCGGCGCCGTGGCCCGCCCGCGCCGACGGCGGGGCAGAAGCGGTCACAAATACCCATCCTGGCAACCAGCCAGGCGGGCGTCGTGGAGGCGCGCCGCGGCGCCGTAGGGCGGCGCCTGGCGATGCGGCTCAGCCGCGCGCCTGCATCAGCTCACGGACCAGGCGGGCCGTCTCGCTGGGCGTCCGGCCGACCCGCACGCCGACCTTCTCCAGCGCCTCCTTCTTGGCCTGCGCGGTGCCGGCCGACCCGGAGATGATCGCCCCGGCGTGGCCCATGGTCTTGCCCTCCGGGGCGGTGAACCCGGCCACGTAGGCCACGACCGGCTTGGTGACATGCGCCTCGACGTACGCGGCGGCGCGCTCCTCGGCGTCGCCGCCGATCTCGCCGATCATCACGATCGCGTCGGTCTCCGGGTCGTCCTGGAACCCAGCCAGGCAGTCGATGTGCGTGGTGCCGATGATCGGGTCACCGCCGATCCCGACCGCGGTGGAGAAGCCGATGTCACGCAGCTCGTACATCATCTGGTAGGTCAGCGTGCCGGACTTGGAGACCAGGCCGATCCGGCCCTCGGTGGTGATGTCGGCCGGGATGATGCCCGCGTTCGACTTGCCCGGCGAGGCCACCCCGGGGCAGTTCGGGCCCACGATGCGGGTCCGGTTGCCCTTGGCCGTGGCGTAGGCCCAGAACTCCGCGGTGTCGTGCACCGGGATGCCCTCGGTGATCACGATGGCCAGCGGGATCCCGGCATCGATGGCCTCGATCACGGCGGCCTTGGTGCCCTGCGGCGGCACGAATACGACCGACACGTCCGCGCCGGTCTCGGCCATCGTCTCGGCCACCGTGCCGAACACCGGCGCCTCGGCGCCGCCGAGGTCCACGGTCTGCCCGGCCTTCTTGGGGTTGGTGCCGCCGACCACCGTGGTCCCCGCGGCCAGCATCCGGCGGCCGTGCTTGCGGCCTTCCGAGCCCGTGATGCCCTGGATCATGACCCGGCTGCCGCCGGTCAGGAAAATCGCCATCTCATGCTCCTGTCACGGGGGCGGCCGCGAGTTCGGCGGCCCGGCGGGCTGCGTCGTCCATGGTGGCCACCTGCTCGACCGTGGGCAGCGCCGCCTCCTCCAGGATGCGCCGGCCCTCCTCGGCGTTGTTGCCGTCCAGCCGGACCACGATCGGGTGCCGGACCTCCTGGCCCTGGCTGGCCAGCATGCCGATGGCCGACACGATCCCGTTGGCCACCGCGTCACAGGAGGTGATCCCGCCGAACACGTTGACCAGCACGCTTCTTACGGAGGGGTCAGCCAGCACGATCTCCAGGCCGTCGGCCATCACCTCGGCCGAGGCGCCACCGCCGATGTCCAGGAAGTTGGCCGGCTTGATGCCGCCGAACAGCTCGCCGGCCAGCGCCACCACGTCGAGCGTGGACATGACCAGCCCGGCGCCGTTGCCGATGATGCCGACCTCGCCCTCGAGCTTGACGTAGTTCAGGTGCTTGGCCTTGGCCCGTGCTTCGAGCGGGTCGGCGGCCTCTTTGTCCTCGAACTTCGCGTGGTCCGGCTGCCGGAAGGCCGCGTTGTCGTCCAGGCTGACCTTGCCGTCCACGGCCAGCACGTCGCCCTGGTCGGTCAGCGCCATCGGGTTCACCTCGACCAGGGTGGCGTCCTCGTCGGCGAACACCGACCAGAGCCGCTCGGCCAGCGTGGTGGCCTGCTCGGCCGCCTCGGCCGGGATCCGGCCGGCCTCGATGATCTCCTGGGCCTTGGCCCGGTCCACGCCGGTGAGCGGGTCGATGAGGATCCGGGCCACCTCTTCGGGGTGGGTGTGGGCGACTTCCTCGATCTCCATCCCGCCCTGCACCGAGCAGATCGCCACGAACGTCCTCGCGGCCCGGTCCAGCAGGTAGGACAGGTAGTACTCCTGGGCGATGTCCACCGCCTCGGCGATCAGGACCCTGTGCACGGTGTGGCCCTTGATGTCCATGCCGAGAATCTGTTGCGCCTTGGCCTCGGTCTCTTCCGGGCCGTTGGCCAGCTTGACGCCGCCCGCCTTGCCCCGGCCGCCGGTCTTCACCTGGGCTTTGACGACCGAAAGGGGTGAGCCCTCGGCCGCGAAGCCCGCCGAGATCGCGCTGGCCTCGGCCGGGGTGGCCGCGACCTGGCCGCGCTGCACGGGTACCCCGTACTCGGCGAACAGTTCTTTCGCCTGATACTCAAACAGGTCCACTGACGTCCGTCCTCGGGTGGCCTACGGGTGAGCAGGATTCCGCACGCAGCCTACCGGTGACGCCCCCCACCCTCCCCCACCCCCCGCGCAACCCCCACCAGCTTGTCCCACCCACCCCACGCACCCCCCATCCCCAACCCCACCAGCCCCACAACCCACCGCAAGCCCCACGCACCCCCAGCCCAGGGGGCCCTCTCGCGTGGCGAGTGTCAGACCCTGCTGTGAGGCTGCTCTCATGCCACCGGCGGCGAAGGTCGATGATTCTGTCTTAGCCCGGATATTGCGGGACCAAGAGCGTGTCATTTCGCGCACCGAAGCCCTCGGCTCTGGGATGCCGCTCCACCAGGTGCGATATCGCATCCGGCCGGGTGGGCCGTGGCAGCGGCTGCTGCCTGGGGTGTACCTGGCCGCGACCGGCACACCCACCCGAAGGCAGATTGAGATCGCGGCGTTGCGCTATGCCGGGCCGGGCAGCGCGCTCACCGGTACAGCGGCGTTGCTGCGGCACGGGGTACGACTGCGCGAGCGTCAGGTAATCACCGTGCTGGTCCCAGACGGGCGGGTCCGAGCGAATGGGTCGTTCGTGCGGGTGTGGCCGACAACGCGGATGCCGGAGTTTGTCCTGGCCGATGGCGCGGTCCGGTTCACCCGGGCCGCGAGGGCGGTGGCCGACGCTTCCCGTGAGCTGGGGTCGCTGCGGGAGGTGCGCGCGGTCACCGCGGACGCCGTCCAGCGGCAGTGCTGCCGGTTAGCCGACTTGTCGCAAGAGCTGACGCACGCGCCGATGCGCCAGTCGGCGTGGCTCAGGCAGGCGCTGGCCGAGGTGGCGGACGGGGTGCGGTCGGTGGCCGAAGGAGACCTGCGGGACCTGATCATCCGGGCCCAGCTGCCCCATCCGTTGTTCAATCCCCGGCTCTACATGGGCGGCGCGTTCCTGGCCAAGCCGGATGCGTGGTGGCCGGCGGCCGGGGTGGCGGCGGAGGTGAATTCCCGCGAGTGGCACCTGTCGGCGGAGGACTGGGAGCGCACCGAGGCCCGGCACGCCCGGATGGGCGCGTGCGGGATCATCCTGCTGCCGTTCACGCCGGGTCAGATCCGCACCGATCCGGCCAGCGTGACGGCACGCATCAAGTCGGCATTGCTGAACGCGCAGGGGCGGCAGGCCCTGGAGATCCGAACGCTCCCGGCCGCGAGTTAGCGGTCCGCGCGGCCGGCGGCGGGTTAACTGCCCTGCTGCGCCGGCTCGGCGGAGGACCGGCCGCCGAGCGTCGAGCGGACCCAGTCCACGATCTCGTAGGTCGACGCGCCGGGCGTGAAGATCCTGGCTACGCCCATCCGCTCCAGCTCGGCGATGTCGGCTTCGGGCACGATGCCGCCGCCGAACACGACGATGTCGCTGGCGCCGCGTTCGGCCAGCAGATCCAGCACCGCGGCGAACTGGGTCATGTGCGCGCCGGACAGGATGGACAATCCCACCGCGTCGGCGTCCTCCTGGATGGCCGCCGTCACGATCTGCTCGGGCGTCTGGTGCAGACCGGTGTAGATCACTTCCACGCCCGCGTCGCGCAGTGCCCGGGCGACCACTTTGGCGCCCCGGTCGTGACCATCCAGGCCGGGCTTGGCGATGACCACCCGGATCGTTCCCATGCGCGCCTCCTGGCCCGCGGTGCTTGCGCTGTCCCTGGCAGGGTAACGTGCCGATCCCAGCCGCCCGCACGCCCGCCCAGACGCCCGCCCACACGCCCGGCCATACGGTCGGCCACACGGTCGGCCGTGGTCACGGCCAATCCGGTTGCCGTGCCTGGGAAACTCTTCCTATGCAGCTGACCATTCCCGTCCAGGGCGGGGTGCTGGCCGCGGACGACAGCGGCGGCGACGCGCCGCCCCTGGTGCTGGTGCACGCCGGGTGGACCGACCGCAGCAGCTGGGCGGGCGTGGCGAGCCGGCTGGCCGGGCGGTACCGGATCATCTCCTATGACGCCCGCGGGTACGGCGCGTCACCGCCTCCGCAGGCGCCGTTCAGCCAGCTCGGCGACCTGGTGGCGGTGCTCGATCACGCCGGGGTGCCGCGGGCCGCGCTGGCCGGGCACAGCGGGGGCGGTGGTACCGCGATCGGCCTGGCGCTGGCCCACCCGGAGCGGGTCTCCGCGCTGGTCCTGCTGGCCCCCGGCGTCCCGGACTACCCGTGGCCGGTGGATGACCCGTACAACATCGAGTTCATGGCCCTGGCCACCAAGGGAGACCGGGCCGGCCTGGCCGAGCTGGGCCTGCGCACCTGGGCTGTGGCCGGCCCGGATGCCAACGCCCGGGCGCAGGTCGAGGGCGCGGTCGCGGCCATGTTCGCGCAGGTCGAGTTCGAGCAGCCTGACCCGCCCGCCTATGACCACCTAGCGGAGATCACCGCGCCGGCCGTGGTCGTCGTGGGCGACCTGGAGTACCCGATGGTGGCCCGCTGCGCGGGCATTGTCGCGGACCGCATCCCCGGCTGCCGCCGGATCACCGCCCCCGGCGCCGACCACCTGATCCCGCTGCGCGTACCTGACCTGGTCGCGGAGGTGATCACCGAGCAGGTGCGCTGACCGCGGCCCGCTACAGCTTCTCGATGGGCGCGTACCGCAGCACCAGGTGCTTGATCCCGTAGTCGCCGCCGAAGTCGATCTTGGCCTCGGGGTCGTCTCCGCGGCCCTCGACCGACAGCACAGTGCCGAGGCCGTAGGCATCGTGGGTCACCTTGTCGCCCGGGCTGAGCACGGGCACCCGCCGGTTGCCCGGGCTGCGCACCCCCGGCCGCTGGGCCAGCCGCTCCCCGGCCGGCGCCACCGCTGCCCGCTCGTCACGCCGCCATTCGACCAGCTGGCTGGGGATCTCGTCGAGGAACCTGGACTGCTTGTGATATTCCGGCCGGCCCCACCAGGCCCGGGCCACCGCCCGGGTCAGGTACAGCCGGCGCTCGGCCCGGGTGATCCCGACGTAGGCCAGTCGGCGTTCCTCTTCGAGTTCCTTGTCGTCGGTCATCGACCGCTGGTGCGGGAACACGTGCTCTTCCATCCCGGTGAGGAACACCACCGGGAACTCCAGCCCCTTGGCCGTGTGCAGGGTCATCAGCGTGACCAGCCCGCCGTGCTCCGTGCCGTCCGGGATCTCGTCGGCGTCGGCGACCAGGGACACCTGCTCCAGGAAGTCGGTGAGCGTGCCGTCCGGGCGCTGCGCGTCGAACTCCCGTGCTACCGAGACCATCTCGTTCAGGTTCTCGATCCGGCTCGCGTCCTGCAGGTCGGTGGACTCCTCCAGCTCGGTCAGGTACCCGGACCGGTCCAGGATCATCTCGGCCAGGTCGGCTACTGGCAGGCCGGCCGCGGCCTCGGCCCGCAGCCCGTCCATCAGCTTGTTGAACGAGGCGATCGCCTTGGCCGACCGGGCGGCCATCCCGGGGGCCTCATCGGGCCGGGCCAGCGCGGCCGCGAAGCTGATCCGGTCCCGCTGGGCCAGCGCGGCCACGCACGCCTCGGCCCGCTCGCCGATGCCGCGGCGGGGCACGTTGAGCACCCGGCGTAGCGACACCTCGTCTTCCGTGTTCGCGGTCAGCCGCAGGTAGGCGAGCAGGTCGCGGACCTCACGGCGCTCGTAGAAGCGCACACCGCCGACCACCTTGTAGGGCAGCCCGGCGCGGATGAAGACTTCCTCAAAGGCCCGCGACTGCGCGTTGGTCCGGTAGAACACGGCCACCTGCCCGGGGGTGGCCTCCCCCTCGTCGCTGAGCCGGTCCACCTCTTCGGCCACGAACGCGGCCTCGTCGTGCTCGCTGTCGGCCACGTAGCCGACGATCGGCGGCCCGTCCCCAGCGTCCGACCACAGGTTCTTGGGCACCCGGCCGGTGTTGCGGGAGACCACCGCGTTGGCCGCGGCCAGGATGTTCTGCGTGGACCGGTAGTTCTGCTCCAGCATGATCACGGTGGCATCGGCGAAGTCCCGGGTGAACTCCTCGATGTTCCGGATGGTGGCGCCGCGGAACGCGTAGATGGACTGGTCGGCATCGCCGACCACGCACAGCTCGGCCGGCGGCAGCGGGCCCGCTTCGTCGCCGCCCGCCTGCCAGGCCGGAGCCGAGACCAGCTCCCTGACCAGCATGTACTGCGCGTGGTTGGTGTCCTGGTACTCATCCACCATGACGTGCCGGAAGCGCTGCCGGTAGGTCTCGGCCACTTCGGGGAAGGCCTGCAGCAAATTGACCGTGACCATGATCAGGTCATCGAAGTCCATCGCCCCAGAGGCGACCAGCCGGCGCTGGTACTCGGCGTACGCCTCGGCCAGCGTCTTCTGCCGGTAGCCCTCGGCGCGCCCGGCGAACGTCTCGTAGTCGATCAGTTCGTTCTTCAGGTTGGACACCTCGGCCAGCATCGCCTTGGGCGAGTGGTTCTTGGTGTCCAGGTCGAGCTCGCGGCAGACCAGCGCCATCAGCCGCTGCGAGTCGGCCTGGTCGTAGATGGAGAACGAGGACGGGTAGCCGAACCGGGTGGCTTCCCGGCGCAGGATCCGCACGCAGGCGGAGTGGAACGTCATCACCCACATGGCCCGCGAGCGCCAGCCGGTGAGATCGGCCACCCGCGCGGCCATCTCGCCCGCCGCCTTGTTGGTGAACGTGATGGCCAGGATCTCGCCCGGGCTCACGTCGCGCTCGGCCAGCAGGTAGCCGATCCGGCGGGTCAGCACCCTGGTCTTGCCCGCCGGCCCCGGCCACGATGAGCAGTGGGCCGCCCTGGTGCACCACGGCTGCCCGTTGCTGCGGGTTCAGTCCATCCAGCAGGGCGTCAGCAGCTTCGGCGGTCACCCATCAAGCGTAGGCGCTGCCGCCGACAGCGCAGCCGGATCGCCGCGCCCACTCAGCCCGCGCCGCCCGCGCCCGCTCAGGCCCGCGCCCGCTTGCTCGGCCCCGCCCGTGGGCGGCGGGGCCACTCCGGTCCGGCACCAGGGTGGGCGTGGACCTGGTCAGCGTCTGCCCGCGGAAGAACGCCGGCCTGGTGATCCGCATGTAGAAGAACACGGCCACCCCGGCCACCGCGGCGAAGAAGGCGATGAGGAAGATCCCGCCGATCTCCCAGTGCAGGCCCGGCACCGTCCAGAACGTGTAGCCGAACGTCGCCGTCCAGTCGCTCTGCAGGCTGTAGATGCCCGCCGCCCACATGATCGCCCAGCCCAGGCCGGGGATGATGCCGCGCATCCAGAGGTTGCGGGCGCTGCTGGTCAGCGTCTTGCGGTAGTACCAGACGCATTCGAGGGCGGTCAGGCCGTAGTAGAAGGCGATGTAGATGCCGATCGCGGTCACCGCGTCGTAGATGACGTTGCCGCCCGAAATGTAGTTCATCGGGACGTAGAGGAGGATGGAGATGACGCCCATCACGATCGTGGACACGGTCGGCGTCAGGTACTTGGGGTGGATCTTGGCGAACGAGTCCGGCAGGGCCTTGTAGGCGGCCATCGACAGGGTCGTGCGGGCGGTCGGCAGGATGGTCGTCTGGGTCGAGGCCGCGGCCGAGCTGAGCACCATCAGGATCAGCAGCCTGGACAGCGTGGTGCCCAGCGCGCCGCCGCCGAAGATCGCGCCGCCGAGCACCGACAGCACGTCTCCGCCGTGCGCCTCGTTGGACAGGCCGATCCCCTTGGATCCGATGCCGGCGAACGACACCGCCGCGAAGATCACAATCAAGTAGGTGACCAGCAGCAGCAAGGTCGAGATGATGGCCGCCTGGCCCGGAGTCTTGCTCTTGTCCTTGGTTTCCTCGTTGACCGAGACGGCGGTGTCCCAGCCCCAGTAGATGAACAGCATCAGGATGATCCCGCCGAGGAAGGCGGAAATCGACAGGTGGGTGGGGAGCAGCCAGCTGAAGCTCGGATGCACCGACGTCGCCGGGTGATGCCCGGTCCCGATCTTGATGAACGCCGTCACCGAGAGCACCCCGAGCATGACGAGCTCGATGCTGAGCAGAACCTTCTGGAAGTTGGCCGAGACCTCGATGCCCCGGTAGCAGATATAGGTCATGGCGACGATCCAGATCACGCCGACCAGCAGCACCCAGCCGCTGGCCGGATTGGTCCCGATGGCGCTGTTCGGGCCCTGGATCAGCAGGAACACGTACTGGCCGGCCACCTGGGCCAGGCTGGCCATGACCAGGATGTCGGCCGCGACGATGCCCCAGCCGCCGAACCAGCCGACGGTCGGGTTGAACGCCCTTGTGCCCCAGGTGAAGGTGGTCCCGCAGTCGGGGTCGGCCTTGTTCATCTCGCTGTAGCCGATCGAGCAGAACAGGATCGGGATGAACGCCAGCAAGGCGACCGACGGCGCCTTGAAGCCGACCAGGACCACGACGAATAGCAGAGTCGCGGCCAGGCTGTAGGCGGGGGCGGTCGAGGCGACGCCCATGACGACGCTGGAGATCAGGCCCAGGGCGCCGGTCTTCAGCCCCTTGTCCCTGGATTCTTCAACTGGCTGAAGGTCTGGCGTAGCGGTCGCCATGGCTCCCCCTCCTGGCAACTACCTGAACGATCAGTCAGGTCGGTCTTCGGCTACGGCAATGCTGGGGCTGGCCCGGGCCGGAAAGATCCGGTGCGCGCGGTATAGCCGCCAACTATAGACACGTACCCACTTGCCACGGTTCTAGCATGTATGGGCCATCTCGGCAACGATTTCAGTTGTAACGGGTACGTATCACGACTGGTCCCGTGGCCTCGGCGCACCTAGACGGCTAGGATCGCCAGTATGCGCATCCTTCTTGTGGGGGCCGGCGGGGTTGGGACCGCATTTGCCCGGATCGCGGCGCGGCGCCCGTTTGCTGACCTGATCGTGGCCGACTACGACCTGGCCCGGGCGGAGCACGCGGCGGCCGCCCGGGACGGCTACCGCGCCGTCCAGCTGGACGCGCGCGACGAGGCCGCCACCGTGGCCCTGCTCACCGAGCACGCCTGCGACGTGCTGATGAACGCCACCGACCCGCGGTTCGTCATGCCGCTGTTCCGGGCGGCGCTACGGGCGGGGGTGCACTACCTGGACATGGCCATGTCGCTGTCCCACCCCAACAGCGAGCAGCCGTACCAGCGCACCGGCATCAAGCTGGGCGACGACCAGTTCGCGCTGGACGGGGAGTGGCAGGGCGCCGGGAAGCTCGCCCTGGTCGGCATGGGCGTGGAGCCCGGCCTGTCCGACGTGTTCGCCCGGTACGCCGCCGATGAGCTGTTCCAGGAGATCGACCAGCTGGGCGTGCGGGACGGCGCCAACCTGGAGGTGGCCGGCTATGACTTCGCGCCCACGTTCTCCATCTGGACCACGATCGAGGAGTGCCTGAATCCCCCGGTCATCTGGGAAGCCGGCCGCGGCTGGTTCACCACGCCGCCGTTCAGCGAGCCGGAGGTGTTCACGTTCCCGGCGGGCATCGGCCCGGTCGAGTGCGTGAACGTGGAGCACGAGGAAGTGCTGCTGATGCCCCGCTGGCTGCAGGCCCAGCGGGTGACGTTCAAGTACGGTCTTGGCGCCGAGTTCATCGGCGTGCTGGACACGCTGCACAAGCTCGGCCTGGATCGCACCGACCCGGTCCAGGTGGCCGGGGCCAGCGTGTCGCCGCGCGACGTGGTGGCCGCCTGCCTGCCCGACCCGGCCCAGCTCGGCGACAAGATGACCGGGGTGACGTGCGCCGGCACCTGGGTGACCGGAACCGGCCGGGATGGCGCCCCGCGCGAGGTATATCTGCACCACGTGGTGGATAACGCCTGGTCCATGGCGGAGTACGGCTCCCAGGCGGTGGTCTGGCAGACCGCGGTCAACCCGGTCGTGGCCCTGGAGCTGATCGACTCGGGCGCCTGGTCCGGCACCGGGGTGCTGGGCCCCGAGGCGCTGCAGGCCAGGCCGTTCCTCGAGTTGCTCACCGACTACGGGTCACCCTGGGCCTGCGAGGAGCGGGATCCCGCCTAACCAAACCACCCCCTGAAATTCTGAACGGAGGCTCGTGGTGGAAGAACTGCGCAACTTCATCGGTGGCCGGTGGACGGACACGAGTTACGACCGCCGGGCGGATCTGATCGACCCGAGCACCGGTGAGGTCTTCGCCACCGCGCCGATCTCCAGCGAGACCGAGGTAGATGCCGCGTTCGCATCGGCCGCGGAGGCCTTCCCAGGCTGGCGGGACAGTACGCCAGCGGAGCGGAGCCTGGCCCTGCTGCGGATCGCCGATGCACTGGAGCGCCGCGCCGACGAGTTCGTCAAGGCGGAAAGCCAGAACACCGGCAAGCCAATCGCGCTGACCCTGTCGGAGGAGATCCCCCCGATGGTGGACCAGATCCGGTTCTTCGCGGGCGCCGCGCGGATGCTCGAAGGGCGCAGCGCAGGCGAGTACATGTCCGGTTTCACCTCGATGATCCGGCGCGAGCCGATCGGGGTGTGCGCCGCGGTGACCCCGTGGAACTACCCGATGATGATGGCCACCTGGAAGTTCGCGCCCGCGCTGGCGGCGGGGAACACCATGGTGCTCAAGCCGTCGGACACCACGCCGGTATCCACTCTGCTGCTGGCCGAGCTGATCAGCGAGTTCGTGCCGCCGGGCGTGCTCAACGTGATCTGCGGCGACCGGGACACCGGCCGGGCGCTGGTCGCGCACAAGACGCCGCAGATGGTCTCGATCACCGGCAGCGTCCGGGCCAGCCGGGAGGTGGCCACCACGGCCGCCGCCGACCTCAAGCGGGTGCACCTGGAACTCGGCGGCAAGGCGCCGGTCATCGTGTTCGACGACGCCGACCCGGCCAAGACGGCCGAGGCGATCGCCATCGCCGGCTACTTCAACGCCGGGCAGGACTGCACCGCCGCGACCCGGGTGCTGGCCGGGCCGCGGGTCGCGGCCGACCTGGCCGACGCGCTGGTCGAGATGGCCCGCGGGCAGACGGTGGCCGGCCCGGACGTGCCGGACGCCGACTTCGGCCCGCTGAACAACGCCAATCAGCTCGCGCGGGTCAGCGGGTTCGTTAACCGGCTGCCCGACCACGCGGAGGTGCGCACCGGCGGCCACCGGATCGGTGGCCAGGGCTACTTCTTCGAGCCCAGCGTGGTCACCGGGCTGCGCCAGGATGACGAGATCATCCAGCAGGAAGTGTTCGGGCCGGTCATCACCATGCAGGAGTTCAGCGACGAAGCCGAGGCGCTGGCCTGGGCCAACGGCACCGAGTACGGGCTCGCGTCGTCGGTCTGGACGAGCGACCACGGGCGGGCCATGCGGATGGCCCGCAGCCTCGACTTCGGCTGCGTATGGATCAACACGCACATCCCGCTGGTGGCCGAGATGCCGCACGGCGGCTTCAAGCATTCCGGCTACGGCAAGGACCTGTCCATGTATGGGTTCGAGGACTACACGCGGATCAAGCACGTCATGTCCGCACTGGACTAGAACCCTCATATTTAACGCCAGCACCCGGCCAGTGCTGGCCCCGGGCGGCGCAGCCGCCCGGGGCGGCCGGAAGTTAGCCCACCACGTCCGGCGACCCGGTCATGAGGTCGTCGGCGGTTTCCATCCCGGCCTTCCACACCGACCGGGCGACGATCTTGGAGGGGTCGGCACGGCCGGCGTACTTGCCGGCGACTTCGGTGCCTTCCTCGAGCAGCCCCTCGGACAGCGTGGTCGGCTGCAGCCCCAGCTCCAGGAACTGGTCGTTGCGGACCACCAGGTCGTTCTCCTCCGCCTCCCGCCGCGGATTCGGCAGGTAGGCGATCTCCACACCCATCGCGTCGCCGACCATCTTGGCCAGGTCCAGCACCCGGTGCGTCTCAGTGATCTGGTTCAAAACCCGGGGCCGCCCCCCGGCGGCCAGCGGGTTGCTGATAGCCAGCTCGATACACCGCACGGTGTCGCGGATATGGATGAACGCCCGGGTCTGCCCCCCGGTGCCGTGCACCGTCAGCGGATGCCCGATGGCCGCCTGCATCAGGAACCGGTTCAGCACCGTGCCGTAGTCGCCGTCGTAGTCGAACCGGTTGATCAGCCGCTCGTCCTGGCTGGTCTGGCCGGTCTGGGTGCCCCACACGATGCCCTGATGCAGGTCGGTGATCCGCAGCCCGTCGTTCTTGGCATAGAACGCGAACATCAGCTGATCCAGCGTCTTGGTCATGTGATACACGCTAGCCCGGGTTGGCCGGGTGCAGGATCTCCCGCTCCAGCTCCCCATCCGGGGTCGGCACCTTCACCGTCAGGTACCCCTCCGGGATCGGCGCGCTGCCCGACCAGCCATAGCCGTACACGCCCATCGTGCCCAGATGCGCCAAAGCCGCATCGATGCCCGTGTCCACCAGTGCGGTCAGCAGGTTATGCGTGGCCCGCACGTTGTTGTCCACCGTGTACCGTTTGGTCTCGCTGGTCCGCATCGAATACGGCGCCGCCCGCTGCTCCGCGAAGTGCACGATCGCGTCCGGGCGCAGCTCCCCCAGCACCGCCACCAGCCGGTCATACTCGGTGGCCAGATCCAGATTGATGAACCCGATCTGCCGGCCGGACACCTCGCCCCACACCCGGATCCGCTCACTGATCGGGCGGATCGGCGTCAGCGACTCCACCTCAAGATCAATATCGATCTTGCGGCGGGACAGGTTGTCGATAATGGTCACCTCATGGCCACGATCCGACAGATACAGCGAGGTCGGCCAACCGCAAAACCCATCGCCGCCGAGAACCAGGACGCGCATTCCGACTCCCATCGATTGATGCCATTACCAGCTAGCGGACGCCGCCCGCCGTCACGGCATGAATCGTTCTCGTCGCAGTCCGGAATGTGACACTCCGTAATCGGGAGCCACCACTTCAATAGCCCAGCCGGCAGCATGCGCACGGCCAGTTTCCCGATTAACCGGCAGGATCCGGATATTACCTGATACCGGGACGAATCAATAGGCTGGGGGTATTGCTAACCTCCCCGGCCTTCCATGATATAGACGGATTATTCAACATCTCTTGGTATTCCGTTGGGAACCCTGAAGGCTGGGACACGTTTATGAGCCAGGCGGCACGGGACACGATCGCAGCGATGCGGGCCGCGGTCCCACCCGGCCAGGCCCGGCTCGGCGGTGAGGCGCGCCGCCTGCTGGCCGAGGCGACCCGCGCCCTGCTGGCCAGCCACACCGACCCGGGAGTGGAGCACGAGCGGTTCCTGGAAATCCGGCGCCGCCAGCTGTGCCTGCCCGCGGACGAACTGGCGGCCTGGCTGCGCGGGGCCCGCATCCTGGTCACCGGCGGCACCGGCTGCATCGGCAGCACGCTCACCGGCGTACTGGCCGGCCTGGGTCCCGCCCGGCTGGTCAGCCTGAGCCGGGGCCAGACGACGGCGTGGCCCCGGCAGCCGGCGGTGGACTACCGGCACGGGGACATCCGGGATCGGCGCGCTCTGGACCGGCTGCTCGCGGACCTGCGCCCGGACGTGGTCTTCCACCTGGCCGCCCAGCGCGACCCCGGCCTGGCCGAAACCGAGGTGCACCGGACGGTCACGACCAACGTGCTCGGTACCCGCAACGTGCTGGCCGCATCCGTCCAGGCCGGCGTGCCGCAGGTGGTGTGCGCTTCGACCGGCAAGGCGCTGCGGCCTTACTCCCCGGACGTGTACACCGCGTCCAAGCGCGCGGCGGAGTGGCTGGCCGCGGCCACGGCCGGGGGGCACGGCCTGCGGGTGGCCGCCGCCCGGTTCACCCACGTCGTGGACAACTCCCTCATTTACCTGCGGCTGGCCGGCTGGGCGCGGGGCGGTGTGATCCGGCTGCACGCCCCGGATATCTCCTTCTACGCGCAGTCGGCCCTGGAGTCGGCGCAACTGCTGCTGGTGGCGGGCCTGGCCAGCCAGGCCGGGCGGTTCCGGGTGCACGCGATTACCGACCTCGGCTGGCCGATCTGCCTGCTGGACCTGGCGCTGGACGTGCTGGCCCAGGACGGTTCGGACACGCCCATCTACTTCAGCGGCTATGGCAGCGGCTATGAGGAGACCCCGTTTCCTGGCCTGTATGACCCGGCCACGGCGGGTCAGGTCAGCCCGCTGATCAACGCCCTGGAGGCCAGCCAGGCCAGCGCATCGGCCTGCCCCATGGTCGATGCGGTGCCGGTGGGCATGACGGCGGCGCCGGGCGCGGCCGCCCTGCTGGCTGGCCTGGCGGACACCTGCGGGCGGACGCAGGAGCCGGCCGAGGTGCGCGGCCGCCTGGACGAGCTGTCCTGGTCCCTGCTGCACGCCACGCTGGCGGCCGCGCCTGCCCCCGCGCTGGCCCGGATGGCGGCCCAGGTCACGCCGCACCGGGACGGGCTGACCGGCGCGCACCACCGGGTCCTTGAGGCGATCAGCCAGAGCACCTGGGCGGCCACGCCGGGCCTCGTGCCGCCGGGCCGGTAAGCCAGCTGCCGGGTGTCAGTGCACGTTGACCCGGACTCCGCTGGGCCCAATCACCTCGTGCGCCCTGGCCGCCCTACGGACGCCGGTCCGGAAGACCGGGCTGGCCGGGAACGGGCGGGTGGGCAGTGAGATGGCCGCCTCGAGCAGCGCGACACGGCGCAGGACCGCGTAGGCGAACCAGGTCGGAGCCCACAGAATGCTGCGCCACTGCCGGTACCTGACCGCATACGGCAGGCTGATGGCTACCGGTATCCCGCCGCCCAGCGCGTACAGCACCGCGAACGTGACCACGTTCTGCCGGTAGGTCGGGTTGGTCAGCGTCAGTTCGAGCAGGAAGATCGGCGCGATCAGGCCGGCCTGGATGGAGAACCAGGAAAAGCCCCGGCGCATCGTCCAGAACCAGACCCGCGGACCGGCTGAGCCGGCCCGGGTCGGCACATGCCGGGCGAACGTGTGGTAGCCGGCCCGGGCCCACCTGGTGCGCTGCTCGATGAACTCGCCCGGGCTGCGTGGCACGTCTTCGTACGAGATGACCCGCGGGTCCACCACCACCCGGTAGCCCAGCCGGCCGATCTGCATGGTGAGATCGCAGTCTTCGCCGTTCATGCCGATCGGGAAGCCGCCCGCGGTAAGCGTGGGGGCACGCCGGAAGGCGGTGAAGGTCCCTGGGATGACCACGATTCCGTCGACCACGTTCTCGGCGACCCGGGCGAACGCGAACTGGAACAGCACTTCCAGGGTACGCAGCCGGCTAAACCAGGTCACCGTGTCGGTACGCGGTATCTCGACCACACCGACGCTGCCTATCTGCGGGTCGGCGAACCACGGTATGGCGTACACGAGCGCGTCCTCGCCCATCACGCAGTCCGCGTCGATCCGGACGAGGATGTCGGCGCTGGTGATCTTGATGCCCCGGTTCAGCGCAGCCGCCTGGCCACCGTTGGGCCCGCTCAAGATCTCGCCGTAGGCGTGCTGGAAGCGCGCGATCTCGGCCTCGGCCAGCGCGGCCGTGCTATCCACCGAGCCGTCGTTGGACACCACGACCCGGACCGGGCCGCCGTACCGGCCCACGGCCACGTCGATCGACCGCAGCAGCCGGGTGATGTTCTCCTCCTCGTTGTAGGCCGGGATGATGATGTCCACCGGTGGCCGGTCCGGGCCGCCAGGCGCGGGCATCCTCGGGCTGAGCCAAAAGACCAGCCACAGCGGGACGAACATCAGCGAGAAGAGCAGGCTGATCGCGTACAGCGGCAGGAAGACCTGCCAGGCCGAGCCCAGATTGCCCTGCTGCGAGATGTACGCGTACGCCCCCACCAGCAGCGCGACGACGCTGATCAGTGACACCCAGGTCAGGATGTTCTCGCGCAGCCAGGACCGGCGCAGCCGGGGCACGGTGGTGGCCCGGGGCAGCACGAACGTGGTGAACGTCATGCGCATGATGACCAGGCCACCGATGAGCAGGTTCACCAGTGTGCCCTCGACGCCGAACGGCCCGACCACCCAGCCGGTGCCGACCCCCACCACGATCATGACGGCCTGGGCCAGGATCGACAGGGCCAGGTAGAGCACGGCATTGCCGAGCATGGCTACCCGGCGGAGCAGGCCAGCCCGCACGACCAAGGCCATGGCCACGATGTAACCGACCGCGAACAGGGCCAGCGCGGGCCGCAGTCGCTGCACATAGCCGTTCACCGTGGCCGGGTCCCGGGTTATGGCCACCGCCACCGCCCGGACCGCGGAGTCGTACACCGCGGGCAGTTCCGGATGCTTCCAGCCCAGGAACAGCAGGCCCGCCGCGGCCGAGATGGCCACGAACGCCCAGGTTCGCGGGCGATGTGGCGGAGTGCGCATGTAGCCCGGGATGCGGACGAAAGTCCGCCCGTCGCCCTGGTCCTCGGCGCCATCGACGAACAGCGGCAGCAGGCACACCCCGATCAGGATCGCCAGCACAACCAGGGTCAGCAGCAGAGTCGAAGCATACATATTTCGCGGGGGCCCACTTGACTAATACGTTATAGCGGTATATGAGGTGTGAACTTATCAGATACTCCGGTACGGGATGTAAACAGCTTATTGCCTGGACGTTAAAACGGATTAACCGGGACCCCCTGCGCCGGCCAGTTAGGCAGCATGTGATAATTACCGCTTTCCTATACTTCCGGTAGCTAAAATATTTTAGGATTCCTAATTGCTAGCCCCAGTAAAACTTATTCTGTAACCCAAAGTTAATGTACAAGTCCGACGTAAGCTCAGATTCCTGTCCTAAGCTGCATAGCGGCCGGTATGCCGCACCAGAGTGCATTGCGCCGTGTGTCATTGCCGGGCTGCGCTGGCTTCATTTCTTCATGCGTCAAAAGAGGGGGAGCTAACTCACCGCTCGCCTACGGGGAGGACCATGTCTACGGCGGAAACCACCACCGCAGATGACACCACCGGAACTGAACTCGACGGCAGCACTGGGCCAGCACAAGCGCCAGAACTAGCGCCGACCGTCGGGCCAGAACCAGGCTCCGGCGCCGCCCCGGCCTTCGCCGGTCCAGACGCCAAGCGCCGGGACCGGACCGTCAGCACCAGCCAGCTCGCGGCTGGCCTGGTCATCGGTGCGGTCTGCCTGGTGGCGGTGCTGTGGTACGTGCCGGGCATCATCCGGACCGATTCGGAGTCGTTCACCGGCACCGTGATCAGCAACGGGATCACCAACCTGAACTTCGCGTCCACCGGCCTGGTCGGCCGGATTCAGGTGCGTCTCGGGCAGGCCGTCAAGGACGGCCAGGTGCTGGCCACCGAGACATCCGCGTCGGCCACCAAATCGCTCAGTGCCGACCGGGCCGCCATCACCGCGGCCCAGGCCACCCTGGCCGCGCTGAAGGCTGAACCGGTCACGGCGACCACCAACGCCAGCATCGCGGCCGCCAACGCCACGCTGGCCAAAGCGCAGGCGCAGCTATCCGCGGATAAGGTCGCCCGGTCCGGGGCGCAGATCGTGGCGCCCACGGGTGGCACCGTGATCGCCATCAATGCCCAGCCCGGCGAGGCGGTGACCTCGGCCGGCGTCCGGACCTACTCGGCGGCAGGCCAGGGCACCAGCTCGCAGTCCCCCCCGTTCTCGCTGCTGCCGGAAGGGCCGACGTTGTCGGTGAAGAACAACAACACCCAGACCGCGCTGCCCATGATCGCGCTGCGCACGTCCACGAGCTGGGAAGTCAACGCGCTCGTCCCGGAAAGCCACATCTCCGCGGTGCGCGCTGGGCAGCACGCCACCATCTCCGTGCCCGACGTCGGCCTGCAGCACGTCGCCGCGGTGGTCCGCCAGGTGGCACCCACCCCGGTCAGCACGTCGGCCGGGACCGCCTACCAGGTCACGCTCAGCGTTACCGGCCACCGGCTGGTCACCCCCCTGGACGGAATGACCGCTGACATCCAGCTTGGGTCGTGATCCGGCTCGGCTACCGTCATAAGGGTGCACCGGCGAAAGCGCGGTAACTCGCTTCGGGATGCGTGGGCGCTCGGGCTGACGGCCATGCTGGCCTGCCTGCTGGCCGGCTGCGCTACCCAGGCGCCCAGCCCCCGGCCGAGCCGGACCAGCACCGAGGCCCCGGGCCGGCGGCTCACCTGGATGCTGACCCGGGCCGCGCTGGCCAGCGTGCTCAGCGACCCGGCAGCCCGGTCGCGGCTGGACGGGGCGCGGGTATACGAGATCCTGCACACCGGCCAGGCACCGCTCGGGGCGGCCGGCGCCGTCCCCATCGTTACCTTCTCCTCGCTGGCTGACCTGACCCAGGCGGTGTCTGGTGGCGGGCTGCCCGCCGGTACCCGGGCCGTGCTCTACGACCCCGAGGCGTGGCCGTTCACCCCGGTGACCGAGCAGCGTGATCCGGCCAAGGCCGCCCGGCAGGCGCTCCGCCTGGCCCATGCCCACGGCCTGCGGCTGATCGTGGCGCCGGCCCTCAACCTGACGACGCTGCGCCCGGCCTCGGGCCCGCGCTGGCAGCAGTTCCTGCACCTGGGCCTGGCCGGTGCCATGGCCAAGGAGGCCGACGTCATCGAACTGCAAGCGCAGAGCCTGGAACGGGACACCAGCAGCTATGCGGCGTTCGTGCACGCAGCGGCCCGGCAGGCGCGGGCGGCCAACCCGCGGGTGACCATCCTGGCCGGGCTGTCCACCAACCCCCCGGGCGCCGAAGTGACCAGCCAGCAACTGACCGCGGCGATCCGGGCCACCTCCGGCGTGGTCAGCGGGTACTGGCTCAACATTCCGGGCCGCGGCCCGCGCTGCCCCACGTGCAACGCCCCCCGCCCCGATCTGGCCCGGCAGATCCTGCGCGACATGCCGTGAGCCGCCCGGCCGGCGACACCACCCTGGCTCGTAGGATCGGGATCATGCTGAGTGACTCCGAGGTCCAGCGCGCCCTGCTCATCGCCGCGCATCCAGACGACATCGACTTCAGCGCCGCAGGGACGGTGGCGCTGTGGACCGACGCCGGGATCGAGGTCACCTACTGCCTGGTTACCGACGGCGACGCAGGCGGCTTCGACGACTCGATGCCGCGGGCCGAGATAGGGCCGCTACGCCGCAAGGAGCAGACCGCGGCCGCGGCCTGCGTGGGCGTGCGCGATCTGAGGTTCCTCGGCTACCCGGACGGCCGCGTGGAGCCGACCCTGACGCTGCGCAAGGACCTGGCCCGGGTGATCAGGCAGGTCCGGCCGGACCGGGTACTCTGCCCGTCCCCGGAGCGCTACTACCAGCGGATCGGCATCAGCCACCCGGACCACCGCGCGGTGGGCTCGGCCGCGCTGGACGCGGTCTACCCGGACGCACGCAATCCGTACGCGTTCCCCGAGTTGCGCCTGGACGAGGGCCTGGAGGCCTGGACGGTGCGCGAGGTGTGGGTCTCCACCGGGCCGGCCACGGATCAGGCCAATCACTTCGTTGACATCACGGAGACGTTCAACCGCAAGATCGCCGCACTCAAGGCGCACGAGAGCCAGACCGGCCAGCGGGAAGGCCTGGAAGACTTCCTGCGCACCCGGCTAGCTCACATGGCCGAGCAGGCCGGCCTGCCAGCCGGGCACCTGGCCGAGGCATTCCAGGTCCTCGACACCGGCTGAGCGTCAGTCCGCGGCCAGATAGGCCGTCCGGCCCGGCGGCGGGCGGCCACCCGGATCCACCCAGTACTCCGTGCCGCTGGCCAGCAGCCCATCCCGCAGCTCCCAGACCGCGGCCATCCGGAACACCTCGCCGTCCGGCGCGCGGATCTCCACCTCGGCCGCGGCCGAGGACTCGTCGCCCAGCGCGCGGCGCACCACCAGTTCGCCCCACGGCTCGGGATACTCCCGCTGGAAGCGCAGCACCTGCTCCCGGCCGACCAGCCGTTCCCCGGTCGCGGGCATGTCCAGCACCGCGTCCGGGTGCAGGAAAGTCTCCGCCGTGGCCCAGTCCCGGGCCTGGTAGGCGGTGTACAGCGCGCGTGCCATATCTGCCCCAGCCACGGGGTAAGCCTGCCACGTAACACCCAGGTCAGCGAGACCTAGGGCTGGTGCGGCGCGAGGCGTAGTCCTAGGTTGGGCACCAGGAGCCACAGCCGTCTCCCGAGGAGGAGTTCGGATGACCAAGATCACCGTCAAGGTTGACGGCGTCACATATGTCGATGACGTTCGAACCTCGCCTGCTACTCGTGCACTACCTGAGGGAGAGCCTCGGCAAGACCGGTACACCGATCGGGTGCGACACTTCCAACTGCGGTGCATGCACCGTGCATCTGAACGGAATGTCGGTCAAAAGCTGTTCCGTCCTGGCGGTCCAGGCCGACGGCGGCGAGATCACCACGATCGAGGGCCTGTCCAACGGCGAGTGGCACCCCCTGCAGAAGGCGTTCCACAGTGAGCACGCGCTGCAGTGCGGGTACTGCACCCCGGGCATGATCATGGCCGCCGCCGACCTGCTGCGGGACAACCCGAACCCCACTGACGAGGAGATCCGCGACGGGCTGGAGGGCAACCTCTGCCGGTGCACCGGATACCAGAACATCGTGCGGGCCGTGCGGCGCGCGTCCGGAAGCGAGGTGAAGGCACAATGACCGCCGACATGCAGGCACCTCCGGTCACCGAACTGGGCCGGGCCCGCCCTCGCAAGGAGGACGCCCGGCTGGTCACCGGCAAGACCAACTGGACCGACAACATCCTGCTGCCCGGCCTGCTGCACGTCGCGTACGTGCGCAGCCCGTTCGCGCACGCCCGGATCACCCGGGTCGACGTCAGCGGCGCCCTCCAGGTGCCAGGTGTGGTGGCCGCGTTCTCCGGCGACGACTTCGGCGCGGAGCAGGGCAGCCTGCCCTGTGCCTGGCCGGTCACGCCGGACATCGTCATCCCCGCCCACCCGCCGATGGCCACCGAGGAGGTCCGGTACGTGGGTGAGGCCGTGGCCTGCGTGGTCGCACGGGACCGGTACACCGCCGCCGACGCGGTGTCCGCGGTGGAAGTGGACTACGAGCCGCTGCCGCCCGTGCTGGACATCCGGACCGCGCTGGACGCCTCCTCCCCACGGGTGCACGAGGCCGGCAACAAGAGCTTCGAGTTCCTGCTGCAGAACGGGGATCTGGCCGCCGCGTTCCGCGACGCGCCGGTGGTCATCGAGCGCACCTACCGCCAGCAGCGGCTGATCCCGAGCGCGATGGAGCCGCGCGCGGTGGTCGGCTGGAACGAGGGTGACGAGTACACCCTGTGGTCGTCGACCCAGATCCCGCACGTGCTGCGCGTCATGCTGGCCCTGACGACCGGCATCCCGGAGCAGAACATCCGGGTGATCGCGCCCGACGTAGGCGGCGGCTTCGGCTCCAAGCTCCAGGTCACCGCCGAGGAAGTGCTGGCCCTGCTGATCTCACGCAAGGTCGGCCGGCCGGTCAAGTGGACGGAGTCGCGCAGCGAAGGCAATCTCACCGTTCATCACGGGCGGGACCAGTGGCAGCGGATCAAGCTGGCCGCCGATTCCGACGGCCGGATCCGGGCCCTGGACGTCGACCTGCTGGCCGACATGGGCGCCTACCTGATGCTGGTCACCCCGGGGGTGCCGCTGCTCGGCGCGTTCATGTTCAACGGCATCTACAAGATGGACGCCTACTCGTTCAAGTGCACCGGGGTGTTCAGCACCAAGATGCCGACGGACGCCTACCGCGGCGCCGGGCGCCCGGAGGCCACGTTCGCCCTTGAGCGGATCATGGACGAGCTCGCGGCCGAGCTGGGCATGGATCCACTGCAGGTCCGCGAGCGGAACTGGATCAAGCACGAGGAGTTCCCGTACGACACGATCTCCGGGCTCACCTACGACAGCGGTAACTACGAGGCGGCCACGGCCCGGGCCAGGCAGCTGTTCGACTACGACGCCCTGCGCGCCGAGCAGGCCAAGCGGCGGGACAGCAAGGACCCGGTGCAGCTAGGCATCGGGATCTCCACTTACACCGAGATGTGCGGGCTGGCGCCGTCCCGGGTGCTCGGGTCGCTGTCCTACGGCGCGGGCGGCTGGGAGCACGCCTCGGTGCGCATGCTGCCGACCGGCAAGGTCGAGGTGGTGACCGGGTCGAGTGCCCACGGCCAGGGCCACGAGACCGCCTGGAGCCAGATCGCCGCGGACAAGCTCGGCATCCCGTTTGAGGACATCCGGGTGCTGCACGGCGACACCCAGGTCTCACCTAAAGGCATGGACACCTACGGATCCCGGTCGCTGACCGTGGGCGGCATAGCGGTCAACGGGGCCTGCGAGAAGGTGATCACCAAGGCCAAGCGGATCAGCGCGCATCTGCTGGAGGCCAGCGAGGACGACATCGAGTTCACCCACGGCCGGCTGCACGTCCGCGGCGACCCGGAGAGCGGGCACACCATCCAGGAGATCGCGCTGGCCGCGTTCACCGCCCACGCGCTGCCGGACGGCGTCGAGCCCTCGCTGGACTCCGACGCCACGTTCGACCCGGAGAACTTCTCCTACCCACACGGCACGCACTTGTGCGCCACCGAGGTGGACACGGAGACCGGCCAGGTCACCATCCGCAGCTACGTGGCCGTGGACGACGTGGGCAAGGTGGTGAACCCGCTGATCGTGGACGGCCAGGTGCACGGCGGCCTGGCCCAGGGCATCGCGCAGGCGCTCTACGAGGAAGCCATCTACGACGACGAGGGCAACCTGACCACGACGACGATGGCCGACTACCTGCTGCCGTCGGCCGCGGACCTGCCGCATTTCACCACGGACCGGACCGAGACCCCGGCGACGACCAACCCGCTGGGCGTGAAGGGCGTCGGCGAGGCGGGCACGATCGCATCCACCCCGGCCGTGGTCAACGCCATCGTGGACGCGCTACGGCCGCTCGGCATCCGGGACATCACGATGCCGTGCACCCCGGAACGGGTCTGGCGAGCCATCAGCGAAGCCCAGCAGGCCAACGGAGGTGCGGCATGATCCCGGCGGCATTCGAGTACACCCGGCCCGCCTCGCTGGACGAGGCGGTGCGCGCGCTGGCCGAGGGCGGCGAGGACGCCAAGGTGATCGCGGGCGGGCAAAGCCTGCTGCCACTGCTGCGCCTCCGGCTGGCCTACCCCGAGCTGCTGGTGGACATCGGCGGCCTCGACGAGCTGCGCGGGATCCGGGACGAGGGCGACAGCCTGTGGATCGGCGCACTGACCACGCACGCCGAGGTGGTTCGCGACCCGCTGGTGCGCGAGCACTGCGGGCTGCTGTCCGAGGCGGCGGGCACGGTGGCCGACCCGGCGGTCCGGCACCGCGGCACGCTCGGCGGCTCGCTGTCGCACGCCGACCCGGCCGGCGATCTGCCCGCGGTGGCGCTGGCCCTGCCGGCGACCATGACCGCGACTGGGCCGGGCGGCCGCCGGGACATCGCGGCCGCCGACTTCTTCGCCGACTACCTGACCACCACGCTGGGCCAGGACGAGATCCTTACTGGGGTCCGAGTGCCCAAACTCGGCGGGGCTTGGGGCTATCGTTATGAGAAGTTCCACCGGACGGCCCAGGCGTGGGCGATCGTGGGTGTGGCGGCCGTGGCCCGGCGATCCAACGGGCAGGTAGCCGAAGCCCGGATCGGGCTCACCAACATGGGTTCCGTTCCGGTCAGGGCCCGGGCGGCGGAGGAGGCGGCCGCCGGGGCCGAGGCTAACCGCAGCGCCCTGCGGGCAGCCGCAGCGCACGCCGACGAAGAAACGCAGCCGCCGTCAGATCAGCACGGCGCGCCCGATTACCGGCGCCACCTGGCGCGGGTACTCACCGCTAGGGCGCTGGCGGTGGCAGCTGGAGTCTGAGCACATGGAATTGGAGCACTCGTTCACCATCCCGGTCCCGCCTGAGCAGGCCTGGGGTGTACTCCTCGACGTCGAGAAGGTGGCGCCCTGCATGCCGGGCGCCACCGTCAACTCGGTGGACGGCGACGAGATCAAGGGCCGGATCAAGGTCAAGGTCGGGCCGGTCGCCCTCACCTACGCGGGCACTGCCCGGTTCACCGAAAAGAACGAGCAGGACCGGAGGGTCGTCCTGGAGGCATCCGGCAAGGAGACCCGGGGCAGCGGCACCGCCGCGGCCACGATCACCTCCACGTTGTCGGACGCCGACGGCCAGACCCGTGTGGTGGTGCACACCACGATGACCGTGACCGGGCGGCCCGCTCAGTTCGGCCGGGGCGTGATGGCTGAGGTGAGCGGCCGGGTCATCGAGAAGTTCGCCACCAACCTGGCGGCACGGCTCTCCGGTGGTGCGGCTGCTCCGGCCGCCCCCGCAGCCGCCAGCAGCCCCGGGACAGACCAGGCCCCAGACCAGGCCAAGGTGCCGATCGAGGAGCTGAACCTCCCGGTGCGGTCGTACAACAGCCTGCGCCGCGAGGGGGTGGCCACGGTCGGCTCGCTGACCGCGCTCAGCGAGCAGGATCTGCTGGCCATCGACGGCCTCGGCCCGGCCTCGGTCAAGGAGATCCGGCAGCGGCTGGCTGACCGGGGGCTCAGCCTCGGCGCGGTGGCCGAGGCCAACGGTGGCACGGCCGCCGCCGCGGCCGCCCCCGCCACGGCCGCCCAGGCCAACCCGGTCGCGGGTCCGGGCCCGATAGCCGGGGCGGAGGCGGACCGGGACCTGGCCGCGTCGAACGGCCTGCTGCCGCCGCAGGGCGCCCGGCCGCCGGACGAGGACGCGCTCGACCTGCTGAGCGTGGCCGGGCTGCCGGTGCTCAAGCGGGCCCTGCCGGCCATCGCCGCGGCCGTGTTCGGCGCCATCCTGTTCGGCCTGCTACGCCGCCGCCGTCGCCGGGCCCGTAGCTAAAGCTACATATGTAGCCTGGGGTCATCGGCCCGCCCGGTTAGGGTGGGCAGGTGACCGCCTTCCTGCCTGGCTTCGCCGGAGACTTCTCCACCGGCCGCGGGCTGGCCGGGGAACTGGACGCCGCCGATCCGCTGGCCGGCCTGCGGGACCGGTTCGTCTGCCCCGAACCCGGCCTGATCTACCTGGACGGCAACTCGCTCGGCATGCTGCCCCGTGTGACCGCGCGGCGCATTGCCGAGGTGGTGGACCAGCAGTGGGGGTCCGGCCTGGTGCGCTCGTGGGCCGACTGGGTGAGCCTGCCGCAGCAGGCCGGTGACCTGCTCGGCGGCGTGCTGCTCGGGGCGGCGCCCGGGCAGGTCGTGGTGTCCGACTCCACCACGGTCAACCTGTACAAGCTGGCCTGCGCGGCGCTGCGCGCCCAGCCCGGCCGCCGGGTCATCGTGACCGACGACGACAACTTCCCGACCGACCGGTACGTGCTGGACGGGGTGGCCGCCCAGTTCGGCGCCGAACTGCGGATGATCCACACCGACCTGGACGCGGGGATCAGCCCGGCCGCCCTGGCCGACGCGGTCGGCCCGGACACCGCGCTGGTCAGCCTGTCCCATGTCGCCTACCGGAGCGGCGCGCTGGCCGACATGGCGGGCCTCACCACGCTGGTGCACGACGCGGGCGCGCTGGTCCTCTGGGACCTGTGCCACTCGGCCGGCGCGGTCCCCATCGAGCTGGACGCCAGTGCCGCCGACCTGGCCGTCGGCTGCACGTACAAGTACCTGAACGCGGGCCCGGGCGCGCCCGCGTTCCTCTACGTGCGGCAGGACCTGCAGGACCAGCTGCGCCAGCCGATCCAGGGCTGGTTCGGCCAGCGGGGGCAGTTCGAGATGGGCCCGGCCTACGACCCGCTGCCCTCCGTGGCCCGGTTCGCCACCGGGACACCGAACATCCTGGGCGCCGTGGCCGTGCAGGAAGGCACCCGGCTGCTCGGCGAGGCGGGCATCCAGCCCCTGCGGGACAAGGGCATCCTGCTGACCAGCTACCTGATCGGGCTGGCCGACGCCTGGCTGGTCCCGCTCGGCTGCGCGCTGGCCACCCCACGGGACCCGCTACGCCGCGGCTCGCACGTCTCGCTGTATCACCCCGAGGCGTGGCGGATCAGCCAGGCGCTGATCCGCGCCGGGGTCATCGGCGACTACCGGGTCCCGGACCGGCTCCGGCTCGGCCCCGCCCCGATCTACACCCGGTTCACCGACGTTCTGGGACGCGCTGACCATCCTCCGGGAGATCATCGAGACCCAGGCCTACGCCGACCTGCCCCCCGAACCCGCCGACGTCACCTGAGCCCGGCCACCAGCCGCGACGGCACAACCTCAACCGGGAACGGCCGCTGCGCGGCGAATACCTCGTCCCCGCTAACATCCGCGACCTGCTCGTACCGCCCACCGCGCAGCCCGAACGCGATCAGCTCCGGCTTGCCCAGGTCAGGCAAGACAATCCAGTAGGACTCAACACCGAACCCCTGATAAGCGGCCTTCTTTGCGCTGAGGTCGAAGAGCGCCGTGCTCGGTGACCGGATCTCCACTACGAGCAGGGGCGGCCGAGCGATCTTAGCTCCGCCAAGATCGACGAGCGGGCTGACGACCACGTCCGGGTCGAACTCGGTTTGGGGCGAGAGCACCAGGGCGGGCTCGGGAACAACCTGCCATTCCGCCGGGCAGGCCGCGCCGAGCGCTGCGGCAATCCGGTAGGCGGCGACCTGGTGGACGGTGGTTGGCCGTGGGCTCACGACCAGCACACCATCGAGCAACTCGTACCGGCGGCCGTCATGCGGCATCCGGTCCAGTTCCGCGATGGTGAACGGCTGCCCGGCGGCGGGCCACGCTTGGTCGATGCTCACAACACTCATAGTGCCTCCATAAGGACATGGGTGCCAGTGAAGCAGCGCCTACCGACGGTTAGCGGGTCACTCCCACTCGATGGTGCCGGGAGGCTTGCTGGTGATGTCCAGCACCACCCGGTTGATCTCCGGGACCTCGTTGGTGATCCGGGTGGAGATCCGGGCCAGCAGCTCGCCGGGCAGCCGGGCCCAGTCGGCCGTCATCGCGTCTTCACTGGTCACCGGGCGTAGGACCACTGGGTAGCCGTAGCTGCGCCCGTCGCCCTGGACGCCGACCGAGCGGACGTCGGCCAGCAGCACCACCGGGCACTGCCAGATCTCCCGGTCCAGGCCGGCCGCGGACAGCTCCTCGCGGACGATCGCGTCGGCGGCGGACACGATGCGCAGCCGCTCCGCGGTGACCTCGCCGACGATGCGGATAGCCAGCCCGGGCCCGGGGAACGGCTGGCGCCAGACGATCTCCGGGGGCAGCCCGAGCGTCTCGCCGACCCGGCGCACCTCGTCCTTGAACAGCGCGCGCAGCGGCTCGACGAGCTGGAAGCTCAGGTCGCTGGGCAGCCCGCCGACGTTGTGGTGCGACTTGATGTTGGCCGCGCCGGTCCCACCGCCCGACTCGACCACGTCCGGGTACAGGGTGCCCTGGACCAGGAACTCGACCGTGCTGCCGTGGCTGCCCGCGTCGGCGGCGATCTCCCGGGCGGCCCGCTCGAAGGCCCGGATGAACTCGCGGCCAATGATCTTGCGCTTGTCTTCCGGGTCGGTCACCCCGGCCAGCGCGGCCAGGAACGTCGGCGCCGCGTCGACCACCTTCAGGTCCACCCCGGTGGCGGCGACGAAGTCCTTCTCAACCTGCTGCGCCTCACCCCGGCGTAGCAGCCCGTGGTCCACGAAAACGCAGGTCAGCTGGGTGCCGATGGCCCGCTGCACGATGGCCGCGGCGACCGCCGAGTCCACCCCGCCGGACAGCCCGCAGATGGCCCCGGCCGGGCCGACCTGGTGCCGGATCCGCTCCACCTGCTCGTCGATGATGCTGCCCATGGTCCAGGTGGGGCGGCAGCCGGCCAGCTCGAGGAACCGGCGGAGCAGCGCGGTGCCGTGCTCGGTGTGCATGACCTCGGGGTGGAACTGGACTCCGTAGAGCCGGCGGTCCGGGTCCTCGACCGCGGCCGCCGGGGTGGCCGCGGTGCGCGCGGTGACCGCGAAGCCCGGCGGGGCCGCGGTGGCCGTGTCCCCGTGTGACATCCAGACCTGCTGATGATCGGACAGCGCGGCCAGCAACTGGCCGCCGGGCACCAGGCCGAGCCGGGTGGCGCCGTACTCGCCGGACCCGGTGTGCGCGACCACGCCACCCAGGCCGGCCACCATGAGCTGGAATCCGTAGCAGATGCCGAGCACCGGGATGCCGGCCTGGAGTAGGTCAACCCCGCCCGGCAGCGGCGGCGCGCCCGGGGCGTACACCGAGGCCGGGCCGCCGGACAGGATGATCGCGGCAGGCTTGCGGGCCAGGATCTCGGCGGCGGGCATGGTGCTCGGCACGATCTCCGAGTAGACCTGGCACTCCCGCACCCGGCGCGCGATCAGCTGGGCGTACTGGGCGCCGAAGTTGACCACGAGGACGGTGTCGAAGTCCGTACTGGCCTGCACCGTTCCCCTTCCCTGGACCCCCAAGACCCGGCCAGTCTAGTTCCCCCGCCCCAGCTCCCGGCCCCAGCTCCCCGGTTCGTGATCATGACTTCAGTGCGAATCTAGTAGCACTGAAGTCATGATCACGATTTGGACCGGGACGGGCTTGGGGGCGGAGGTGGGGCGGCTGGTGCGGGAGAGGCCGCTGGGGCAGTGGGGGGTGAGGTGGCCGGGTCGGCGGGCGACGGGGGGGCGGGGGTAGCCGGGGGGGATGCGGAGGCGGCCGGTGGTGGGGGCTGGGCCTGAGCCGAGGCCGGTGGTGGGGGTGCGGAGATTTGTGAGGGGAGGGGTGGCGGGGCTGGTGCTGCCTCGGTGGGCTGGGGGGCGAGCGGGTTGACCCGGACCCGGGCGATACGGCGGCCGTCCATCTGCAGCACGGTCAGCACGTGCCCGGCCACCTCGACCTTCTCGTGGTCGGTGGGCAGCTGGCCCAGGGTGGCCAGCACGTAGCCGGCCACCGTCTCATAGGGCCCTTCGGGCAGCACGATGCCGGTCTGCTCGGCGAACTCGTCCAGGTTCAGCAGGCCATCCACCTCGATGGCGCCGCCGCGCAGCTGCTTGGGCTGGCCCTGGTCCACGTCATATTCGTCCTGAATGTCCCCGACCAGCTCCTCGACCAGGTCCTCCAGGGTGACGATGCCGGCCGTGCCGCCGTACTCGTCCATCACGATGGCCAGATGCGCCCGGTCCCGGCGCATCTCGGCCAGCGCGGACAGCACCGTCTTGCTGATCGGCAGCAGCTTCACCGGCCGGTAGATCTCGCCCACGGTCAGCTGGCGGCTGGTCAGCTCGGGATCGATCAGGTCCCGGACGTGGATGAAGCCGATCACGTCGTCGTAGGACTCCTGGTAGACCGGGAACCGGGAGTACGGCTCCTTGGCCACCACGGCCGCGGCCTCGCGCAGCGGCATGTCGGCGGGCAGGAACCCCACCTCGGTCCGCGGCACCAGCACCTCGCGGAGCTGCCGTTTCCCGGCGTCGAACACCTCACCCACGATGTGCCGCTCGTCGGCGCTGAGCGCCTGGGCGCCGGCCACCAGGTCGTGCAGTTCCTCCTCGGTCATCACCCCCCGGCCCTGCCGCGGGTCGCCGCCGAGCAGCCGGACGATCACGTTGGTGGACCGGGACAGCAGCCAGACCAGCGGCCGGGCCAGCATCGAGAACCGGTCCAGGGTCGGCGCGACGACCATTGACACCTGCTGGGTCCGCTGCAGCGCGAGCCGCTTGGGCGCCAGCTCGCCGAGCACCAGGGTGAAATAGGAGATCAGCACGGTGACCACGATGAGCGACACCACGGACGCCACCCCGGACGCCACGTTGTGCTGGATCAGGGCCGACTTCAGGTGCCCGGACAGCGTGGCCTCGCCGAACGCGCCGGACAGCAGGGTGGCGACCGTCACCCCGATCTGCACCGCGGACAGGAACCGGTTCGGGTCCTGGGCCAGATTGGCCGCCCGCTGGCCGCGCTTGCCCCGATGGGCGAGGGCCCGGATCTGGCCCTCCCGCAGTGACACCAGGGCCATCTCCGCGCCCGCGAACACCCCGTTGACGAGCACGATGAGCAGGACAACGACGATGTCCCAGCCAACCTGGCTCACGTGCTGACCCCTGACCTCCGTGTCCGCACAGTCTAAGCAGTCTTCCTACCCGGTCACCGGGCATTACCCGGGGGGACCAGATGGGAAACCAGAGCTGGGGCAGATAGCGTATGGGTCCCGTGAGCCCTGAGGTATGGAAAAGCAGCGCCAAGCTCGCCGACGGGCGGGACATCATCTACTTTGATGAGGATCCTGACTCCGGGCGGGCGGCCGTGCCCGACACCAGGCCTCTCCCGCCGGAGCCGGGCTACGGTGCGCCGCCGGAGACCGGCACGGCGGCCGACGGCGGGCTGCGCTGGGACCCGCTGCGCGGCGAGTGGGTGGTCATCGCGGCCCAGCGGCAGGACCGGACATTCCTGCCGCCCACCGATCAGTGCCCGCTGGACCCGTCCCGCCCCGGGCGGCCGACCGAGATCCCCGCGCCGGACTACGACGTCGTGGTGTTCGAGAACCGGTTCCCGTCGCTGCGCGGCGCGGGCCACTGGCCACCGCCAGCGGCGGCCCCCGTGGCCGGCGCGGCGCCCCTCGACCCCGGCGGCCTGCTGGAATACGGCGGTGTGGCCCCCCAGGCTGGCTACGGCCGCTGCGAGGTGGTCTGCTTCACCTCCGACCACGACGGGTCGTTCGCCAAGCTGAGCCCGCGGCGGGCCCGGACCGTGGTGGAGGCCTGGGCGGACCGGACCGCGGCGCTGAACGCGATGGACGGGATCACCCAGGTCTACTGCTTCGAGAACCGCGGCGAGGAGATCGGCGTCACGCTGCACCATCCGCACGGGCAGATCTACGGCTTCCCGTTCGTCACCCCGCGGACGGCCACCATGCTGGCCCAGGCGGCCGGGTACACCGGCCGGACCGGCCGGAACCTCTTCGACGACCTGGTCGAAGGAGAGATCGCGGCGGGCACCCGGATCGTCGCCCGCAACGAGCACTGGACCGCGTTCGTGCCCGCCGCCGCGCGGTGGCCGTACGAGGTGTGGCTGTTCCCGGCCCAGCGGGTGCCGGACATCCCGGCGCTGAGTGACCCGGCCCGTACCGCGTTCTGCGACATCTACCTGGACGTGCTGCGCCGGATGGACGCCCTGTTCGACATGCCGCTGCCCTACATCGCGGCCTGGCACCAGGCGCCGGTGCGCGAAGTGCCCGGCGCCGCCGAGTTCGGCCTGCACCTCCAGGTACTGTCGGTCCGCCGGGCACCTGGCAAGCTGAAGTACCTCGCGGGAACGGAGTCAGGCATGGGAGTGTGGATCGGCGACATCCTGCCCGAGGAGGCGGCGCAGCGCCTCCGGGAGGCCCGGTGAAACTGCTGGTCACCGGCGGCGCCGGGTACATCGGCAGCGTCGTTGGCGCGCTGCTGGTGGCCGAGGGGCACCAGGTCACGGTGCTGGACGACCTGTCCACCGGGCACCAGGACGCGGTGCCCGCGGGGGCCACGTTCGTCCGCGGCAGCATCAGGGACGCCGGGCCGCTGCTGGCCGGGGGCGTGGACGCGGTCCTGCACTTCGCGGCCAAGTCACTGGTCGGCGAGTCCGTGGCCAAGCCCACCCTGTACTGGGAGAACAATCTGGGCGGGACGCTCGCCCTGCTGGACGCGATGCGGGACCACGGGACCAGCCGGATCGTGTTCTCGTCCACCGCCGCGGTGTACGGCGAGCCGGAGCGGGTCCCGGTGGCCGAGACCGACCCGCCCCGGCCGACCAGCCCGTACGGGGCGTCGAAGCTGGCCGTGGACACCGCTCTGGGCGAGTACAGCCGGCTGCGTGGCATCGGCGCGGTCAGCCTGCGCTACTTCAACGTGGCCGGGGCGCACCCGCAGGCAGCCGGGGGATGGCTGGGCGAACGGCACAACCCCGAAACCCATCTCATTCCTAACGTCCTCGCGGTGGCCACTGCCATCGCCAGCGGCGCGGGGGGCCAGGTCGAGCTGTTCGGCGACGACTACCCCACCCCGGACGGCACCTGCATCCGGGACTACATCCACGTGGCCGACCTGGCCGTGGCCCACCTGCGGGCGCTGCAGGCCAGCCAGCCCGGTACGCACCGGGTGTACAACCTGGGCAGCGAGGCCGGCTTCTCCAACCGCGAGGTACTGGCCGAGTGCCAGCGGGTGACCGGGGTGGACATCCCGGTCCGGGTGACGCCGCGGCGGGCCGGTGATCCGGCGGTGCTGGTGGCATCGTCGGAGCGGATCAGGACCGAGCTGGGCTGGCGGCCCGAGCGTGACCTGCCCGCCATGGTCCGCGACGCGTGGACGTTCACCCAGGCGATGACCGCGGCGGGCCAGCCCCGGTGACCGCGCTGGCCAGTGCGGATCAGGTCGCGCAGTGGTTCCAGGCCGAGTTCGGCCACCCGGCGGCCGGGGTCTGGCGGGCACCCGGCCGGGCCAACCTGATCGGTGAGCACACCGACTACAACGACGGCTTTGTGTTCCCGTTCGCGCTGGACCGGGGCACCCTGGCCGCAGCCACGGCGGCGGGCACTGGCGTTGTGGAGCTTAGTTCGCGGCAGGTGGGCACTGGTACGGTCACCATCCCGGTGGCCGGCCTGGCGCCGGGCAGCGTCGACGGGTGGGCCGCCTATCCGGCCGGCGTGGTGTGGGCGCTGGGCGAGGCGGGCTACCAGCTGCCCGGGGCGCGGATAGCCATCGACTCCGACCTGCCGCAGGGCGCCGGGCTGTCCTCGTCGGCCGCGCTGGAGTGCGCGGTCGCGCTGGCACTGACCCAGCTAGCCGGGCTGCCGGTGCCGCGGCCGGAACTGGCCGCGCTGGCCCGCCGGGCCGAGAACGAGTTCGTCGGCGTGCCGACCGGGATCATGGACCAGTCCGCCGTGCTGCTCTGCCAGGCCGGGCATGCCCTGCTGCTGGACTGCCGCAGCGGCGAGTCGGACAACGTGCCGCTCAACCCGGCCGCCGCCGGGCTGGCCCTGCTGATCATCGACACCCGGGCCGAGCACCGGCTGACCGAGAGCGGCTACGCGGCCCGGCACATCGAATGCGAGGAGGCGGCCCGGGCGCTCGGTGTGCGGTCGCTGCGGGACGTCCCGGACACCGCCGGGCTGGCCGGGCTGACCGACCCGGTGCTGCTACGCCGGGCCCGGCACGTGGTCACCGAGAACCAGCGGGTGCTGGCCATGGCCGCGCTGCTGCGCAGCGGTGCGGTGGCGGAGGGCGGGCGGCTGCTCAACGAGTCGCACGCCTCGCTGCGCGACGATTTCGAGATCTCCTGGCCGGAGGCGGATGTGACAGTGGACGTGGCGGTAGCGGCGGGCGCGCTCGGCGCGCGGATGATGGGCGGCGGGTTCGGCGGGTCGGTGCTCGCCCTGGTCCCGGCGGACTCCGCCGGGGTGCGCGACGCGGTGTGCGCCGCGTTCGCCGGCCGCGGCTGGCCACCGCCCGGGTTCCTGGCCGCTCCCCCGTCGGCCAGCGCGCAGCGGGTGTGGTGACCGGCATGGCTTCGCTCCCGGACGGCACGGGGCCTGCTGACACGGGGCCTGCTGACACGGGGCCGGCTGGATCGGTCCGCGCGGACGCCGCCGCGATCGCGGCGGACGTGGCTGAGCTGCGGCACCAGATCCACCGCGAGCCGGAGATCGGCCTGGACCTGCCGCAGACCCAGCAGAAGGTGCTCGGCGCGCTGGACGGCCTGCCGCTCGAACTCACTCTGGGCCGGGCGCTCACCTCGGTGACGGCGGTGCTGCGCGGCGGGCAGCCCGGGGCAACCGTGCTGCTGCGCGGCGACATGGACGCGCTGCCGATCACCGAGCGGACCGGTCTGGGCTACGCCTCCGCGGTGACCGGCGTGATGCACGCCTGCGGGCACGACCTGCACACCGCCATGCTGGCCGGGGCGGCCCGGATCCTGTCCGCCCGGCAGCGCGAGCTGCCGGGAAACGTGATCTTCATGTTCCAGCCGGGGGAGGAGGGGCATGGCGGCGCGCGGTACATGATCAGCGAAGGGGTACTCGACGCGGCCGGTGACCGCCCGGTGGCCGCCTACGCGCTGCACGTCTCGTCGGCCCAGTTCGGCCACGGCCGGTTCGCCACCCGGCCGGGCTCGATGATGGCCGCCGCCGACGTGCTGGACGTGACCGTGCGCGGGCACGGCGGGCACGCCTCCCAGCCGCACCTGGCCGCCGACCCCATCCCGGCCGCGTGCGAGATGGTCACCGCGCTGCAGACGCTGGTGACCCGGCGGTTCGACGTGTTCGACCCGGTAGTGATCACGGTCGGCAGTTTCCACGCCGGCACCACCGACAACGTCATCCCGGACGAGGCGCACTTCCTGGCCACGGTGCGCTCGTTCTCGGCGGCGGCCCGCAGCCGGGTGCGGGCGGAAAGCCTGCGGCTGATCGCCGACATCGCCAGCGGCTACGGCCTGCAGGCCAGCGCGGAGTACCTGGACGGGTACCCGGTCACGGTCAACGACACGGCCGAGGTCACGTTCGCCGGCCAGACGGTGGCGGACGTGTTCGGCCGTGGCCGGATGGTGGCCCAGGAGCACCCGCTGCCCGGGGCGGAGGATTTCTCCTTCGTGCTGGAGGAGGTGCCGGGCGCGTTCATCATGCTGGGCGCCTGCCCGGCCGGCCGGGACGAGGGCAGCGCGCCGGCCAACCACGCCGCGGACGCGGTGTTCGACGACGCGGTGCTGGCCGACGGCACCGCGCTGCTGGCCGAACTGGCCCTCCGCCGCCTGGCGGCGGAGGGCCGGGCCCAGCCTTAGCTGGGCTGGCTACAGGCTGCCAACGTCGGCCTGCTTGGCCCGGACGGCCTCGGCCGCCTGGCCCAGCGCGGCCCGCTCCGTCTCGGTCAGGTCCCGCTCGACCACGCGGCGCACCCCGCCCGCGCCGACCTCAGCCTCCACGCCGAGGTAGACGCCGCTGATGCCGTACTCGCCATCCACCCAGGCGCACACCGGCATGACCGCGCCGGAGTCCTCGGCGACGGCGCGGGCCATCCGGGCCGCGGCCGCCGAGGGTG